>NZ_BAAGZE010000008.1:0-551905 GCF_054778875.1 Spirosoma luteolum
TCGTCAGGCCGTTGCCTGCTGATGTTTCCCGCTTCGTTCGATTTGGGAGTGCAAAGGTGGCGGTTTGTTTTGGGAAAGTCAAGTAAAAAGTAAAAAACTTTTTTCAAGCTGGTTTCGCAAGTCCGATCGCCGGGATGTTGAAAGGGGCGGGCCGTTGCCTGCCGGTGTTTCCCAGATCGGCGTGTTTCGTTCGATTTGGGAGTGCAAAGGTAGGGCGAAAAAGGGGCGGTTGTCAAGCCCGGCGGCCAAAATAGTGGGAACCGCCGGGCGGACAGGTGGGTAAGTGGCTCATCGTGCGCCACTTACCTGTTCATAATTTTTTAAACTTTTTTGAGTAGATGGTTTTTCTTGCCCTTCGAGATCAGCAAATACCGCCCCTGTAGCCACTCAACCGACACTGGAGCCGCTGGATCGCTCACCTTGGCCTTATTTATACTGACTGCATTTTGAGTGATTGCCCGACGGGCCTCCCCTTTCGATGCGTACACTTCACCCTGACTTGCTACCGATAGCAGATCCGTTATGTCTTTACAGGCTTCCAGCGCTTCGGCCGTGACCTCAGTTTGGGGTACACCTTCGAAGATCACATCGAATTCATCAATGTTGATCGATTGCAGCGTTTCGAGCGTGGCTTTGCCGAACAAAACCTCAGACGCTTTCACCGCCAGTTCGTAGCCCGCCTGCGAATGCACCCGGATCGTTACGTCTCTGGCAATGGCTTTCTGAAGAATCCGCAGGTGGGGTGCTTCGGTATGTTGCTGTTCCAGTTCTTCGATCGCTTCTTTCGACAGCAGCGTGAATACTCGTATGAATCGCGGACAATCGGCGTCGGCTGCGTTAAGCCAGAACTGGTAGAACTGATAAGGCGATGTCATAGCCGGATCAAGCCAGATGTTGCCTCCGGCCGACTTTCCAAACTTGGTTCCGTCTGCTTTTGTAATCAGTGGGGTCGTCAGGGCGAATGCCTGATGATCGTCTTTACCTTCAACTTGACCGCCTTCTTTCCGGCGAATCAGTTCGGTGCCGGTGGTAATGTTGCCCCACTGGTCGGAGCCGCCCATCTGTAGCCGTACCTGTTTATTCTTATAGAGCCAGTAAAAGTCGTAGCCCTGTAGGAGCTGGTATGAAAACTCCATAAACGACAGACCTGTCTCGAGCCGCTTCTTGACCGAATCTTTCGCCACCATATAGTTTACGGTGATATGCTGACCGGCCTCCCGCAGAAAGTCCAGAAAACTCATCTCTTTAAACCAGTCGTAGTTGTTGACCATTTCGGCCGCGTTGGCTCCCGAATCGAAATCGAGAAATCGGGTTAGCTGCGCCCGTATCCCTTCCTGATTCCGGCGCAGGGTTTCTTCAGACAGGTAATCGCGTTCGGTAGAACGTCCCGATGGGTCTCCGATCATTCCCGTGGCCCCCCCTACCAGCGCAAACGGTTTGTGGCCGGCCCGTTGCAGATGAACAAGGAGCATAATGGTTGCCAGGTTACCGATGTGCAGCGAAGCCGCTGTAGGGTCAAATCCGATGTAGCCAGCCGTCATCTCCTTCTGAAACTGCTCTTCGGTACCGGGTGTCATGTCGTGGAGCATGCCGCGCCAGCGGAGTTCATCAATAAAATTCATAGCGTGTATTAAGAATACGTAGCGCCCGCGCCCATAGCTAGGCAGCGCAACCGGGCTGGCAGGGCTATCTGTTTGTACGTTTATAGAGAACGAAACTAAAGGGTCGACAGGTAAGGCATCAGGTAGCGGGCAACAGGAGCGACGAGTCGCCGTAGCTTAAAAAACGGTATCCCGAATTCAGTGCTTCTGCATACACCCGACGCCAGTCTTCACCGATCAGGGCCGCAATGAGCAAAATCAGCGTTGACCCGGGTTGGTGAAAGTTGGTCACGATTCCTTTACAGAGCCGTAGTTTATAGCCGGGCGTTATGTAGATAGCGGTATGGGCCACCACCGATGCCTGACCAGACACGGTCAGATAGTTTAGCACGGCTTCCAGAGCAGCCGTTGGTGTTGGCTGCGCTTCGGCTGGCAGCTGATAAGCGTAATGCTGATCGAGCTGAAACGGATCGGGGTGGTGCTGCAACAGCCGGGCACCAATCCAGTAGAGACTTTCGAGCGCCCGCATCGAGGTCGTGCCAACAGGAATGATGCGGCCGATATGGCCTATTAGCTGCCGGATATTAGCCTGCGTGTACACAACCTGCTCGGCGTGCATCTGATGCTGCCGTGCGTCGTCAGTCTTGATAGGCTGGAATGTACCGGCTCCAACGTGCAGAGTCAGATAGTCGTGCTGAATACCGCGCTGCGCCAGGGCCTCGAACACAGCCGGCGTAAAATGCAGTCCGGCCGTCGGGGCCGCCACAGCACCATCCTGCGATGAATAAACGGTCTGATAGGTTTCCCGATCAGCCAGGGTAGCATCGCGTTTCAGGTAGGGTGGAAGCGGAATAGCTCCGGCCTGGCGGATTACCTGCGCGAACGACCAGGAAGCCGGGCTCCAGCTTAACTGTACGGCCGATTGGTCGACGTCGAACCAGTCGGCGCGCAGCAACAGCTTGCCATCGGGCGTAGGTATTATCGTTTCGAGCGTTTCGCCAGCCTTCCAGCGTTTGCGGTTACCGATCATAGCCTGCCAGACGGTCGATCCGGTTGCCTCCATCGCCAGGCTGATCGGGGGCACCATTTCGGCATCGGGCGAGAACGGATTAAGCAGGAACAACTCGATCAGTGCCCCCGTAGCCCGCGCAAAGTGCAGTCGTGCCGGAATTACTTTGGTATTGTTGAAAACCAGGAAACTATCGGCCGGCAACTGGGCCGGCAGATCGGTGAAGGCAGCGTGCTGAATCTGACCGTTTCGGTAGACCAATAGCCGGGATGCATCGCGTTGTGCCAGCGGAAAGCGGGCAATACGGTCGTCGGGAAGATCATACTGGTATTGACTCAGCAGCAGATCGGGCAGCTCATTCATCGGCAGCAGGTTTCATGAATAACCGAATGGGCAGAGCCGCCAGTACGACAATCAGAATCGCTGTACAGACGGGCAACAGAAAACCGTAATCCAGAAAACGGGCGGGGCGGTCGGATCGGTTCAGCAACGATAAGACTAGCAGGCCCAGCGCCAAAATGGTTGTAACAGCCGCCGTCAGGGCCTGAAACCAGTTGATGAACACCGTATTGAGCTGGGAGCGATGCGCCGTCCAGAGGGGCTGATTGGGCACAGCCAGCCGCTCGGAGGGCACCCGTGGAAATAGGCGCCCCAGGGCATTCAGACTGGTCAGGCTGAACAGAAAAATACCAATAGCCACATAGAAAAGGGTCTCGCGGTTGACGTACTGGATGGCGCGGTTAGTATCGTCGAAACGAACGGCCACCTCCTCGGGATAGGCGATGTAGCTACTGAACAGCGCAACCAGAAACCCCAGGATGGACAGGATCCGCCAGACACGAACAAAAAAGGTACCTGTTTTCATGACAATCGAAGCGTAAATCGGCAGGAGCCGGTGTCGCCATGGGCAGCACCGACGCCTGCATTAAAATCAGGGTGCAAAGGTAGCCGAGGATTGCGCGGTTTACACAGATTGTGCGGAGATTTGGCCCTGCTTCACCCGATCGTTATGAAGATATACACAAAAACAGGCGACGCCGGCCAGACCGCGCTCATTGGTGGTCGCCGGGTTAGTAAGGCCGATCTGCGGATCGATAGCTATGGTACGGTCGACGAACTGAACGCTTGGATTGGCCTGCTGCGCGATCAGCCGGTCAATACCAGTCGCGCCGATGTGCTCAAGGAAATTCAGGACCGGCTGTTTACAGTTGGTGCCGAATTGGCTACCGATCCCGAGAAAGGCGTTAACCGGCCCATGCCCGCCATTATTGCCGACGATGTCACGCTGCTCGAGACCAGTATGGATGCGATGGATGCCACGTTACCCGAACTGCGGGCCTTTGTGCTGCCGGGCGGTCATCCGAGCGTGTCGTTCTGCCACCTGGCCCGTACGGTCTGCCGGCGGGCCGAGCGGCTCGTGATTGCCCTCAACGAACAGCACCCCGTTGACCCACTGGTGCTGCAGTACCTCAATCGCCTGTCTGATTACCTGTTTATGCTGAGCCGGGCAATGACTCAGGAGCTAGGGGCCGATGAAATCGCCTGGACACCCCGACGGACAGCCGGGTAAAAGAAAGTTGTCTTGACAACTAAACATCCTGCCGCTAATTTTTTAGCTTTGCCACAGACAGACCACAGCGGCCTAACGTATTAACCAATAGCCTGATCATGACGACGGACGTCTTGCAAATTGAATTACGGAAAGCGGAACGCTCCCGGATTCAGGAGGTAGATTTTAATCATCTGCCTTTCGGAAAACATTTCTCTGACCACATGTTTGTTGCTGACTTCATGGATGGTCAGTGGCAAAATCAGATGATTGTCCCCTTCGACAATTTCACCCTAAGTCCGGCTTTGTCGTCGCTACATTATGGTCAGTCGATTTTCGAAGGCATGAAAGCCTTTAAAAACGATGCGGGCGATGTGCTTATGTTCCGGCCCCACGCCAATCTGGAGCGGATGAACGAATCGGCCCGACGGATGTGCATGGCTACGCTCACCGAAGAGGTCTTCATGGGTGGCCTCGAAGCCCTGCTTAAAATCGATGCCGACTGGATACCCACTACACCCGACGGTTCGCTGTATATCCGGCCCTACATGTTCGCTACCGATACCTTCCTGGGGGTTGCGCCATCGAAAACATACCGGTTCTGCATTTTCACCTGCCCGGTTGGTGCTTATTACACCAATCCGCCCAAGCTGAAAGTCGAAACGGAGTACATCCGGTCGGCACCGGGTGGTGTTGGTTATGCGAAATGCGCCGGTAACTACGCCGGTTCGATGTACCCTACCCTGCTGGCTCAGCAGCAGGGCTACGATCAGCTGATCTGGACCGACGCCCGCGAGCATAAATACATTGAAGAATCGGGCACGATGAACATCATGTTCGTCATCGACGGTAAGCTGGTTACCCCCGCTACGTCGGATTCAATTCTGAAAGGTGTGACCCGCGATACGCTCCTGCAGATTGCCCGAGGCTGGGGTATCGACGTGGAAGAGCGGCAGGTATCGATCGACGAGGTAGTGAGTGGCATCGAAAACGGCCGCCTGACCGAAGCCTTTGGCGCCGGCACCGCCGTGGTTGTATCGCCCTACTCCCTTATCGGCTACAACGGCACCGATTACATGCTGCCCGAGTTTGCCCCCGAAGATTCGATGGCCGTACGGCTGAAAAATCAGTTGAATGCCATCCGGACGGGTAAGGTCGAGGACACATTTGGCTGGGTGCACCGGGTAGCGTAATCACCCCGCCCCCACAGGCATTTATAACGGTCGTCCGAGTAGTCGGGCGGCCGTTTTGCGTTAGAAATAAAGCGAGCTGGCCAGGCGAAACGTATTGCAGTGCGCTTCGACAATATCGGTCAGGCGGGGCGAGTAGCCGCCCCCCATCGACACCGTCAGGGGCAGGTTGTGCCGCCGGGCCTCTTCCATCACAAATGCATCACGTTGCCGGCACCCCTCCCGACTGACCGCCATTTTACCCAGCCGGTCTGATGCCAGAATATCGACCCCCGACACAAAAAACAGACAATCGGGCTGCACCTGCGCAATCAGGCGAGGCAGCGTGTCGTAAAGCGTGTTCAGATATAACTCATCGGCGGTTCCCGTGGGCAGCTCGATGTCGAGATCTGACTGTTCTTTCCGAAGCGGGTAGTTGTCTTTTCCGTGCATACTGAAGGTAAACACCCGCGGCTCGTGCTGAAACATCACGGCGGTGCCGTTACCCTGGTGCACATCGAGGTCGATCACCAGCACCTGACGGGACAGCCCCGTGCTGAGGAGGTAATGGGCCGCCACACCTACGTCATTGAGCATGCAGAACCCCTCGCCCCGATCGGGGTAAGCGTGGTGCGTACCGCCGGCCACATTGAGCGCAATACCATCCTGCCGTGCCTTCTGCGCGCAGTCGATTGTTCCCTGCGTAATGATCCATTCGCGTTCGATAAGTTCGGGCGTCAGCGGAAACCCGATCCGGCGCACCATAGCCGGTGGCACAGTAAGCGTCCTGAGCTGATCGACATAGGCAGGCGTGTGCACCCCAAGCACCCACGCATCGCTGACAGGGCCGGGTCCGAAAAAATTAGCTTCCGTACAGGTTCCTTCATAGAGTAGTTGCTCATAAATCAGCTCGTATTTCAGCATCGGAAACCGGTGACCTTCTGGTAGCCGAAGCCGATAGACCGACGAAAACGCAATTTGTAACATGCAGCAGATGAGGCCACAGGGCCCGGGTAAATCAGTTGATGAATACGGAGCCGTGCTGGCCCGCCGATAAGCGAACACCAGGCAATCGGGTGTCGGTTCGGCATACCTGGGGTCAGACAGGCTTCACGCAAAACCCATTAATTTCGTAACCAGCTGTTGCCCGATGGTGTTACCAGAGAACGTAGTTAATCAATCGCTGCATAACCCAGGCAATTTATGAAGACAGCCATCATCACCGGAGGAGGCCAGGGCATCGGCCGTGTTGCCACCCAATATTTACTTACCCACGGCTTTCGCGTGGCCGTTTGGGAAGCCGATACCGAAGCGATCAACGAATTGCGCGATGCGTTCAAAGCCTCCTCGGCACAGCTGCTGTTTGTTTCCTGCGACGTATCGCACGATGCCAATGTGCGCAAAGCTGTTGAACAGACCCTTGCCCATTTTGGCCAGATCGATGTACTGATCAACAACGCGGCCCAGATGACGGAGAAATCGCTCGAGAAACTCACCCTGGAGGAATGGAACCGGGTGATCGGCACCAACCTGACCGGTACGTTTCTGTGCGCTAAACACTGTGCCCCACACATCGCTGCCCAGCGCGGCTCGATCGTTAATATGTGCTCGACCCGGGCCTTCCAGTCGGAACCGGATACGTTTGCCTACTCGGCCTCTAAAGGTGCCGTACTGGCCCTCACCCACTCGCTGGCCATCAGTTTGGGCCCCGATGTGCGGGTTAACTGCATCAGTCCGGGCTGGATCGACGTGTCGGGTCTCAAGAAAAACGCGAAGGCCAAACCCGAAGAACTCCGCCCCGAAGATCATGCCCAGCACCCGGCCGGCCGGGTAGGTACAGCCGACGATATCGCCCGCATGATTCTGTTTCTGATTGCCCCCGAGAACAGCTTCATCACCGGCCAGAATTTCGTGGTGGATGGGGGCATGACCCGAAAAATGATTTACGTATAAAAACACCAGCGCAAGGCATCTGGTTACATAGGAACCACTAACACAGTTTAGCTTTTACTATTGCCAACTTCTGCCTAACTAGCCAGATATACTTCATCATCCTATGACTATAGAGGTTACCACTGACTCGCAGACAGCTCCGTTTGAAGTACTTGATCTGCAGGTTTCTACCCCCCGGGTGCTGGGATCGCTGCGACTCTCTATCGATTTCCTGTACCGGTCGGGGCGGGCCAATCGCCATCTGAATATTCCGTCGCTGACCTGGTTTGATGCCAGTCAGTTACAGCGTTTCTCGCAGGAACTGGCCGTAGCGCAGTATCCGGAAAACTGTCAGGTCGACCTGATCGATGCCGGCATCCGGCTAACGGGTTCGGTGCGCCGACTGGCCGGCCGCTGGACAACCGGGCGTACCGTGTTTATCGAACCGCTCGATTCGGCGCTCCTACCCTTTACTCCCTTCACGATTCACGCGTCGCTGGCCGACGTAACTACGTATTCCAAAAAGCTATACACCCGACTCTGGGAAGTTTTTACCCGCGGCTAGTCGACTCCCGGTGCAGCCGCATTACGCAACCCAACCCAACCTATGGAAAATACCAACCAGGATGCCATGCTGAATCAGCAGGATCCGACCTTTAGCCCCGAAACCGGTGGTCCGGTGCAGACGCCCGACGAATCGACCATGATGGACGAACAGTACGACCCCACTGACCTGTCGGGCGACGCGCAAACGATGCCGTCGACGCCGACCGACGAGCAGGATCAGGCAGCTGGCCGGTTCGGAGCTGCATCGGGTAGCCCAAACATGGAGCCCGACAATCACAACTGGGGCAACGGCGATACACTTGGCAACAACGACGGTACCGAGCCCAGCCCTGAGCGCACCGACGAAGAGTCCATCTGATTCACTCCAACACACAATTGCCCCGCTAGTTCCGACTTCCCGGATGGGTAAGTCGGAACTAGCGGGGCAATTGCGTTAAATACCAGATGAAACTGTTTCCGATCAGACACCCAGTGGGCCGCCCAGGGTGACATCGCTGTCGGTCGTATGTAAAGGTGCCCGGCTCTCGTGATGACTGCCGGGCGTTTCTTCTTTTCGGGCCTGCAGATTTACGAATGATTCGGCCAGTTCGGTCAGCCGGCGGTCAGCGGCTTTCTCTTCGTTGAGTGTTTGTTCCAGCAGTTCGACCGATTGATCGAACCCAAGCACCCGCGCCAGCGTCAGTAACGACCCGTAGGATGCAATCTCGAAGTGTTCGAGCTTCTGGGCAGCAATGATCAGCGAGGCATCGCGTGTCAGTGAGCCATCCTGTGTGTCGTTTACGGCAAATTTGGCATCGTTGATCAGGCCGTCGACCGCGTGGCTTGCGTTTTCCTTTGCCTCAACACTCAATATTCTGAATATCGACTCGAGCCGGCTGATGTGCGTGCGGGTTTCGTTCTGGTGGTCGGCAAAGGCAGCCCGTACTTCGTCGCTGGTGCCGGCATCAGCTTGCCTCCCTAACGCATCGACAATATGGCGTTCGGCGTAAAAGATGGTTTTCAGTTCGGTAATAAATAAGTCCCGGAGGCCTTCGTCGGCTTCGGTGTCCTGACCACCCAAGAAGTTTGAAATTCGGTCGGTTAGTGATACCATCGTTCTGTTGTTTACGAGATTGTTCAGTTGCTCACTGAAAGAGTGCCATTTTCGTGCCACCTGCTGACAATCAATGCATTACCCTAAACAAGGCAGTCCGTTTGTGTGCATTTTTCCCCGAGTTGTCCTATTATATCCCATCGGGCCTTTCCCGTTTGGTGGTTCCGGCAACCAGTGAGCGGGTTATGCGCAGCGTTCGGCGGGGTCCGAAACGCAAAAAGCCCACCGGTGAGGGTGGGCTTTTCAACTTGATCGTTAGGTGACCGATACGGGAATCGAACCCGTGTTACCGCCGTGAAAGGGCGATGTCCTAACCGCTAGACGAATCGGCCGTCTTTGTGAAAGACCCACTAGCTTGTCGGTGTGTGCCGTGCTAGTGGCGAATCGTGGTGCAAAGGTAAGGCGCCGATTCAATAATGCAATACCTGCCTCAAAAAAAAATTTACAAAAAGCCGTTCCTGTACGTTTTAGGCCTATTTTTGAGCACGTTAGCATTTAAAAATTTTTCTTCCTCTATGAAGTACGTTTTCCTGATGGCAGGCTTACTGACAGCCACACTCGCGGGTAGGGCGCAGACCACGCCTGCCCCGGGCACGGCCCAGTCGGCCAGTACCCTAATGTCGCCCGAGCAGTTTCTGGGTTATCGTGTTGGTGAACAGTATACGCCCCACCGGCAAGTGTTGGCTTATGCCGAACAGGTAGCCAAACAACTGCCCAACCGGGTCAAACTGATTCCGTACGGTAAGTCGTATGAAGGGCGACCGCTTATGGTAGCACTGCTGGCTTCGGAAACCAATATGAACCGACTCGAGGAAATACGGACCAACAACCTCAAACGGGCGGGCCTGCTCGACGGCCAGCCCAGCGGCAATAACCCCGCCATTGCCTGGCTCAGTTACAACGTACACGGCAACGAAGCGGTCAGTTCCGAGGCTTTCATGGACGTGCTGTATCGGCTGGCGCTGAACAACGATCCGGTTTCGCAGAAGGTCATGAATACATCGGTCGTTATTCTGGATCCCGGCCTCAACCCCGATGGACACGACCGTTATGTGAACTGGTTCAATCAGATGGTGGGCTCTGTACCCGACCCGAATCCCTCGGCCCGCGAGCATAACGAACCCTGGCCCGGTGGCCGGTACACCCACTACCTGTTCGATCCGAACCGCGACTGGGCCTGGCAAACGCAGGAGATTACGCAGCAGCGCATGGCGCTCTACCACCAGTGGATGCCCCACGTACACGGCGATTTTCACGAGATGGGGTATGAAAGCCCGTATTACTTCGCGCCGTCGGCTAAGCCTTATCACGAAGACATCACCCCTTTCCAGCGTCAGTTTCAGCAAACCATCGGGCAGTACTGCAGCCGCTATTTCGACCAGAAGGGCTGGCTGTACTACACCCGCGAACGGTTCGACCTGTTTTACCCGAGCTATGGTGACACCTACCCTACCTACAACGGGGCCATTGGCATGACCTATGAGCAGGGCGGCAACAGCCGGGCAGGGCTGGCTATCGAAAAAGCCGATGGCGACACGCTCACGCTGCGCCAGCGGATCGATCACCACGTGACCAGCAGTATTGCCACGCTGGAGTCGGTTGCCGACAAAGCGCCTGAAATCGTTACGGAGTTCGGGCGATTTTTCGAGAAATCGCGAACGGCCCCCATCGGCACATACAAAAGCTACGTTGTCAAAACCAATGGCGATGCCGGCCGGCTCAAAGCCCTGCAGCAACTGCTGGACCGCAACAAAATCAGCTATGGCTACGCGGGCAAACGGTTCAACGCTCCCGGTTTCAACTACCTGAATCAGAAAAATGAAAAGTCGGTAACGATAGCGGCCGAGGATATGGTCATCAGCGCTTACCAGCCTAAATCGACGCTGCTCAAGATTCTGTTCGAGCCTAAATCGGCCCTTGAAGATTCGGCGACCTACGACATCACGGCCTGGTCGCTCCCCTACGCCTTTGGCCTGCCCACCTATGGCCTGACCACACGGCTGACGCCGGACATCCAGGCACCAGCTGCCAAACCGGCCACAACCACATCGGCCGCTACGACCACCCGGCCTTATGGCTACGTGGTGCGGTGGCAGTCGATGCCGGCCGTTCAAATGCTGGCGGCCCTGCTGAAGCAGAAAGTACGGGTGCGGGTAGCCGAAAAACCGTTCGAACTCGAGGGCAAAACCTACCCCACCGGTACGCTGATCGTGACCCGGGGTAACAACGAACACCTGGGCGCCCGGCTCGACGCGCTGATTCGGGCCGAAGCAACCCGCACCGGGGCCGATATGACCCCCGTACAAAGCGGCTTTGTGGCCAAGGGTTCCGACTTCGGGTCTGATTTCGTAACGGCTTTAAAAGCACCCCGGGTGGCCCTTGTGGTTGGCGAAGGCACGCTGCCTCCGGCTGCCGGTGAGGTCTGGCATTACTTCGACCGGGAGCTGCAGTACCCCGTATCGTTGCTCGACGGCAACAGTCTGGGCAATACGGAGTGGAACCGGTTCGACGTGCTGGTGCTGCCCACCAACTATAACTACGGCCGTTTCCTGAACGATCGTGTGCTGACCCAGCTTAAAGACTGGATTCGGGGGGGCGGTAAACTCATTGCCCTCGAACGGGCCACGGCCTTCCTGGCGGGAAAAGATGGGTTCGACCTGAAAGAAAAAGCCGGCACCGACAGTAAAGCCAGCAAAGGGGCCCTCATCGATTCGCTCAAGCTCTATGCAGACCGCGAACGTTCGGCCATTTCCGACGAAACGCCGGGCAGCATTTACCGCGTTACCATGGACAGCAGCCACCCGCTGGGTTTTGGTCTGGCCGATGGTTACTACTCGCTTGTTCAGAACGCCTACAATTTCGATTTCCTGAAAGAAGGCTGGAACGTCGGGTATCTTAAAAACGACAATTACGTGGCTGGTTTCACTGGCCGCAACGCCAAAAACAAGCTGAAGAACACGCTGCTCATGGGTGTTCAGTCGATGGGCCGTGGCAACATCGTGTATCTGGCCGATGACCCGCTGTTCCGGGGCTTCTGGTATGGCGGCAAACTCCTGTTCGGTAACGCCGTCTTCATGGTGAACTAAACCCATCCGGGCAATCAGGTTATTTTCAGGGTGCCAGAGCGGCACCGGTCGGTAGGCCGGTGCCGCTTATCGTTTCCAGCGACCACTCATCTACTTATGTAGAATTACAGGGCTGATGGTCGGGGTATTTGCCTAGGATGCCGTTCTTTGTCACTTGAAACAATAAACCGGCGGTGAAAGCACTTTTATCGATACTGATTGCGGCAGCACTTTGTACACCCGCATGGGCGCAAAAAAAGAATGAACCCTATCAACTCCACATCAGTCGGGCGACAGCGCCCATTGTGATCGACGGGGCGGCCGACGAACCTGCCTGGTCGACTACTGAACTGGCGTCGAACTTCTGGATGGTACTGCCGATGGATACCAGCCGGGCCCGTGTACGGACCGACGTACGGATGGCCTACGACGATCAGTATCTTTATCTGAGCGCCGTGTGCCACCACAGCGACGTGCCTGGCCCCTACATCGTCGAATCGCTCCGGCGCGACTGGGCCTTCGCCAAGAATGATAACTTCCTCCTCTTTCTCGATACGTTCGACGATCAAACCAATGGGTTTGCCTTCGGCCTGAACGCGGTTGGCGCGCAGTGGGATGCGTTGCTCTTCGAAGGCAGTAAGGCCAATCAGAGCTGGGACAACAAATGGATTTCGGCGGTTCGCAACTATGCCGATCGCTACGTGATCGAGATGGCGATTCCCTTTAAAACCCTGCGTTACAAACAGGGTACGACCCGCTGGGGGATCAATTTCGGTCGGCAGGATCTCAAATCAACCGAAAAATCAGCCTGGGCACCCGTTCCACGGCAGTTCCCGACGGCTTCGCTTGCTTACACAGGTGTGCTGGTCTGGGATCAGGCGCCCCCGGCCCCCGGCCCCAATATCTCGCTGATTCCGTATGTGCTGGGGGGCCTCACCCGCGACTATCAGAACGGCATACCGAATCAGACGCGCTTTACCGCCGGGCTCGACGCCAAGGTGGCCATTACATCGTCGCTCAACCTAGATCTGACCGTCAACCCCGACTTTTCGCAGGTCGACGTCGATCAGCAGGTAACTAACCTCGACCGGTTCGAACTGTTTTTTCCGGAGCGCCGGCAGTTCTTCCTCGAAAACGGGGATCAGTTCACCAACTTTGGCTACAGCACAATCCGCCCCTTTTTCAGCCGGCGCATCGGGTTGGGTGGCGTGCCCATCCGGTTTGGAGCGCGGCTGAGCGGTAAACTCAACAAAGACTGGCGGCTGGGTATTATGGACATGCAAACCGGCCAGGTCGACGAAACCGGACTGCCCGCCCAGAACTTTGCCGTTATGGCGCTGCAACGGCGGGTTTTCGCCCGGTCGAATGTAGGCGTGCTCTTTGTGAACAAAGAGTCGCTGAACTACAACCCGGTTACCGACAAGGGTGGCTATTCCCGCTACAACCGCAACCTGGGCGTTGAATACAACCTGGCATCGGCCAATAACCTGTGGAGCGGTAAAGCGCTGTACCTGAAATCGTTCAGCCCAACCCAGTCGGGCGATGATGCCGTGGTGGCGGGCAACCTGCAGTATAACAGCCGGCAGTGGCTCATTGGCGGACAGCTGGAATCGGTAGGGCGCAACTACACCGCCGAAGCCGGCTACGTACCCAGGCGTGGGTATCGGCGCGGCATGGCTACGCTGGGCTACAGCTTTCTGCCCGTAGGCGGCTCGGTGCTAAGCCACGGCCCCACGGTTAGCTCGTATTATTTCTTCGACGCCAGCGGCCGGCAGAGCGATAACGAATCGGTACTGAGCTACAGCCTGACGTTCCGCAGCCGCAGTGTACTGACGGGCTGGGTCGCCACTGATTTTGTACGGCTTCTGAGCCCGTTCGATCCAACCAACTCGGGGCGCGAAACACTGGCAACGGGTACCGAGCACCGCTGGACCGCCTGGGGCACGAGTTTCGTATCGAAGCCGCAGAGCCTCTTTACCTACGGATTCACGTCCCGCTATGGCGGCTACTACGCCGACGGCACCCGCCTGAACCTGACCGCCGATCTGGGCTACCGGTTTCAGCCCTACGTCAGTCTGGCCGCCAGCGCCAGCTATAATGACATTCGGTTGATGGCTCCCTGGGGCCGAACCAGGTTCTGGCTGGTAGGCCCTCGCTTCGACCTAACGATGACCAACACGGTCTACCTCACTACGTTTGTACAGTACAATGAACAGCAGAAAAACATGAACATAAACGCCCGTCTGCAGTGGCGTTACAAACCGGCATCTGACCTGTTCCTGGTTTATACCGACAATTACCTCCCTAACATGGGCGGTCCGGATTTATTTTCGATTAAAAACCGGGCGCTTGTTCTCAAATTCACCTACTGGTGGAATGTATAGGGGATTCGGGCGCAAACAAAGCCGATTGGTAGCAGTTTAGTTTACATTCCTGACCTGTGGCCGGGTGTATTTCACTCACTGATAATCAATCGACAGTATGAAAACTTACCTGCGTTTTGCCCCCATCGCATTTGTAGCCGTGCTGCTGCTCACACTGATGACCAGCTGTGCCGCTATCGGCGATATATTTAAAGCGGGTGCCTATACCGGCATCATCGGCGTCATTGTGGTGGTTGCCGTTATCATCTGGGTTATTTCCAAGCTGTTCGGTGGTGGCCGGGGCAACGCCTAGCTCATCTGAACAACCGCTATACACAACAAGGCCCGACTACAAGCGTAGTCGGGCCTTGTTGTGTATGGGCGCAGGGCCTTTACTGGGCAACCAGTTCGAGCAGACCGTCGCGTTGCAGTACCACGCGCTGCCGTTCGGCCAGATCGTCGGACGCCCGCATCAGCGGTAGTCGAACCTCCGCCGAAATCAGGCCCATCATGTCGAGCAGACTCTTTACACCCACCGGGTTGCCTTCCTCATAAAGCAGTGGGTCGATCCGCAGAAAATGCCCCAGCTCTTTCTGCGCAGAGGCAAAATCGCCTTGCAGGGCAGCATCGATCATAGCCGAGAACCGGGCCGGCAGTGCGTTGGCAATAACCGACATCACGCCCACGCCACCAATGCTGATGATGGGTACGGCCTGCACGTCGTCGCCCGAGATGAGCAGAAAATCGTCGGGCTTGTCGCGCACAATCTCCATGCACTGTTCAATCACACAGGACGCTTCTTTCACGCCGATGATGTTGGGGTGCTGGGCCAGTTCGCAGATGGTTTCGGCCGACATGTTGATGCCGGTCCGGAACGGAATGTTGTAAAGGATTACCGGCACCGGGCTGGCGTCGGCAACGCGGGTGAAGTGTTCGATGACACCCCGTTTGCCGGGTTTGTTGTAATAGGGGCAAACCGACAGGATGGCGTCGACCCCCTGAAAATCGATGTCTTTCATACCGGCTACAACCTCGCTCGTGACGTTGCCGCCAACCCCGTACACGATGGGCAGATTCTTCGGGTTGTTTTCCTTCAGATACTGCAGCAGCTGTTTCTTTTCGGCCTTGGTCACCGTGGGCGATTCGCCGGTGGTGCCCTGAAGAACGATGTAGCGAACGCCCCCGTCGGAGACGTGGCGGATTACCCGGCCGAAGCCGTCGAAATCAATCGAATGATCGGCGGTAAAGGGCGTCACGATAGCGACGCCGACGCCGTGAAAGGTTGTGTTCATGCTGCTGCAAGCCGGAATGTTACGACAAAGTTACGAGTTTTATGGGGTTAAATGATTTCGTCGCCCAGCATCGCCATAAACTCGGCTTCGGTCAGCATGGGCACGTTCAGCTTTTGGGCTTTTTCGAGCTTCGACGGTCCGGCATTCTCGCCCACGATCAGGTAGTTCAGCTTCTTGGAAATGCCGCTGAGCACCCGACCGCCGTTGGCTTCGATCTTCGCTTCGAGCTCTTCCCGGCCGAAGTTGGCAAATGTGCCGGTGTAAAGAAACGTTTTGCCGGTCAGCCGATCGCTCTCGGCCTCGACCACCACTTTCTCCGTAACGAACCGCAACCCTGCCTGCCGCAGCCGCTCGACGTAGGCCCGGTTCTCCGCATGAGCAAACCAGTCGGCTACGCTTCGGGCAATGCGGGGACCAATGTCGGGCACCGCCGATAGCTGCTCGAAGGAAGCCTCCATCAGCGCGTCCATCGTGCCGAAATAATCGGCCAGCCGCTCGGCGGTAGTATTGCCCACGTAGCGGATACCGAGCCCGAACAGCACATTGGTGAACGACTGCGTTTTGGATCGTTCGATAGCCGTCAGGATATTGTCGACCGTTTTCTGGCCGAACTTCACGACCCGTACCCGGGTCGGCTCGTCGCTCAGGGCATCGGCTGTTTCGGCTATCGGATACGCTTTTTCCAGTCCCAGCAGTTGCTCGTTGGTCAGGTCATAGAGGTCGGCGGGGGTCGACACCAGCCCCCGGTCGATCAGCAGCTGAATTTTTCCTTCGCCCAGGCTCTCGATGTTCATGGCCCGGCGTTGAATGAAATGCTCGAAACGGGCCTGCCGCTGGGGCGGACAGCCGGCTTCGTTGGGGCAGTACACGTTGGCCTCGCCCTCGGTCCGCACGAGTGGCGTACCGCAGGCCGGACAGGTGATGGGGTACACGATCGGTTTGGTCTGTCCGGTTCGTCGTCCCAGATCGACGCCCGTTATTTTAGGAATGATTTCGCCCCCCTTCTCTACGAATACCGTGTCGTGGAGCTGCACACCCAGCCGCTCAATCTCGTTGGGATTGTGGAGCGAGGCCCGTTTGACCACCGTGCCGGCCAGCAGAACCGGGGCCAGCAGCGCCACCGGCGTCACAGCCCCAGTACGCCCCACCTGGTACTGAATGCCGTTGAGGGTGGTGCTGGCTGCCTGCGCCTTGTATTTGTAGGCGATGGCCCAGCGTGGGCTCTTGGCCGTATAACCCAGCTCGCGCTGCTGATCGTAGCGATTTACCTTGATAACGATGCCATCGGTACCCAGCGGCAACTCGAACCGGCGGGTTTCCCACGAGTGGATATAGGCCATGACCTCGCTGATGCTGGCGCACTTCTGCCAGGTAGGCGACACATTGAACCCCCAGCGGGTCATGGCAATCAGACTTTCCTCGTGGGTCTGCACCACGTCGGTGCCGTCGGCCTGGGGATCGGCCAGAAACGAGTAGAGATAACAGTCGAGCCGGCGCTGGGCCACGGCGGCCGAGTCCTGCTGCTTAAAGGTGCCCGATGCTGCGTTGCGCGGATTAGCCAGCAGGGGCTCGCCGATGTCCTCGCGCTCGCGGTTGATACGTTCAAACTCGGCCAGCGGCAGAAAGCCCTCGCCCCGCACTTCGAACAGCGCCGGCGCATCGTCGGCCCGGATCCGGAGCGGTACCGTGCGGATGGTGCGGATGTTGTTCGTGATATCATCGCCCCGCACACCGTCGCCCCGGGTAGCGCCCTGCACCAGCACGCCGTTTTCGTAGGTCAGGCTGAGGGCTACCCCGTCGAATTTCAGCTCACAGATGTATTCGTAAGGCTCATCGCGCAGGCCTTTGCGGACGCGGTTGTCGAACTCGGCCAGGTCTTCTTCCGAGTAGGTGTTCCCCAGCGACAGCATAGGGAACCGGTGGTAGACAGTTGGAAATTCTTTACTGATAGTGCCTCCCACGCGGAGCGTCGGCGAGTCGGGCCGGCGCAGATCGGGGTATTGTTTCTCCAGCTCCGTCAGTTGCTGAAGCGTCTGGTCGAACGTAAAATCATCGACCTCCGAGGTGCTGTTCTGGTAGTACTGATGGTTGTACCAGTTGAGTCGGTCGGTCAGTTCATTGATTTGCTGCTGGGGATTCATAGAGCGAAAAACAGGGGCGCCAGCCGGTTGGCGCGGGTCAGTGAGGCAGTTTGCGGCAGCCTATGCCGAATCCTCGATAAAGCCGGCAATATTGGTTTTGTTTCGTCGATCAACCAAAAAAATAGTAGTTTTACAGGATAAAAAAGCGCTCGCTGAGCCGGGTGCTGGCTCAACTGGTTTGTCGAGCAGACACCATCCGGGCCGGCAAACCAACGCGCCAGCGAACCGCTCTGAACGCCTATGCCTGCTATCGCCCCATCGCTCCTTGCCGCCGACTTTGCCCATCTTCAGCGTGCATTCGAACTCGTCAACCACAGCGAAGCGGACCTCTTACACTTCGACGTCATGGACGGGGCCTTCGTGCCCAACATCTCCTTTGGCTTTCCGCTGCTGCAGGTAGCTAAGACGTACTGCCAGAAGCCAATTGATGTGCACCTGATGATCAACGATCCCGATCGTTACCTGGAAGCCTTTGCCGAAGGCGGAGCCGCTGTGATTCACGTGCATTACGAAGCCTGTACCCACCTCAACCGAACGCTGGCCCGTATTCGGGAGCTGGGCTGCCGGGCAGGTGTGGCCCTCAACCCCCATACACCCGTTTCGCTGCTCGAAGACAGTCTGGACCAGATCGACGTGGTGCTGATCATGTCGGTTAACCCGGGTTTTGGCGGGCAGTCGTTCATACCCCATACGCTTCGCAAAATTGCCCGGCTCAAACAGCTGCTGACCGACAATGGGTCGTCGGCGCTGATCGAGGTAGACGGGGGCGTCAGCGCCGATAATGCTCCGGCGCTGCTGCGGGCCGGCACCGATATCCTGGTGGCCGGCAGTTCTGTTTTCGGTGCCGACGATCCGGCAGCCGCCATCCACACCCTGAAGCACACCTCAACAACCTGGCCTGCCTAGCTGACACCTATCCTAACCGGATCGCTTTTACATCCGTACCACATGATTAAGACGTATCTGCTTACCCTGGTCAGTGCCTGTGTGCTGACAACCGCCTGCCGGGAAACTCAGAAAACTACGACCGATACGCCCCCATCGACTGCCGATACGCTGATGGCCGGCGCGCCCGCGGCTCCCGAATGGGCCAAAAACGCCACCATCTACGAAGTTAATACGCGTCAGTTTTCGCCCGAGGGCACCTTCAAATCCGTGGAAGCACAGCTGCCCCGACTGAAGGAAATGGGCGTCGACATCCTGTGGATGATGCCCGTTTTTCCGATTAGTCAGGAAAACAAAAAAGGTACGCTGGGCAGCCCCTATGCCGTTGCCGACTACAAAGCCATCAATCCCGCCCTCGGCACACTGGCCGACTTCAAATCGCTGGTTAACCGGGCCCACGCCCTGGGTATGCACGTAGTACTCGACTGGGTGGCCAACCACACCGGCCGCGATCATGTGTGGGTAAAAAAGCACCCCGACTGGTACACGCTGGTGAAAGGAAAAATGGTGGCGCCGATCGATCCTAAAAACGGCAAGCCTACCGACTGGACCGACGTGGTCGACCTGAACTACGACAACCCGGCCATGCGGGCCGGCATGATCGATGCCATGCGCTACTGGGTGAAAGAAACCGACATCGACGGCTACCGCTGCGACGTGGCCAGCTTCGTGCCGATCGATTTCTGGAAGCAGCTGCGCCCCCAGCTCGACAGCCTGAAGACCGTGTTTATGCTGGCCGAATCGGAAGACGACCCGGAGCTGTTCAAGGCCTGTTTCAACATGAATTACAGCTGGAGTCTGCACAACATGATGAAGGCCATCGCGAAAGGGGCCCGCAAGGCGCCCAGTCTCGACTCGCTCCGCGACGCCAACCGCAAACGGTATCCGGCCTGGTACTACCAGATGCTCTTCACGCAGAATCACGACGAGAACAGCTGGCACGGTACGCTCAATGAATCGTTCGGACCGGCGACCAACGCCATGATCGTGCTGTGCAGCACGCTCGAGGGAATGCCGCTGGTGTATAACGGTATGGAGTCGAACCTCAACAAACGGCTGCCTTTTTTCGAGAAGGACAGCATCAGCTGGGGTACGTACGAAAAGGCAGGCTTTTTCAAGGCCCTGCTAACCCTGAAGCACCGCAACCAGGCACTCTGGAATGGTCGCGACGGCGGCCCGGTACAAAAGATCGTTACCGACCACGACGAAGCTATTTATGCGTTTCACCGGCAACGCGACAACGACCGGGTAACGGTACTGGTAAACCTGAGCAATCAGCCCCAGACATTCCGGCTGACGGGCGAAGGCTACGAAGGCACCTACACCGATGTGTTTAGCCGCCAGCCCATCGAGCTGATTCCAAACATGTCGATGACGCTCAAACCCTGGTCGTACCGGATCATGACCAACTAGGCCCTGCCTGTCGGTACATGATTTGCTGGCAACTCATTACAATCGATTACCAGTGGGCGCGATAAAACCGGTGATGGCTACACAAACGGGTGTTCGCCCAGCGTTTGTAAGCTAAGACGGGTGGTGGCCCCTGGCAGACTGTGTTATCAACTGAGTTATTATGCGTATCTGGAGTATCCTGACAGGCTGGCTGGGCGTAGCAGCGGTGACAGCCGGTCAGGCGCAACCCGCAACAGAAGTCACCTTACAGTGGGCGAGTCGCGTTATCGGCGTGTCATCGGAAAAACGGGGCGAGCAATACGGGCAGCAGTATCGGGCCTCACAGGCGCTTGGCCACCCCAGCAAATTACCCCAGCTGGGTGCCAGCCCAACGGCCTGGGCTCCGCAGCTACCCGACAACCCCACCGACGACTGGATTCAGGTGGGCTTTCCGGCGCCCATGACCGCCCGGCAGGTGGTGGTTGCCGAAAACGTAAACCCCGGCGCGGTATCGCGCATTGTGGTTACCGACGACAAGGGTACCGACCATACGGTATTCACCAACCCAACCCCGCAGCCCCGCGCCGAGCCGATCCTGCGCGTTCCGCTACCCGGTACCGGCCTCACGGTGGTCCAGGTGAAGGTATTTCTGAACGGAGCCGCCATCAAGGGTATCAACCAGATCGACGCCATTGGCCTGACCACCCACACCAACCCGGTTGTGGCCGACATCAGACTGGCCAAGGGTACGCCCAGTCAGATTGTTAAGGAGAACCTGGGCAAAACCGTAAACTCGCCCGGGCAGGAAGTAGCCCCCGTAATTACACCCGACGGCCGTACGCTTTACTTCACCCGCAATTACAACAAAGCCAACATCGGCGATCCCGACCGGCAGGATGTCTGGTACTCGACCCTGTCTACGGGTACCAACGGCACCCCGGCCGGCTGGTCGGAAGCCGTGAACATCGGCCCGCCCATCAACAACGCCAGCGACAACGCCATCAGTGGTATCTCGGCCGATGGCAAAACCGTGTATCTTCTGAATCTGTACCAGCCCAACGGAGCCACGACCTACGGCTTTTCCAAGTCGATCCGGACCCGAATCGGCTGGTCGTTTCCAGTTGGGCTAACAATTAAAAACAACTACAACCTGCCCGAACGCGAGAGCGACAACTCGGTGCTGACCGAACTGACCGTGTCGCCCGATGAGCGGGCCATGATTCTATCGGTGCGCCGGCGCGACACGCAGGGCGACCGCGATCTCTACGTGACGCTGCTGTTGCCCGACCGTACCTGGAGTGAGCCCGTGCACCTGGGCAACGTGATCAATACGGCCGATACGGAAAGTGCCCCCTTCCTGGCCTCCGACAACAAAACGCTCTATTTCACCTCTAAAGGCCACCCCGGCTATGGCAACGGCGACATTTTCGTATCGCGCCGGCTCGATGAGTCGTGGGGTAACTGGAGCGAGCCCGAGAATCTGGGGCCGGCCATCAATACCGCCGAATGGGACGGCTATTTTACCATCCCGGCCGCCGGCGACTATGCCTACCTGAGTTCGCGGGCGGGGTCGATGGGCGAAGACGATATTTTCCGGCTCAAGCTGTTCCCGACCATCCGCCCCGATCCGGTGGCCATTGTATCGGGGCAGGTGCTCGATGCCCAGACCAAAAAACCGATTGCGTCTGAGGTTGTCTCCGATCTGTTTGGCGAAAAACATTCGATAACCAAGGTAGCCTACGACCCCGAAACCGGCGAATTCAAACTGATTCTGCCTACCCAGCACCGGTACACGCTCAGAGCCACCCAGAAGGGCTATTTCCCGACTACCGAAGTACTCGATCTGAGCAAAGACAAACGGTTCCGCGATATTCGCCGGAATCTGTACCTGCTCAAAATTGAGCCGGGTCAGATCATTACCATGCGCGAAGTCCTGTTCGAACAGAGCCAGTATGCGCTCTCGCCCGGTGCCGACGCCGAACTCGACCAGGTAGCCGAGATGCTCACGACCTACCCAACCATGGAGCTGCTCATCGAAGGCCACACCGACAATCAGGGCGACTGGGAGCCCAATATGAAGCTGGCCAACGACCGGGTCCGCGTGGTAAAAGAATACCTGCTGGGCAAAGGCATCGCCGACAATCGGCTCCAGACCAAAGCCTGGGGGCCCAGCAAGCCCGTAGCCAGCAATGAAACCGAGGAAAAGCGCAAGCTGAACCGGCGGGTAGAATTCACCATCCTGAAACTATAGGTACGGGCATTTTGCTGTAGTTTTGGCGCAATGACTGCACTAACCACCCATACTACCCGGTTACTCGTTGGCCTGATCCTGTTACTGACTATTGGCTTGCGGCTCTACCGACTCGACACCTACGGCATCTACTTCGATGAAAAAGCGACCCTGCTCGTCAGCCAGAGTGTAGTGATGGAGGGCTACAACCAGAAAGATGTATTTGGCAAGCCGTATTTCACGCCGGCCGAATTCTGGAAGCCCAAGACTTTTACCGATTTCATGGAAGCCGACACGCGCAGCGATATCGGCAACAGCCCGGCTTACTACGCCGTCGTGTGGGCCTGGATCAACCTGTTTGGGCCAAGCGATGCGTCGCTTCGTATGCCCTCGGTTATTTTCAGCACGCTGCTGGTCTTTCTGGTCTTTGCCTTTGTCAGGCGCCATTTCCGCTTTCTGGGCGAGGGCGAAACCAATGCCCTGGCGCTGCTGAGCGCCTTCATAGCGGCCATCGAGCCGTTTTTTGTAGCCTACAGTCACATTGCCCGTAACTATTCGATGACGTTCTGCATGACGCTGCTGGCTACACATCTGTTCCTGTTGATCATGGAGCGGACCGGCCAGCGCGGAACCACGGCGGCACCAGGCAAACGTCCGTCGCTACCACTGCTGTACGTTTTTTATGCCCTCGCGTTTATCACCTCGGTCCTGTGTCATTTTCTGACCGTGACGGTGTTTCTCTGCCACGGCATCTACGCCCTTCTTTACCTGCGCAACCCCCGCGCCTGGGTCAGTCTGGCCGTTACGGGCGCTATCGGGCTCGGGCTGGTTTCGCTCTGGTTTATTTTCGGGGGCGGGCAATACACGTTCTTTACCCTCGATTACCAGGCCAAATTCTACCGCAACATCGCCCTCACCAATCCAACGGGCAGTCCCTTCGGCCTGATCCTGCCGGCCACCATTCCGAACATTGCCGTGCGGGCCCTGCCGATCTTCGCCGACCTGTTCATGCCGACCAACGGCCTGGGCGTGGCTATGACCGGTATCCGAAACTCCGCGCTGGCCCTCGTGCTGGGCGCCGTGGCTACCTTTCTGCTCCACCGGTTCTGGTCGGTCGAGAAACCGCCCGTCTGGGCCTACGTGGCCATTCCGCTGGTGCTGCTGGCGGGTGTCCCTATCTATACCGTGGTGCCCGATCGGCTGCTGGTCCTGTCGGGCGCCCTGCCGTTCCTGTATCTGATATGGCGTTACGTGGTCGGGCATACCACGCCAGCCAGTCGCCCGCTCATCACGATGCTGGTGCTGCTCACGTTTATACCTACCTTTTTCCTGCTGTTTTCGGCCTGGCGCGCTGGCCACACCTTTGGCATTACGCAGCGGTATTCGGGCTTCTCCTTTCCCTATGTCTGCATCTTTGTGGCGATGGGCGTGCGGCAGCTGACGGCCGCCCGCTGGTGGCTGGCCACACCGATCTGGGCGCTGGTGCTGCTGCAGCTGGCACACATCGTACAACTGCTGGGGGCTATTTACGACGATAAAGCCCCCAAATACACCTACTTCGACCGGCCTCGCGAAGCCAACCCCTACTGGCGGGCCGCTCAGAGCCTGATTCAGCAGTACAGCCCGGGCGATACCATTCTGTATCCAAACAAAAAACGGGTCATCTATTCCGAAGCAATCGATAAGAGCTTTACGCCACTTTCGCTGCTGGATGCCCAGCTGATGAACGTTTACCTGCCCAAAGACGCTACCTATATTCAGCGTATCGACGCGGGCGAGCCCGACCGCATCGTACTGGTGAAGGGGCGCACCGGAAAAAAAATCACTATTTTTGATTTCAAAGGCGCTACCTACCGTTACGGTGACTAGCCCATTTACTCATCAGCCAGCTATGGTATCGACTACCGAATCGACCGATATACAAACACTGCAGGGACAGCTTCGCCTGAAACTGCTGGGACTTTATAACCAGGCCCATGCCGGGCATATCGGCTGCTCTCTGAGCTGTATCGATCTTATGATTGCGACCCTGGTACTGCGTAAACGGGAGCAGGATACCTTTCTGCTGTCGAAAGGCCATGCCGCAGCAGCCCTTTACGTTTGTCTTAACCACATGGGCGAGATCAGCGATGACGTGCTGGCTACGTTCTACCAGAACGGCACTACCCTGCCGGCCCACCCCGCGCCCAACAAGCACCGCGGCATTCCGTTTGCCACCGGATCGCTGGGGCATGGCCTGCCCATCAGTACGGGCATTGCCCAGGCCGGCAAAATGCGGGGCGACGACTCCCGCGCGCTCGTGCTGATGTCGGACGGCGAGACCAATGAAGGTACCACCTGGGAAGCCGCCCATTTTGCCGTGCAGCGCCAGCTCGACAACCTGATCGTGATCGTCGACAAAAACGGGCTGCAGGGATTCGACCGCACCAGCGAGGTAATGGGCGACACGGCCGACGCAGCCGTCTGGCGGGCCATTGGATTCGAGGTCGTCGAAGCCGACGGGCACGATGTGGCGGCCCTGACCCAGGCGTTCGATCGTGTTTCGACCCAGGCGAATGGGAAGCCTAAACTCATTCTGGCTCATACCATCAAGGGCAAAGGCGTATCGTACATGCAGGACCGGCTGGAGTGGCACTACCTGCCCATGACGCCTGAACTATACGAACAGGCCACGGCCGACGTGCGGGCCAACTACCTCTAAAACCACCCGGGCGGCCCCCAGCACCCGTTTGCTGGAAGGCCGGAGCCGGGTCGGGCGGCTGGTACCGACTCTGGTCTGGCGTGCCGGTACCCGAAACCACTCGCTCTGAAACCCGGATTCGGCACCGCTAATCCGGGCTTTTTCCGTACTATTGCGGTCTGAATGAATCAGAATAATCCTACACTAGCAGCAGCTGGCATTGCCCGGCTCAAGGGGCCCATCGTTGTTTTCGGAGCCAGTGGCTTCATCGGGGCAAACCTGTTCGAACAGTTGTTTCGCGTCCGGACGGATGTTTACGCGCTGACCCACGACGCTACCAAAGCCTGGCGGCTTAAACTGCTCGATGTACCGGCTGAGAACGTCGTACACTGCGATATTTTATCCGACTCGTCGCTGAAAGACGTGTTTGGGAAACTGAAACCCAAAACGATTTTCAACCTGGCCGCCTATGGTGCCTACAGCAAGCAGAAGAACGTTGGCCTGACCTACGAAACCAATGTGCTCGGAACGGTCAATATTCTGGAAAACTGCACGCCCGATATGGTGTATATCCATGCTGGCAGTAGTTCGGAATATGGGTTTAACTGCACCGCCCCCAAAGAAACCGATCCGGTCGAGCCAAACAGCCACTACGCCGTTTCGAAAGTATCGGCGGCCTACACCCTGGCTTACTACGCCAAAGTGCATCAGCTGAATACGCTCAACCTGCGGCTCTATTCGATCTACGGCGGCTGGGAAGAGCCCGACCGCCTTATTCCCCGGCTGGTCGAAGAGGCCCGGCGGAGCCAGCTGCCCCCGCTCGTTTCGCCCGACATCAGCCGCGACTTCGTATATGTCGACGACTGTGTCAATGCATTCGTACAGGCGGCCCTACGGGTCGATGCCTCGAACCGGGGCAACTCCTACAACATTGCTACGGGCCGCAAAACAACCATGCGGGAGTTGGTCGATGTAACCCGGCAAACGTTTGGCGGCATCCCCGAGCCGGTCTGGGGCAGCATGGGTAACCGGGCCTGGGACCTCTCGGAGTGGTATGGCGACCCGTCGGCGGCCGAAGCCGATCTGGGCTGGAAAGCCGAAACCCCGTTGAGCGACGGCCTGCGCCGGACGGCCGAATGGCAGGTGGCGCACCAGTACGAAGAGCGGGTTATACCCGCGTTCCAGACCCCAACGCTCAACCCCGTTATCTCGCCCATCATTGCCTGCTACAAAGACGCCCAGGCGATTCCGTACATGTACGAACGACTCGTAAAAACCTTCAACGAGATGAAGGTCCGCTACGAGATTATCTTCGTCAACGACAACTCGCCCGACAATACGGATGAGGTTCTCGACGCCATCTGCGCCAAAGACCCCAACGTGATGGCTATCAAACACTCCCGCAACTTCGGCTCGCAGTCGGCCTTCCTGAGCGGAATGGAGATTGCTACCGGCGACAGTGTGGTGCTGATGGATGGCGACCTGCAGGACCCACCCGAGGTGATTCCGCGCTTCTACGAGAAATGGCAGCAGGGCTTCGACGTGGTCTACGGGGTGCGGGTGCAGCGCGAAATGCCGCCCCATGTTCATTTCTTCTACAAACAGTTCTACCGGCTGTTCAAGAAAACGGCGTATATCACCATCCCGGTCGACGCGGGCGATTTCTCGATGATCGACCGGAAGGTGGTCCGGGAACTGGTCAACCTGCCCGAAACCGAGCAGTTTCTGCGGGGTCTGCGGGCCTGGGTTGGTTTCAAACAGACGGGGGTCGACTATGTACGGCCCGAGCGGATGTTTGGCGTCTCGACCAACAACTGGACGAAGAATATCTGGTGGGCCAAGAAAGCGATTTTCTCGTTCAGCTTTGCCCCGCTCGAACTGATGACCTACGGCGGATTTCTGCTGACGGGCCTGTCGTTTATAGCGGCCATTGCGCAGGTAATTGGCCGTATTCTCGACCCTACCCTGCCCCACGGCATTCCGACCATCATTGTACTGACACTGTTCTTCGGCGGTATCAACATGCTGGGGCTGTCGTTCCTGGGTGAATATATCAGCAAGATTTTCGAAGAGACAAAAAAACGGCCCAAGTTTATCCGGACTATGGTTCGGAAGGGCAAACAGGTGTACACGACGGCTACCGAGATCGAGACGCTGGTAAAACAGCGCCGGACGAAGTAGGCAGCCCCGACGGGGCAACAGAACACGCAGGTTAGTTGTTTAGTAAGTACCTCATTCCCAGATATGGTCAGCAGACCCACTGCGCAACACGCAGCCTAAAAACAGTTCAGAACACCTAATCCAGCCCTAACCCGGTTATGTCCACACCAGAACGGTTTCGTCCGCCCGCTCACAATGCGCCCACGGGCGTAAAAAGTAAACTGCTTTTTGCCCTGCGGTGGCTGCTCGACTTTCAGTTCAACACGATCTATGGCATGCTTCGACGAAATATGCCCGATTTTCAGGGAACAGTTGTCGACATTGGTTGCGGTAACTGCCCATTCGAGCACCTCGTCGATACCCGCAAAGCCCGCTACGTGGGTGTCGATGTAGCCGATGCAGACAAGTGGGATTATGAGAACAGTAAAATTATTACCTACGATGGCAAACACCTGCCGTTTGAGACAGCGACCGTCGATCAGTTCATCTGCACCGAAGTACTGGAACATGTACCCGATCCGCACGAACTGATCGCCGATATGCACCGGGTACTCAAACCGGGTGGCGTGGGCATCGTAACGATTCCGTGGTCGGCCCGGTTTCACTACAAGCCCTACGACTACCATCGGTACACACCCTCGACGCTTAATACGCTGTTCGGTCAGTTCAAGTCCATCGACGTAGTGAACCGGGGCACCGACATCAATGCCATCGTTAATAAAAGCATTGTACTTTACTTCGGTAATGTGTCGACCCTGACCGAATCGATTCTGTGGCTCCCGATCAAGGTGCTGCTGCTGCTGGTAGCGGCTCCACTGATCGGTCTGTTGGTCCTGTGGGGGCACCTGGCACTGACCTTCGGCTGGGGTTCGGCCGACGATCCGCTGGGCTATACGATTCGGGTAGTGAAATAACCGGCGGGTTTCTGACCAGATAACCCGGCCATTTTGATAGCATCGCGGGAGTTCAGCTCCGGCAATTACCCTCAAAAGCGGGATATCCCGTTTGTCGATTATGCGTAACGAATTTGCAGCTGCCATTGAGAAAATCGGGCTCGAAGACGAATCGGTCGTGTTTATTACCGGTGATCTGGGCTACAATGCGCTCGAAAAAGTAGTCAGTGCACTGGGCCCCCGTTTCATCAATGCGGGGGTGGCCGAACAGAACATGGTGGGTATGGCCGCCGGCCTGGCCTACCGGGGCTATAAGGTTTTTTGTTACAGCATCGCCCCGTTCGCCGTCTATCGCTGCCTGGAGCAGTTCCGCAACGACGCCTGCCTGCACAACATGCCGGTTTTTCTGGTTGGTAACGGCGGGGGCTACGGCTATGGCATCATGGGCAGTACCCACCACGCGATCGAAGATCTGGCCTGCCTGAGCGGCCTGCAGAACGTGAATACGTACATCCCCGCTTTTGCCGACGAAGTGGCGCCCATGATCAACCAGATCGTGGCGGAAGCCCGGCCGGCTTATCTGCGGCTGGGTGTGGGGCCCAAAACGCCCGACGGTGCCGAAACGATCGGCACGTTTCGCCACATTGTCCGCAGCGCCGAACCGGCTGGCGCCATCGTGTCGCTCGGTCCCGTTACCGCCAACGTGATGACGGCCCTGCAGGATGAATCGCTGGCGGGTCGGTTTGATGTGTTTACGGCTACCAACCTACCCCTCGACCTGCCCGTCGAGCTGGCCGAGCGCTGGCGCGGCAAGCCGATGCTGGTAGTCGAAGAGCACGTTGCGATAGGCGGCCTGGGGCAGCAACTGTCGGGCCGGCTGCTGAGCCTGGGTGCAACTCCCAGTCAGTTTATCAGCCTGACGGCCGAAGGCTACACCAACGGCCTCTATGGCGATCAGAAATACCATCAGCAGCAGTCGGGTCTCGACCCCGTAAACATTGCCCGGCAGCTGACTACCCTGGCGAACTGATTCAGGGCATATGACCAAATTTATTCGTTTGCAGCGTCAGTCTGTGCTGGCCTACGGCCTGCTGGCGCTGCCTGTCGCTTTCTTTGCCCTACTGTGGCAACGGTACGCCGTCAACGTGCCGAAGTGGGACGACCATGCCCTGCGGCATTTCCTGTATCTGGTCGACCAGGAAACCACGTTCTCGGGAAAGCTCCACCAGTTTCTGAAACAGCATAACGAACACCGGATCGTGTATGACCGACTCGTCAGCTGGCTCGACTACCAGCTGACCGGTAAGCTAAACTTTCGGCACCTGATGGTGATCGGCAACCTGAGCCTGGTTGGGTTGCTGGCCGTATTTGCTGCGGTGCTGCGCCGGGCGGGCCGGCCGCTGCTCTACGCGGTACCGGTGGCTTTCCTGCTGTTCAATCTCTCGCAGTGGGAGAATATGTACTGGGGCATGGCCGCCCTGCAAAACTTTTCGGTCGTACTCTGGGTAGTAGCCGCCTGCTATGTGCTGGCCTACCGCAACCGGATTTACTGGGCTGTGGGTCTGGCGCTGCTGGCCACACTCACCAGTGGCAACGGCATGCTGGTCTGGCCCATTGGCTTCGGCATGCTGCTGCTGCGTCTGGCCCAGCCCCACGCCAACCGCAGGCCCCTGCTGATCTGGAGCCTGAGCGGGCTGATCAGTATCGGTCTCTACTTTATTGGTTTCGCCAAACCCGCCGATACGGTCTACATTCAGGCCGATCTGCCTACGTTGCTGGGCGGCTGGTTTGCCTTTATGGGGGCGGCCGGCGAAGTGCTGCCCGCCACGGTACCCCTCCGCGTCTGTATGGCGCTGGGCGGCTTCATGACGGTGGCAGCCCTGGTGCTGATCGGCTGGACAGCCCTGGTTTACCGCACTACGCTCGGCCGAAGCCTGACCCGGTTGTTTCAGACCAGTGTGCTGCCAACGGCAACACCGAACCGATCGCTGCCGCCGAGTACGCTTTTTTTCTGGAGCGTGGCGCTCTTTCTGCTCGTCACGGGGCTGGTGGTGGCACGGGCGCGGGTAGGCTTCGGTCTCGACCTGCTCATGACGAGCCGCTATAAACTCTACTCACTGTGTCTGCTGGCTCTGCTGTACACATATACCGTTGTGTGGGTCGAAGGGCAAACGGGGCGCTGGCTCATGCGTGTCAGCCTGGTGGGGGGCCTGGTGTTTGCCTGGCTCTCCTATCTTTCGTTTATCGACGACACAATATGGTGGCGGCACTGGCTCACCACCAACCAGTTCAACTGGCGCTACTCGACCAGCGTGCCCGTGTCGCATACCGATGCGCAGACCGATCAGTACATCGACCCGGCACCCGCTTTCTATACCCGCCTGCTGCCCGTGCTTTACCAGTCGCCAGCGGGTAGCCCTGTACCGGTGCAGGTAACGCAGACGCCGGTGGGTTTCGATGTAGTACAGCGCACGCTGGCGGCCTCGCCAATGGCCTCGCCCGACGCGGGTGCTTACGTGGTTGCCCGGTCGGCGGCCCGCACGTACCTGTTTCCGGTACGACAGCAATCGGTAACGCCTACGGGTGCCCGCTTTCGCTCCAGCCGGCTGTTCGGGCCGGGGTTCCGGTCGGGCCTGACCCATTATGAACTGGACGCCGGCACCTATCAACTCCTCATTCTGGTTGTAGGAGCCGATGGTACTGCCCATCTTTATCCAACCAATCAACAGATTACGTCGACCGGACCACCGGCCGACACGACGAAGAAAAACTGGTAATGATACAACAACCTACCGCCCGCCCTGTACTCAACCACCTGCGACAGCTGGATGGCATCCGTTTTCTGGCGGTTGGGCTGGTGCTGTTCGACCACTGGATGGCCGGCCGCGTCGAGATGCCATTTGGAGCACTGGGCGTCACAATTTTTTTTGTACTCAGTGGCTTTCTCATCACCCGCATTTTGCTTTCCAGCAAAGACAAGCTGAGTCAGCTGCCGGGGGGCGGGCTGGGCAAATACCTGAAGGTGTTCTACATCCGGCGAACGCTGCGCATTTTTCCGGTCTACTACCTGACCCTGTTCGTTCTCTATGCTATCAACGAGCCCCCCGTCCGGCGCACGTTTGGCTGGCTGGCGCTCTACGCGACCAACCTCTACATGGCCTATTACACCACCTGGATGGGTACGGTCGATCACCTGTGGTCGCTGGCGGTTGAGGAGCAGGTATACCTGTTTTTCCCATTGCTGCTGTTTTTCGTGCCCCGCCGGTGGGTACCGCTGACGGCCTGGCTAATGATCGGTGGGGCCATTGCCATGCGCTATTACCTCTACAGTCACCGCTACCCCTGGTTTATCGGCTACGTAACGATGCCAGCCTGCCTCGACTCGTTTGGCCTGGGCACCCTGATGGCGTTCTGGTGGCTTTACCAGCGCGACCGGTTCGTGGCCGTATTCCGCCATTCGATCTGGATCTGGGTCAGCATTGCGCTGCTTATCGCCGTGTCGGTATCGACCAAGATGCTTCCTGCCATTCCCGACGTAACGGGCCTGCCGGGCCACCACAACGTCATGTCGGATGTATGGGAGCGGCTGGCCTCGTCGCTGATCGGCTTTTTCCTGATCGGACGGGCGGTTATCGGTTTCGAAGGGCCGATGAAGTGGGTACTCGAGAATCCCGTCAGCCAATACATGGGACGCATCAGTTACGGGCTCTACCTGTACCACAACTTTATCTACAACGTTTACCACACCCAGCCTACCCACTTCACGCTGCGGGCCTGGCGCCGTATTACCGATGTGCTGCCCGTGCTCAACAGCTCGTATGGCTTTCAGGTGCTTTTCTTCCTGGCGCTGACGGTTGCGCTGGCCACGCTGTCGTGGTATCTGATCGAGAAGCCGATCAACAATTTGAAAGACCGGTTTACGGTCTGACAGGTCTGTCGTTTACAACGAATCGGGGGCGGTAGCGAATCTGTTGTTCGCTACCGCCCCCGATTGTATTACGTCCAGCCTTAAAACCCGATGGAGTTGCCGCCATCGACGGGCAGCGAAACGCCGGTAACATAGCGGGCGGCCTCCGAGGCCAGAAAAACGGCGGCCCAGCCAATGTCGTCGGGTTTGCCGAAGGCCCCCATGGGTGTCCGGCGCATGGCGCGGTCGCGCCGGTCGGGGTCGCTGTTCATGGCCGTGCGGCTCATGGCCGTTTCGATAAAGCCCGGCGCAATGGCGTTGACACGCACCCCCTGCCCCGAAAATTCCGATGCCATTACCCGCACCATGCCTTCGATACCTGATTTCGAAGCAGCATAGGGAACCACCCGGTCGATACCGTAGTAAGCAGCCATCGACGAGATCATGATGATCGAGCCTTTGCGCCGGTCGAGCATGCGTTTGGCGCACACGCGGGTAAGGGCAAAAACGGCGTGCAGGTTGGTGTGCAGAATCCGGTCGAACTCATCGTCGGTCAGTTCGATCGCCGGCTTTTTCTGGTTGATACCGGCATTGTTGACCAGCACTGTAAGGGGGCCGTAGGTGGCTTCGATGCCCGCAACGAGCCCATTGAGCGCGTCGCGGTCGGCCACGTCATTGACAACGTAATGTGCCTTATCGCCAAGCCCGGCGATGGCTTCCTGCAGGGGCTGCTCGCGCCGGCCTGTAATGATCACGGTGGCGCCCGCCTGCACCATGCAGTGGGCAATGGCCAGCCCGATGCCACTGCCGCCCCCGGTAATCAGGGCCACGTCGCCAGCGAGTGAAAAAATGGGAAGCGTAGGTTGTACTGTATCCGTCATGGAATCCGTCGGGTTGATACTGGGAGAATGAGAAAATACTAAATCAGGCCATCAGGCTGCGCCGGATGCCCAGTTCAAGGCCCCGGATTTCGGCCAGCCCCCGCAGCCGGCCAATGGCCGAGTAGCCAGGGTACGTTTTTTTGTCGAGGTCGTCGAGCATCTGGTGGCCGTGGTCGGGGCGCATCGGAATGGCCGGCTCGCCCACGCCCGCATCAGCCCGGCGCTGCTCCTCCTCCACAATCGCCCGCACCACCTCGTACATGTCTACATCGCCCGTGAGGTGGTCGGCTTCGTGGAAGACCAACGACCCCGGCGTTGTTACAGGCTCGCGTTTGGTAGCCCGCAGGTGCAGGAAATGGATGCGCGGGCCAAACCGCCGAATCATACCCGGCAGATCGTTGTCGGGCCGAACACCCAGCGAACCCGTGCAGAACGTGATGCCGTTGGCAGCCACATCGCAGGTATCCAGGAGTCGCTGCAGATCGGCTTCGGTACTAACCACGCGTGGCAGTCCCAGCAGCGGCATCGGCGGATCGTCGGGGTGAATGCACAGTCGCATGCCCAGTTCCTCGGCCACCGGCGCCACCGACCGGATAAAATAATACAGGTTTTCGCGGAGCTGCGCGTCGCCAATCTGGGCGTATTCGTCGAGGACGGCCTGAAACGAAGCAAACGAAAATCGCTCTTCTGACCCCGGCAGCCCCAGCAACACAATGTCGCTCAGTGCCTGAATCGCGTCGGTGTCCATGGCGGCATGGCGCTGCCGGGCAGCTTCGCGCACGGCCGGCTCGTAGTCGGCTTCGGCACCGGGCCGTTGCAGGATGTGCAGATCGAAAACGGCAAAATCTTCCCACACAAACCGCAGCCCCCGCGAGCCATCGGGCATCTCATAACTTAAGTTCGTACGCGACCAGTCGAGCACGGGCATAAAGTTGTAACACACGGTGGTTATGCCGCAGGCAGCCAGGTTGCGGAGCGATGCGTTGTACGCCTGAATGTAGCCATCGCGCGCAGGACGCCCTTTTTTGATGTCTTCGTGGACGGGCAGGCTCTCGACAACCGACCAGTGGAGGGGCACATAACGGTCGTTGTCGGCTTCGATCAGGGCTTTCCGCTCGTTAATGGCGGCTATCGACCATTCGGTACCAACCGGAATCTGGTGCAGGGCCGTGACAACCCCCGTACAGCCCGCCTGCCGGAGGGCCATCAGTGAAACTGGATCGGACGGACCGAACCAGCGCATGGTTTGTATCATAACAGGAAAAATGATTGGGCCGCGCCGGCGCGGCCCAACAGGATTAGAGCGACGGTGCTGCGCCCGTGCGGTTTGGTTTGACGTGCCGGAACACGAATACATAGAGCAACAGCCAGGCAATCAGATACATGGTGCCGGCAATGTAGAACAGCTGATAGTAGCCTTCCGACAGGCTCCCCAGCTGTTTGTAATGATCGAGCAGCTTACCCACCAGAATCGGGAACAGCACCCCGCCCAGGGTGCCGGCCATCGTACCCAGCCCCACCACGCGACTCAGCACAAACTTGGGAAACTGATCGGCAGCCACGGTGAAAATATTGGCCGACCACGCTTGGTGTGCGGCCACCGCCAGCGACAGAATGGCAATCACGATCCACATGCTGCTGACCTGGCTGATGACCATAACGGGCACGACGCAGATGGCAAACAGCAGCATGGCATACTGCCGGGCGCGGGTCGGGTGCCAGCCGTTGCGAATAAGCTGCGACGAGAGCCAGCCTCCGCCCACGCTGCCAACTGTGGCCGCCAGGTAAATCATAATCAGCGGCAGGCCCAGCTTTTTCAGGTCGAGGTGGTACACGTCGGACAGGTATGAGGGCAGCCAGAACAGAAAAAACCACCAGATCGGATCGGTCAGGAGTTTGCCCCCCATGAACCCCCAGATGGCGCGGTTGGCAAAAATGGGGTATTTGGTAGCCGTTTCACCGGCCAGCAGCGCCGGGGCCGGCTCATCGCCGACAGCAACAGGCTCGTGGTTGATATACGCCAGTTCGGCAGCACTCAGGCGCGGATGGCGGGCGGGCACTTCATACATAAGCCACCAGGCAACGATCCAGACAAAGCCGAGCGCCCCTGTCACAATAAACGCCATTTGCCAGCCGGCAACCAGCGCAATCCAGGGAACTACGGCCGGAGCCGCAACGGCACCGATGTTAGCCCCGGAGTTGAAGATACCCACGGCCAGCGCCCGCTCTTTTTTTGGAAACCACTCGGCAACGGTTTTGATAGAAGCCGGAAAATTGCCCGCTTCGCCAATGCCAAGCAGGGCCCGCGCCACCATAAACCCGGCCGTGCTCCCCGCCAGCGCATGGGCCATAGCCGCCAGACTCCAGACCAGAATGGCCCCGACATAGCCCAGCTTGGTGCCAACCCGATCGATGATGTAGCCAACCAGCAGGGTACTGAGGCCATAGGCCGCCGTAAAGGACATCACAATGCCGGCATAGTCCGACTCGGTCCAGCTGAATTCTTTTTCCAGCACAGGCTTGAGCAGACTGATCACCTGCCGGTCGAGGTAGTTGACCGTTGTGGCGAAAAAGAGCAGGCCAACAATAACCCAGCGATACCGCCCCACCGGGCCATCGGCCGGATCGGTAGGCGATATCGCTGATAGAGGTAAGCTAGTAGGTCGGGTAGGTACAGACATAGTCTCCGGTTTCAGGTATAGTACCCAAACGAAAAACTGGTCCGATGCTACTCCTATGATCCGGCAATAGTTGGCCGGGTCGGCGTCTACTGCGCTGAGGCTGTGGCCATAAACGGATAGTCGGTGTAACCGGCGGCTTCACCCCCGTAGAACGTCGACCGGTCGGCTTCGTTGAGCGGAGCACCGGCCGCAAACCGCGCTACCAGGTCAGGGTTGGCAATGTACGGGATACCAAACGAAACCAGATCCGCGTAGCCATCGGCAATAATCTGGTTACCCGTTTCGCGCGTGTAGCTCTTGTTGGTCATGAGCGTACCCGCGTAAATCGGCCGGAAATGCTTCGCAATGTGTTTGATCGCCAGCGGCACATCGTCGACGGGCGTGAATGGCTCCGACAGATGGAGATAAGCCAGTCCGTAATCATTCAGCCGGTGCACGATATAGTCGAACGTCGGGCGCGTCTGCTCGTCGATTGTCATGCCAAACAGGTTGTGCGCGTCGGGATTGAGCCGCACTCCTACCCGCTCAAAATCGATTACCTCACCCACGGCGTCGAGCACGTCGAACAGAATCCGGGCCCGGTTTTCGATCGACCCGCCGTACTCGTCGGTGCGCTGGTTCGAGGCCCCCACAAAAAACTGGTGGAGCAGGTACCCGTTCGACGCGTGAATTTCAACACCGTCGAAACCAGCCTTCAGCGCGTTGGCAGCCGCCGTGCGGTAGTCCTGCACCGTCTGCCGGATTTCATCGACCGTCAGGGCGCGGGGCGTTACGGTTTCGGTGTTACCATTCGGCGTCCGGATTTTCACCTTGGGATTGATGGCCGACGGGGCTACCGGCAATTCGCCCTTGTGAAAATCGGGGTGCGACATCCGGCCTTCGTGCCAGAGCTGGCAAAAGATATGTCCGCCCGCTGCGTGTACGGCCGACGTTACGGTCTGCCAGGCTGCTACCTGCTCGTCGGTATAGATACCCGGCGTATCGACCGCACCCACGCCCTGTGGATTTACCTGCGTGCCTTCGGTGATAATCAGGCCGGCAGTGCTCCGCTGGGTGTAGTAGGTAACGTGCAGATCGGTAGGCGCGTGGGCCGGATTGGTAGCGCGGCTACGGGTGAGGGGAGCCATAACGACCCGGTTCGGTAACCGAATCGGCCCTAGTTGATATGGTTCGAGCAATGGTTGTTTTTCCATGATAGTATCAGTCAGCCACCGGTGGCAGTTGCCAGCAATGGGGTCGATGTATCAACACGAAAACACCACCAATTGTCGCCCGCCGGGCCGAAATTGCCAGGGCCAGACTCATCACGCCCGACTTAACGGCCTGTTTCCCAGGTCAGCGCGGTATAATAAAAGCCCCCCACGGCCGGTCCGCCGATAAAGGTATAGTAATAGTGATTAAGGAGGTTGGTACCGCCAAGCTTGAACGCCAGCCCCTGTTTGGGCAGTCGGTAAGTCAGCTGCGCGTCGACCGTATGAATGGCCGGCACGGTGCCCGTTGCGAGCGACGACTGCCAAAGAAAAGCGTCCTGGTATTTGTAGGTCAGCGCTGCACCCACACCCCGCCACAGATTGGCATTCGACACCGATACGTTGGTGATCCAGCGAGGGGTATTGAAAGCCTCCTCCAGGCCGTCGCTGTTGGCGGTGCGGGCCAGGCGCGCCAGCGATGCGTTGCCCCCCACGGCCCACTCCCCATCGAACGAGTAGCGCAGCCCCAGGCTGACACCGTAGTTGTAAACCGTTGTTTTAGCGTTGGTCCAGAGCCGGTAACGCGTCTGCTGCGTGCGGTCGGCCAGGTAATACACGAGTGAATCGGGGTTGCGTCCTGCGGGCACGTTGGCCTCGACCTGCGCAATAAAGTTGCGGTAGATCGTATAGTAGGCATCGGCATCCACATACAGCCGCTTACGGGCCAGCAGTCCCCGATAACCGATCTCCAGACTATTGACCTGCTCGGGCTTCAGGTAGGTGTAGGGGTTGCTTTTCAGCAAGCCTTTATTTTTCTGGATGGCCTGTTCGGTAGTAAGCCGGTTGGTGTTGACATCGGTATTGATGGCCGCCTGAAACGCGTCGATCGACGTGCGCAGATACGACTGTTCAAAAATGCCCTGCGACATGATACGCAGCCCGCCGACCCGCTTTACGCCCCCCGAATTGACGTTGGAAAACGCTTCGAACAGCGACGGAAAGCGGTACCCGTTCTGGTATGAAATCCGCAGGGTCTGCTCGGGGCTCAGCGCATAAACGGCCGCCACGCGGGGATTCAGCCGGGCGTCGAAATACGTATTCTTATCGACGCGTACCGATGCCGTCAGTTTAAGCCGCTCGTCGACAAACGAACGACTGGCCTGCACGAAGCCCCCCGTTTTGCCATAGATCAGATTCTGCCCCGGTTCGGTCGGATTGATGAAGTAATTGCCGTCGGGATACACCACGTAGCGCCGGACGTCGAAGCCCATCAGCAGGTCGATGCCGGTCTGCTGCCGGAATGTCTGCAGCAGCGCCCGGGTGGGTTCGAACTGACCTTCGGCGTGATAGAGCCAGGATTTCACCTGTAAAGCGGCCCCGATATCCCAGTTGTTGATGGTGCGTAACCGGGCTATTTCAGCCTCATAGGCCGCCGTATGGGGCTGTGGCCGGCCCCGATCGGCGCGGGCGCGGGCGTCGCGCAGGGCATCGGCAACCGATCGGTCGGCGCTGGTGCTGGCCAGAAACTGCCCGGCAAAATCGGCAAACCACTGATTATCGGCCTTGAACGACTTGTCGATGTTTTCGGCCATTGAGCGGATGTTGTAGGAATCACCCGTGTTTTCGCTCGTGCGATAAGCCCGTAGCTGCACCGAGGGCGAGGTAAACGTGAGGCTGTGCTGGTCGAGTCGGTAGTTGTCGAGCCGGAATCGGTTCGTGCGCTGGTACACGTTATCGAGGGTGGCACCCTGGTAGGTATAGGCCAGCTCAGTGGTGGGCGAGAACCGGTAGTTTACGGACACATCGCCCCGCAGGTTGCGCAGTCGGTAATCCGTAGCATCGGCCTCGTAATAGCCGGTGCGGGCCACCACGTATTTTTTGCCTCCCAGCGTCAGGGTCCGGCGGTTGGCCGATTCGTTGCCGTACGAACTGACGGGATCCTGGGCCGGGTTGTCGGCACCCAGCAGTCCGAGCGAGGCATTGGCTGTCGGATTCAGATCCTGCGGGTTGCCGGCAATCCAGTCGTAACCGCGCTGATACACCAGGTTGATTTTGAACGCCAGCCGGTTGCCTAGCCGCCGGGCGTAGCGCACACTCGTTTCGCTGTAGAGCTGGGCCGACTGCTGCGCATCGCCCAGGTGGTTGACTCCGGTTTTCTGGCTCAGGCTGAATCCGGTCGACTCGAACGGATTGCGGGTAATCAGGTTGGTGAGCCCATTGAGCGCATTCATACCGTACAAGGCCGAGGCCACTCCCGGCACCACCTCCACGCGCTGCATGTCCAGATCCGACGGACCCAGCGCACTGGCGATGGGCGCGCCGATGTGCGGAGCCTGGTTGTCGCGCCCGTCGACAAGCTGCACAAACCGCACGTTGGTTGTGTTGGCGAAACCGCGCGTATTATACACCTTGAACCCCAGACTCGACGTCAGCACCTGCACCCCCTTGAGGTTTTCGATAGCATCGAAATACGACGGCTGGGCCGACTGCCGAATCTGCCGGGCGCTGATTACCTCTACGCTTACCGCCGATCGCAGCACCCGCTCGGGCACCCGCGAGGCCGACACCACGATCTCACTCAGCTGCACCTGCCGCAGCGAGTCGGCCCGGCTGGCGGGCAGACTGTCGGCTGGGGCAGGCTGAACACCCATACAGGCAACGAGTAGCGGATAAAGCATAAACAGTCGTTATTTCCGATCAAAAATAACGACCCGTTATGTTTCTCAAAACCGAACGCTCAGAAACCGGCGATTTTCTGATTAACGGGGCAGCTGCGCTTCTTCACTGGCCAGAAACTGGGCAAAGCGCTCCTGCAGTCCCTGAAAATAAGTAAGGTACCGCAGGCCCTCATCCGTCACCACGGCCCCGCCCCCTTTTTCGCCCCCGGTCTGGGTAACGACCAGGGGGGCATCGGCCTGACCATTCATCGACTGCACCATTTCCCAAGCTCGTTTGTACGACATGTTCATGGCCTTAGCAGCCTTGTTGATTGAGCCTGTCTGCTGAATGTGGGTGAGCAGTTCGAGCCGGCCGATGCCGAAAAAGCGCTCCTGACTTTCGAGCCAGACCCGCCCTCTGACTTGTATGTGCATAATTGCGGTGAAGTTGATAGCATCGCAAAGGTAGCTTTTCCGGGCTTGCTGCGCGTGCCGGCCAGCCTGCTCCTATCTGCCAATTCCCAGTGGATAAGCTAACGGGAAGTTTCGGCACAAACGCCTAACAATTCCTTATATTTGCGATGTTATACGCCTTGTAAGTCAATTACCCGACGTACGTTGCGGCTCTTTTTCATGCCCGGCGTCAGGGTGGACTGGCAAACGGCCCACCCCTATCGAATCACACACATACGCTGCATGAGCCTCCTGCTGTCAATTGTAATGCCAGCTTACAACGAAGAAGAAGTAATCGAAGTCGTTGTTAAGCAGTGGACGGATTTATTAGCCCGTCAGTTCCCAGCCGATGAGACCCGTCTTATTGTTGTCAACGATGGATCGCGCGACCGCACCGGTGCTATTCTTGACGAAATCAAAGGGCGCTACCCCCGGCTGGTGGTAGTCCACCAACCCAACGGCGGTCACGGCAATGCAGTGGTCAATGGGTATCGGCAGGCGGTTGCCCTCGATTCGCAGTATGTGTTTCAGACCGACAGCGACGACCAGTTCGTTGCCGACGATTTCGACCGGCTCTGGGCAAAACGTAACGATTCACCCTTTATTCTGGGGTATCGCGAAGAGCGTTTCGATGCGCCCGCCCGCCTGGTCATCACCCGTATTCTGCGGATGAGCATTGCCGCCATCTACGGCACGTATATCATGGACAGCAATATCCCGTTCCGGCTGATTCGGGGTAGTTTCCTGAAAAAACTGCTGGCCCAGCTGCCCACCCCGACCCCATTTGCCCCCAATATTTTTCTGGCCGTTATGGCCAAGAAAGCGGGCTACAACACGTTCGACCTGCCCATCACGCATAAAGAACGGCAGACCGGCACCGTATCCATTCTGAAATGGAAGCTGCTTAAAGTCTGCATGCAGAGTTTCAAGGAGCTGGCTCAGTTTCGGTTCGAACTGGGCGATAAAGTAAAGGAGCTGCGGAAGCCCGAAGCCGTAACCGCTTAAAACAGGCGACCGTACTTTTTGGTTTTCCAGACAGACCGGCAGACCAGAATGACCTGCAGTACGGTACACATCCCTCAATCCATGAAGTATAAGTATGTTATCATTGGCTCCGGACCAACGGGGCTTGGCGCGGCCTACCGCCTTAAAGAACTGGGTATCACCGACTTCATCGTTCTTGAAAAAGAAAATCGGATTGGTGGCCTCTCCAAAAGCTTTGTCGACGAGAAAGGATTTACCTGGGACGTTGGCGGACACGTGCAGTTTTCGCACTACAAGTATTTCGATGACTTAATGATTGCCGCCCTCGGCGAAGATGGCTGGCTGAGCCATCAGCGCGAATCGTGGGTCTGGATCGAGAATCGGTTTGTTCCATATCCGTTTCAGAACAACATCAAGTACCTCACGCCCGATACGATGTGGAAATGCCTCGAAGGCATTATCCAGAATTATAAGCATCCGACTACCCAGAAACCCGCCAATTTCCGCGAGTGGATTCTGGCGACGTTTGGGCAGGGGCTGGCCGATACGTTCATGTTCCCTTACAACTTCAAGGTGTGGGCTTACCCGCCGGAAGATATGAACGCCGTTTGGGTGGGTGAGCGTGTAGCCGTTACCGACCTGCAGCGCGTCACGAAAAATATCATCTTCAACCAGGACGATTTTTCGTGGGGTCCCAACAGTACGTTCAAGTTCCCCAAACAGGGCGGCACGGGCGGCATCTGGGAAGCCGTGGGTAACCTGGTCGGCCACGAGTACATCAAACTCAACGCAACGGTTGAGAAGGTAATCGGGCCCGAGAAGAAAATTGTGCTGGCCGATGGCGAAACCATCGAGTACGACCACCTGATGAGCACCGTACCGCTCGACCTCTTCACGCAGCGCGTCGAAGGGCTCGATGCCGAAACCGTGCAGAAAGCGCAGGGGCTCAAGCACTCGTCGACCAATGTGGTCGGTATTGGGCTCAAAGGCAAGCCAAAGCCAAGTCTCGAAACCATGTGCTGGATGTACTTCCCCGAGTACAACAGCCCCTACTATCGCGTTACGGTTTTCTCGAACTATAGCCCCAACAACGTACCCGACATCACGCAGAACTGGTCGCTGATGACCGAAACGAGCGAATCGTCGGCTAAACCGGTCAACCGCGAAACGCTGGTTGCCGACACCATTCGGGCGCTGATCGAAGATCAGCTGATCGAATCGGCCGACGATGTGATATCGACGTTCCACATGGCGTTCGACTACGGGTATCCAACTCCGTCGGTTGAGCGCGATGGCATTCTGAAAGCCGTGCTGCCCAAACTGGAGCCGTTTGGCATCTCGTCGCGCGGGCGGTTTGGTGCCTGGAAATACGAGGTCAGCAACCAGGATCACTCCCTGATGCAGGGGGTCGAATGGGCCAACAAAGTGGCCCTGGGCGTTCCTGAACTGACCCTGCCCTTCCCCGAAACGGCTAATGCCATGTGGGGTAAGTAAAAATCGGGTTTATAGCATACGGTTTACAGTTTTCAGTTTCGGGCGGGTATGTTTACCCCGATCCAGCTGAACACTGTAAACCGTATACGTTAAACCGTAAACCACCTGTATGAACCGACGTGTCCTGATTGGTATTGGTCTGGTTGTGGTAGCCCTGGCCGGCTGGCTCGGCTATCGGCAGATGCATCCGCCCGGCCGGCTGATCGGCTCGCTCATGCCCTCGGGCGCTTTGCTCGTGCTGGCTTCCGACCGGCTTCAGGACACCGTATCGGCGCAAACGCTGCGCACCGAAATTTCGCTGCAGCAGCTGCCCATCTTTGCCGAAGCCCGGCAACGACTCGACGCGTTTCTGTATGCCGCCACCGATTCGGCCACGGCGCAGGCATTCATCAAGGGCAAAAACGTGCGCTATTCGCTGCACACCATCAGCAAAACTACCCTCGACTACATTATCTACATTCCCGTTGGCAGCAGCGATCAGGCGTTTCTGACCAAACTGACCAATCCGGATCCCCGCTTCCACCGGATTCTGAACCACACGTTCCGCTCCGAGAAAATTCTGGATCTGGTCTCCCGGTCGGGCGAGCAGCTGGGGTCGTTTATTGTTACCGACGATTTTCTGGTGGTTAGCCCGTCGGGGATCCTGATGGAAAACGTGGCCGCCCGGCTGCATCAGCCCCTGGCCCTGCCCCAGCCCGAACCCACTTTTCAGGTCGATGCCGACCACTGGGCAGGCCTGTCGATTCGACCCGAGATTCTGCAGTCGCTCTTCGACAAAACGGGTTCGCTGGTCCGGATTTTTCTACCCGAAACCATTGACCTCGTATTCCGCCCTTCGGCCTCGCGCACACACCTGATCGGCTACGCTGCCGATGCCATTGGCAACCGGCGCGATGTGGCTACACTCTTCGAGGGACAAACGCCCCGCCGGATTCAGAGTGCCGCCCTGATTCCGCAAACCACCGCCACGCTCTACCACATCGGCATCACCGATCCGGTTCGATTCGGTCGTTCCATGAGCCAGCTGCTCAGTTCGGCATCGGGCGATTTCCTGCGCGACCGGTTCAACCAGATCAAGTCGGCCACGGTACCGTTTTACCGGGCCATGGGAGCCGATCTGCTGCTGTGCCGGCTCGAATCGTCGAGTGGTACCGACCAGCAGGTGCTGATCCTGAATGCCGGTAGCCCCCAGACCCTGAAAACCCTGTCGGCAGCCTACCAGGAAGCCGCCTTTCTGGCGGGTGCCCGGGGCGCCCTGACACCGAAGTCGTTTCTGGGCCACAAGATTCTTCGGCTCGACGTGCCCGAGCTGCCGGCCTCGCTCTTCAGCCGGCTGTTTGCCGGTTTTCCGCAAAGCTGGATTACCCAGCACGGCACGTCGCTGGTTGTCACCAACAGCGAAGCCGTCATGCAGGATTATCTGCAGCAGGTGCAGCGCGGAGCCGTCTGGGCAGCCGACGACCGGCAGGTCGATCTGCTGGGCACCACCCTGCGCCCGGCCAATTTTACCGCGTTTGTGCGGCTCAACCGACTGGCTACCGACCGGGCGCAACCCGTTGTAACGGCCAGCTGGCCCCCTGCCTGGCAAAACCTGCTCGACCACCAGACACCCGACGGGGCCGAATCGTCGTTTGCCAACCTCGAAAACATGGCTTATCAGGCCAGCTACGGCAACGACAACATTCTGTCGACGCTGGTGCTGGGCCGCACCACCCGGCAGGCAAGCAAGGCAGTACTGAACCGCCTGCTGTTGCAGAAGAAAATCGAGTTCGGTGCGCCACTCGTGTCGGCGCCGGTCGTAACGGGTAGTTTGATCGAAGGGCTGACCCAGTTTTATGCCCAGACGGGTGGTGGCCAACTGGTGTTCACGACGCCCGATGGTGAACAGATGCCGCAGGCTACACTCGACGGGCCTATCCGCAGCAATGCGCTGGCCGTCGACTTCCTGAACAATGGCCGGCTCCAGTATCTGTTCATGACCGACCAGACGCTCTACGTGGCCGACCCCGGCCCACGCGCAACGGCCCTGCGCTCTATCCGGCTGCCGGCCGGCTTAGACCCCACCTACCTGACACGTCCGCAGGGTACCCTGCAGCGCAACTGGCTGGCACTGGCCGTTCATACCGATGGATCTGTTTATGCGCTGGACCGGCAACGGCAGTCGTTTGTCCGGATCATGTCGCCCCGCCACAAAGGCGCGCTGCAGCTACCCCTGCAGGTACGGACTACACCCACCGGCATCACCGTTCTGGCCGCCCAGCAAAATGGCACCATCAACTACTGGCAGGAAAACGGCAGTCAGTTCCCCCACTTTCCGGTGCAGATTCAGCGTCGAACCGAGGAAGATCCGGAAGTAAAGCTGGTTGGCCCGGCCCTGCTGCCCACGGGTCAGACTCAGCTATTGACCATTACCGATGAAGGCCAGCTCATCCGCATTTCGACAGCGGGGCAGATTGTTGGTCGCACGCAGCTTTACCGGCCCATCCGCAGTGGCGTTTTCCGACTCTTTCCCGATGAAGCCCAGACCAACTGGCTGCTGCTGCGCAGTACCGACACCGAAGCCGCCATTCTGGATCAGAAAGGGCAGCAGCGATTCGATGTCCGGGCCCTGCAACCCGGCCAGCACACGGTGCGTTATCACCGGCTTGGCGCGGGCATCGAACTGGTGAGTGTGCAGTCGGGTGAGTTTACAACACTCTACGACCTCAACGGACGCATCATCGGTGACCGGCCCATACCGGGTAATTTTCCGGTAGCGCTCCAATTCGACGCCCAAACAAACGAACTTTACGTCCTCAGCGCGGCTCAGAAAGCCGTGCAGTTATTCAGTATCCGGATGCGGTAGGCCAAGGCCACCGGCTCTTTTGCTTTTTTGTCCATGCGTTATTTGCGTTATAGTGTTCTGATCGTGGCGGCCCTGTTCTGGGCCGGCGGCTTGTCGTCGACGGTGGGGCACTGGCTCTATGCAGCCGGGCTGGTGTCCGACGACTACCGCTACGGCGATTTGTACCGAATTGCGCCCCTGCCCCAGTTTAAAACACCGCGGGTGAGCTGTCCCCCGGCCAACCGGGCCAGCGACACGGCCCGCACCGATCTATACCTGATTGGCGACAGCTTCTCCGAAGCCGAGCGGCTGGGCCGGTCCGACTTTCGGGTGCGGCACTACCAGCGTATCAAGTGGGATTTCCCGCAGCAGGCCAGGCTCGACACGGCGCAGCGTAACGTGTTGCTGATCGAAACGGTGGAGCGACACTTCCGCGACCATTTCGAGCGGCCTATCAACGAACTTACTATTGTTGCCGATACCAGTCAGACGTACCGAAAGCCGGTTCTTCAGACGCTGTCGGAGGAGTTTCACCGGTCCGATGTGGAAGAGCGGCTGGAGTCGCTGCTGTTCAGCAATGACTGGGCCTTTGCCTTTAAAGAAATCAAGGCGTCCCTGACCGAGCGCTGGTTCGACCGCTACAGTACGGGGGTTGGCGTATCGCGCGACCGGAAGCATATTTTTCTGGCCAGCGACACCGACACCACCAGGCGCCAGTCGTCATACTCGACCCTGCCCGATAGTGAAGTAACGGCGCTGGTCGCCCGCGTGAATGCCGTAGCCGAGCACTACAAACAGCAGGGATTCGATGCGGTTTACCTGTCTATCATTCCCAACAAAGCCACTATACTGGAGCCAAACCGGGGTGTTTATAATCACCTCATCGAGCGCGTACAGCAGCATCCGGCCCTGCGCGTGCCCGTGATCGATATCTACAGCCGTTACCGGGCGGCCAGCCAGCCTACCTATGAGCGGGGCGATACACACTGGACCTGCTTCGGCCGCAGCGAATGGCTCGACGAAGTGCGTCGGGTGATGCAGCTGTAACGGCATCGGCAAAGCGGCTACAAACCAAGCGGCCATCCGACCCAGTCTGACTGGATTGGATGGCCGTTGCTGTATGGAGTGGCCCTAGCGGAGGCTGAACATATCGTCGACGCCCAGCATACGCTTGCTGATGAAGCCTTCGCCGAATTCGGCGCCGATCATGTGACCATGCTCGCGGGTGCGGGCTTCCAGAAACTTCATGAAGGGCTCGCCCGAGATATAACTTTGCGGCTCAGTGCTGTCGGGGTTGAAAAACTGGCTTTTGTACGCTTTGATGGCCGCAATCTTGCCCGACCAGTAGGGCGTAATGTCGACCACAAAATCAGGCGTCAGCGACCGGTCCTGGATAAAGTGGTAGATAAAATCGGGGCGGTGCGCTTCCTGCGGCTGTCCGTCTTTCCCAACCGTTTTGATCTGCCGCAGCCCGGCGTAGAAACAGGCCTGTACAACCAGTTCGGCCGCCCGGCCATGATCGGGGTGCCGATCATCGACGGTATTGGTCAGCACGATCCTGGGGCGATACTGCCGGATGATGGGAATCAGCGCCAGCTGGTGCTCCTCATCGTTGCGGAAAAAGGCATCCCGAAACCCCATATTCTCGCGGGCCGAAAGCTGCATCAGCCGCGCTCCTTCGGCGGCTTCCTGCAACCGGATTTCGGGGGTGCCCCGCGTACCCAGCTCCCCCCGCGTCAGGTCGACGCCAGCCACGGTGCGGCCCTGGGCAATGAGCGACAGAATGGTGCCGCCACAGGTCATTTCAATATCATCGGGGTGGGCCGCAATGGCCAGTACGTCGACAGTCATTCGAGCAATGGTTCAGGGCCCGGCGCTGGGCCAGGCGTATGGATGGGTGTGACTTATGCTGGTGGAACAAGTCAGTAAGGCAACAATTTGTTTAAAAGCGGGCAATGGCGATTGTGCGCGAAAACGCTATTTTTGGCCGACATTCCCCCCGTAACTCAGCGGTTTCAGGCCGCTTTTAGTTCCCATCAACATGGCATATAAGGCACTTGCCCTGCAGGTTACCACCCCCGCCGTTACCAGCCTCGCCACCCGCGAGGACGCTGAAGCCGTTATGCTTCAAACGATCGACCGGCTCGATCAGCAATTAGGCGCTACGCTGAATCACATCGGGCGCGATACGCTGCTGGTGGTGGTGCCCGAAGCGTTTCTGACCGGCTTACCCGCCGACGAAACGGTAGAACAATGGCGCGATAAAGCCGCGCTGGAAATTGACGGACGCATCTACGAAGCCCTCAGCACGGTCGTACAGCGGCACCAGCTCTACTTCGCCGGCAACGTTTACGAACAGGACACCTTTTTCCCCGAGCTGTTTTTCCAGACAAGCTTTCTGATGGGCCCCAGTGGCGATGTGCTGCTGCGCTACCGCCGGCTAAACGCCACCTACATACCAACTCCCCACGATGTGTGGGAGCTGTATCTGGATGCCTACGGCTATGATTCGCTGTTTCCGGTGGCCAAAACGAATATCGGTACGCTTGCCTGTGTAGCCGCCGACGATATCCTCTATCCCGAAGTAGCGCGCTGTTTGAGCCTGCGCGGGGCCGAAGTACTGCTGCATTCGACGGCCGATACGGGCAGCCCGCTGCCAACCCCACGTTCGGTAGCCAAGCTGGCACGCGCGGCCGAGAACATGGCCTACGTGGTATCGGCTAATTCGGCCGGCACCACCGGTACGTTGCCCATGGGCGGTGGCAGTTCAAAGATCATCGATCCCAGAGGCCTGGTACTGGCCGAAACCAGCTACGGCGAAAGCCTCAGCGCCCATGCCGATATCGACCTGGCGGCCCTGCGTGAATTTCGGCAGCGACCCGGTACGGGCAATACCCTGGCGCAGCTACGGACTGAGCTATACGCCAACAGCTACGCCCAGCATAACGTCTATCCGCCGGGCACGCTGCTGAGCCAGACACCCGACCGGCAGCTGTTTGTCCGGACCCAGCAGGATGTGATTCGAAAGCTGTACACCAGCTAGTCTCCCTACCCCAAAAAAAAGCGGCCGGATGTTCTCATCAGGCCGCTTTTTTATTCGGTAAGCAGTATCTGCCTAGAGTTCGAGCTTGTCGTAATCACTCATCGACGTGCGGATCACTTCGCAGGCTTCTTCCCGACCGTAGATATTGGCCAGTTCCATCACGGCAGGTTCACCGGGCAGGTTCTTGTAGGTCAGGAAGTAGTGGCGAAGCCGTTTGACGACTCCTTCGGGCAGTTCGGCCAGCTCACGGAAATGACCGTACATAGCGTCGCCTTTGAGCACGGCAATGATTTTATCGTCGGCTTCACCCTTGTCGATCAGGCGGAAACCACCGATGGGAATGGCTTTCAGCAGAATGTCGCCGTGGGTGATTTCGCGTTCGGTCAGTACGCAGATATCGAGCGGGTCGCCATCACCTTCGGCAATGGTTGTACCCGAGCGCTCCGATGCCAGCTGCGCGATGCCATCACCGCAGTAGGTGCGGGGCACGAAGCCGTAGAGTGCCGGAATGATATTGGAGTATTGCTGCGGACGGTCGATTTTGAGGTAACCCGATTCTTTGTCGATTTCATACTTCACCGTGTCGGTTGGTACGATCTCGATGAAAGCCGTGATGATATCGGGAGCTTCTTCACCTGGCGAAATGCCATGCCAGGGGTGTGCTTTAGCGGGGGTTTTCGGCATTGTATCAGGAGAGGTTGCGTCTAAATAAGCCTGCATACGATTTAAAGAAAAAACTGTATTAATCAATGTTACTAGGTCTGTAAAACAGGCATTCCGTCCGCTTTTGCCGTAAAATAGCCCAATGGGCGCGGCAAAGGCGGGCGGAATGCCCCTATCGATACACAAAGATACAACGCGAAATTGGCTCAGCGCGGTTTTCTGTTTAAACGGACCGCATTTCAGAAAAGCCAACCCGCTCAGCAATAGTCGATTCGCCCGCCTTGTCGTGGGTTTGCCGAACCAGCATTTCGGCGAGGAAACCCGCCAGAAACAGCTGTACACCCAGAATAATAGCGACTAAGCCAATGAAAAACAGTGGGTTATCCGTAGCGTTGCGGTAACGCTCGCCGTTGGCAATGTTGATCAGCTTCTCGGCAATGAGCCAGATGGCCAGCAGCGACCCCACGAAGAAAGAAAGCGTACCCATGGTTCCAAAAAAGTGCATGGGCCGCTTGCTGAACCGGTGTACGAACGCAATCACCAGCACATCCAGAAACCCGTTGACAAACCGCTCCAGCCCAAACTTGGTCGAGCCGTATTTGCGTGCGCGGTGCTGCACCACCTTCTCGCCAATCCGCCCAAACCCGTTCCAGTTGGCCACAATGGGCAGGTTGCGGTGCATGTCGCCGTAGAGCGTGGGCGCAATCACTTTGACCACGCGCTGCCGGTAGGCCTTCAGACCACAGTTGAAATCGTGCAGCTGCACGCCCGAAATCCAGCGCGATACGGCGTTGAACAGCTTGGTGGGCAGGGTCTTGGTAATAGGATCGTAGCGCTTCTGTTTCCAACCCGACACCAGGTCATAGCCGTCCTGCGTAATCATGCGGTACAGTTCCGGAATCTCGTCGGGGCTATCCTGCAGGTCGGCATCCATCGTAATAACGACCTGACCGCGCGCGGCCTGAAAACCGGTTTGCAGAGCCGCCGTTTTACCGTAGTTCCGGTTGAAACGCACCCCGCGTACGTTTGGATTGCGCCGGGCCAGCCCCTCCACCACCGACCAGGAGGTGTCGGAACTGCCATCGTCGACGAACAGGATCTCGTAGCTATAGCGCTGTTCGGTCACCACCCGGACGATCCAGTCGTGCAGTTCGGGCAGCGACTCGTCTTCGTTGAACAGGGGGATCAGAACGGTTAATTGCAGTGATTCGGTCATGGAGTTACTAGCGCCGGGGTATCGTTTTTGGGTAAAACAAGATCATTCCCCGATCAATTCGCTGTAAAGGTCGGAAACAGTTTTAGAATATGAGATAAAAGTCGCGCAGCAGCGCCCAGAACGCATCGGTATAGGTACGTCCGTCGGCCTCATGAATCAGCAGTTCGGTCGTGCTGGCCTCGGCGGGCGCGGCAGCGAAGCCCGTTAGATGCCGAAATACCGGCTTTTGCGCCCGGTGGCGCAGGGTAAGCGTCTGGATCGGGTAGAGCCCGTGCGCAGCTGCCTGCCCGGTCAGCCGGCCCATCTCGTAGGGAGGCAACAGTACCCACCACCGCCCATCGGGCGCCAGTAGCCGGCTGACGCCCGACAGCAGGTCACTGAACGGCAGCTCGTCGGTATGCAGCGCCCGGTTGACAGCCGCATCGGGCGAGCGCAGATGGTCGGTATAAAACGGGGGGTTGGTCAGTATGCGGTCGTAGGGCGCGGCCGTAAATGCCTGAATCGCCTGATGATGCACCTGCACCCGATCGGCAAAGGGGCTGGCGACCACGTTGTCGGCGGCCTGGGCGGCTGCATCGGCATCGATCTCGACGGCATCGATCCGGGCGGTAGGGTTACGCTGGGCCGCCATCAGGGCCAGCAGACCCGTGCCGGTACCAATATCGAGCAAACGCCCGCCCATGCCCACATCGGCCCAGGCGCCCAGCACACAGGCGTCGGTGCAGACCTTCATAGCGGCCCGCTCCTGCCGGATGGTAAACTGCTTGAAGCGGAACATTATTTACGACCAAAATCCGCCGGATTTTCGCCCCAGACGGTTGTTTCCCACTTCAGCACCTTATTGCCGTAGCGGTGCGTTTGCAGCCAGGCCTCGGCCCGGTCGATCAGCTCGAACAGTTCGGCGTTGCGCTCGGTTTCTTCGAGTTTGGTATTGGCTTTCTTTTTCTGCACCCAGCCGATAGCGGTGCGCGAATCGGAGTAAACGGGAATGTTGCTGTTTTTCTGATGCAGCAGCGCCAGCGCGTGCACAATGGCCAGAAACTCACCGATGTTGTTGGTACCATCGGGATAGGGCCCTTTCAGAAACAGTTTTTGCCGGGTAGCCAGGTAAATGCCCTGGTATTCCATATCGCCGGTAGCCGTATTCCAGGCTGCATCGACCACCAGACTATCCTGAATGGGCTGGCCCACCAGCTCGGTCAGTTTGCCCTGCGGAGCCGGTTTGGTAGTCTGGCCAATGTGCAGGTGGGGTTTGTCTTTAAACGCCTTCAGGGCCTGTGGCTTGCTGTCGAACGATTTAAAGAGCGGCCCGGCAAAGCCATCCGTCTGGCGTTTGGCTTCGTCCCAGGTGTCGTACACCCCTGGCTTATGGCCCTTCCAGACCACATAAAATTTTGGCTTTTTCTGAGCCATGAGAACCCCGATTCGATAAAAGATGAACCGAACAGGCAGGCGCCCATGGGGCCGCCGGCAATCTGTCCGACTACAAAGTAACGGCTTTTCGGGCTTGTTCGGGACAATCCTGCCGGGGCGTTCCCGGGCTCTGAATCAAAAACGGCCCCGCCCCGGTCAGCGGCTCCCTGGGGGAACAACCGGCCGGGGCGGGGCCAACATTTCGACCGTAATTCGGCTACGACCGTCGGCGGCTCCAGAGCGCAAGGCCAACCAGCCCCAGCACCACACCAATACCAATGGCCCGACTCGCGTGAAACGATACCGGTACCGGCATCGACACAATGCCCGACTCGTCGGTAATGGCGGGCTGCTTCACATAACGGCCTTCCATCGATGGAATCGACAACTCGTTGAACCGACTGACCAGATCCTGCAGGCCATCGGCCAGCGCCTGCCCCCGTACAGCAACACCGTGGCCAGTGCCAACGGCGGCTGGTTTCAGCTTATGCAGGGCTTTTACCGAGTCGCGGGCCGCTGTCCAGTCGCAGGTGAAATAAGCCGGTGGGCCGTGGAATTCCTCGCGCTGCGTGGCCACCGCGCTTAATTCGTTCTGGTTGGTTGTCACGAAGGCATCGCCGGCCAGCAATGTGCGGTCCGACGCGCGGAACAGCGAGATGTGGCCCGGCGCATGGCCCGGCGTTTCGACCACCTGCCAGTCGGGCAGTTCGGGAATTACGTCGCCCCCCTTGATATAGGTGATGGCATTGCCAAAGTCGTCGGGCCCAATCGGGAACACCCACGACATGTACGACATGCCGCCCCCGCCAATGGCCGGGTCGGGTGGCGGATAGCTCGACAGGCCCTGCAGAAAGGGCGTTTCGAGTCGATGGGCATAGACCGGTACGGGCCAGTCTTCGAGCAGCGTTTTGAGGTTCCCGGTATGATCGGCGTGGCCGTGGGTCAGCACGATGGCGCGGGGTTGGGTGCCGGCTCCGAAAAGCTCGGCCGCCCGGTCTCTGACCGCACCGGCAAAGCCAGCAAAACCGGTGTCGACCAGCACCCAGGGGTTGCCGGGGCCGGGCGTACCGACAAAATATACGTTGACAAAGAGGGTCTTGATGCCGGCCACGTCGGCCGTCACGTCGTAGGGTGTAGCCAGCGTCGTTTGGGGCGGGTTGGCCAGTACGGTCGTTTCCATAAGCGGGTTGAGTTGGATTGATCTATCTGTTCAACCCAACCCTTTTCCCGATTGTTTTGCCGGCTGACCCTGTGGCTAGCTGCGTTCTTCCCAGACTTGCACCACGTTGACGATTACCTCGACGGCTTTCTGCATATCCTGCACCGAGACCCACTCCTGCCGCGAATGGAACGCGTGTTCGCCGGCAAAAATATTCGGGCAGGGCAGCCCCATAAACGACAGCCGCGACCCATCGGTACCGCCCCGTATGCTGCGCTGCCGCGCCGACAGTCCCGACCGCCGGATGGCTTCGAGCGCATTGTCGACCACGGCGGGGTGCTGATCGAGCACTTCCTTCATGTTGCGGTACTGCTGCTTCACGGTGAGCGTAGCCGACGAACCCGGGTAGTTTTTCAGCACCGTGTCGAGCTGATTCTGGAGGTATGTTTCTTTCTCGTGCAGCCCGGCTTCGGTGAAGTCACGGATAATAAAGTCGACCACGGCCTGATCCTGATTGCCCTCCAGCCGGGTCGGATGCACGAAGCCTTCTTTTTCGTCGGTGGTTTCGGGCGACAGATGCTGCTTAGGCAGGGCGGCCAGCAGATCGGCCGCGATCTTGAGCGCGTTTTCGAGTTTGCCCTTCGCGAAGCCGGGGTGGGTGCTGACGCCCCGAATCTGAATCGACACGCCATCGGCCGAAAACGTTTCGTCTTCGAGCGTACCCAGCGATTCGCCGTCGATGGTGTAGCCGTAGTCGGCACCCAGTCGGGCCATGTCGACCTTTTCGGTACCCCGGCCCACTTCTTCGTCGGGGGTGAAGAGCAGCCGGATGCGGCCGTGTTTTACCTCCGGATGCGTCAGCAGGTACTGGGCCGCATCCATGATTTCGGCCAGCCCGGCTTTGTTGTCGGCGCCCAGCAGGGTCGTACCGCTGGCCGTAATGATGTCGTTGCCCAGTTGCTGCGCCAGATCAGGATGCTCGGCCGCCCGGATCACCACAGGGGGTTCGTCGGGGCTGCTCCGGTCGGGCAGCACCAGATCGGTGCCGTCGTAGTGGCGATGAATCAGCGGCTTCACCCCCGCCCCCGTCACATCGGGCGACGTATCGACGTGCGAGCAGAAGCACAGCGTGGGCACATTGGGTTTATCGGTGTTGGCCGGAATGGTCGCATACACGTAGCCCCACTCGTCGAGTTCGGCATCGGCAATACCCAGCGCCTGCAGTTCGGCAACCAGCAGGCGGCTGAGATTTTTCTGCTTTTCGGTACTGGGGTTAGCGACCGACTGGGGGTCAGACTGCGTGTCGATCTGCACGTAGCGCAGAAACCGGTCAACAACGGAGAACGAATAGGCCTGCATAGGATTACTTAACGAAGAGGTTCCAGAATACCCGCCAGATCGGCTGGCGAATAGTTAACGCTTTTCAGGGTTTTTCGGTCGGCGTCGCGAAACACGAGGTAGGTACCCGCCGATTCGACGTAGTGGCACGGAACGCCCTTGCCCTGGTAGAGGGCCACGGTTGCTTCGGCCTCGTCGATGGTCAGGCAGGCTTTGCTCATGTTGGAACGCTGCACCTCGTCGAACAGCGTTTTGAAGGTATCGCCCAGACCAAACTCGAGCACTGCCCCCGACAGTACGTACTGCAGATCGCAGAGAGCATCGGCAGCTGCCACCAGGTCGTTGGCTGCAATAGCCTCCCGAAACTCATCGAGCTCTTCGGCCAGCAGGGCTACGCGCAGCTGGGCGCGGGCCGCGTCGGGTATCTGGGGCGTATCGAGAACGGGGGCGTGAAACGTGCGGTGAAAGGCCGCAACCTGGTTGAGCGAATCGGGAGACTGCATGGGTATAAACGGGTATGAAACGAACTACTAACGATTGGTGCCGGTCGGTTGGGCCCGTGGGCGCACCACCGCCGGAAAACGGCCGGTCAGAACCCGGCAATCAGGTTTGTTTTGATGAGCTTGATGGAAATAGCCAGCAGGATAATCCCAAAAATCTTCCGCAGAATGGCCAGTCCGCCGGGGCCCATCCGCGCTTCGAGCCACTCCGATGATTTAAGCACGATATAGATCAGCACCAGGTTGATCACGATGCCCGCGATGATGTTGAGCGTCTGGTACTCGGCCCGCAGCGAGATAATGGTGGTCAGGGTGCCGGCGCCCGCGATAAGCGGAAAGGCAATGGGCACAATGTGAGCCGCCCCGCCCGACTCCACTTCCGACTTGAAGATGGTACGCCCCAGAATCATTTCGAGCCCGATCAGAAAAATGATTAGCCCCCCGGCCACAGCAAACGACGCGACATCGACACCGAAAAGCTTCAGGATTCGCTCGCCCACGAACAGAAACGAGACCATGAGCGCGCCGGAGGCAATGGTTGCCTGCTCCGATTCGATCTTACCCACTTTCTTGCGCAGGTCGATAATGACCGGTAACGACCCGACAATGTCGATCACCGAGAACAGAATCAGGGTGACAGAAATAATTTCTTTGAAGCTAAGCATAGCCAGAGAGGGATGTACGTACGGTAGAGCAGCAGCAAAATACGGGCTTATTGGCAGTAGCTCCGCAAAAAATCCTTTAGTTTATCGCGTTCCCAGTCCTCAATAGCCGGAAAATTAGCAATGCGGAACGTAGTCGTTTTCCAGTCGCCGTAGCCATTGCCCAGGGTAATGCCAGCCTGCTGTGCAGCTTTTTTCACCAGGCCGATATTGACCTCAGACCCCGTTACGGCAATCACCGTGTCGGAGCGGTTGCTGCGGCCCGCACTGTCGGCAGCCGGGATTAGGGGACTAAAAGGCGAGTTGGCCAGCTCAGTCTCGAAAAACTGGTACCACTCAGCGGCCTGCCGCCGAATCCGGGCGTCGACGTCAGCAATGGGCGGCACCTGTTCCAGCACCCGCATCAGGCAGTAAATACCCAGGCCGTTGGGGGTGTAGGGCGTCTGGTACTTGCTGAAGTTTTCATGGATAAACAGCAGGCTGTTGTAATGATCGGTTTCGGCCACGGCCTGGGCGCGCCGAAGAGCCGCCGGCGAGTAAACCAGCACCGCCAGCCCTGCCGGCAGGCCGAAGCATTTCTGCACCGATGCGAACCAGACATCGGCCAGCCGCCAGTCGAAGGCAATGCCCGCCATCGACGAGACGGCATCGACGGCGATCAGGGCCGAGAAATCGCGCCGAAAGTCGGCCAGCGCCCCCATGTCGACCTGGGTGCCGTTGGCGGTTTCGTTCTGAACAATACAGAGCGTGTCGGCCAGCGACGGCTCGATCATTGGGCGAATCTTATGGGCGTAGTCGCGCCATTTCTTGCCAAAGGCCCCGCTGTAGGGGTGCAGACTGGTCGACGCGGTGAGCGACTGGGCCACAATCTCCCAGCATTCCGTTGCCGACGAAACTAGCGCAATGTGATAGTCGGCCGGAATCGCCAGTTTTTCGTGCAGCAGCCGCACGGTTTGTTCCACCACGGCCATAAACGCCAGGCTGCGGTGGTTCTGGCTGACAATACCCGACGCAAAAGCCTCGGCTGCATAGCTGGCTACCTGTGGATAGACTTTCGACGGACCAGGATAAAACGTAATCATGGACAAAGGAAGGGTTGTAAAGTTGGATAGTTGTAGGGTTGTGAAGTTATGAAGTTGGGAGTTGGCAGGTTATGAGGTGACGGGTCCGGGATTGGCCGGATGGTGCGTTGTGGCTGTAACGCATTGCCTGCAACACCCAACTCTACAACCCTACAACATTACAACCCTATAACGCTCCAACCTCACCGATCAGCCAGCGCCTGAATGGCGAGGGCGTAACCGGGCAGACCCAGTCCCAGAATGACGCCTTTACAGCGTGCCGACAGATAGCTGTGGTGGCGGAACGATTCGCGGGCGTGGACGTTGGAAATGTGAACTTCGATGGCCGGAGCCGACACGGCAGCCAGCGCATCGGCAATAGCGACCGAGGTGTGGGTATAGGCCCCGGCATTGATCACGATGCCATCGACCGTGAAACCATGCGCGTGGATCGCGTCGATCAGCGCTCCTTCATGGTTCGACTGAACATACAGCAGGTCGATATCCGAAAAGCGGCTCCGCAGCGTTTCCAGGTAAGCGTCGAACGACTGACTGCCGTAGATACCCGGCTCCCGCTTGCCCAGCAGGTTCAGGTTCGGCCCATTGATAATCAAAATCTGTTTCATACACAGGTTGTCATTTGAGTTCGTAGCTTGTGATGAACCGACAGGGATTGACCCGGGCGGTCAGCCACCAGCGCGCCGGCCAGCTACGAAGGCTAAACGACAAACCATAAACTGCGAACTGACTTGTGTGGCAAAGTTATATAAACGCCTTTAAGAACTACCTGCGGCTCGAACGCTCCCTGTCGGGCCACTCCGTCGAAGCTTACCTGCACGACGCCGACAAACTGCATCAGTTTATACTGCTGATCGATCCGGCCCTGACCCCCATGCAGGTTAGCGAACATCATCTGCTCCGGTTTCTGGGGTATCTGGGCGAACTGGGGTTGAGCCCCCACAGCCAGGCCCGGATCCTGTCGGGGTTGAAATCGTTCTTCAGCTACCTGCTTCTCGAAAACCTGATCCAGCACGACCCGACCCGGCAGCTCGAAGCGCCTAAACTCGGGCGGAAGCTGCCCGACACCCTGAATTTCCCGGAAATAGAATCGATGCTCCACGCAATAGACTTGTCAACACCCGGCGGTGCCCGCGACCGGGCCATGATCGAAGTACTCTATAGTTCGGGACTACGCGTGTCGGAGCTGCTGGGGCTGCGCCTGACCAACTGCTTCTTCGACGCGGGCTTTATCCGGGTGCTGGGGAAGGGCGATAAGGTGCGGCTCGTACCGATCGGGCAGGATGCCATGCATTACACCCGCATGTACATCGAACACGTGCGCAGCCAGCTACCCATCCAGAAGGGCGACGAAGACACGATTTTCCTGAATCTGCGCGGCAAACAGCTGTCACGGGTGTCGGTATTCACAACGATCAAGAAACTGGCAGACGAGGTGGGTATTCAGAAAAACATCAGTCCCCACACGTTTCGGCACTCGTTTGCCACGCATCTGATCGAGGGCGGGGCCGATTTGCGGGCGGTACAGCAGATGCTGGGCCATGAGTCGATCACGACCACCGAGATCTACACCCACCTCGACCGCGACTACCTGCAGCAGACCCTGCGCGAGTTCCATCCCCGGGCCGGTGGCCGGCCGAAGGCCTGATCGGGGAGTCGCCAACGTGGGTCGGGCAGGGGCAAAAAAAAGTCCCCGCCGTCGAAGCCGACAGCGGGGATCCCCCAACCTAACTAACCCAAAACTACATGAATGCTTTCTATATCGGAGATGCGGGCAAACCGCGATCGTTCTTGATGGATAAGTCACTCACTCCTAGTAACTCATTTGACATATTAAGAAACAAACTGTATGCCATAGTTTGACAGCACCTTTTGTTTTTCTCTAATTTTCGAAAAATATTTTCCAGCCATCCGGTCGGGGCTGCAGGCGGGCACCGGGGCTCCCGGCTGAAGCCGGCGCGTATCGAAACGGACGACCCCGTACGAATGTGGCCGATGCAGGCTACCTTTGCGGCCGAAAACGCCCCATTGTATGAACGTCAAACCCAAAAAAGAACTCGGCCAACACTTTCTGACCGATCTCAGCATTGCCCAGGGTATTGCCCAGCTCCTGACGGGCCATGCCGCTGCCGGGCAGGAACCATACCGCCAGATTCTTGAAATCGGGCCTGGTATGGGGGTTTTGACGCAGTTTCTACTGCAGGATGCACGCTTCGAGACCTACGTGATCGAGATCGACCGCGAATCGGTTGATTACCTCAAGCAGCACTTTCCGGCGCTGGATGGCCGCATCCTGCCCGCCGACTTTCTCAACATCCGGCCCGACCTACTGCCGACCAAACAACCCGACAGCACAGCCCCCTTTGCCGTGATCGGCAACTTCCCCTACAACATCTCGACGCAGATCCTTTTCAAGGTGCTCGATATGCGTGACCGGGTTCCCGAAGTGGTAGGCATGTTCCAGCGCGAAGTGGCCCAGCGGGTGGCTTCAGGACCGGGTAATAAAGACTATGGCATTTTGAGCGTGTTGCTGCAAGCCTGGTATGATATTAAATACGAGTTCACGGTTAATCCCGACGTGTTCAATCCCCCCCCGGCCGTGTTTTCGGGCGTGATTTCGCTCCGGCGCAACAACGTCATCGACCTGGGCTGCGATTTCCGTAAGTTCACACAGGTGGTCAAGCACGGGTTTGGTCAGCGCCGGAAAACCCTTCGCAACGCGCTCAAGCCCCTTAACCCTACCGAGGCTGCCCTCAGTAGCCGCTTTATGGACAAACGCGCCGAACAGCTGAGCGTGGCCGAGTTTATTGAACTGACGAAGCTGATGGAGGCCGGGCCGGAGCAGAACGCCTAAGTCTGGCTGCCATCACCCCGCCGACCCTTTTTCTTTAGCCAACTCATGACGTTCGAACTCACCAAAGACTATCTCGATCAGTTGCAGACGGCCATTGAGGCCGGCGATGAGGCCTACCTGCGCGCCGAGATGGAAGAGTTATACCCGGCGGATATTTCGGGCATTCTCAACGAACTCGAGCCCGAGTCGGCCCGCTACCTGCTGAGCCTGCTCGACGAAAGCGTTGGGGCCGAGATTGTGGCTAATCTCGATACCGGCGACCGCACCGATTTTCTGAAAAGCTTCACGTCGGAACAACTGGCTCCGCTCATCAACGAGATGGACTCCGACGATGCCGTCGACGTGCTCAACGAGCAGCCGATTCAGATGCGCGAGGAGGTTATCGGGCTGCTCGAAGACCGCGAACAGGCCCGCTTCATCATCGACCTCCTCCACTACGAAGACGGCGTGGCGGGTAGTCTGATGCAGAAGGAGCTCATCAAGATCAACGTAAACCTCACGGTCAATGCCTGCATTGAAGAAATCCGGCAGCAGGCCGAGGACGTCGAAAACGTCTACGCCGTGTACGTGGTAGATGACCTGGGCAAACTGCTGGGACTGGTATCGCTCAAGAAAATCGTGCTGGCCCGCAAAACGGCCAAAATCGCCGATATCTACGACGACGACATTGTTTTTGTGGAGACCTACCGCCCCGTAACGGAGGTAGCCGAGCTGATGCAGAAGTATGACCTCGACGCCATTCCGGTTGTCAACGTGCAGCAGCGACTCCTAGGCCGGATCACCATCGACGACGTGGTCGACGTAATTACCGATCAGGCCGAAGAAGACATGCAGGTTATTTCGGGTCTGGCCGGCGAAGTCGAAGAAGACGACAGCGTGTGGCAACGCTCGAAGGTACAGCTGCCCTGGCTGGTGGCCGGCGCCCTGGGCAGCCTGATGGCCGCTACAGTAATCAACGGCTTTCAGCAGGAACTGGGCAAGATTGCGGCCCTGGCCGCTTTTATTCCGATCATTGGCTCAACCGGCGGCAATGTGGGTATTCAAACCTCGTCGCTTATTCTGCAAAGCCTGGCCGATACCTCCGGGCTAAGCACCACCCTGGGTCGGCGCCTGCTGCGCACGTTGCTGGTGGCGCTCATCAACGGTCTGGTCGTAGGGCTTATTGCCGGCACCTACACTTTCCTGATTGGCGAGCCGAGGCTGTTTTTCGTGGTGGCCACGTCGTTGCTGTCGGTTGTGCTGCTGGCGTCGTTCATGGGTACGGTTACGCCCCTGCTGCTGAGTCGTATCGGCATCAACCCCGCCGTAGCCTCAGGGCCATTCATCACCACCGCCAACGACCTCATCGGCATCGGCGTGTATTTCCTGATCGCCCAGCTGCTGCTGGCCGAGGTATAGCCCCACCGTACAGTTTGGCCGACCTGGCGCCGGCCCGATTACTCGCTGACGGGCGAACCGGCCGGCAGATACACGTTGATTGTCGCACCCAGACCGGCCCGGCCTTCGGCAGTGATGAAGCCGCCGTGCCCCCGCACAATTCGCTCGCAAATGGCCAGACCGACGCCAGAACCGGTAGCACCGGTCGGGTGATTCAACTGGTGAAACAGGGTGAAAATGCGCTCAGCCTGCGACTGTCCGAAACCGTAGCCGTTGTCGGTTACGGTAAAGCGATAGTAGGCCGCCCCTGCTCCGTCGGCACTTGCCGCGTAATCGGCCGGGCCGGCACTCATTTCGCAACTGATCCGGATTACAGGTTTTATGTGCGGACACCTGAATTTGAGGGCATTATAAACCAGATGATAAAACAGCGCTTCGAGCTGCTGCGGATCTCCCCACACGGTCGGCATCGCATCAACGGTCAGCTGGGCATCGGCGGCATCGATCAGAATCCACAGTTCACGCGTGGCCCGATCGATCACATCAGCGATCGCTACCGGCTGCCCATCGATTACCCGGGTCGGGATCGATGCGTATTGCTCCAGATCCTGCGTTAGGGCCGACAGGCGCGAAACGGCACTGTTGATTGTCAGCAGTGCCTCGCGCCCCTTTGCGCCCAGCCGGTCAAGGTGCTGATCGACCAGCGTAAAGCCACTGGCCTGAATCTGACTGATCGGCTGCTGCAGCCGCTGCATAGCTCCTGTCATAACCTGATCTGTAGCCGGCATCGTTTGCATCAGTTGTCTGCGCTGTTGGGCCAGTTTATCCGATGCCTGCTCCAGCCGGGTATGGAGGTAACGTTCCCGCAGCCGACTCTCGCGTTCACGCTTCCGGCTGGTTAGTAGCTGCGTCACCTGCCCGGCCAGCAAGTGCAGCACGCGCATCTTGGCCTGAACCAGTTCGCGGGGCTGCCTGTCGATGATGCAGAGTGTCCCGAGCGCCATGCCGTTGGTGGCGATCAAGGGTATACCGGCGTAAAAAACCACATGTGGACTATTTATCACTACCGGATTGTGCTGAAAGCGAGCGTCGGCGCGGGCGTCGGTCACGATAAATGGCTCATCCGGCCGCCTGATAGCATGCGCACAGAACGACACGTCGCGCGATGTCTGCTTTTCCGATAGCCCAACGGCAGCCTTGAACCATTGCCGTTTTTCATCGACCAGCGTAATCAGCGCGATGGGGACGTTGAAAATCTCGGCAGCCAGCCGGGTAATATCGTCGAACACCGGTTCGGGATCCGTGTCCAGAATGTGGTGATGATACAGCGTATTAAGACGAATTTTCTCAAGTGAAAGTACCCGGCTCATAAACGAATGCGTGATTAACGAACGAAGAAAAACTCGTGAGCTATTGCGTAGCCACTTCATGCAGCTGTACCGTTTGGCAGCTATGCAGTCGATTTCACTACCTAAGTATATGGGTGTGGCAATTACTTAACTTTAAGTTAATTAACAAAACGTAGTACTATATCAACATTTTTTAACTATGTATCTGATTACGAATACCGTACATTCAGTCCAGCATAAAAGCCGCCAATAAGCAACCTTTTTAAAACTATTTACTACAATAACTATGTATTTATCGCCTATTATAACATAATATATATGTAAAACCACCGTATAATAAATAATAGAAGTATCAATCACAAATAGTCTCATTTTAGTATGTATATCAACAAGCTATATAAATAAGTAACCCATTAATAACTTACTGTCACTTTATAGTAACAGTTGGTAAATCACCCTATAGATCGGGCTGGATCATCGTCAGCCGCGCGGTTTGTAGAGCGATTCCAGCAACAGACCGCTGGTGATGGGCCTCTACCTGGCCCTGCCATCCCGGATCGTTGCGCCTTGTCGGTGCCGATCACGTTTGCTCGCTACGCACGCTATCCACAGCTTGTTATCCTTTCCCGCTTATGGCTATCCAGTCGCCTACCATTCTGATCATTGATGATGAACCGGCTATCATCAACCTGTTTAAGCGGTTTGGCCTGAAGTATTTTACCGAAGCCACGTTCGTTGGCGTCAACTCACCCGACGAAGCCATCGAGTACCTGAATGCGACGCAGCCCGCTACCCCCAGCATGATACTGCTCGATATCGACTTCAACGGTATGCCGGCCGGCCTCGATCTGTTGCCGATCATTGCCGGGCGGGTTCGCCAAAATGCGCCCATCATCATGCTGACAAACTCGAATCGACTACCCGACATCAGCCGCGCGTTCAGCCTGGGCGCAACCGCCTTTACGGAGAAGCCGGATGTACTGCCCGACTGGAAAAAATATATTGAAACCATTCGCAGCTACTGGCTGAACCAGCCGTTGACTTGATCCGGCGCCCGTACGCTGCACCAGGCCGGGGTGGGCCGGATCAGGAATTCTCGCTAAACTTGCGCCTTCTACCCGAATTCCTATGATTGCCGTTTTACAGCGTGTTTCCGAGGCTTCCGTTACAATCGAGGGGCATGTGCATGGTCAGATTCAGGCCGGGCTGCTGGTACTGCTGGGCATTACCCACACCGATACAGCCGACGATATCGACTGGCTCAGCCGCAAGATCGTCGGGATGCGCATTTTCAGCGATGCCGAGGGCAAAATGAACCTCGACCTGGCCAGCGTCGGCGGCAGTATACTGCTGATCAGCCAGTTTACGCTGCACGCCAGCACCAGGAAGGGCAACCGCCCAAGCTTTATCGAAGCGGCCCGCCCCGAGGTAGCCATCCCGCTCTACGAGGCCATGATTGCCCGCTTGTCGGCTGAAGTGGGCCACCCCATCCAAACCGGCGTGTTTGGCGCCGACATGCAGGTACGGCTGTTGAACGATGGGCCGGTCACGATCGTGATCGATACAAAAAATCGAATTTGAGCCCCGAACTGCCGCTTTTCGAGCCCGAAACGTTACTTTTACCAAAACCAGACCGCCCCGCCACGGCTTCGGAACGGCGCGCGGTGGGTTTACTGATGCATGGATTTTTTGCCCGCTGACCTGACGGCTTATGCCGAAGCGCATACGTCGCCCGAAACCGAATTACTGCAACAGCTTAATCGCAACACCCGGGCTCAGGTGATGGCCCCGCGCATGTTGTCGGGGCATTTGCAGGGGCGACTGCTGGCGATGATCGCCCAGATGATCCGGCCCCGGCGGATTCTGGAAATCGGCACCTACACCGGCTATTCGGCGCTGTGCCTGGCCGAGGGGCTCACCGACGACGGGCTACTGATTACGCTCGAACAGAACGAAGAACTCGAAGATTTTGCCCGATCCTACTGGCAGCGTTCGCCCCTCGGCGCGAAGATCGATCTGCGCATCGGACCAGCTGCCGACCTCATCCCGACCCTCGATGACGTGTTCGATCTGGTCTTTATCGATGCCGACAAGCGCAATAACCACCTGTATTACGAGTTGATTATGGACCGGCTTCGTCCGGGCGGCTTCATACTGGCCGACAACGTACTGTGGAGCGGCAAGGTGACGGCCCCGCTCAAACCCAACGACCTCGACACAGCCGCCGTGCTGGCCTTCAACGCGCAGGTGCAGGCTGACCCCCGGGTCGAAAACATCCTGCTGCCCATTCGAGATGGCATTATGCTCATTCGTAAACGCTAATTTATCCGCCACCGGGGCAGGCGCCCCCGAAGTCCCGACAAAACCACGAAACGCCTTATACGTCAACTATGAAAAAACGTTCCTCCCCTGCCGCGCTCGTACTGCTGCTGCTGCTAACGACCCTGACCGGATGGGCGCAGTCCTCCGTACCGCTCGTACCTGATCGCATGACGTTCGCCGACATCTCGGTTCGGCTCGACGACGATGCCCGGCGCATCGTGCAGCAGGATGTCAATGCGCTGCTGGCCAACCGGCAGTACTGGACGGCCAAGCTCGACCGGGTGGTGCTGTACTTTCCGGTGATCGAAGCCATCCTGATCAACGAAGACGTTCCCACCGATTTTAAATACCTGGCTGTGCAGGAAAGCTCACTGACCCCCGATGCCGTTTCGTCGTCGTCGGCCGTGGGGTACTGGCAGTTCAAGCGCGAAACCGCTATGGGACTCGGGATGCGGGTCGACGATGACATCGACGAACGCAAAAGCATCACGGCCTCGACCCACGGGGCTGCCCAGTACCTGAAAAAAAGTAATGCCCAGTTCAACAACTGGATTGCTTCGCTCTACTCCTACTACCTGGGGGCCGGCGGCATTGCCAAACTCATTCCGCCCGACTGGGCCTATGCGCGCGAAGTGGCCCTCGACGGCCGTACCGACCGCTACATTCTGCGGTTTTTTGCCCACAAACTGGCCATTGAAAGTGCACTTAAGTACCACCAGACCAGCAACCGGTTTGCCCTGCTCGAATACCCCGGTGCCAACGGCAAAACCTTCAAGTCGGTAGCCGATGAGCTGGGTGTCGACGAGTTTGAACTGCGCAAATACAACCGCTGGGCCCTGGGCGACGCGATTCCGACGGACAAGAGCTACGCCCTGGTGATCCCGGTTGCGTCGGAACAGATCAACGAAGTGCGCCAGAAAATCGTCAGTGTCAGCCCCCGCAGGGCGGTCGACGCGGGTCAGGTCGACGTGGGCTTTCCAGTGCTGCGTCGGGTCACGACGGGGCTGAGCGGTAAAAACGATCCGATCCTGTACGAAATCAACGGACTGCCCGGTATTCAGGCGCAGCCCGGCGATAACGGCGCCACGCTGGCCCGCAAATCGAAGATCAGTTTATCGAGCTTTCTGCGCTACAACGACCTGAACGAAAATGACCCTATTCTGCCCGGCGATGTGTATTACCTGGCCAAGAAGCGGAAGAAAGCACTGGTGCCGTTCCACACCGTGCGCGAAGGCGAAACATCGCGCAGTATTTCGCAGCGGTACGGCCTGCGCCTGAAAAAACTGATGCGCTACAACCGGCTCGACCGGATGCAGAAACTGGCTACGGGCCGGGTGATGTGGCTGCGCGAACGCCGGCCTGCCAGCAAGCCCGTCGAAATCATTACGGCGCCGACGCCCCCCGTTTACGATCAGACGCCCGCTCCACCGGCACGTACCGACGTGGCTGACAACGGCACCCCGGCCAACCAGCCTGCCCGGGCGGTAGCCGGCAGCGACAACATTCCCCGCGACCCCTCGGAGCGCAAGAAGTACCAGCCCAAGCTGGTGGGGGGTGGCGTAACGCCCAACGATGGCACCTCGCAGCCCGCTACTACGCAGCCCATTCCGGAGCCGGCGCCCAGCCGCCCCGATGGCTGGTCGACGGGCAGTACCGGCAGTGGCGTCAACAAAAACCGTAAAGCCAACCGCACTACCCAGCCCGCGCCGGTTAGCTCGGAGGGCAGCCAGCGGGTAATTATTGTCCGGACGCCCACCACGCCCGGCTCTGCCGAACCCGCCGAAACGCGGGCGGTGCCGGTGGCGACCACACCCGAGCGCGTACCGGCGGCCGCTGCCGACAACATGCCGGCGCCAAAATCAGGCTCGACCACCGGCACCTACGCCCCGGCCAAAACAAGCCGACCCGCCGTTCAGGACGACGACCTGCAACCCGTTCGGACACCGGCTACGGTAACCAAAGCGACGCCCAAAACCGCCCCGTCGGTACTGGAAGAGCCCGCACCGGCCCCCAAAACAGCACCGGCCCCGGCTGCGGTCAATCGGTCGGCCTCGACCCACACGGTAGAACCCGGCCAGACCTACTACAGCATTTCGCGGCTGTATGGCCTGACCGTCGATGAGCTGCTGGCGCTGAACAACCTTACTACCGACCAGCCCCTCTCGACGGGACGCGTACTGATCGTAAAAGCTTCGGCGGCAAAAGAAAACCCACCGGCCAAAGTGACAACCAGACCCACGGCCACGTCTGAATCAGGTACGGTTTATCACACGGTGGTCAAAGGCGAAACCATGTATCGTATCTCGAAAGAATACGGCGTAACGGTCGATCAGATCAGGGAATGGAACAACCTGCCCGACACGAATGTAAAACTTGGTCAGCGCCTTAAAATCGTGAAACCGTAATCCGCTCATCAGCGAACCCACCCAAACAGAAAGCCCCTCGTCAGGAGGGGCTTTCTGTTTACAGGGCCATGGCTATTGGGTCAGCGTAGTTTGCCAAGCCGCAGGCGCAGGGGGGTCAGCGAAACGGGGCCCAGCAGCCCGGCGGGGCGCACCGGCCAGTTGACAGCCGTGAAATTGCCATCGGGGCCGCGGTCTTCCTTGAGCCGGGGCGACATGTTGATGTTGTAGAATTTTTTCCAGTTGACCCCGCGCTGGTCGAGGTCGCGGATGCGGTTGGCCATCCCGCCCGATACCCGAACCGATAGTTCGTTCTGTGCCCGGAGCAGGCTGTCGGGAATGAGCAGCCGGTAAACCGGCCCCAGCACCGTGCCCAGCACCCGGCCGTTGAGCGACACCTGCGCACTCTGGTCTACCCCACCCAGATCGAGCCACCAGCCCTCGGCAGTCCCGTCGGGCCGCGCAAAGGTGTGCCGGTACACGACCGACCCGGCAAATGCTTTCGCGCCCTCACCCGGCAGGTCGGTCCAAGAGCCGGGCCCGGCCATCGTAACGGATGCCGGGCGGGCTGGGCTACCGGTTCCATCGGGGGTTGGGCCGAAGGTAAGCTGCCAGGGGCCCGTCAGCGGCTGGGCTTTGCCCACGGGCACGGCGTATGTGTATACGGGCACCGACGTAGTTTCGCCCGTTGTCAGCACGGCCGACTCGCCGGGCTGCAACTGCAGGTAAACCTCCGTGCCGGTGTTGGTCTGGCGCATGGCAGCCGACCCCGCCTGTTCGGTCATGGGGTTGTAGAGGATTACCGAGCCGATTGGCGCCCGCAGCGGCACCCAGCCATCCAACGGCTCCTTACGCTGGTTCACCACAAAGTAAGTGTGTTTGCCGGGAGCCGTCTGCCGCCGAACATAGGCCAGCCCGGCATCGACCAGTTGTTCACGCGCGATACCCGCGTCGGTGAGCAGCGCGTCGGCATCAGCACCGAGCAGCACCCGGCCCTTACCGACCACCGCCCGTTGAACACCGTTCCGGGGCGCGCTGAACCGCAGCCCGTCGCGCAGTTTCCGAAAGGCTTGCCGGCGGCCGGCCAGATCGCCCAGACCGGGCACATCGGCGGGGAGGTCCCCGGCTATCAGTACCGTGGCCCCCTGTTCGGCCAGGGTCAGCAACTGCCGGAAGGTAGGCAGGGGCATCAGCCGGGCGTCGGGGATCAGTATGGTCTGGTAGCGTATAACACCCGTTTTGAGTGCACCCTGCTCGGTGGTCAGACGCAGTACCTGCCGGTCAGACAGATAGTCGAAGCCATAGCCCCGGTCCAGCAGCTGTTGCGCCAGCGTAGCCACCGGCAGCCCTTTGAAACCGTGCTCCATGCCGTCGAAATGCTGCAGCAGCACCTTGCCGGGCCGTTCGTAGGCGTCGTAGATGGGCAGGTAGAGCAGCACCTCATTATTAGGCTTTCCCTGCTGCAGAAACGACTGGCAGCGGGCCGCATAGCGGTTCAGGGCGCCGAAGTCGGGCCAGAAGGGATTGTTGGGGTTTATGTGAACGGCTGCGTAGAACAGCCAGCCCGGCCACGCAGCCGCCTGGGGCGAGTAGTTGGTGCCGTGGTAGAACACGTGGTTGACGCCCCCCAGCCAGAACAGGTCGAGGTCTTTCTTGATATCGCCCAGCGTCGACAGAAAATGCTCGTTATCCCAGGTGGCCGACTCCGACGAAATCAGCGGTTTGCCGGTCACATTGGCCGCCGACGAGGCAAACTTGATGCGGAGCAGATCGGTACCTTCGATCTCGGGAATGTCGGTCGCTGCGTAGAGGTCGAGGATATTGGCAGGCGAACCGTGGGCCTGATTGCGGATTTTGGTTTGCCGGCCCGCAGCCCAGTCGTGCCAGGTGCGGGTGTAGTTGTCGAGCAACAGATCGGACAGCGTTTCGCGGTAGTCGCTTAGGACACGCGGTCCACTGCTATCGGCAGGGGCAGCCGGGCGGGCACTGGTGGTGGTACCGGCGTCGCGCTGGGCCTGGCTGAGCAGGGCGGGCAGGTGCTGCCGCAGGTCATAGCCCCGGCGCTGCTGAAAGGCGCTGAAGAAAGCGGGCGTCCAGTTGCCTTCGCCCTGTGCATCGTCTACTTCATACGAATCGTTGAAAAAGGCCCGGATACCCGACAGGTTGTGTCCCTTAAACGCCTGGTCGAACCGGGCCAGGTAATGCTGGGTAGCGGTTTTGGAGAAGTGGTCGATCACGTCGCCCTCGCCCCCCGGCCCCGCCCGCTCGACCTGTTTGCCGTGCCAGCCCATAAACAGGCCGTAGAGTGTCCACTGACCGGCCGGGGCGGTCCAGTTCAGTTGTCCCTGCGCGTCGACCCGGCTCGTCAGGTCGATAACCTGCCCATTGGCGCCATAGGCCATCAGGGCCTGCAGGGGCAGCGGCTTCGGAAATCGTACCTGATCGAAGGCGTGCCGCTGCAGATCGGGGTTGGTGGCGATGGGGTCGCGCAGGGCCCGGATGTCGATGGCGTCGCCTACGGTGCGAACAAGGGCTTTCTGCTCAAACCGGACAGGCTCGGGCAGCGTAGCGCCCCCGGCCAGCGTCCAGTGTCTGTAGGCCAGGTAGCGGCAGGCATCGTCGGGCGTTACCCACGGCCCACCGAAGGGCCAGCCCGACGCCTGCGCCAGATCGACACCCAGCCCCAGCCGCCGGGCATCGGCCAGGGTATGGTCGAGCCGGGCCATCCAGGCAGGCGACAGAAACGGCAAAAACTGCGCTTCGGTGCCCTTCACGCCGTAGATGGGTGTGATCTCTACGCCCCCCAGTCCGGCATCGCGGTACTCGGTCAGTAACCGGGTCAGGTCGGTGTCGTTTACGGCGCTGCCCATCCACCACCAGCGGGTCCAGGGGCGGGTTTGCTGCGTAATGGCCGGCCAGGCGGGCTGCGGCCGGGCGGGTGCCGACGGCTGCGCCACCAGGTTGGTAGCGCAGGCAAGCAGCCATCCGCTTAGAAAAATGCGGTGCAGATTCATTTGAGTTTATACACTTCACTACCGGCGAGCAGAAAGCAACCCAGGCCGTAATCTTCAAAATCGGGAACACTGTCGTAGGTAACCGGCTGGCCGTCTTTCGGCTCTTTGCCCGTGCCCTGCACATAGCCCAGCCGGCCGTCGGGGTGGAGGGCCTCACGCACCATGGCATTCCAGGCCCGCAGGATACGGGGCCGGTACGTTTTGCGGTCGAGCAGCCCGCGGTTAACGCCCCACGCCATGCCATAGACAAACAGAGCTGTGCCGCTGGTTTCCTTACCCCCGAAGTGGGTCGAATCGTGGAGGCTGACGTTCCAGAAGCCATCGGGCCGCTGCAGGGGTGCCAGCGCTTTCATCATCGTCTGGTACATCTGCGCGTATTCTTCGCGGTGGGGAGCCCCCTTGGGCATGTCGCTGAGCACCCGCACCAGCGCGGCCACGATCCAGCCGTTCCCCCGCGACCAGTAGCAGTCTTCGCCATTGGGTTCCTTGTAGGGCGCCACAAAGTCTTTGTCGCGCCACCACAGGCCATCGGCGGGGTTGAACAGGCCGTTGCCACCGTGCCGGGTTTTGGCGTGGAGGTAGAGCTGATACATTTTCTCGTAGTAGCCATTGGCCACCGCCGGCTCCCGGGCATACAGGGCCGCCAGTTTGGTGTAGACCGGCATGGCCATCTGCAGGGCGTCGATCCAGTTCCAGTCGTCGGTCTGGTCGCTGGCCACGCGGCTGTCGATACAGGCCTTAATGTCGCGGATACGCTCGGGTTTCGGATCGAGCCGGTAGAGGTCGATGTAGGTCTGGCCACAGCACTGGTCATCGGCGTTGCGGGTCTGTACACCCGAGCGCAGGCCCCACCCGTGCTGCTGTCCCCAGTCGACGGCGTAATCGCGGTAGCGGGGTTGCGGATCGAGGCCGTAGAGCGCCATCAGCCCCTCGTAATACACGGCCCGGGTCCAGATGTGGCTCGGCCGAACCTTGTTGGTTAGAATTTCTTTGCCGGGGTCGGGCCACCTGGCCATAAAGTAATCATTGGCCAGCGTGAGTTGCCGCCGAATATCGGTCCGGCTGGGTACGGTTTGATCCGCAATCGGCTGACTGATGGCCGGCTGACCGATCACCATGAACAGCATCCATACGGAGAGAACAGGAACGCATTTGAACATAGAAGAGAGGGGTGTAGCTGATCCATAAACCCGCGCGCCCCTGCCGGCTACTCATCAGACCGCACGCGCCCGGCCACCGGATTGCCCCCTGCGGCTGCCCCGGCATACCCGTGCATTGCCCGACAACCCGTATCTTTACGGGTAAAACTGCCGCGCTGGCTGCCCCCCCCACGACTGGGCTGGCTACGCGCGGCAGCCGGCCGGAAACGACAGACGCGGAGTCTGTTCCTGTACATGATTCTCTTAGACAATACCTGCATCAGCGACGACGTCGCCGAGAAATTTTTCGTCTGCAACCTCGACAAATGCAAGGGTGCCTGCTGCGTTGAAGGCGATATGGGCGCCCCACTCGAAGGCGACGAGCCCGCTATACTCGACCGCATTTACCCCGCCATTAAACCCTACCTCTCGCCCGAAGGCATTGCCGTGATTGAAAAACGGGGGGGCTACGAACCCGATGGCGATGGTGGCTACGTGACCAGCACGGTCAACAACCGCGAGTGTGTCTACGCCATCTGGGACGACCGGGGCATTCTGAAGTGCGGCATCGAAGAAGCGTATATCAATGGTAAGGTCGACTGGAAAAAGCCCATTTCCTGCCACCTGTACCCCATCCGGGTTACCAAATACGAGTCGTTCCATGCCCTCAACTACGACCGCTGGCCCATCTGCAGCCCGGCCTGCAGCTTCGGCGAACAGCTGAATGTGCCGGTCTACAAATTTGTCCGGGAAGCCCTGATTCGGGCCTATGGCGAGACCTGGTACGAGCGGCTGGCCAAAGCCATCGAAGAGAAGGGTGTCGACAATTCGTAATGGAAGCCCGGCGCGATTATTTCGAGGAAGTCTACGAGGTAGTACGGCAGGTGCCGCCCGGGCGCGTAACCACCTACGGCGCCATTGCCCGCTACCTGAGTTTGCGGGCCGGGGCGCGCATGGTGGGCTGGGCCATGAACAGTTCGCACGGCCATAACGTACCGGCCCATCGGGTCGTCAACAGCGCCGGCGTACTCTCAGGAAAGCATTTTTTCGGTGGCCCTACCATTATGGAACAGCTGCTGGCCGACGAGGGTGTGCGGGTGGTCGATGATCGGGTCGTCGATTTCAAGATCCTGCTCTGGGACCCTTCCGTTGAACTCGCCCTGTAAGCAAAGCGGGGTTGGTGCCGGCACCAACCCCGCTTTGCCTTTCTACCCGGGCCAGCCTGATCTGGCTAAGCCAGCAGGGCTTTCTTTTCGTTGTACAGTTTCCAGATCAGCTCCCCAAACAGGGTGTTGGCCCAGGCAAACCATTTACGGGTAAAGTTGGCCGGGTCGTTTTTGTTGAACGACTCGTGCATGAAGCCGGTGCCGGCGTGGCAGTGCTGCAGCATGCCCAGACAGGTTTTAATTTCGCTGTCGCTGGTGCTGGTCAGCGCCCGCATAATGATGCTCATGGGCCAGATCATGTCCATGCCCGCGTGCGGCCCACCGATGCCCTCGCCCGCTTTCCCCTTGAAGAAGAACGGGTTTTCGGGACTCAGCACGTACCGGCGCGTGTTCTGATACACCGGATCGCTGACGGGCACCGACCCCAGATACGGCATCGAGAGCAGGCTCGGCACGTTGGCATCATCCATCAGGTTGTAACTGCCGAATCCGTTGACCTCGTAGGCATAGATTTTACCAAACGTGGGGTGCGTAACCACGGCATGGGCCTTTAGCGCCGTGTCGACTTCGCTGGCCAGCGCCGTGCAGGCCGTGGCGGCCGCCTTGTCGTTGTGAATGGCCTGCAGCATCTCGGCGGCCTGCCGCAGCGACACCACGGCAAAGAAGTTCGACGGAATCAGGTACGGGTAGATCGTGGCGTCATCGCTGGGGCGAAACATCGAGCAGATCAGGCCGTTGGGCTTGGCCGGGTAGCCATAGCCGCCGAGCGGCACCCCGTCGGTCGCCCAAGTGGTGCGCCGTTCAAATTTGTAGGGACCGTGGCCGGTTTTGCGCTGCTGCTCGCGGAAGGTTTTCACCGTCAGAGCCACCGATTCGCGCCAGCTGGCATCGAAGGGGCTCGTGTCGCCCGTGCGTTTCCAGTACTGATAAGCCAGCCGAATGGGGTAGCACAGGCTGTCAATCTCCCACTTGCGCTCGTGCAGACCGGGTTTCATATCCGTCACGTCGTCTTTCCACTCACTTACCTTACTGGCATCTTTGTAAAACGCGTTGGCGTAGGGGTCTTTCCGGATACACTGCACCTGCCGGTTGATGACGCCCGCAATGAGCTGCCGCAGTTTGTCGTCGGTTTTGATAAGCGACAGGTAGGGCGTCACCTGCGCCGTAGAATCGCGCAGCCACATGGCGTCGATATCGCCGGTAATAACGTAGGTATCAGGCTTACCGCCTTCGGTCGAAAACTCAACGGTGGTATCGAGGGTATTGGGAAAGCAGTTGCCGAACAGCCACGCCAGTTCGCGGTTTACGTTGCTTTTGGCCACGGTACTGATGGCCTGCTCGACGGCGGGGCTGGTAAAATTGCGGGCGCTGGCGGCCACCCGGACTGTGGGAAAATCGGCACCGGCCCGACTGAGTAGCGGAGCAGCCGCGAGGCCGGCAGTGGCCAGCGAGGTTTGCTGGATAAAGGAACGACGATTCATTCAGGTTTGGGGGTTAATTGTTCGTGGTTTATCGGTTGTCGTTGGTTGCGCGAGTGGGCTGAACCTGACCAAACAGGCAGGCGTGACCAGCCCGTCTTGGCAGTCTGCCCCACACAACAAACCGCCGACGGCCTGCTTACAGGCTGCGGATGTATTTCTGCCCGCCCAGGTAACGCATCTGCCGGCTGATCTGCCGGGTTCGGCGCTGCACGTAGCTGGATGGGTTGCGAATGGACAGCACCCGTGGGTTGGGCAGTACGGCGGCAATGCGAGCGGCTTCATCGCGCGACAGCGAAGCCGCCGGGTGGTGGTAAAAACGCTGCGACGCAGCTTCAACCCCGAACGTCATGGGCCCGGTTTCGGCCACGTTCAGGTACACTTCCAGAATCCGGCGCTTGCCCCAGATCAGTTCGATCAGCGCCGTAAAATACACTTCGAGGCCCTTACGGATGTAACTGCGTCCCGTCCAGAGAAACACGTTTTTGGCTACCTGCTGCGAAATGGTACTGGCCCCCCGGGGACGCTTGCGGTACTGGTTTTCTTTGATAGCATCCTGAATTTCGTCGAAATCGAAGCCCCAGTGCGTGGGAAAGGCCTGGTCTTCCGACGCAACGACGGCCAGGGCCGCTTCTTTGCTGATATCGTCGTAGGCCCGCCAGTTTTTGTAGATATGGCTTTTTTCGTCGGTTCCGAACGTGTCGATCCAGCGCGAAACGATGAGTGGGGTTACCCAGATCGGTACGTATTTCAGCACCACCACCGCCCCGAACGAACTGATAAAGAGCACCAGAAAAAGCCGGATCAGCAACCCGTAGATCCGACTCACCAGCGGGTGCTGCCGCAGGGTCCGCTGCAGCTGCTGCCAGCGCCCGGCAGGCCGCGGCCGACCCGCCAGGTTATAATCGGCTTTGGGACGCGGGGCATTCGGGAACGGCGGTTTGGGCGGGTTGTTTCCGGTTCGGCGGGTGTTCATACGGACAAGACTAGAGGGCGAAAATGCTCATTTTTGGGGTTCCGCCGGCGGCACATCGCCGATTTTTATCCGCTGCCGGCAACGGGTGCGCCCCACTACTCGTCGAAATCGATGAACAGACTGGCCGCTACCCGGTCGGCAAAGAGTTTGCCGACCGCCGTCAGCCGCAGCGTATCGTCCGTGCGTTCGAGCCAGCCAGTGGCGTACAGATCAGTTAGTTCGCGGCTTTGCGCAGCGGCAAAGTCGCTCCCCAGCAGGCTACTCAGCTCAACGACCGAACAGCCCCACTGCGTACGCAGCCCGGTCAGTAAATACTCGTTGACCTGATCGGCAGTGGTCAGCACTTCGACAGTAGCCGGCACCGTACCCGACTCGATAGCGGCCAGATAACGGGCATTGTTGGCCACATTGAATTGCCGGGTTGTGCCCGTGTAGGAGTGCGCACTCGGGCCAATGCCCAGGTAAGGCCGGTGCTGCCAGTAAGCCGTATTGTGGCGGGCGTAGCGCCCCGGCCGGGCAAAATTCGAGATTTCGTAGTGCTCGTACCCGGCGCCCGTCAGGCCCGCCACCAGCTGGTCGAACTGCGCGGCCGCCAGCTGATCGTCGGCCGGGGTGAGTTTGCCGCTACGGGTCCAGCGCCCGAATGCCGTGTCGGGCTCGATGGTCAGGGCGTAGGCCGACAGGTGGGGCACATCGAGGGCCAGCATCCGGTTCAGATCGTCGGTCCAGCGGGCGGGGTCGCGGTTCGGAATACCGTAGATCAGGTCGACGCTGAGGTTATCGAAACCCGCCTGCCGGGCCCGGTCTACACAGGCTTCGGCCTCGGCGGCCGTGTGGGCGCGGTTCATCCAGCGCAGGCTGGCCTCATCGAACGTCTGAATCCCGATACTCAGCCGGTTGACGTGCTGGCGCAGCATGGTCAGCTTATCCGCATCGGCCAGGTCGTCGGGGTTGGCTTCGAGGGTAATTTCGGCATCGGGCGCCACGGCGTACTGCGCCCGGATGCGGGCCATCAGCCCCCCCAGTTCGGGGCCCGTCAGCAGCGACGGCGTACCACCCCCGAAGTAGATGGTCTCCAGCGTGTTGCCGGGCAAAAATTCCCGCTGCAGGGCCAGCTCCGCCCCGATAGCCTCGACCAGTTCGGTTTTACGGCTCAGGTTAGTGCTGAAATGGAAATCGCAGTAGTGGCAGGCCTGCTTGCAGAACGGAATATGAATGTACAGATGCATCATACCCAAGACAATGGCGGCCCGCGTTGGGTTCCGGAAACCGACAGCGGGGGTGATACCCCGGTTGCCCGTGCATCACCCCCGCCCCATCAGTACGCCTGGTCGGTATCTGGCCCGAAGCCGCCGACGCGTTTCGGTTACTTCACCTTCAGGAACAGGATCAGCCCCAGCACACTGACTACCAGTACGCCCAGGGCCGCCAGCATCGTCACGATGTCGCGCACGTTTTTACCGGCCCAGTCGAGCAGGAAGTATTTGTGCAGCACAGCAAACGAAAGGCCCTCGCGCCGGTCGCTGTCGACTACTTTGGCGGCCAGCCGACTGGTGGCCGGCTCCACGTAGTAGGTCAGCCGGTCGGGCGTGTCGAGCGCCAGCTTCACTACGGGCAGCCGTTTGTTGATGAAGCCGTATTCGCGGTCGAATTTGGTCAGCAACGCCGTTTCGAGCAAGGCGGGCGGGTCGCCGGCTTCGGCCTGCTGACTGGCATCCATCTGCTCACAGCAGGCCGGCCCCTTGCCTGAGGCATCGGCCGCCCAGAACCGCAAGGCCAGTTCATTGGCGTGGGTCATTACCCCGTCGGGCAGCAGGGCCGCCGTCTGGGCATCGTAGTACGCTATGTTGGGTTTGCCCGCCGGGGCGGTTTTGGCGCTGCCCTCCGCCCGGTCGATCTGCCGCTGACCCGCATCGGCCTTGCCCCAGCCTTTCGGGCCGGCGGGTTTGGTAAATACCTGGTAATACGGTTTTCCGTCGACCACGGCCATCGACAGGTTGGTCACTGTGGTCCAGTCGATGGGGAGCGCCAGCATGTCGGCCTGCAGAACGGCAGGCGACAGGGCCGGTTGCCGCACAAAGGCAATTCGGTTGTCGGGCGTTAGTTTGCGCAGCACGTGATAGGCTCCGCTAAAGGCAAATGTGAGCGTGACCAGCGACACGGCAATACCGATCTGCCGGTGGTTTTTGCGCAGAAAGCCCACCCGGTCGCCCGCGTTGCGGGGCTTGCGAAACCGCTTCCACATAAACCCGTAGATCACCAGCCCGCTCAGCATCGAGAGCATAATGATCGACAGGCAGATCACCATCACCCCTACCCGCAGCGTGTTGTTGCTGATAGCTTCGAGCCAGTCCCAGTTGTGAAAATTGTTGAACAGCCACAGAAACGCTTTTCGGCTCCGCTCATTGTAGTTGGCCAGCCGGCTTTGCTCCGTCTCCACGTACACATCCATACCGTCGGCCCGGGCAAACGATACCTTCCAGACCGGCAGCAGACGGTTGACGTAGCGGTATTCGGACGAAAAACGGGTTACCCGTTCGAGTTGGACGGGGGTGCTGGCGTCGCCGATAAAGTAGCGGGCCATGGCTTCGGCGTAGCGCTCGTCGCCCTGCGGCAGCAACTGGCCCGTGGCGGTATCGTAATAGCGAAGCGCGTTATCGACGCCCTTGACCTGGTAGTAGCTCCGCCCAGCGAGCTGTACCACCCGAAACGTGCGGAGCGATTCGACCCGGTTCTGACGCAGCACCTCGCCCACCGGACGGATCAGCCGGGTTTTGTCGAGCACGTCGGCCGGCGCAAACTCGTGGGCAATGGTCGGTTTAAACCAGTGCGACATAAACGGGTGCGACAGCCCGCTGATGGTCCAGAAAATAACGGGCACCACCGTAATGAGGCCAATGATGCGGTGCCAGCGGTACATGTTGCGCTGCACCAGGGCCCGCAGGGGCCGGCGGGCCGGCTGCGGAGCCAGGGGTTGTTCGGTAATCGATTCCATTCGGTTGGTCAGTTTGGTTCAGGCCGGGTTACCGACCCGCCACGTTGTATTGAATGCCTACGGTGAGGGTGCGCGGAGCGGCCGGCGTAAAGGTGCTGCGGTCGGTGGCGTTATTGCCCCGGCTCACGCTGGTGGCGTAGAGGGCGTTGCCGAGGTTGAGCACGTTGGCAAACAGTTCCAGGCCTTTCCAGCGGTAGCCGGCCCGGGCGTTGATCAGATCATAGCCGTCGTAGCGTACCGTATTGATCTGGTTCTGGTACCAGCCCGCCACATGCTGCCACTCCAGCGAGGCCCGGAAGTTCTTAAACCAGACGGGGTAATAGCTCACCTCGGTGTTCCAGAGCCAGCGCGGAGCTGCCGGCATATCCTTCCCATCGACGTTTTTGAGCACATCCGACGCCCGCTGACTCAGCGTAAATTCGACGAACCGGTGCGTTGCCATGGTGCCGCCGAACCGGAAAAACACTTGTTTCGAGGGTTTGTAAGTCAGACCCAGTTCAACGCCCCGGTGCAGGGTGCGCCCCGCCGACTGGTAATCGAAGCTGTTATCGGGCAGGCGGATGTTGAGCAGTTCGTTGCGCCCGTTCATCTGGTACACGGCCGCGTCGACGTACATTTTGGTCCCCAGCAGCGACGCCCAGCCCCCCAGTTCGGCATTGTCGAAGGTGGCCGCCTGCAGGTTGTAGTAAAACAGATCACCCTCGGGGGTGGGCGTCGTGCGTTTCCGGAAAATAGCCGTCAGCGCCGGGGGCGAAAAGCCTTTCGAGTAGTTGGCGTAGAGACCTTTACCCCCACCCAGATCGTAGGTCGCGCCCAGCTTCGGTGTCAGTTGACTGTAGGCTTTGCCCCCCGCCGTTTTGTCGAGGTAGTTGGTGTAGTCGAACGCCATCCGGTCGTAACGGAGCCCACCCGACAGCCGGAGCCGGCTGATGGGCGAGAAATCATACTGCGCGTAGCCGGCCACGTTGTGGATATCGGCGTCGTAGCTGGCGTTGAGCCGGTCGGGGTACTCGGCGATCTGGGTGTAGCGCTCTACCGATCGCTTGTCGGGCCGCAGCAGCGCCGTCAGCCCGGTCTGGTACGAGTAGTAGCTGTTTGGCGACAGGTCGAGCGTGGCTCCTACGATGAGTTTACTGTCCAGAAACCCAAGCCGCTGGCTATGCTGCGCAATGGCCCCCAGCGACCGGAAATCGCTGGAATTAATTTCGCCCGTGGCCGTGGTCTGCCCCGTTGTCCACCGAATCGAATAGGCCGGGTTCTGCCCGTGTCGGTTGTTGCGCACGAAGGCCGTGATAAACGACTGCGAACCGTTGGCCCAGTCGTGTTCGAGCGTGAGCCGGCTACGCAGCGCAACCGATTTGCGGTAGGTAAAGTCGGTGGTGCTGCTGTACTGCCGGGCATAGAACGCGGTGCTGTCGATACTGCCGCTGGTCTGGGTGTAGAAGTTGGCGTAGGCCAGCGTGCCGATCAGGCGGGTACGGGCCGTTAGGGCGTAATCGAGCCGCAGGTTGGCCGCCTGCTTGTCGTAGTCGGAACTGGCCAGCCACGAGTTACGCTGCCGGGCCGCAAAGCCCCCCACGTAGACGCCCATTTTACCCACCGTGGCCCCGGCCCCGGCCTGCACCCGCTGGTAGCCCCACTGATCGGCCTGGATACCGATGCGGGCGGTAGGTACGGCGGTGGGCCGCTGCGTGATGAAATTGACCGCCCCACCCACCGCTTCGGGCCCGTAGATCGACGACACGGGGCCTTTCACTACCTCTACCGAACTCACCGTAAACTGGTTCAGCTCCAGCAGCGCGTTGTGATTGAATACACCCATCGGCCGAATCGGCACGCCATCTTCCATATACAGGTAATAGGCATTGGTGGTCATGGGCTGCCGTATGGCCATCGAGTGCTGCTCGTTGACCAGGTTGACCATCAGCACCCCCGGCGTTTTGTTGATCAGCTCGTAGAGGCTGGTCGCCTTGGTTTCATCGATCTGTTTGGGCGTCAGGCGCGAAATAGCGATGGGGGCTTCGGTACGCAGCTGCGCTTCCCGGCTGGCCGTGACAACCACGGTCTGTAAACTCTGCTCAACGGGGGCCAGCGCGATGTGGAGCGGCTGATTCGACACCTCGACCAGCTGATCGGTATAGCCCACGCTGCTGATGCGCAGTTGGCGGGCGGTGGTTGTCAGGGAAAAACGGCCCTTGTCGTCGGCTCGTGTGCCGACGGGTGTGCCCGGCACCTGAATGGTAGCGCCGGGGAGCGGTTCGCGGGTGATAGCATCGAACAGGGTGCCCGATACCGTAACAGACTGTCCGTAGGCCGATGCGATCATCAGCGTCAGCCACAGACTGGTGATTATAAATCGAAACATGAAGTAGCTTTTTGGCAGGCAGCCAGCTGGAAACCGGGCATATCCGTATGGCTACGCCGGCCCTACGACCCGCGCAGGCTGGCCAGTTGGACTGCAGAAACAGGAAAATAGATGAAAACAGCCCGGCCAGACCGGTTACAACCGACGACTAATCAGCCTGTAACCGACCCGATGGCCGATATAGAACACCTGACCGATCCAGACAGGACCAGACGCCGGGCAGCACCCGGTCTGCGACAGGGTGTTGTGGGTGTTCAGAAACGAAGGTGGGCTATAGCCGTGGCGGCTGAAAAAGCGCGTCAGGCGCTATCCGATACGCGCCGGGCTGGCGGGCATCGAAAACGGGTGCTGCGGTACCTGTCGCATTCGGCTCGAAGGCAAACGGCAGGTGGTCGGCGCAGAACAGCGTCATTACGGGCAGGCGCTGTACCCGCTCGGTGGTTTCTTTGTCCTGCCGGTCCTGCTGCGCTTTCAGGCGTTTGGCCAGGTAGCATTTACCGTCGCAGTGGAGTTGCGGGCGGTCGCGGTTTTCGCAGAGTACGCGCGCAATGTAGTCGCGGTTCAGGTTGTAGTGTGCGATGATGCCCCACGAGCTGACCGTTGGCAGCAGCGTGGCGAAAAGCAGGCAGTAGAGTACAACCGTTTTCATGGAATCACCCGGGCGAAGGCACAAAGATAACGCCCAAACGAATAGCGAGGCCGGGCTGATCCAGACATATGCCACCGGCAAATGAAGTGACTCGACTTTTCTTCTGATAACCAGTACCCTATAGCCAAAACTTAGTTTGGCGCGGCCAGTTTCATCAGCACCAGCCCAGCCAGAATCAGCCCGGCTGCCACCAGCCGGAGCACGCTGGCCGACTCACCCAGCCATACAATGCCCACAACGAACGTACCGACGGCGCCGATACCGGTCCAGATGGTATAGCCGGTGCCGAGCGGCAGCTGACGCAGGGCAAGCGACAACAGTCCGAAACTGGCCAGCATGGCAATGCCCGTAATCACCGAAGGCACCAGCCGTGAGAACCCCGCCGACTGTTTCATAAAATAAGCCCAGACTACCTCCAGCAGTCCGGCCAGGATCAGATAAAACCAGGCCATTATAGCATTGGCAAAACCGGGTCGGCCCGGTGCGTTTACCCACTATGGGGGAGGTCGTTCCTCCTGCCAGCCAGTGGCCAGAGCGTTTTTTCAAGCACGATCTTCAGCCCGTACCGACCGGGTTCGGTACCCACGATGTCGAAACCAGCGCGGATGTTGAGCAGCAGCATCGAGCGCCACTGATTGTAGGTCTGGGTTCGGATGCTGCGGTACCCCTGTTGCTGGCACCAGTCGTGCTGCTGCGTCATCAGGGTGGCGGCAATACCCTGTCCCCGGCAGTCGGTTCGCACGCAGCCCAGCCAGCTGTAGAACCGATCGGGTTCTGATTCGTAGCCCAGCTTACAGCCTACTACGACCTCACCCAGCAGCGCCAGCTCGGTGCGGAAAGCGGGGTAAGCCTGGTGCGCGTGCAGGTCGTCGGCAATCGACTCGGGCGTCTGATTCGTAAAAACCGACGCCAGCAGTGTTACCAGCGACGACAGGAGGCCGGCCGGGGGTAGCCCATCCATCGATTGGTACGTTAATGATAGCGGCATAACCAGTCGAACTAAGCACGGCCCGCCTATTCAGGGCACTTCTTGCAGCGTTTACCCTTTTTATACTTCTTGCAACACTTTTTCAGAACGCAGTCGGTACTCAGCAACGATCGGGTATCATGCACAGACCGAGTGGTTTCGGTCAGCAACCCCTCGGTCGCAGTTGTCAAGTCACAATTCATGCAGGCTGTTGTTTACCCCGACAAAACTCACCTTTGTCGGCTAAGGTTCATTTAATAACGCTGTCAGATGGGTTTGTCGTACCTGGTTCCGGTTCACGGGTTGGGCCTGAAAACGAAATTATCGGCCCGCAGCCGACTGTGCCGGGGGTTGTTGACTGGCCTGCTGCTGGCCATCGGCATCGCCGGCCATGCGAAGCCGGGTCTTCGCGATACGCTGCTGACCGGACACACCCGAACGGCCCTGACTCCGCTGTACTACGGCCTGGGTACCGATCGGCTGGGGGGCGCCCGGCTGGAAACGCTCGACTCGGGCGTGGTGCTCCAGCTAACCGGCCTCGACTCCAGCCGGCGGTTCTGGCGGGTACGGCTGGCCCCGTCGCTGTCGGCCTTCGCGCCAACCGAACAGGTACAGATCGACTCGAACCGGGCTTACCCTGCGGGCTCGCTTACCGGAAACTGGACGGTTTACGGCGATACCACCCGACCCACCACCGGCCCCACGTTCGATTACGTGGCCATTCGGCTACCCGCCCGACTGCCCTACCGCAGCCAGCTGACCGGCACCCCCTCAAAACTGCTGATCGATGTGTTCGGCGTAACGGCCAACACCAACTGGATTACGCAGCGACGCACGACCCGCGAAATCCGGCAGGTTTCCTTTGAACAGCTGGCCGACGATATCGTCCGGATCACCGTCGAGCTGACCCATCCGCAGTCGTGGGGCTATGCCCTCACCTACCAGCGCAACACGCTCCTGATTCGGGTTCGGCGGCCGCCCGCACGCCGGCGGTTGCGGGGCCTGACGGTGGCGGTCGATGCGGGGCACGGCGGCAGCAACACGGGCGCTGCCGGCACCCGTACCGGCCTGCTGGAGAAAAACCTGACGCTCGATCTGGCGCACCGGCTGGAGCAGCAACTGAGCCGGCGCGGGGTGCGGGTGCTGCTGGTGCGGCAAACCGACACACTGCTGGGGCCATCGGCCCGGATGCTGGCCATGCGCCGGGCTATGCCCGATCTGCTGGTCAGCCTGCATTTCAACTCGTCGGATAACCGGAGCGTGCGGGGTGTCAGCACCTACTACAAACACGCGGGTTTCCGGCCCCTGAGTCAGGCCATTCTGGCGGAGCTGACCCGCTACCCCGTGCCGGAGTTTGGCAACGTGGGCCATTTCAATTTCTTCTTCAATACCCCGACGGAGTACCCCAACGCCCTGGTCGAGGGGCCTTTTCTGAGCAACGAAGCCGACGAGCGACTCATTGAGTCGGCGCGGTTTCGTGGGCAGATGGCCACGGCAATCCGTCGGGGTATCCGGCGTTTTGTGGGCAAACGCCAGCCGGCCTACAGGTGAATCTGACCCGACAGGTAAAGCTGCACCTGCCCGCCAATACACACCCGGCTGTCTTCGAGCCGGCAGCGGAGGTAGCCTCCCCGGGGTGAAATCTGTTTGGCCGTTACCTGATCGCGCCCGAGCCGCTCGGCCCAGTAGGGCACCAGCGTGGTATGGGCAGAGCCCGTCACAGGGTCTTCGTCGATGCCCGACTGGGGGGCAAAAAACCGCGACACAAAATCAACACCCGTGTCGGCATCGGCCGGCGCCGTTACAATGATGCCGCGCGCCGGAATGGTGCCCAGTTCCCGGAAATCAGGGTCGAGGGCCGCCACGTCGGCCTGGTTTTCGTAGACCAGCAGGTAGTCACTCTTGCCTTTGTAGACCGCCGTTGGCCGAATGGGCAAACTGGTCGACAGGGCGGGGGGCAGCAGCGTGGCTTTGTGGATGGTATCGGCCGGAAAGTCGAGCGTCAGCCAGTTATCGGCGCCACGACCCACCTTTAGTTCGCCACTGCGCGAGTTCAGGCAGATCTGCTCCGCATCGGACTGTTTTTCGAGAAAAAAGATCACGTAGCCCGTTGCCAGCGTAGCGTGACCGCACAGATCGACTTCTACCGTGGGCGTAAACCAGCGGATGTGGAAGGTATCGGCTCCCTCGTCAGGCACGTAGAAAGCTGTTTCGGCCAGGTTGTTTTCGGCCGCAATGCGCTGCATCTGGGCATCGGGGAGCCACTCGGTCAGGGGCACCACAGCGGCCGGATTGCCACAAAACAGCTGATCGGTAAACGCATCAAGTTGGTAGAGACGCTGCATAAAGAGAAAAAACGGTTGACGGAACGATTAAGGGATTAGGAATGACGAGGGAATCGAAAGCGCCTGAAATAGGGCCTCCGACCAGGCCGTCAGCGACGGCATCTTCAGGGAAGCAATGGCAAATTTCGGGTCATTATACTCAAAATCAGCCGGAACGGCTACCGTGATGGTACCGGCAGCATGCGCCGATGCGACGCCCGAACCCGAATCTTCGAACGCGAGGCAGGCCGATGGCTCGACATTGAGCCGGCGGGCCGCCCCCCAGTATACGTCGGGCGCTGGTTTGTTGCGCGCTTCCAGCGTGGCCGAGTGCCAGAGCGTCAGCCGGTCGCGGATGCCCAGCCGGTCGACAACCACTTCGATCAGACTCATGGGCGAGGCCGAGGCAATGGCCACGGGTAGCCCCCGCGACACGAAGAAATCAAGCGTGTCGAGCGCCCCGGGCATGGGTTCGGCCAGCGCCCCGATGCGCTCATGGGCACCCGCCGTGATGCGGTCGCCAACGGCCTGTCGGGTGGTACCGGCCCCTTCGGTCCAGGGGTGTCGCTCGAACCAGTATGCCACTACCGCCGGAATGGGCATGCCCGTGGTTTGTTTGCACTGATCGTCGGTCAGAAATAAGCCTACCGTGTCGAAAACAGCGCGTTCGGCCGCCCGCCAGTGGGGTTCCGAATCCACCAGCAACCCATCCATATCAAATAAAGCAGCACGTATCAAAATAACAGGTTGTTGTTTATCGACCATGGCGATTACCGCCACGCATCGGGTTACAGATTGGCGGGCATAAACGGGTGCGTGTCGATCGTGTTCCAGACCCGTTGTACCACGTAGGGATCACCGGCGAGGTACGTGTCGAGTTCGGCCTGGCTCTCGAGTTCGAGTACCAGCATCGACCCGATCATCTGACCCGCCGGGTCGAGCAGGGCCCCGCCCATGATAAATTTACCCAGGGCACTGAACTGCCGGACATAATCGAAATGAGCCGCCCGGGCCGCCATCCGACGCGCCAGCGCTTCGGAGTCGGTGTGGTCGTAAGCATGAATAACGTAACGCATACAGGCAATCGTTTGATTAAGCAAGATACCAACTTCCGATGGCTTCGCCCCACATCGGTCGCTGTTGGCACGGCTTTTTTGCCCGCCGGCAGCAACCGGCCCGCAGCACCGACCAGACAGCCAGGCACTTACCCGACGGCGACAGTTTGTTTACCGAGGCAAAGGCACCGGCCCGGCCTCCATGTTCAGCCATTTCTCCTTAATTTCCGCCTTTTCTGACCTGTTCCCACTTCCTCAGCCGATGAATCGACTGCTCAGCGGGCTGTTGCCCCTGCTCCCCTTCGTTGCCCTTGCCCAACCGGCTCCCCCCCGCCCCCGACCCACACTTACCGTTGAGTCGATCATGGCCGACCCGAAAATCAGTGTCGGCACCGCTCCCTCGAACCCCTTCTGGTCCGATGATGCCCGTACGCTGTATTTCAGCTGGAACCCCGATCGCAACCGGGGCGACTCGCTCTACAAAGTCACGCTGACGGCCGGCCGCAGCCTGGCCGCTTCGAAACCCGAAAAAGTAAGCCCCGCCGAACGCCGGGCACTCCGCACAGGTCCGTCGGTAGTGTACAACCGGGCGCGTACCCAGCGCCTGTTCGAGCAGCAGGGCGATCTGTTCTGGGTTGATCTGAAAACGGGGCGGGTGCGGCAGCTGACTAACACCGTCGATGCCGAAACCGACCCGCTTTTCAGTGGCGATGAGCAGCGTGTCACGTTCCGACGCAGCGGCTCCAACCTGTTCAGCATCCACCTCGGCACGGGCGAACTGACGCAGCTAACCGATTTCCGGCCCGGCAGCCGGAAAGCCGACCCCAAACTCAACGACGAAGAAAAGTTTCTGAAAGCCGATCAGCTGCGGCTGTCGCCGGTGCTGGCCGAGCGCAAAGCCCGCAAAGACGAAGCGGAACGGCTGAGTAAACTCGACCGGCCCAAACGCCCCAAGGAAATTTACCTCGACGACCGGCAGCTCGTGGGCGCTCAACTGAGCCCCAATGGCCAGTTTGTCACCTACCGGGCCATTAAAAGTGCCGTGGGTGCCAAAACGGCCCAGGTCCCCAACTACGTAACCGAATCGGGCTTCACCGAAGAAATTCCCGCCCGCACCAAAGTGGGGGCACCGCTCTCGTCGCAGGAGTTTTTTGTCTACGACCTGGCGCAGGACACCGTGCGGGCGCTGTCGGTGAAGAGCCTGCCGGGTATTACCGACCGGCCCGCTTTCCTGGCTAAACCGACGAAGGGCGACACCGCCCGCAAAGCCCGGCCGGTGGTATTCAGCAGCGCCGTCTGGTCCGACGACAGCCGCGTCTGCGTGGTCGTGATCCGCTCGACCGATAACAAAGACCGCTGGATTATGCGGCTCGATCCCGCTACGCTGGCCCTTACCCTGCTCGACCGGCAGCACGACGACGCCTGGATTGGCGGGCCGGGCATCGGCGGTTCGTTCTCACCGGGCAGCATGGGCTTTCTGGCCGACAACCACACGCTCTGGTTCCAATCGGAAGCCGATGGGTATTCGCACCTGTACACCGTCGATGCGCTGGCGCCGGCTACCCGCCAGCAGCTGACCACGGGCAAATTTGAGGTGCAGCAGGCCCAGCTCAGCAACGACAAACGCTTTTTCTTTCTGCAAACCAACGAAGTTCATCCCGGCGAACAGCATTGGTATCGCATGGCCGTAACGGGTGGCCCCCGCACCCGGCTGACCACGATGCCCGGCGCCAACGATGTCACCATCGCACCCGACGAGAGCCGGATGGCTATCCGCTACTCATCGGCCACGCAGCCCTGGGAGCTGTATGTGCAGCCGCTGGAGCCCGCTGCCGGCACCCGCGCCAAAACGGCGGCCCTGGTTCCGCTGCGCCTGACCGACTCCCAAACCGACTTTTTCAAACAGTACCCCTGGCGGGAGCCCAGCTACGTAACCATTCCGGCCGGCGATGGCCAGCCCATCTACGGCCGGCTCTACAAACCCGACAAAGCCAACGGTAAAGCCGTGGTATTCGTCCACGGGGCCGGCTACCTGCAGAATGCGCACAAGTGGTGGAGCCAGTACTTCCGGGAGTATATGTTCCATAACCTGCTGGTCGATAAAGGCTATACCGTGCTCGATATCGACTATCGGGCCAGTGCCGGCTACGGCCGCGACTGGCGCACGGGCATTTACCGGCACATGGGTGGCAAAGACCTCACCGACCATACCGACGCGGCTGCCTGGCTGGTTAAAAACCACGGTGTCGACGCGGGCCGGATTGGTATCTACGGCGGCTCATACGGCGGCTTTATTACGCTGATGGCCATGTTCACCACGCCCGATGTATTTAAGGCGGGGGCGGCCCTGCGCCCCGTTACCGACTGGGCGGCCTATAACCACCCCTACACGGCCAACATTCTCAACGAGCCCCAGACCGATTCACTGGCCTACCGCCGGTCGTCGCCGATCAATTTTGCCGAAGGGCTTAAAAACCACCTGCTTATCTGCCATGGTGTGGTCGATGTAAACGTGCATTTTCAGGACGCCATCCGACTCACGCAGCGGCTGATCGAGCTAAAAAAGGAAAACTGGGAACTGGCCCCCTACCCCGTTGAAGACCACGGCTTTGTTGAACCCACCAGCTGGATGGACGAGTACAAACGCATTCTGAAACTATTCGAGGAGCGCTTATAATCAGCCCTCATTGGCCCCAAAACGCGGAGCGACGACCCGGCAACAGACAGCATCCTGTATCTGTGCCGGGTCGTCGCTCCGCGTCTGTTTTCAAACGCTATACTCAAGGCAGCATCCCGTACTGTCGGGGCCGACGGTGTACGCGCTTATTTTTTCAGCGGTTCAAACAGGTCGATGGTCCGGCGCATGAACATGATTTCGGAGGGAACGTGTCTGAGGTTTTTGAGCGTAACGAGGCTCGTCTGACTGGCGCCGTTCAGCTTCATCAGATCGCAGGTCTTCTGCGAAATAAAGTAAGGAATCACTTCATCCTGGTCGCCGTGAATCAGGTAGGTACGGGTGCGGGCCGCCCAGCCGGTCAGGTCGTTGCTGAGCAGCGCCTTGCCAAAGGCAGAACTCGGGTTGCGGACGTCGGCCCGGAACTGATCGGTGCAGAGCTGATCGAAACTCACCGTAAACAGGCGGGCATTGTCGAGTGATTCGGTAATCAGGTCGGCGTAGGGAGCGTTGAAGTAATAGCTGAGCGGCTTGTTGCCGTTGTAAAGTTTGTTGTAAACGAGCGTCTGCCAGGTGTAGAGGTAGTTTACAATGCCGGGGCTGCTGGTGGGCTGGTGCGTAATGTAGTCGAAGAACGTGGCCATGGCGTAGGGCCCGGCTCCGCAGCTGGTGCCCGACAGGGTCAGTTCGCCGGCATACTGCTTTTCGATCAGCTCCTGCGCCGACAATGTGGCGTAGCCCCCTTCGGAGAAGCCGGCCATAAATACCTGTTTGTTCCAGACAACGCCCGTGTTGTCGAGCCATTCGCCCGTGGCCCGAATCATGTTGACGGTTGCCTGGGCCAGCGTCGCGCGGTTCTCGTAGGGGTGGGCAATACCTTTCGCGTCGCCGTAGCCGATATAATCCGGGCAAGCCACGATGTAGCCGTGGGTAGCAAAGTAAAGCGGGTAGGAGAACCGAGCCTGGGTGTAATCGTAACCCGACGGTACTTCCGATTCGGAAAACGCCGTTGGATGCTGGTAACTCAGCATCGGCAGGGGTTTGGCGCTGCCGGCGGGTAGCGTCGGCAGGTAAATTACCCCCGACGCCACAATGGGGGTGCCATCTTCGAGGGTCGTACGATAGGTGATTCGCTGAATCGTCAGGGCATACTGACCGGGTTCGTAGGTAAGCGAGTCGTTGGTCGACGTAAGCGTATGGAGAACCGCATTGCTGTAGCTGGCTACCGCTGTCGACTGAATCAGGACCGGATCGGGCTGTACATCGCCCGGCTGGCAGGCCCCAACAAGCAGACTAATACTGGCAATGAACAGGTAAAGGGTACGTTTCATGGAACGCTCCGGCTGATGGAGCAGCAAATGATGGTCGTTACGGGGCTTGATAGGTAGGAAAAAAGGCCCACAAAGGTACGGTATAAACCCATACCGACCCGCCCGCCCGATAAATGAATGCCGATCGGGCTGGCTCGTAACCGCTGCTCGTTTGTTCGTTACCGAAACGAGTTAATGGCCGCACACACGATATCGACCTCATCGAGCGAGAGGGCGGGGTTGAGCGGCAGGCTTACGACTTCGGCATGGAGCTGCTCCGAGATCGGCAGCGACAGCGGATGCAGTTCCGGATACGCGTCCTGCTGGTGGGGCGGTATGGGATAGTGGACGTCGGTGCCAATGCCGCGCTCGTGGAGATACGTGCGCAGCGCATCGCGCCTGGGGTGGCGCACCACAAACAGGTGCCATACATCCTGCCCAACCTGATCGGCGGGTGGCAGCACTACATCCGGATGACGAATACCGGTCAGGTAGCGCCGGGCCAGTTGCCGGCGCTGCTCATTTTCGGCGGCCAGAAATGGCAGTTTTTCGATCAGAATGGCAGCCTGCAGTTCGTCGAGCCGGCTGTTCTGCCCGGCCAGCTGGTTTACGTATTTTTGCTGCGATCCGTAGTTGCGCAAGGCCCGCAGGGTCTGGGCAAGGGTATCGTCGTCGGTTGTGATGGCACCGGCATCGCCCAGGGCGCCCAGATTCTTGCTTGGGTAGAAACTCCAGCCGGCCGCATCGCCAAGCTGGCCGGCCTGACGATGGCCGTACCGGGCCCCATGGGCCTGAGCGGCATCTTCGAGTATCCGCAGGCCGTAGCGCGCGGCCAGTACCCGGATCGGGTCCATGTCGCAGCAGCGACCGTAGAGGTGTACGGGCAGAATGGCCCGGGTGCGGGGGGTAATGGCGGCTTCGATGCAACGGGGGTCGATCAGGCAGGTGCGGGGGTCGGGCTCAACCAGTATGGGCGTTAGCCCCGCCTGCGTGACGCTCAGGATCGACGCGATGTAGGTATTGGCCGGTACAATCACTTCGGCGCCCGGCTCGAAAGCCCAGGCCCTGAGTACAAGGGTAAGCGCATCGAGCCCGTTGGCTACGCCAATGCAGTGCCGCGCCCCGCAGGCCTGCGCAAAAGCAGTTTCGAAAGCCGCCACCTCCTGCCCCAGCACATACCAGCCCGAGTCGACAACCCGATCGATGGCTTGCCGGATACGCGCCTGATGCGGGGCGTTGATCGCCTGAAGACGCAGAAAAGGAATCATTTACCGACACTCACGGCTGCTTCTTCCAGCAGGCGGCTTCCCGGATACGGTTCGTAGATGTAGTCGGCCTGTTCGTAGGGGTGATTCGACACAACCAGCAGAATGGCATCCGGCGTAAACTCGTCCATAATGTGCCAGTCTTCAGGCTCCAGCACCAGACACTGCGTCGGGTCGGCCAGGTAATAAGTAGTTTCCTGTTGTCCGTTGTGACAGTAGACCCGGCAGCTTCCGTTCAGGCAGATCAGGGCGTTGACTGCCTGCACGTGCCGATGGCCGGCCCGGGGCGCGGCCCCTGCCCCGTAGATATAAAACACACGTTTGATCTCTCCGGGAACCAGGTTTTCAAAAACAGTCAGGTTACCTGATTCAGACGAAAACGTTTTTAGCTGGTATAATCGAGCCATAAAGTCGAACCTAAAAATGTAAAGGAAACCGTTGATGAATTACGGTGACTTTTGAGTAGTTATGCCCTATCGAGATTCAAATATATTCACAAAGTAGCGCTTTTACGGTTAATCCACGATGAAGACTTTTAATTCATTTTTAATTCAGTAATAGTCCAATCGGCTGCTGGAACACCCGCAGCAAACTGCGTACTTCGCCAACTCAACTCGTGTTGCCCCACTATGTCTATTCGAATACTGCTGACAGGTGCGCTCCTGTTAGGAATTGCAATCCTGTCATACGTCACTTTTTTTAGCCCTGATTCATCAACCGGTGCCAACGTCGATCCAGCGGCTTATCGGGCCGATATGCTGGCCAAACGGGCCAAAAAAGACGAAACGTTTCGCAACGGTACCGACTCGCCCCTGACCGACAAGACTGGCTTTACGGGGCTGCTCTATTTTGCGCCTGACCCAGCTTACCGGGTCGAAGGGCGGCTTGAGCCCTTTGCCGACAAAACGCAGAAGCTGGTGGTTCGGATGAGCGATGGCAGCGAAGAGGTTTATGAGAAATTTGCCCACGCTGTGTTTCGGCTCAACGGGGAAACCTGCCGGCTGCTGGTTGTGAAAGTCGAGGACACCTATTCAATTCTGTTTCGCGACAAGACGACGGGGCAGGATACCTACGGGGGGGGGCGCTATATTGAACTGAACCCGACTGAATTCACCGACAACCGGGTGATTCTCGATTTCAACACGGCTTACAACCCCTACTGCGCTTACAATCCATCATTTGCCTGTCCGCTCCCCCCCGCCGAAAACACACTGCCAGTCGCCGTACGGGCCGGCGAGCGTTACAAACCCCACGACTGATCGATTTCGACAGGTGCTATGCAGCCGCCACGGATCGCACTTGCCGTGTGCGTTTTCGCACATACTGATCGAAACCGCACACGAAAACGAGCCCCTTTCTCAATCAACAAACTCACCATCAGTAGCTTACCAACTGGCACAGTAGTAGCACCTTATCAGGCAACTACCCTTGTGCTTTATGGACCGTGTCCTTACTACTGAACACCGCAACCGCTCCCGGCGTACCCTTTGGCTAACCGGCCTGCTGGGCGCCACCGCGCTGGGCGGCCTTGTCTGGGCTACGCAGCGCGGGCTCCAGACGACCATCGACGCCGATAAAATCCGGACCGCCGTGGTTCAGACCGGCCCGGTCGAACAAACCCTGACGGCCACCGGCGAGGTCATTCCAGCCTTCGAACAAGCCATTACCAGCCCCATCCGGGCCAGCATCCGGCGCGTACTGCTCACCCCCGGCGCCCGCGTCAGACCGGGACAACCGCTGGTCGAACTCGACAAGTCGCTGACGCAGATCGAACTTGAGAAGCTACAGGATCAGCTGGCCCTCAAACAGAACAGTATCGAGCAGCTGCGGATGCGGCTCGACAAAAACCTGTACGATGCCGATGTCAGCGATCAGATCAAGTCGCTCAACATCAACCGGCTCCGCGCCGAACTCGACGATGCCAAACGCCTGCTAACCGTTGGTGGGCGCACTCCCGAAGACGTAACCCGCGCGGAAAACGCCCTGCGCATTGCCCAGCTCGAAAAAAAACAGCTTGAAAACGAACTGGCCTATAACCGCCGGTCGATGGGGGCCAGCCTGAAAGAGTCGCAGTTGCAGGCCAGCATCGAAGGCACCAACCTGCGGGTGCTGACTCAGAAACTCCGGCAGGCCGATGTTCGGGCCGACCGGGCGGGCGTGCTGACCTGGGTCAACGAAAATGTGGGATCGGCCGTGGCCGAGGGCGACATGCTGGCCAAGGTGGCTGATCTGGCCAGTTTTCGGGTCGAAGGGGCCTGCTCGGATGCCTACGCCGATCAGTTGCGAACGGGGCTGCCGGTTATTATCCGCATCAACGACACCGAACTGCGCGGCCTGATCACGCAGGTGAAACCGGCCGTGCAGAACAGTACCGTTCGGTTTGCCGTCAGCCTCGATGATGACCACAACAGCCTGCTGCGCCCCAATCAGAAAGTCGATCTGTACGTGGTCACGCAGCAGCGCAGCCGCGCCATCCGGGTTGCCAACGGGCCGGCATTCACCGGCAAACGCACGCAGTACGTATTTGTCCGATCGGCCGACAACGTGGCGCACCGGCGCGAAATAGAAGTAGGCGTAACCAGCTTCGACTGGGTTGAGATCAAGCGTGGGCTGCAGCCCGGCGAACAGGTTATTCTGACCAACCTGAACGAGTACGAGCACCTGCAGCAACTTACGATTACCCCCACCCGCCCATGAACTGCCGATTCCTCCCTGCGCTGCTCGGCTGGCTGCTGTGCACATCGGTGCTGGCGCAGCCCGTACGTATGAGCCTGACCGAGGTGGTCGGTCTGGCCCGAACGCAGTCGATTGCCAGTCGGCAGGCGGCCACGCTGCAACAGACCAACTACTGGAAGTACCGGTCGTTCCGGGCCGACTACAAGCCTCAGCTAAGCCTGAATGGTGTGCTGCCGGGTTTTACACGGTCGTTTATTCAGGTGCAGCAGCCCGACGGCACCATTGCGTTTCAACCCGTATCGAACAACAATTCGCTGGTCAATCTGGCCCTGAGTCAGACGATAGCGCTTACGGGCGGGTCAATCTATGTGCAGCAGCAGCTCCAGCGATTCGACGATTTTCTGAACCGCAACACGCTCTACAACGGCATTCCGTTTGCCGTGGGCCTGAGCCAGCCCCTGTTCCGGTTCAACCCCATGAAGTGGGACCGGCAGATCGAGCCGCTGCGGTATGCCGAAAGCAACCAGCAGTATATCGAGGCCATGGAGCAGGTGGCTCTCGACGCCACGGCCCTGTATTTCGACCTGCTGGTGTCGCAGGTAAACCTCCAGATTGCCGAAACCAACCGCGCCAACAACGATACGCTGTTTACCATTGCCCGGCACAAGCTGACGCTGGGCCACATCTCGCGCAACGACCTGCTGCAGCTGCAGCTCAGCGTCCTGAATGCCCGCAAAGACCTGGCTTCGGCCCGGCAGGCCGCCGAAGTAGCCTCGCTGAAACTGCGCTCGTACCTCAACCTGACCGGCGACGCGGAGTCCATGCGCCCCCTCGATCTGGCCATTCCCAACCAGCTGACCAGTTTCCGGATCGACAGCCGGCTGGCCATTGCCGAAGCCTTCGCCAACCGGGCCGACGCCATCGGGTTTCAGCGGCAACGGCTCGAAGCCGACCGCGAGGTAGAACGCGCCCGGAAGGAAAATGGCCTGAACGCCACGCTCAACGCCGATTTTGGCCTGACCAACCGGGGCAGCCGCCCGGCCGACGTGTACCAGCGCCCGCAGGACCGGCAGTCGGTCGAGCTTCAGTTTGTGGTGCCCATTCTGACCTGGGGGCGCGCCCAGGCCCGCACCGAAACCGCCCGCGCCAATCAGCAGCTGGCCGTACAGCGTATCGAGCAGGCCCGCCGGTCGTTCGAGCAGCAGATCTACACGCAGGTGACACTGCTCGACATGCTGCGCCAGCAGGTAACGCTCACGGCCGAAGCCGATCAGATTGCCCAAACCCGCTACCAGATCGCGCAGGAACGCTTTCGACTCAGCGACCTGACCGTTACCGACCTCGGTATTGCCACGCAGGATAAAGACCGGGCCCGGCGCGACGCCATCCTGGCCCTGCGCGACTACTGGCAGTCGTACTACACGCTTCGTCTGCTGACGCTCTATGATTTTGAAACCAACCAGAAACTGGCGCCCCCCGTACTGCCCTGACGGCCCGCCCCAATCGAACCGCTTGCTTTAAACCCGTATGGCTATGATTGCCCTCTCGAACATCGAAAAAGTGTACCGCACCAGCACCATTGAAACGCTGGCGCTCACCAACATCAACCTCCGTATCCGCGCCGGCGAATTTGTCTCGATCATGGGGCCCAGCGGCTGCGGTAAATCGACCCTGCTCAACCTGATGGGCCTGCTCGACGCCCCCAGCACCGGCCAGGTTGTGCTGAACGACCAGCCCGTAACACAGTACCGCGACCGCGACCTGGCCCGCCTGCGCAACCGGCAGATCGGTTTTATTTTCCAGAGCTTTCACCTGATCAACGATTTGACGGTGCTCGACAATGTGGAGATACCACTGCTTTACCGCGACCGCACCGATGCCCCCACGGCGGGCGTGTCGCGCCGGCAGCTAGCGCAGGAAGCCCTCGAAAAAGTAGGACTGAGCAACCGCATGAAGCATTTTCCGGGACAGCTTTCGGGGGGGCAGAAGCAGCGCGTGGCCATTGCCCGCGCCATTGTGGGCCGACCGTCGATTATTCTGGCCGACGAACCGACCGGCAACCTCGACAGTGCCATGGGCAACGAGATCATGGCCATTCTGCAACGGCTCAACGCCGACGGCAGCACCATTGTGATGGTGACGCACGACGAGGCCATGGCCCGCAAAACGCACCGGCTCGTGCGGTTGTTCGACGGCTCGATGGTGGGCGATTCCCTGCTTCAAACCAACTAATACCATGCTGCTGAATTACCTCACCATTGCCTGGAAGGTGCTGCTGCGGCACCCCTTCTACACCTTTATCACGCTGTTCGGCATCAGCCTGACCCTAACGGTGCTGATGCTGCTGACGGCCTTCCTCGACCACGCCATCGGCGCACACTACCCCGAAACCCGGCGCGACCGTACGCTCTACGTTGAACGCATGTCACTCGAAGATTCGGCCCAGACCCGCTCGACCAACGGGCCACTGTCGTTCCGGTTTCTGAGCCAGTACACCAAAAACCTGAGTCAGGCCGAACAGGTAACGGTGTTTTCGACCACCCGCCGGTCGAGCGCCTTTTCGGGCACCCAGCGCATCATGGTCGATATTCGGTTTACCGACGTTCCGTTCTGGCAGGTGGCCCAGTTTGCCTTTCTGGAGGGGCGGCCCTACAACGCCCAGGATCTGGCCAGCAACCGGTCGGTGGTCGTGATTACGGATGGGTTCAAACGCGCCTATTTCGGCAGCAACACCGATTCGGTAGTGGGCCAGCCGGTCACGATCGAGAACGTGCGCTACACGGTTGTCGGCGTGGTGCGCGGAGTGCCGCCAACGCGCCTGTTCACCACGGCCGATCTGTACTTCCCCTACACGACGCCCAAGAGCAACTACCAGAGCTCCGGCTGGCGGGGCGATTACCAGGCCATGCTGCTGGCCCGCACAGCGGCCGACCGTCCCCGGCTGAAAGCCGAGTTTCAGGGCCGCATGGCTCAGGTACCGATGCCCGTGGTGCAGTATGGGTTCAAGTACAATATCATGACGGTTTACAGCGAGCCCTTTCTGGACAATTACCTCAACGCGATTCTGAATGGCAACTCCGGCCTGCGTTACACCTTTCTGGGTCTGCTCACGTTTCTGGTGCTCATGCTGGTGGGCTTGCCGGCGGTTAATCTGGTCAGCCTGAACGTGGGCCGGATGCTGGAACGAGCCTCGGAAATCGGGGTGCGGAAAGCTTTCGGTGCGCCGGTGCGTTCGCTGCTGTGGCAGTTCATCATCGAAAACATCTTCGTAACCCTGCTGGGTGGCGTGATTGCCCTCCTGCTCACCTCGATGCTGCTGCTGCTCATCAACCAGAGCGGCTGGATTCCCTACGCCGACCTGACCATCAACGGGCTGGTTTTTCTGGTTAGTCTGCTCATTGCCCTGCTCTTCGGGCTGCTATCGGGCGTGTTGCCGGCCCTGCGCATGGCCCGACTCAATATCATCAGCGCCCTGCGGGCCAGTTAGCCACGTCCTTCATTCATCTACGTACCCCAACCTCCTGCCGGCTTATGATCCGTCACCTGATTACCCTGATCTGGAACAAGAAAAAAGCCCATACGCTGCTAATCGTCGAGATGACGGCATCGTTTCTGGTGCTCTTCGGCCTGTCGTCGCTTATCATCTACAACCTGGGCAATTATCGCCAACCGCTTGGGTTCGCCTACGACCGGGTATGGGCCATCAATCTGGGCAACAACGAAGATACGGTCGACGTTGCCGCCAAAACGGAAGCCATCCGGCAGCGGCTGCAAACCTACCCGGGCATCGAGGTGGTTTCGCGCATGAGCGACAACTCGCCCTTCTCGGCCTATTACAACAGTTCGAGCGTGGCCAGGGGGCGCACGCAGATTCAGGCACAGTACTACACCGCCGACGAGCAGTTTGCCCAGGTCCTGTCTATTCCGCTGCGCGCCGGCCGCTGGTACCGCAACGTCGACAGCGTTGGGCGTTACCAGCCCGTGATTATCAACCGGGCGGCTCAGGCCCAGCTCTTCGGCACCGATGATGCCGTTGGCAAGTTCCTCAGCCCCGACACAGACAGCAAACCGGGCTGGCGCGTGGTGGGCGTAATCGACCGGTTTAAGGGGCGGGGCGAATTCTCGGTGGATGAACCGCTGATGATCGAGCTGCTCAACCACCGCAATCAGGACCACCGCACGCTGCTGGTGCGTGTGAAACCTGGCGCCGATGCCAGCCTGGAAGCCCAGCTGGTGCGCGACCTGACGGCCATGGTCAACGGCTGGAGCGTCGATGTCAGCTACCTGAGCGAATCGCGCCGGAGCCGGCTGCAGTTTACGCTGATTCCGATGCTGATCGCGTCGGTCGTCAGCGGCTTTCTGCTCATCAACGTGGCCCTGGGTTTGTTCGGTGTCCTGAACGTGAGCATTACCCGCCGGCGGGGCGAAATTGGCCTGCGCCGGGCGCTGGGGGCCACCACCGCCCATGTGTCGTGGCAGATTGTGGGCGAAATGTGGGTACTGGCTACCTTTGCGCTGGTCATTGGCCTGCTGGTGGCCGGTCAGTTTCCGCTACTGAACGCGTTTGGCCTGCGCGCAGGCGTTTACCTGCTGGCCATGGCAACCTCCTCGCTGATCGTTTACGCCCTCGTCACGGTCTGCGCGCTGTATCCCAGCCGGCAGGCAGCCACCATTCAGCCGGCCGTGGCGCTTCACGACGATTAATCTGCTACCCATGCCCCTGCTTTTGCTTATCGACGACGATATGGCGGTTCAAACGTCGCTCTCGCTGCTCTTCCGGCGGGAAGGCTTCGATGTACTGCTGGCCGACGGCCCCTTCGAAACCCGTGAGCTGCTGACCCGGCAAACACCCGACGCCATTCTGCTCGACATGAATTTTTCGATCAGCACCACCGGCGACGATGGGCTGCGGCTGCTGCGCTACCTGCGCGAGCAGCTGCCCCAGGTGCCGGTGGTGCTCATTACCGGCTGGGGCAGTATCGACCTGGCCGTGGCCGGCATGAAAGCCGGTGCCAGCGATTTCCTGACCAAACCCTGGCAGAACGACTACCTCGTACAGTCCATTCGAACGGCCATCAGTCTGTCGGGGGGCACACCCCCATCGGCTGGTCGCCGGCAACTCAACGAGCAGTTTGCCTTCGACGCCATCATTGGCGAAGACCCGCAGTTGCTCGACGTACTGTCGACGATTGGGCGGGTGGCGCCCACCGAAGCCCCCNCAGAACAGCCGGCGCAGCCGCCACCCGTTTGTTAAGGTCAACCTCGGCGGCATATCGAGTTCGCTGTTTGAGAGCGAGTTGTTTGGCCACGTTCGCGGAGCCTTTACCGACGCCAGAACCGACCGGGTGGGACGGTTCGAACTGGCCAATAAAGGCAGTATTTTTCTGGATGAAATTGGCGATCTGGACCCGGCCGCGCAGGTCAAGCTCCTGCGGGTTTTGCAGGACCGAACCTTCGAGCCGCTAGGCAGCAGCAAGCCCCGCACGGTGGATGTACGGGTCATCTGCGCCACCAACCGCAACCTGGAGAGCATGGTAGCCCAGGGCACATTCCGCGAAGATCTGTTCTACCGGATCAACCTGATTACCGTACGGCTGCCCGCCCTGCGCGAACGCCCGGCCGACATTCCGCGGCTGGTCAGCTTTTTCATCGACAACCTGAAAATCCTGTACCGACGCCCCAGCCTGCGGGTTAGTCCCGACGCGATTCCGTGGCTGCGCAGTCTGGCCCTGCCGGGCAATATCCGGCAGCTGAAAAATATGGTGGAACGGGCCGTGCTGCTGGCCGCAACCGATACGCTGATCGTGGCCGATTTTGAAAAGCACCTCAGCACCGGCCCGGCAATCGGCCGGTATGAAGGGCCGGCCGTGGGCAGCCTGACGCTGGAACAGATGGAGCGGCAAATGATTGAGCGGGCTATGGCCTACCACCAGCAACGGGTAAGCCTGGTGGCCCGGGCGCTGGGTATTACACGCTTTGCCCTCTACCGCCGGCTCGAAAAGTATGGAATTGCCTATACTGCCGAATGAAACTAAGTACCCGCTACCTGCTCTACGTGGCCGCGCTTCATCTGGCGCTGGCGGCACTGGTGTTCCGGAGCCTGCGCACCGATCTGCCCCTGTTTATCGGGGCCGAACTGCTGCTAGTGGGCTCGCTGCTGGCAGGCTGGCAGCTATACCGGCGGCTGCGGCAACCCGCCCAGTTTCTGGCATCGGGCGTTGAGGCCATGCGCGACAACGACTTTACGGTAACGTTCGTCGAAACGGGCCATCTGGAAGTCGATCAGCTGATTCGGATGTATAACCTGATGATCAGCCAGCTCCGGCTCGAACGGACGCGTCAGGCCGAGCAACAGTTTTTTCTGGATAAGCTGGTCGACGCGGCCCCTATTGCGCTGCTGATCTTCGACTTCGACGGCCGTATCACCACGGCCAACCCTATGGCCAGCCGGCTGCTGGGCTGCCCGGTGTCGACGTTGTTGGGGCGGTCACTGGCCGAGCTGACGCATCCACTGCTGAACCAGCTTGAGGGGCTGCCGCCCGACCAGCCCCACACCATCCGACTCAACGGGGTGGAGACCTACCGCGTGCTCCGGGGGCAGTTCATCGACCGGGGGTTTCGGCGGCAATTTCTGTTTCTGGAGGAGATGACCGCAGAGGTTATTGCCACCGAGAAAAACGCGTACGGCCACGTGATTCGGGTAATGGCCCACGAAGTCAACAACTCGATCGGCGCGGTCAACACCATTCTGTCGCTGGCCGAACCCGAACTCCCCGACACCGAACTGCGCAGCGCCGTTCGCGTCGCCATCGACCGAAACGGGCGACTTAATCGGTTTATGGGGCGGTTTGCCGATGTCGTGCGGCTCCCGCTGCCTGCTCCCGTCGCGACCGATATGGCCACGCTGCTGTCGGCCCTGAGTCAGCTGATGCAGCCACAGGCTACCCAGCTGGGCATCGGCCTGACCCTACAGTTGCCCACCGAACCGGTCATCTGGCGGGTCGATGTTGGTCAACTGGAGCAGGTACTGGTCAACGTGATCCGGAATGCGTTCGACGCCTGCGAGCCGGGTCAGTCTGTCGAACTGCGGCTGGATGCCCGGCAGCTCCGGATCCGCAACAATGGGCAACCCATCGATGCGGCCGTGGCCAGCCGTTTATTCAACCCCTTTTTCAGTACCCGGGCAACCGGACAGGGCATTGGCCTCACCCTTACCCGCGATATTCTGCGCAATCACGGGTTCTCGTTTTCACTACAGACCGGCGTCGATGGCTGGACTACCTTTACCATCGACTACCCCTGACCGGCTGATCGTACGGCACTTCGCAGCTACCCGACCCTTGCCACACGCTCGTTATTCTGGCAACGGCCTGTTTGGGTGCGTTCGTCAACAGCCGCCCGCAAGCCACTCATAACATACTGATATTAATCTTATTATCAGCAAAAAATCAAACCAACAGAATTGAGCCAACATACCAGCAACCTGGTTACAAATAGTAACATATACGGTTTCTGGCATGTTGATTGCGGGTTGACACGATCGATGCGCTTCTATACCAGGCTCACCGGACGTGATGGTCTTTTTACGTTACCTCTTCTGTATCATCCTCTTACTGTGCAGCGTACCTCCTTTCACTGCGCAGGCGCAAACCACGGCGGAGATCTGCAACAATGGTATCGACGATGATGGCGACAACCTGATCGACTGTCAGGATCCCGACTGCCCGGAGTGTATCCAGACCGTCACGTGCAACCAGCCCAATATCTACTACCTCCCCTCTATTTACGGCAACCCTTCGGCGGGCAACCTGCAGTATGGATCGCAGGATCTGATCCTGTCGACCCGCTCGGCCAACGCCATCGTTACGATCAGAACGCCCGATGGTTCGTACAGCCAGCAGGTTGTCCTCACTTCGACCGCGTCGACCAGCCTGACCCTGCCCCTGTCGGTGGTACAATCGCCGAACCCCAATACCAAGGAACGCAACAAAGGCCTGATCGTGCAGTCGGATCAGCCTATTCAGGTGGCCTATCGGCTCACCCCACAAAACAACCAGGATATTATCTCGCTGAAAGGCCGGGCGGGGCTGGGCTACGCTTTCTACGCCGGCAGCCAGACCCGTCTTTCCACCACTCAGAACGCGGTAGATCAGCGCCACTTCGTGAGCATTATGGCTACTGAACCCAATACCGTTGTTCAGATCCGGAGCCCGGTACCGCTGCAGGGCGTTACCAATCCGTCCAACTTCACCGTATCGCTCAACGCGGGGGAAACGTACATGGTGACCTCTGCGACCACCACCACGACCTCCGGCACGGTAACGACTACCACATCCAGCAACACCTCGGTAGCCGGTTTGCTGGTTACGTCGGACAAACCCATTGCGGTCAATTCAGGTTCACAGCACACATACCAGCCCTACAGCGGCAACCGCGACGCTGGTTTCGATCAGCTTGTGCCGGCCCGGGTCACGGGCCAGCAGTACGTTGCCGTTCACGGGCAGAACACGGCGGCCAACTCCGACTATGTATTTGTGGTAGGGATCGAAAAGAGTACCAGCCTGACCATTACCGGCCCGGCCACGGCCAATGGGCCACCCACGTCGCTCACCACCGTTACACTCGAACCCGGTCAGGTGTATACCTACAACCTGACCAACTCGGCCCTGAACCGGGCCTTTCAGTTTGCCGGCAACAAGAAGTTCTACGCCTATCAGGTATCGTCGGTGTCGGCCAACGAATTCGGTATGAGTATTCTGCCCACCATAACGGCCTGTACGGGCAGTTTACGAAACGACTTTTCGCGCAACGTGGGCAGCACCATCGAGCAGGCGCTGGTGGTTATTCCGACGGCGGCCCTGTCGAGTCTGCAACTCAATAGCCAGCCCTACACCACGCGCGGCAGCCGGCGCGACAGTTTGGTGATAAACGGGACACCCTACTCGGTGGTCAGCTTTACCGCCACCACGGCCGTACCGTTTTCGCAGTTCAACACCCTCACGGCCAGCCAGCGGTTTCACGTAGGGGTTATCAGCGGCTCGGGGTCGACAGGTAATTTTGGCTACTACTCCAATTACGACGCGCCAGTCGATGTGCTGGACCCCGCCACCAGCCAGCCTACCCGCTTTTACCGGGCGGCCCTTGTCACACCCGGCCAGCAAAAACAGCACTGTCTTCAGCTGAGCAGTTGCTCGGGCACCAACTTCATCCAGAGCGTTTCCGGGGGTGGTTCGACCGGCTCGGTCACCATCGACCCAACCAACAACCAGTGTCTGCTCTACACCATGCGAGCAGGTACCCCCGGCTGTACGAAGGATACGATCCGGGTAACTGTTACAAACAACCTGGGGCAGACCGGGTCGGTCTGCCTGGAATTTGTCAACGCCAGCAGTGATGTAAAGGCCAGCATCGCTCCTACCAGCCCAATCGTCTGCCGCCCCACGGGGGCCGTTTCGCTGACGGCCTCCGCCACCGGCGGAACCACGCCCTATAGTTACCAGTGGATCACGGCCGACCAGCAGTTACTGACCACGCGCGCTATCTCGACAACCAGCACCGGCCAGTTTAAACTAACCGTTACGGACGCTCTTGGTTGTCAGGATACTACCTCCATTCGGGTGACCGGCGACACGCCTGCCATTTCGTTTGCCAGTGGGGCTACAACCGCCTGTAACGGTTCGTCGCTCCCCTATAGTCTCAGCAGCACTGCGGGTACATTCAGCTGGACGGTAACGGGCGGCACTATCGTCAGCGGGGGCACGCCAACCAGTACGACAGCAACCATAAACTGGACAGCCGCGTCGGGAACGGTACGCGTATCCGTTACCAGTACCAACGGCTGTACGGCCATAACCACCCGAAGCGTAACGGTTTATTCGGCCCCAACCCTCTCGACAACAGCCGTTCAGCCCACCTGCTTCGGTGCCAGCGATGGGCGTATCACGCTGGGCGTTACGGGGGGAGCTCCTCCCTACACGTATAGCTGGTCGAACGGAGCAACTACCCAGAATTTAACCAATATCCGGGCGGGCCGGTACACCGTTACGGTGGGGTCGCAGTGTCAGTCGGGCAGTGCCGTCGTGCGGTTGTCGGAGCCTTACCCGGTCTTGTGTCCAATCACCACAGGGCGCAAGATCAGGCGCTGACGCAGCAAAACAGTGTGCTTTCTGCGTTCTGCCTTTTACCGGGTTGCCCTTCTCCTTACCTTTGTGATTTATTTGCAAAGCCGCCGTATGGAGATTTCCTATAAATGGTTACAAACGTTCATTGATCTGCCCGAATCGCCCGAAGCAGTTGGTAAACTGCTAACCGGTACAGGCCTTGAAGTTGAAGGCATTGAGCGATTCGATGCAGTGCCGGGTGGTCTCGACGGACTGGTACTGGGCACGGTGCTGACCTGCACCAAACACCCCGACGCCGATTCGCTGAGCCTGACAACCGTTGACGCGGGAGGTTCGGAACCCCTGCATATTGTTTGCGGTGCGCCCAACGTGGCGGCCGGACAACGGGTTGTGGTGGCCACCGTAGGTGCCACGCTCTACCCCACCGGCGGAGAGCCTTTTACGATCAAGAAAGCCAAAATTCGGGGAGCCGCGTCGGAGGGAATGCTCTGCGCCGAAGACGAAATCGGGCTGGGCACTTCCCACGCCGGCATTATGGTGCTCGACCCCAGCGGTCCGGTAGCCGACCTGCCCAACGGTACGCCGGCGGCCCGGTATTTCAACCTGGAGCCTGACTATCAGATCATGATCGGGCTGACGCCCAACCGTATCGATGCAGCCTCGCACCTGGGCACCGCCCGCGACCTGCACGCTGTGCTGAACCGCCCCCTCCGGTGGCCCAGTGTCGATGCCTTCGCCGTCGACAGCACCAGCCTGACCCTCGACGTGCAGGTTGACGATGCGGAGGCCTGCCCCCGTTACTGCGGCCTTACGATCAGCAACCTGACCGTGATGGAGTCGCCCGACTGGCTCAAGCAACGGCTCCGCGCTATTGGCCTCAACCCGATCAACAACGTGGTCGATGTTACCAACTTCGTACTGCACGATCTGGGTCAGCCACTTCACGCGTTCGATGCCGACAGGATTGCCGGAAACCGCGTGATCGTGAAAACGGTAGCCGCCGGCACGCCGTTCGTTACCCTGGATGGGGTCGAACGCAAACTCACGGATACCGACCTGATGATCTGCAACGCCGAGGAGCCCATGTGCATTGCCGGGGTGTTTGGTGGTCAGACCTCGGGCGTGACCAGCGCGACAACCCGGATTTTTCTGGAGTCGGCTTATTTCTCGGCGCGGTCGGTGCGTAAAACGGCGCAGCATCATGGCCTTAAGACCGACGCGTCGTTCCGGTTCGAGCGCGGCACCGACCCCAACATGCCGGTGTTTGCCCTCAAACGGGCGGCCCTGCTGTTGCAGGAAATTGCCGGAGGACAGGTTACGTCCGACATCGTCGATCTGTATCCCGAACCCGTCGAACCGTTCCGGGTGCCGGTACTATACCGTCATATCGACCGGCTGATCGGTATCGCCATCGACCGGGCCGAAATTCGCCGGATCCTGACGGCCCTCGATATTGCGCAGGCCGACGAAACCGAAACCGGCTTTGTAGCTGTGGTGCCGCCCTACCGGGTCGATGTCACGCGCGAAGCCGATGTAATCGAAGAAATTCTGCGCATTTACGGCCTCGACAACATCCCGCTCTCGGCCAACCTCGCGGCCGACTCTCTGTCGGAGTTTCCCAAGACCGATGTCAACCAGTGGCAAAGCCGCGTGGGCCAGTTGCTGGCGGGCAATGGCTTCTTCGAGATTCTGACGCTGTCGCTCACCCGGCCGGCCTACCACGATGCCATTCGGGCCAGCCTGACCGGTGCCGACGTAACGCTGCTGAACCCGCTAAGCGACGAGCTGTCGGTTATGCGGCAAACGCTGCTGTTTTCGGCCCTCGAAACGGTGGTTTATAACCAAAACCGCCGGCAACGCGATCTGAGTTTGTTCGAGTTCGGCAAAGTGTACGCCCAGCATACGGGCGAAGGGGGCCGGACAACCTACAGCGAGAAGATGCGCCTGAGTCTGACCCTGTCGGGTAATCAGGCGGCAGAAAGCTGGCGGCAGAAAAGTCAGCCCGTTACCTATGCCGATCTGGCCACCGCCGTGCAGCGGGTACTCAACCTGTTCCGGATCGGGGCAGGCCAGGAACGTCGGGTCGATACGCAACCGGCCGATCCGGCGTTGTTTCAGTACGGACTTACCTACCTGGTCAATAAAAAACCGGTCGTGAGTCTGGGGCTGGTACAGCCTAAACTGGCGAAACTGGTCGACCTGAAGCAGCCCGTTTTCTACGCCGATTTCGACTGGGAGTACCTGCTGAAGCTAGGCAGTCCGAAAATGCGGTATCAGGAAGTGCCCCGGTTCCCGGTGGTGCGTCGTGATCTGTCGCTGGTGCTCGACAAGGCCGTGGCCTTCGAACAGATTAATAAGCTGGCGCAGCAGACCGAACGGAAACTGTTGCAGGCCGTCAATGTGTTCGATGTGTACGAAGGCGACTCGTTGGGAGCCGGTAAAAAATCGTATTCGATCAGTTTCCTGCTGCAGGATGCCACGCAGACGCTGACCGATGCCACGATCGATAAAACCATGCAACGGCTAATGCAGGCATTCGAGCGGGATCTGGGGGCTGTAATCCGGAAATAGCCGTTCGCTTTGGGGTCACGTCAGGTAACGCGCACAGGCTTTTTTTTACGGCTGTCACCACCATGAATAACCACATGATCAGTGAGTTTCAGATCGTTGCCCTTATCGAGCAGCTGGAGGGTAAAATTACCCAGCTCAACCAGCAATATGATAAGGCACTGAAAACGATTAGCCGACTCGAGACCGAACGGGACACGCTGCGGAAAGACCTGCGAAAGGCCGAAAGTGAAGCCAAAAAACAAGAGAAAAAACTGCAGAATGCGGAGAAAAAATCACCAAAGTCGAAAGAAATTGGTAAGATTGTAAGTAACAAGCTGTCGGTGACAGATACGAATGCCGAATTAAAACAACAACTCGACGAATACATCCGACATCTGGAAGGGTGTATTGCGCACTGGAGTAGTTTGTCATAACCCATAATTGGCTCGAGGGGAAACCCTGCCTGAGCCGGCCTCTGCGATGGAAGAAATGCCAATTCGTGTCAAAATCGCTGGTCTCCACTATACCATTTTTGTGGAGCCGGAATCGGAGGGCTTTGTCCGCGATGCAGCCGTGTTGCTGCAGACCCTGCTCGATGAGCAGGCGTCGGAAGGCGTACAGAACCCCCGCGAAGCGATGATGCGGGTGGCGTTCGACGGTCTGGTCAATAAACTCAGGAACGAACAGCAGGTACAACAACTACAACAGATGTTATTCAAACGAATTACGCAACTGGACCGGGCCGTTTCGAGTACGGGATAGCCGCCGGGTCAGGGTGAATTCGAATGATGTTGCAATTGACAGGCATTGGTATCGCGACAGGTTGATGGTTTATTTTTTTCATCCTTAACGATATATGTCCAATGGATATTCCAGTTTGGTTAGCCATTCTGGCTGCCCTCGTGGGTAGTGGCGTAGGCTTACTGGTTGGCCGTAAAACCATGGCCGGCGATCATGCCCGGCGCGAACAGGAAGCCGACGAAAAAGCGGCTGCAATCCTGAAAAATGCGGAACTGCAGGCCGAAACGCTTAAAAAAGAACGCATGCTCGAAGCTAAGGATAAATACATCCGGCTGAAGGCAGAATTTGAAGAAACCACCAGTCAGAAACGCAATCTGCTGCAGCAAAACGAAAACAAACTGAAGCAGCGCGAACAGCAGCTTAATCAGCAGGCCGATCAGCAGAAAAACCGCGAACAGGAACTCAATCAGCAGCGCAACGAACTGAATCAGCAGCGTAATGCACTGACCCAACAAACGGATGCCCTCAACAAACGGCGCGAAGAAGTAGAACGGCGGCAGCAGGAAGCCGATCAGATGCTGGCCGATCAGGTAGCGCAGCTCGAACGCATTGCCGGCCTCTCGGCCGAACAGGCGCGCGAACAGCTCCTCGATACGCTCAAGGCCGAAGCCGAGTCGCGGGCCTCGTCGTACGTCAAAAACATCGTCGAAGAAGCCAAGCTGACGGCCACCAAAGAAGCCAAGAAAGTGGTCATCGAAACCATTCAGCGCACGGCTACCGAACACGCGATCGAAAACTGCGTCTCGGTGTTCAATATCGAATCGGACGATGTAAAAGGAAAGGTGATCGGTCGGGAAGGTCGTAACATCCGAGCCCTCGAAGCGGCAACCGGTGTCGAAATTATCGTCGACGATACGCCCGAAGCCATTATTATTTCGGGCTTCGATCCGGTGCGTCGCGAAATTGCCCGCCTGTCGCTGCACCGCCTGGTGCAGGATGGCCGGATTCACCCCGCCCGCATCGAGGAAATTGTGGCCAAGACCCGCAAAAACATCGAGGATGAAATTGTAGAGATCGGCGAACGGACGGTGATCGACCTGGGCATTCACGGGCTGCACCCCGAGCTGATCAAGATGGTAGGACGGATGCGCTTCCGTTCCAGCTACGGCCAGAACCTGCTTCAGCACTCGCGCGAAGTAGCCAAGCTGTGCGCCACCATGGCCGCCGAACTGGGGCTCAACGCCAAGCTGGCCAAACGCGCCGGTCTGCTCCACGACATCGGCAAGGTATGGCCCGAAGAGGCTGAACTGCCCCACGCCATTCTGGGTATGGAGCTGGCCAAAAAATACAAGGAGAATCCGGAAGTGATCAATGCGATCGGCGCTCACCACGACGAAATCGAGATGACGAGCATGATCTCGCCCATTGTGCAGGTTTGCGATGCCGTGTCAGGTTCGCGGCCGGGTGCCCGCCGGGAGATGATGGAGTCGTATATCAAACGGCTGAAAGATCTGGAAGCCCTCGCGGGCAATTTCCCCGGCGTTACCAAGTGCTACGCCATCCAGGCGGGTCGGGAACTGCGCATCATGGTCGACGCTGATCATGTGTCTGACGACCGGGCCGGCGTGCTGTCGTTCGAAATCTCGCAGAAAATCGAGAAAGAAATGCAGTATCCCGGTCAGATCAAAGTAACCGTTATCCGGGAAATGCGGGCCGTTGCCTACGCCAAGTAAGCGATACGCCCGTTCTGAGCAATGTGTACAGTGAAACAGCCATGGGCCGTTTCGCCGTACACATTGTTTGTTTCAGCCTAATTGTCATACATTTAACCATATATGGACTTTCTCACTACTGTTTTACTGCTGCTGGTGGGTGCCGGTGGCGGAGTGGCTGCGGCCAGTGTACTACGCAAACGATCGGGGCTTACGGATGTCCGGCACGAATCGACCCTGTTGCTGGAGCGTATCGAGAAAGTATTCAAGGTGGTGATGGCCGAGGGCTACTTCACCGAAATCTACAATTACCAGGATCAGAAAAAGATTCTGTATCTGCTCAACGACCCCAAAAAAGCCATGGTGATTGCGCGCTCGAAAGTGCTAGTCGGTTTCGATTTCGCCAAGGTACGGTTTCGCATTCCCGCACCAGGCGATAAAACGCTGGTGATCGAAGCGTTCCCCGAGCCCGAAGTGCTCTCGATCGATACTGACTACCGCTTTTACGACATTCAGGCCGGCATACTGAATCACTTCAACGGGGCTGACTACACGCAGATTCTGAGCGAAGCCAAACAGGTAATGAACGAGCGCGCCATGCAGAGCGATCTGCCACGCATTGCCAACAACCAGATACAGTACATGATGTATCAGCTGGCCAGTTCGATGAACTGGCAGCTGCAGCTGCCCGAAGATCAGCAGCGAAAACTGGAGCAGCTCAAAGCCCAGACGGAGTCGGACAAACCCCTGTTGCCAAGTGCGCTGACGAGCCCCAACGACCCGGCCAGGCCCGTGCTGTAAGGCCGTCCCCCCTACCTGTGAATACCCCTAACTAACCCACGTTTATGCGCCTGTTTTTTACCTTACTCTGGAGCCTCGGCTTGCTGACCGCTCAGGCCCAGTTTCGCTCCGATGGAGCCGACGATGGCGGTCAGTTTTGTCAGGCCGGTAAGGTACGTGCCTACACCCGGCTGGCCAATAATGCCAAAGCCCGACTCGCTTATCCCGGCGACAATACCATCGATGTGCAGTACTACGGCCTCGACCTCAAGCTGACCCACTCCCCCAACTACCTGCGCGGAGCCGTGACCGTTCAGCTGAAGTGCACCGCAGCAACCCTGACGTCTTTTTTTCTGGATCTGAACTCGGGAACCAGCAGCGCCGGCGAAGGCCTCCGGGTCGACTCGGTAAAATCGGGGACAACCAAACTTGCCTTTCAGTTTGCCCAGAACCGGCTCACGATCACGCCAGCCCGAACGCTGAGCAACGGACAGATATATAACCTGACGGTCTATTACCAGGGTATTCCGAACAGCGCGGCCCAGAGCAGCTTTAAGTTCGGCACCCACGAAAGCAATACCGAACCCGTTATCTGGAGCCTGAGCGAGCCCTATGGTGCGCCCGACTGGTTCCCCTGCAAAGACACACCGGCCGACAAGGTCGACTCGTCGGATGTACGCATCACGGCACCTGCCCGCTTCGTATCGGTCTCAAACGGCACCCTTGCCAGTGTGACCACCAATAACGACGGAACCAAAACGTACCTCTGGAAAAACCGGCACCCCATTGCGCAGTACCTCATTTCGATTGCCCTGTCGAACTATGAGCGCTACGACACGCCCTACACCTACGACCGGGTAACGATGCCGGTGACCCACTACCTGTATCCGGAAACCTTACCGGGCGCCCGGGCCAGCCTCGACCGCACTCCCTACATGCTCCAGCTGTTTGCCGCCCGCTTCGGTCCTTACCCCTTTCTGAAAGAGAAGTATGGCCATGCACAGTTTGGGCAGGGCAACGGCGGCATGGAACACCAGACCATCAGCTCGATGGAGGCCAGTGCCTTTACGCCGGCTGTTATTGCCCACGAACTGGCCCACCAGTGGTTTGGCGACAAAATCACCTGCCGCGACTGGCAGAATATCTGGCTTAACGAAGGATTTGCCTCGTATGCCGAAGCCGTTTACGCCGAGGGAGTGACTGGTCGCACCGGCTACCAGACGACCATGACCACCTTTCTGAACCGCGCCCGCAATGCCCGGGGCACCCTCTATGTGCAGGATATTTCGAGCGTTGGCAACATCTTCGATGCGAACCGGACGTATGCCAAGGGAGCCGCGGTGCTGCACATGCTGCGCGGTGTGGTGGGCGACAGTACGTTCTACAAGATCATGCGCACCTATTCCGGTACGCTGACACTGGCCTATCAGACGGCCGTTACCGAGGATTTTCAGGCCGTAGCCGAACAGGTATCAGGCCAGAAACTGGATTATTTCTTCAAACAGTGGGTCTACGGCGAAGGATACCCAACGTACCGATCAGCCATTCTTGGCAGTCCGACCGGCCGAACCGTAACGGTGCAGCTGCAACAGCGTAACACGGTTTCGGGTAATCCCACTTTCTTTACCATGCCGGTGCAAATCAGGGTTCAGTCGGCCGCGGGCGACACCACCGTAACGGTACTGAACAACCAGCTTGATCAGACATTTACGCTGCCCAGTAAAGGAACAGTGACCGGCATTGTGATCGATCCCGATAACTGGCTGCTGAAAACGGTAGAGGCCGGCGCCATTGTGACGGCCGTAGCCGAGTTCCTCACCCTGCCCCTGCAGGTCTACCCCAACCCGGCCACCGATCTGCTGACCCTGCGGTTCGCGACGGCTGCGACCGGGCCGCTGACGGTCTCGTTGCACAGCCCCACCGGCCAGCTTTCGGCCCGGCTGGCCGAAGCCCAGCTCCCGCCCGGCGAGCACAGTCGGCAACTTTCCGTACCGGGTCTGGCCACAGGGCAGTATGTGCTCACCGTCGAGACAGCCAGCGGGCGGCAAAGTCAGGTAGTTTTGATTCGTTAGTCACTTTTCGTTCTATGAAAAAACTCGTATGCCTGTTGCTGCTGGTATCAGCAACCGCTTTTGGCCAGACCAACCTGGGTATCGTTAAGTTCAACCACCTGGCCATTCATGTCAGCGATATTCCGACCAGCGCAGCCTTTTACCGTACGGTTCTGGGTCTCTCGCCCATTGCCGTGCCCGACAACCTGAAGGCGAGCCGGGCCTGGTTCGACCTGGGCAACGGCCAGATGATTCACCTGCTCGATGGTCGGCAGGCGCAGGTCAGCCATGATCGCAACGGCAGCCACTTCGCCCTGTTTGTTGCCGACATCGCCAAATCAGAAGCATTTCTGAAAGAAAAGAACATCAATTATCATAAGCAGGTACGCTTCGACGGGGTTGTTCAGCTGTATTTTCCCGATCCCGATGGCTACCTCTTCGAGCTGAACGAAGCCAAAAAATAAACACCCATCAACGGATTGCGGTTAGTTGATGCATAGAGCCGTCGGGTGACACTCGTTGCCCGACGGCTTTTTTGTTTTGTTCAGGCTTGAGTCGGCGCGCGGCACCAGTAACTGTGGCAGCGACCGATCAGCACTTTTTTTTCGGGATACGTGCTTTTTATACGAAACTTGCGACCGGGCATTTTACGTACACTTGTATAAGGAAGCCCGTTATTCCGTACCATCGTATGTCACTTGCTTTATCCCAATCAGTACCCGGCTCAACTGGCTTAATCACGCAATCCATGCCGGAATCTATGCCGCCATTCTGGGCCCCGGTTCTCGAACACAGTGTCGGTGGTCTGGTGGGTTTAACAGCTGTTCGGGCCAATGCCGACGGTACGGGCCCGATCATCAACTTTCGCTATCTGTTTCTGAACGCGGTTGCCCGACGCGACACACTGGGAAACCGACCCGACGCCAACCCGGCCATCGAGGGTGCCCTGTTCACCGATTATTTTCCCGACATCACTACCAGCGACCTCTGGCCTACGTATATCGATGTGGTCGAGCGTGGGCAGCCGCGTCGGCTCGAGCAGCATTATCAACTCGACGATCGCGACGTACACATCACCCAGTCGGTTTCGGCGTTCGGCGTCGATGGGTTGCTGCTGACCTATACCGAACCGAGCGATCTGCAGCAGATGACCCGCCGGCTGGCCAACCAGACCATCCTGCTCAACAGCGTGCTAAATTCGTCGCCCAATGGTATTTTGGTCTTTGAGGCCGTTCGCGACCGGCAGCAGCACATCACAAATTTTCAGATTACCCTGACCAACCGGCAGTTTGTCGACCTGACTGGTTGTGTCGATACGCCGTTCATCGGCCAGCTGGTAACCGATATCTACCCGCTTACGCCCGAACGTTTTGCCACGCTGCGGCAACTGGTCGAATCGGGGGGCAGTGTTCAGTTTGACGAGTACATTGGCCCGATCAACCGCTGGCTATCCATTTCGCTGACCACGCTGAACGATGGTTTTGTGGCTACCGTGCAGGACATAACGGCTGACCGGCAGATGCGCACTCAGCTCGAAAAAACGGTTCAGGAACTCCACCGGTCGAACCAAAGCCTCGAGCAGTTTGCCTACATCGCCAGTCATGACCTGCAGGAACCGCTGCGCAAGATCCTGTCGTTTGGCGATATACTGACCAATCAGTATGCCAGTGAGCTGACCGACTCAGCAACGGATATCGTCCGGCGGATGCAGCACGCGGCCAGCCGGATGCAAACCCTGATCAGCGACCTGCTTGGCTATGCCCGCGTCTCGGGCTCGAGTGTAGCCTTCGCCCCCGTCGACCTGAACCGCCTGCTGGCCCAGATCATCGACGACCTCGAGATGGCCATCGAAGACCGACGGGCCATTGTTCGGGTTGGCCACCTGCCTACCATTACGGGCGATGCCCGCCTGCTGCAGCAGCTGTTCCAGAACCTGATGAGCAACGCGCTGAAATTTCAGCCTACCCATTTAGCCAGCCACATCCCCTGCATCGAGATCAGCGGGCAGGAGATTTCGGCGGCTGAGTTGCCCGAAACCGTTGCGGCATCGCTCAATCCGCAGCCCTACAAACGATACGCGCTGCTGACGGTGGCCGACAATGGAATTGGCTTCGACGAGCAATATCTCGACCGGATTTTCACCATTTTCCAGCGGCTCCACGGCCGATCGCACTATACCGGAACGGGCATGGGCCTGGCCATCTGCCGAAAAGTAGCCGACATCCACGGCGGCACGATTACGGCCACCAGTGCCGATGGTCAGGGAGCCACCTTCAGCCTCTATATGCCCTGTTAATCCATTCACTCAGATATTGGGTCGGGGAATAAACTTTTGCGCGGACGTACAGGTTCTGAGAAAGCCGGTTCAGCATTTTGTTGGTTATTGGTGAACGAACCTGTGCCTCTATCTCTCTCTACTTAACGTATGTCTAACACTGACTCGACTCCCGTGTCTGCAAACACGGCGTTTTCTGCTGAACTACCCGACCAACATCACACTGCCGGGCCCGAGGCCGGTACCACCTCCGACCTGCTTTGTTTTTCCCACCTTCGGTGGAACTTCGTCTACCAGCGCCCCCAGCATCTGTTGAGCCGCGCAGCCCGCGATTATCGGGTCTGGTTTCTGGAAGAGCCCGTCTGGTCTGACAAAACTGAACTGGTTTCGTATCAGCCCGTCGAAGGCGTCACGGTACTCGTTCCGCACATTCCGCATCATACGCCGGGCCACGAGGCCATCGTACTGCAGCGTCAACTGCTCGACAACTTTCTGGCCGAGCGGCAGCTGACCAACTTTGTGGCCTGGTACTACACCCCGATGGCCCTGCTGTTCAGCGATCACCTGATGCCCGGGCTCACCGTTTATGACTGCATGGACGAACTGTCGGCATTCTGGGGTGCCCCCCCGCAACTGCTGCAGCAGGAGCAACGGCTTATCGATCGGGCTGCGCTGGTTTTCACGGGGGGTATCAGCCTGTACGAAGCGAAGCGAAATCGCCATCCGCAGGTGTTTGCGTTCCCGAGCAGTATCGATTTTAACCACTTTTCGGCAGCCCGGACGTCGCTTACCGACCCGGCCGATCAGGCTGGTATCGCCCGCCCCCGTATCGGTTTCAGTGGGGTGATCGATGAGCGGTTCGATCATCAGCTCATGCGGACGCTGGCCGATCAGCATCCCGACTGGCAGTTTATTCTGCTGGGCCCTATCGTCAAGATCGACCCGGCTCTGCTGCCCCACGGTCCCAATGTGCACTATCTGGGTATGAAATCGTACCGCGACCTGCCGGCTTATTTCAGTAACTGGGATGTGGCCATGCTGCCCTTCGCACTCAACCAGTCGACGCGCTACATCAGCCCAACCAAAACGCCTGAGTATCTGGCAGCGCATCTGCCCGTTGTATCGACCCCTATCCGCGATGTCGTTCGGACCTACGGAAATCCCGATTTCGTGCAGATTGCCGATAATGCCGAAGCGTTTGGTCAGGCGATCGAGGTAGCCCTGTCGGGTCGTCATCCCGACAAGTGGGCCGAAATCGATGCTTTCCTGACCGAAAATTCCTGGGATCATACCTGGAACGATATGAACCGGCTTATTCAGGCTAACCTGAAGCTGGCCATCGAGCAATAACCAGATAACAAAGCAGGTCGGCTATGAAGCCGACCTGCTTTGTTATTCGCCCCGGGGCACAACCATCACCACACTTTCCTTCTCAACAATCACCTGCCCTTCGGCCAGCCCTTTGGGCTTACGCACAAATTTCTTGGGAGTCACGGTAACGGGGCACAGGCTGTCGGTTCGGCGTTTGGAGTACCAGGCAGCCAGTTCGGCCGCTCGCTCGATCACGTTGCGCGGAAATGGTTTTCCTGCCCGATGTTTGATCAGTACGTGCGAGCCGGCCACATCGCGGGCGTGCAGCCAGAGGTCTTCCTTGTAGGCATGGCGTTGCGTCAGCAGGTCATTGTTACGGGCATTTCGCCCAATCAGAATCCGGAAGCCGTCCACGGTCAGTTCCTTAAATAATTGCGCTTCGTCTTCATTGCCCCCTTTTGCGTCGGTAAGACCCAGCTGCTTTACCAGTTTGCGCAGTTCTTTCAGGCTCTGTGTGGCTTCGATAGCCATGCGTTGCTGCGCCAGCTGAACCAGTTCGGCTTCGCGACCGGCAACCTGATCGGTCAGGTACTGTTCTTCGATCGCTTCGTTTTTTGCTTTCCGGTAGAAGTTCTCTGCATTGCGCTGGGGCGACAACTCCGGCTTGAGTTTTATCGTAACCGGCTGATCCCGGTAGAAGTCGTATAGGGTAACCCGTTCAGGTGATAACATACCCGCCTGCGGCACAATGTCGTGCAGGTTCGCCATCAGGATATGTCCCAGCTGCTCGTGACCAACGCCCGACTCACGGGCCATCAACCGCTGCATGTTCGCTTCGATCAGAGCTTCGGCCCGCTTCCGGCGTTTCTCCAGAACTCGTAGCCAGTTGCCCTTTTCCCGATCAAAAACGTCGAGACCGTTAAAGCCAACGTAGAATCGGTTGGCGGCTTCGAGCGGATCCGTCGTTTCGCGCTGAATGTCGCCCACAGGTAACAGGCTGAGGGCGGGTTGATGCTGCCAGCGGGTAATGTAGTACTGACCGGCTTCGAGCTGGTTCAGCGTCTGTTCAATAAGAGGCCACTGATCGGGCGTAGCGGGATCGCGCCGACTCGACACCCACTCATTCACCAGCTTACCGAACGTCGGAAACAACGGGCGGTGATCATAGCCAGCCTGTACGTAGGCCGCATACGACTGATCGATGGGGCGGTCGAACTGATCGAGCCGCAACTGCCAGTCGGCTTCGAGCCGATGGTTAAAGACATCGGCCACGGTATTGCCGGAAAAGGCCAGCAGATTAGGCCGGTTGCCGAAAAATTTGAAAACCAGCGTCAGGTCATCGTCCAGAGAGATGGCCAGGCAGCGCTCGTTCAGAAACGAACGCACCCCCGTCACGAGCCGGCCGGGGCGGTTGGCCGCAGGGGCAGCCGTGTCGCCGGCCAGTTCCGGGTCAATCTCGGTCAGTTCCGTAAACAGATCGACACTGTTAGTACGGGCGCGATGCACCGATTCCGGAAAAAACAACCCGGAGAAGTCGGGCCGAAGCGTTGCTTTCAGGTAAAAGGGTTTATAGTAACTCAATGGGCCACGAGCCTCCGCAAACACCAGTACCACTTCGTCCCTATCCTGGCTAAAACAAGCCATAAAACGCAGACCCTTAATTTTTTTGGCAAGTACTGGCGCAAGCTGCCGGAGAAAATAATAATTCGTGTGCATCATAGACCCCAAAAGTACGGCTTTTATGACCACATGACGAGAATGCGTATATATACTCATTTATCCACGAAACCAGTCACAGAATCACCATTCAGTTAAAATAAAGCCAGCGTTATTAAAATACAGTCAGAGAAGCTCAATATGTATTTATAAATAATCAAATATTTATTGTAACTCTATAGTTTTTGTAGAAGTAATATATAATTATCCGCCCTTGATTTATCATCATTCCTAGTTAATTTTGACTTGATTACTTGTTCCTAAACCAATCCTTATTGTATGAAACACGCATTACGCAGCCTCACACCAGTTTTTCTGGTTGGTATGTTTATGCTGCTTGGTTCGCTTATTACTCAGGCGCAGGACCGTCGTATAACCGGTAAAATTACGGGTGTCGATGGACCTGTGCCGGGTGCCAACGTAGTACTGAAGGGTACGCAGACGGGTACCTCAACCGATGCCGACGGTAATTTCAGCTTACCGCTGCGCGGTAACAATCCGGTGCTGGTTATCTCAGCCATTGGTTTCAAAACGCGTGAAATGCCGGTGAATGGTCAGACCAGCCTGACCATTCAGATGGAAGACGATGCCACCGCCCTGAACGAAGTTGTTGTAACGGGTTATACCACAGATGATCGCCGAACCACGACGGGCGCCGTCTCGACCGTGAACGCCAAAGCCCTGCAGATTACTCCCTCGGGTAACGTAGAGCAGCAGCTACAGGGCCGGGTATCGGGGCTTACCGTTATTTCGAACGGGCAGCCCGGCACCACCAGCCAGGTGCGGGTACGGGGTTTTGGCGCGTTTGGTGGTAACGCACCTCTCTATGTAGTGGATGGCGTACCGGTTGCCTCGACCGACTTCCTGGCTCCCGACGACATTGCCACGACGACGGTACTGAAAGACGCAGCTTCGGCTTCGATCTACGGAGCCCGGGCCGCCAGTGGCGTTATCGTTTATACGACCAAGAAAGGCTCGCGGGGCAACCGCCGGCTATCGGTAGCCTACGATGGGCAACTGGGCGTAACGGATCCGGGCCGGGGTCAGGAAATGCTGAATCCTACCGAATTTGCACAGTGGACCTGGCAGCAGTTCCGCAACACGGCGTTCCAGAACGGCACGGCGCCAACCTTCAGCCACCCACAATTTGGTACGGGGTCAACGCCGGTCATTCCCGATTACATTAACGTAGGTGGTCGGTCTGGCGTGGTTGGTACGGTTGACCTGGCCGCTGAACGGGCCAAGTATAACGTCGACCCTACCCTTGGCTCCATCTATCAAGTCGTTCGGGCCAACAAAGAAGGCACAGACTGGTACAAAGCCATTACCCGCAACGCCCTGTTGCAGCGGCACTCGCTGAGCTTCTCGGGCGGTACCGAATCGAGCCGTTACTACATCAGCTTCAGCGCACAGAATCAGGCGGGCATCCTGAAGTATAACGACTTCAAGCGGTACACCTTCCGGGCTAACTCGGAGTTCGATCTGTCGAAACGCGTTCGTTTTGGCCAGAACCTGCAGTTCACCTACCGGTCGGTTCTCGGTCAGGGTGGTGCCAGCGGTGGTTCGGGTGTAGCCGCCGATGAGAACTCGATTCTGGGTGCCTTCCGGATGCCGTCGATCATCCCGATCTACGACGAATTCGGTGGATACGCCGGTACGGCCGCCAAAGGCTTCAATAACCCCCGCAACCCGGTGGCTGAACGCGATAACCTGCGCAACAACCAGGATTTCAACGTCAACGGCTTCGGTAACATTTATCTGGAGTATGACCCCATCGACAACCTGACGCTGCGCAGCAGCCTGGGTGGGCAGTACAACAACTACTACGGTGTGGGTTACAGCCGCCTGCAGTACGAGAACTCGGAAAACAACTCCAGCTTCGGCTTCAACGAGTACAGCGGCTATCAGTTCGGCTGGGTGCTGACCAACACGGCGAACTACAAGCGCCGGTTCGGTCTGCACAATGTAGACGTACTGGTTGGTCAGGAAGCGCTCAACACGGGCTTTGGCCGCAACATGAACGGCTCGGGTCTGAACCCCTTCTCGACCGACCCCAACTACATCAACCTCTCGACGGTATCGCCAACGGGTCGGGTCGTAGGCAGCGGCAACTTCAAAGGGGTTAACTTCTACTCGCTGTTCGGCCGGGTCAACTACGTTTTCAACGATAAGTACATCGTGACAGGGGTAATCCGGCGCGACGGTTCGAGCCGCTTCGGGGCCAACAACCGCTACGGGGTATTCCCCGCCGGTTCGGCTGCCTGGCGCATCTCGTCGGAAAACTTCATGAAAAACCTGCCCTGGGTTACGGATCTGAAAATCCGTGGTGGCTACGGGATCATGGGTAACTCCAACAACGTTGACCCCAACAACCAGTTCAGCCTCTACGCGGCCAGCCTGGGCAACTCGGCTTACGACATCAACGGCACCAACTCCAGCACCGTCGATGGCTACTACCGCTCGCGGATCGGTAACCCCGATGCCAAATGGGAAACCAGCGTTACCTCAAACATCGGTTTCGATGGCTCGTTCTTCAACGGCCGCCTGGACGTTATTCTGGACATCTGGCGCAAAGACACCAAAGACCTGCTGTTTGCCGTACCCGTTGCCGACGTAATTGGTACCTATGCAGCCGCTCCGTCGGTAAACATCGGTAAGATGCGCAACCAGGGGATCGACCTGCAGATTGGCACGCGGGGCAAAATCGGCAGTGAGGTTGGCTATGATGCAACGATCACGGGTAGCCTGCTGAAAAACGAAATCGTGTATCTGGCGCCAAACCTGACGTACCTCACCACGGTGAACCCGGCCTTCCGTGGCATCAACCCGATCCGCAACCAGTTGGGCTACTCGATCTCCTCGTTCTACGGTTACCAGACGCTGGGTCTGTTCCAGAACAAAGCGGAAGTCGACGCGGCTCCCAAGCAGGACGGTGCCGCACCGGGTCGTTTCCGGTTTGCCGACATCAATGGCGATGGCAAGATCACGGCCGACGACCGGACATACCTGGGTAGCCCGGTACCGAAATTCACGGGTGGTCTGAACCTGCAGTTCACCTACAAAGGCTTCGACATCAATACCTACGCCTACGCGTCGGTTGGCAACAAAATTTTCAACATGTCGAAGTGGTTCACCGATTTCTATCCCTCGTTCGCCGGGGCAGCTATCAGCTCCCGGGTGCGTAACTCCTGGACGCCCGAAAATCCCGGTGGCAGTGTCCCCATTTTCGAAGCGGCCTCGAACTTCAGCACCAACACCCAGTCGAACTCGTACTACGTAGAAGACGGGTCGTACTTCCGGCTGCAGAACCTGTCGATCGGTTACAACGTCCCCACACCCGTTATCAACCGGCTCAAACTGCAGCGGGTGCGGGTATTTGTTTCGACGAACAACCTGTTCACGATCACCAAATACCAGGGTCTCGACCCAAGCGTAGGTGGTTCGGCTGATACCAACTTCGGTATCGACGTGGGTAACTACCCTATTACGCGCAGCTTCACCGGTGGTCTTAGCATTGGTTTCTAATCTGTTCTGATGAGTCGGGGCAAGTTTCGGCTTCCCCGGCTCCTTACCCTTAGATCGTTTTATGAAAACCCTGAATAAATTTCTGTTTACCAGTGCCAGCGTAGCCATGACGCTGGCGGCATTCTCCTGCCAGGACAAGTTTCTGGAAGTACCCGTAACGGGTCAGTTGAGTGGTCTCCAACTCTCATCGAAAGCGGGGATCGAAGGCTCCCTTATCTCGGCCTATTCGATCCTGAACGGCCGGGGCGACCGGCTGGCTTCGTCGTCGAACTGGGTGTGGGGCGGCATTCGCGGGGGCGACGCCAACAAAGGCACGGACCCCGGTGACTTCTCGACGATCAACCCCATTCAGCGTTTCGAGACAATTTCGACGGGCGACGTGGGTGGAACCTGGCAACGAAAGTACGAAGGCATCAGCCGGGCCAACGCCACGCTGCGCCTGCTGGCTACGGCCGGCTCCGACGTGTCGGCTAGCGACAAAGCCCGGATCGGTGCTGAAGCCCGTTTCCTGCGTGGCTATTATTATTTCGAACTGAAGCGCCTGTACAACAACACGCCTTACGTTGACGAGACTGTTGATTACGGCACGGGTATCGAAAAAGTAGGAAACAATGTTGACCTGTACCCAAAAATTGAAGCCGACATAAAGGCGGCTTACGATGCACTGCCCGAAACTCAGAGCTCGGTAGGCCGGGTCAACAAATGGGCAGCTGCAGCCATGCTGGCCAAGGTGTATATGTACCAGAAGAAGTATTCCGAAGCCAAGGGGCTCTTCGATCTGATCATCGCCAACGGTAAAACCGCTGGGGGCAAAAAATACGGGCTGGTCCCCAAATATGCCGACATCTTCCGGGCGTCGAACGACAACAACGAAGAATCGGTATTTGCGATCCAGGCAGCTGCGAACACGGGTAGCGTGAACAACGCCAACCCCGAGTTCGACCTGAACTATCCGTACAACACCGGCCCGAACGGTCCGGGAAACTGCTGCGGTTTCAACCAGCCTAGCTTCGAGTACGTAAACGCATTCCGCACCAACGCCAACGGGCTGCCCCTGCTCGATGGCTCGTACAATACGGGCAGCAATCAGGTGAAAAATGACATGGGCATTCTGTCGAAAGATGCCTTTACACCCGATGGCGGCAACCTCGACCCACGGCTCGACCATGCCGTTGGACGGCGGGGCATTCCGTACCTCGACTGGCAGGATTTCCCCGGTGCCGACTGGATTCGGAACCAGCCTAACGGTGGCCCCTATGCGCCCAAGAAGTTTATCTACTACAAATCAGATCGCGGTTCGCTTCAGGACAACAGCTCCTGGACGCCGGGCTACACCGCCCTCAACTTCCCGATCGTTCGTTTCGCCGACGTACTGCTGATGGCTGCAGAGGCCGAGATCGAAGTGGGTTCGCTGAGCAAAGCACTGGAATACACCAATATGGTTCGGAAACGGGCTGCCAACCCCAGCGGTTTTGTGCAGAAAGATGGCAAGCCTGCTGCCAACTACGTGATCAGCGAATATCCGGCTTCGGTATTTGCGTCGAAAGAGTCGGCCCGTACGGCTGTGCGGTTCGAGCGCCGGCTTGAACTGGGCGATGAGGGGCACCGCTTCTTCGACCTGGTTCGCTGGGGTACGGCCGCCACAACCCTCAACGACTACCTGAAGTATGAGGGAACCAAGCTGCCAACCACGCTGGGTGGCGCTACGTTCAAACCAAATCGCGATGAGTACCTGCCCATTCCGCAGGCACAGATCGACCTGCAGGGTAAAAACGTACTGGTACAGAACCCGGGCTACTAGCTGAATCGGCCTTTTAGTGTAAAAATTACCCGAAGGGGGAGCCAGCCGGCTCCCCCTTTTTGCTGCTCCCCTTACCAGTTAGTCAATAAAGTGTCAAAATGACGCACAATACAGTCAAAAAAAGTGAACCAATAAATACCTACTAATCATATAGGAAATAGCTGATAATCAGACCCATTACCATAAGTAAAATTTGGTATTTATACTCAATAATTGTACTTATTAAAGTTTAACCCTTGAATTTTAATCCAAATCACGCATTGGTATATAACAAAACAGATATAATATTTGCAGAAATAATGATTTTCATTGTTTACTTCTACATTTTCTAAATCCTTTTCTACAACCTTTATGGGAACATCTTTCTACAGGTCACTGCAGACAGGTTTGCTGTCGGCAGTTATTCTGTTATGGAGCCTTGCTGCTTCTGCTCAGGACCGTCGACTGACGGGGAAAGTTACCAGCACCGATGGGCCGGTACCCGGCGCCAACGTCGTTTTGAAAGGTACACAGACGGGTACATCGACTGATGCCGACGGTAATTTTAGCTTACCGCTGCGTGGTACGAACCCGATCATTGTAATCTCCGCTATTGGGTACAAGACCCAGGAGCAGGCGATTGGCAATCAGTCGACCGTGACGGTCAACATGGCCGAAGACGCCACCGCACTCAGCGAAGTAGTCGTTACGGGTTATTCGACGGAAAACCGTCGGGAAACCACCGGCGCCGTTTCGACCGTGAAACCAGCCCAGCTTAAGGCCGTTCCGTCGACCAACGTGGAGCAGCAGCTGCAGGGCCGCGTTTCGGGCGTAACGGTTATCACCAACGGCCAGCCCGGCACCTCGAGCCAAGTTCGGGTACGCGGCTTCGGTTCGTTTGGGGGTAACCAACCCCTCTACGTGGTCGATGGCGTACCGACCCAAAGCATCCAGTACATTGCCCCCGACGACATCGAAACCACCACGGTACTGAAAGATGCCGCAGCGGCTTCGGTCTACGGTGCGCGGGCGGCATCGGGTGTGATTGTTCTGACCACCAAAAAAGGACAGCGTCGGGCTCAGAAACTGAGCATTACCTACGATGGCCTGTATGGTGTGACCGATCCGGGAAAAGGCCAAAAAATCCTGAATCCGCAGGAGCAGGCCGACTGGACCTGGCAGGCACGTCGGAACGACATCTATCAGGCGGGTGGCACGGTTGGCCCCGACAGCTTCACCGGGATTGCCGGTGGTCAGTATGGCTCGGGCCAAACACCTGTATTACCCGACTACCTGCTGGTAGGCACGCGCTCGGGCGTTTCAGCCTCGTCAGTTGACCTGGCCGCCGAACGACTCAAGTACAACATCAACCCGGCTAACGGCGCTATCTACAACGTGATTCCGGCCAACAAGCAGGGCACCGACTGGTACGGCGCAATCACCCGCGTAGCGCCCCTGATGCGGCATACGCTGGGTTTCTCGGGCGGTACCGAATCGAGCCGGTATTACCTGAGTCTGGGTATGCAGCAGCAGGCCGGTATCATCACCAACAACAACTTCTCGCGGTATACCCTGCGGGCTAATACGGAGTTCGACATTACCAAGAAACTGCGCTTCGGAGAGAACATTCAGCTGGCTTATGTATCAACAACCGGCTTGCAGGGCAGTACCGGTAACGCACTGGGGAACGGCACCAACAACAACTCCAGCGTTGCGTTCGACGAGAACGACATCCTGCTGGCGTTCCGGATGGCCCCCATCGTACCCGTTTACAACTCCTTTGGTGGGTATGCAGGCACCGCGGCACCAGGCTTCAACAATGCCCGGAACCCGGTTGCTAACCGGCAGGGAGCAGCCAATAACCTCAACTACAATCTGTATGTGTTTGGCAACGCGTATCTGGAGTACGATGTAATTCCAGACCTGACGCTTCGCAGCAGCCTGGGCGGTACGTACTTCGCCAACTACAACAACGCCTACAACCGGTCGCAGTACGAGAACTCGGAGAACAACACGAACTTCGTGTACAACGAAGGCGCCAACGTTGGTCTGGCCTGGACGTTTACCAACACGGCGCAGTACAAGCGCAAGTTTGGCATCCACGACATCAGCGTACTGGCGGGTATCGAAGCACTCAATACCGGCAGCGGCCGTGGTATCAGCGGTTCGGGTCTGAATCCGTTCACGACCGACCCGAACTACGTAACAATCGGTACGACAACGCCCGGTTCGACACGGCAGGTAAACAGCTACTACGGCCTGGGCAATAACTTCTTCTCGGTATTTGGTCAGGCACGTTATACCCTGCTCGACAAGTACATCGTGACGGGTGTGGTTCGGCGCGACGGTTCGTCGCAGTTCGGTGCCAACAACCGCTACGGGGTGTTCCCGGCCTTCTCGGCTGCCTGGCGCCTGTCGTCGGAAGAGTTCATGAAGAATCTGCCCTGGGTGTCGGACCTCAAAATCCGCGGTGGCTACGGTACCATGGGTAACTCCAACTATTTGAGCTCGACCAACCAGTTCAACCTCTTCGGATCGAACGCGGCAAACAGCTACGATATCGCCGGCGCAAACACCTCGGTACAGGCCGGTTACTACCGCTCGCAGATTGGTAACCCCGATGCCAAGTGGGAAACCAGCGTTACCTCGAACATCGGTATCGACGGTGCCTTCTTCAACAACCGACTGGAGGTAGTACTCGATTTCTGGCAGAAAAACACCAAAGATCTGCTCTACCCGCTGGCACTGCCCGGCGTAGTGGGCGTACGGGCCAATGCGCCTTACGTGAACGTTGCCAGCATGCGCAACAAAGGTGTCGACCTGCTGGTCACGACCCGGGGTAAAGTAACGGGCGATCTGGACTACGAAGTAACGGCAATCGGTAGCGTGCTCGACAACAAAATCACGGCCATTGCCCCCTCGGTGCCTTACTTCCAGGCCAACGGCCAACGGCTGAGCACGCCCGTTATCCGGAACCAGCCCGGCCATGACCTCTCGTCGTTCTACGGCTACAAAGTAATCGGCCTGTTCAACTCGAAGGAAGAAGTAGCCGGTGCTCCCACCCAGAGTGGTGCCGCTCCGGGCCGCTTCCGCTACGCCGACCTGAACAACGATGGACAGATCAATGACGACGATCGTACGTTCCTGGGTAGCCCCATTCCGAAGTTCACCGGTAGCATCACGCTGACGCTGAAGTACAAAGGATTCGATCTGAACACCAACCTGTACGCGTCGCTGGGCAACAAGATCTTCAACAACTCGAAGTGGTACACCGACTTCTATCCTTCGTTCCCAGGAGCAGCCGTCAGCGCACGGGTGAAAAACTCGTGGTTGCCGACCAATACGAATACGTCGGTCCCCATTTTCGAAAACGCATCGAACTTCAGCACCAACACGCAGGCCAACTCCTATTACGTTGAAAATGGTTCGTTCGGCCGGATGCAGTACCTGACGCTGGGCTATACCTTCCCGTCGGCCATGCTGAACCGGGTCAACCTGAACCGGCTGCGCCTGTCACTGTCGGCTACCAACCTGTTCACCATCACCAAATACTCGGGTCTCGATCCGGCCGTTGGTGGTTCGGCTGACTCCAACTTTGGTATCGACATCGGTAACTACCCCGTTACCCGTGGCTACAACGTTGGTCTGAGCTTCGGTTTCTAATGCTTTCAACCCGGCAGGGCGTATTCGTCCTGCCGGAACCAATACTCTGTATTCTATACTTTTAGAAAACTTCATTATGAACAATCATTTGCTGAAAGGCGTAGCAGTAACGGCGTTTGTAACGCTGGCTACGCTGGCCTGTAAAGACAAATTTCTGGATGTACCGGCAACGGGCCAGCTGGCCAGCAACCAGCTGACATCCAAAGCAGGTCTGGAGGGCGTACTGCTCTCGTCCTACGCACAGCTCAACGGCCGTGGCTTCTCGCGGGCTACCAGTTCGTATAACTGGGTGCGGGGTAGCGTGTCGGGGGGCGATGCCAACAAAGGCTCCAACTCGGGCGATGCGGGCGGTAACAGTAACTTCACCACGTTCCAGCGCTTCGAACTACTGCCAACCAACGGCGACGTGAACGACAAATGGAACGGTATGTACGAAGGGATCAGCCGGGCCAATGCCGTGCTGCGTACGCTGCCTACGGCCTCTGCCGACGTATCGGACGCCGATAAGAAGCGCATCTCGGCCGAAGCTCGTTTCCTGCGTGCCCACTACTATTTCGAACTGAAGCGCTCATTCAACATGGTACCATACGTCGATGAAACCGTCGACTACGGTACAGGGATCGAGAAAATCCCGAACAACGTTGATATCTGGCCGAAGATCGAAGCCGATTTCAAATACGCCCAGGACAACCTGCCCGAAACGCAGGCATCCGTAGGTCGGGCCAACAAATGGGCCGCAGCGGCTTATCTGGCTAAGACCTACATGTACGAGAAAAAGTATGCTGAAGCGAAAGCCCTGTTCGATCAGGTTATTGCCAATGGTGTAACAACCGGCGGTAAGAAATACGGGCTGGCGGCCGACTATACCGATGTGTTCAACGCGGCCAAAGACAACAGCGAGGAAACGGTTTTTGCGATTCAGGCGGCCGTAAACACGGGCGACGTGGCAAACTCGGCGCAGGAGCTGGACCTCAACTTCCCCTACAACACGGGTTCGAACGGTCCGGCTGGCTGCTGCGGTTTCTTCGCGCCCAGCTTCGAACTGGCCAACTCGTTCCGCACCAACGCCAATGGGCTGCCCCTGCTCGATGGTTCGTATAACAGCGCAGCCAACGAACTGAAAAACGACCAGGGTATTGCCTCCAACGCGGCTTTCACGCCCGACGCTGGCCCGGTTGATCCACGGCTCGACTGGTCGATTGGTCGCCGGGGTATCCCCTACCTCGACTGGCAGGTTCACCCCGGCCTCGACTGGATTCGCGACCAGAGCTTTGCCGGCCCTTACTCGCCCAAAAAGTTTATCTTTTACAAGTCGCAGGACAAAACGCTCACCGACGGCAGTTCGTGGACGGATGGCTATTCGGCCATCAACTACAACATCATTCGCTTTGCTGATGTGCTGCTGATGGCGGCCGAAGCCGAGATCGAAGTGGGTAGTCTCGAAACCGCCCGCACCTACATCAACCGCGTGCGGACCCGGGCAGCCAACGCCAACGCATTCGTGAAAACGACGGATGGTAAGCTGGCCGCCAACTACGTGATCAAAACCTACGGAACTGCCTTCGCCGGTAAGGATGAAGCCCGGGCGGCCGTTCGTTTCGAACGTAAACTCGAGCTATCGGGCGAAGGGCACCGCTTCTACGACCTGGTTCGCTGGGGCACGGCCTCGGCCGAGCTGACCAAGTTCCTGGCCTACGAATCGCAGAAACTGCCAGGTGGCTATAGTGGTGCCAAGTTTACGGCCGGCAAGGATGAATACATGCCAATTCCGCAAACCCAGATCGATTATCAGGGTAAGTCGGTTCTGACCCAGAACCCCGGCTACTAAGAAACCCTATTCTCTGTAACGAAGCCCGGTGCGCCTGCGTACCGGGCTTCGTTGTGTCTGAACAAACCCCGATTCCTGACGTTGTTGATACAGATAAAACCCTGGATAACCATGAGCAAAGGAGCCCCCCAGCCCACTGTCCGCGATACCGCCGACGATACCAAAAAGCACGAGCTGAATACAAACCTGCCCGACGAAAATCAGGGTAAAACAGCCCGCGGCAAGCACAAGAGCAAGCAGAGCACGGAAGATGAGCACGATGCAACGGGCTCGGTCGACAAAGACGACGAATAGACCGACGCAGTCGGCCGAAAAACAAAAGGCTCACTGACGCGTCAGTGAGCCTTTTTTACGTGTATAGCGTTGTCGGTAAAAGTACCGGCAGTTGTGCCTTAGTCGATTACTTCGCGCTATCAGCCGACATCATCGTCGAAGCCGAATCCGTAGCCATCGTCGAAGCCGAATCCGTAGCCATCGTCGAGGCCGAATCAGCGCTCATCGTGGTCGTGGTGGTCGTTTCGGTGGTTTCGGTCTTTTTCGAACAAGCGGTCGTCAGGGCGATCATGGCCATGAAAAAGAAGGCAGATTTCGTGATTGCTTTCATAGTTTTGACGGGGTATTTTGTTTAAGTGAAAGATTCAATGTCGCTGTTAATACGGCGGAGCCGAAAAGGTAACCCAACATTTTTTAACTTTTTTTTGGGTTACGTTTTACCAGCTGCCGTATTAACCAATACGCAACAGAATGAAGGAAAGCAGACGGGCCGGGTTGACCGACGAAGAGTTGCTGGCGGGCTTGGCCGAGGGGTCTGATACGGCGCTCGAACAGCTCTACCGGCACTATTTTCCGATGGTGCTTCACTTCGTCACCAGCAACAGCGGCAGCGAAGACGACGCCAAGGATATTTATCAGGAAGCCCTGATTGTTGTATATGAGAAATTGCGGGCGGGTTCGCTCGACCTGCATTGCCAGCTCAAGACCTACCTCTACTCGGTGGGGCGACGGCTGTGGCTCAAGCAACTGGCTTATCAGGGCCGCTTTATGATCAGCGACACCGAACAGCCGGTCGCTGTCGATAGCGACCTGGCCGAACACGAAGAGCGCGACCGGCAGTTCGACCTGATGGGCGATTCGCTGGATCGACTGGGGGAACCCTGCCGAACGCTGCTCGAAGATTTTTACATCCGGCATCTGTCGATGCAGGCCATAACCGACAAGTTCGGGTACACCAACGCCGACAATGCCAAGACCCAGAAGTATAAGTGCCTGATGCGGCTGAAACGCTTGTTTTTTGCCGAATACAAACCATAGTATCCACCATACGACGATGGAAAATAACGAGGAACAGGAAATAGAACAGTTGCTGCGCGCCTACGGCGACCGGGTCAACATGCGCCGTAAGCTGGCCCGCGCTCAGTTGTCGATCGACATGAATCAGGTCCGGCAGGAAGCTGCCAACTACCAGCGCGACGCTGCGCAGTGGGGTCAGATGCGATCGCTGTGGCATACTTACCGCACCACGCTGGCCGTGGCCGCGTCGGTAGCCGTGGTTACAACCTTCAGTTCGATTTTCCTGTACCGCTCGTATCAGCAAAGCCATCAGCAGCAGCAGCAACAATACAGCCTGCTGAGTAAGGAAATTCAGGCTGTTAAATCCTCGCAGCGCAAACTTCAGAGCGATCTCGATGGGCGTATGCGCAGCGTGTCGTCGGCGCAGGTGGCCGGTACCGGTTTTCTGCTCACCAACGATGGCTACCTCGTAACCAGCAACCACATCGTGCGCGATGCCGATTCGGTCTACGTACAGAGTCAGCGGGGCAACGTCTATAAAGCGCGGGTGGTACACAACGATCAGGCACATGACCTGGCAATCCTGCAACTGTGCGATGACAGTTCGTTTCGGCCATCGGCTACGATTCCCTATAGTTTCGATGTCAGGGCATCCGACCTGGGCGAGCGAGTATACACCCTGGGGTACCCCCGCGACGAAATCGTGTATGGCGAAGGCTATCTGAGTTCGGCAACGGGCTATCAGGGCGATTCGACAGCCTACCAGGTGGCCATTGGAGTAAATCCCGGCAACTCAGGCGGTCCGCTGCTGGATGAGAAAGGCAACATCATCGGCATCATCAGCGGTAAGCAGACAACGGCCGAGGGCGTGACCTTTGCCATTAAGACAAACTACCTGCTGCAGGCCGTTGGTGCGATCCCGACTGATTCGTTGAAAGGCCAGCCCCTGCGACTCAATCGCCGGAGTACGCTGTCGAATTTGCCCCGCAAGCAACAGATCAAAAAAACCATGGCCTGCGTGTATCAGGTCAGCGTGTTCAAGCATCGGTAACGCCCATTGCGTATAGTGGGTAAACATTCTGGGCGGACGGTGGTTTCTGGAGTAGATAATCCCTGAAATCACAGACGCAATGAAAAAGTTAATGATGCTGGCCATGCTGGTGGCCGCTACTGTAGCCGGTGCTTCGGCTCAGAGTACCGGACAGAACGCCAAAGAAACCGCCAAACAGGCAGGCCGCACGGCCGGTGCTGCCGTCGATAAGGCCGGTCGCGAAACCAAGAAAGCCGGTCGTAAAGTGGCCAATGCCGCCGAAAACACCGCTGATGACGTTAAAGCTGGCTCGAAAAAAGCAGCCCGCAAGGTATCGACGGCCGCTAAAAACACCAAGGAAGACGTAAAAGACGGCACGAACAGGGCCCTTAACAAAGCCGATCGCGGTATGAAAAAGGCCGAACGTAAGCTGGACAACTCGCGGTAGTCGTTTTTAGATACCCCTTTCAGGTAAAGCCACAATCGACCGATGGTGGCTTTGCTGTTAGTACCCCTTCCCCACGCCGGCTCTGGCTGGTATAGCAAGCGGCAATCGCTTATTTTTGACAGATGAATCTACCCGCTTCCATCCTGCTGTTTGGTATTGCCCGCGATCTGACGGGACAGTCGGTTCTGACGGTACCACTGCCGGCCGGGGCCCGCGTGAGCGATCTGCTGCAGCTGGTCAACCAGCAGTACCCCGACTTGGGCCGCATCCGCGCCATGATGGTAGCCGTCAATGGTGCCTATGCCGAAGCCGATCAGGTATTGAATCAGACCGACGAAATCGCGCTCATCCCGCCCGTCAGTGGGGGCTAATCTGCTTTTCTTACCGTCTTATCCGCTTTTGTATGATTACCCTCACCGACGAGCCCATTGATGTGGCCTCGGCCCTTACGCATCTGCAAACCGGCCAGGCAGGTGCCCTTGATTTTTTTCTGGGCGTCGTGCGCGACAATACCCAGACCCGCGCTGTCGACCACCTCGAATACGAAGCCTACGACCGCATGGCGATCAGCGAAATGCAGAAAATTGCCGATGAGGCCTGTACCCGCTGGCCAGTGCTGAAATACACCATTATCCACCGCAAGGGTACCCTGGCCATTGGCGACATTGCCGTCCTGATTGGCGTTGCCACAGCTCACCGCGCCGATTCGTTCGATGCCTGCCGGTATATTATCGATACCATCAAGCAAACGGTGCCGATCTGGAAAAAAGAAATCTTTACCGATGGCGAAGTCTGGGTGAACGCCCATCCGTGAGGGCTTACCGGACACGCTTGCCGGGCAGTTGATAGGTGCCAGCAATTGGGTAATGGTCGGAATAGCGGACCGTATTCAGCGTCTCGAAATTGAGTACCGGCAGGCGGGGATCGTGAAACTGGTGGTCGATCCGAATAAAGCCCGGCGCCCGGTTATAGGTAAAACCAAAGCCCCGCCCTTCACCTTCGAAACTGTTGGGAAGCAGCCGACGCATGTGCTCGTAGACGACACTGTAGGGCGTATCGTTATGATCGCCGGTTACCAGCACCGGAAACTCGCTTTCCATTACGTGCCGTTCTACCTGGCGTACCTGCTCAGCCCGCATAATGAAGCCCTGCCGCAGCGCACTCAACACGCCCCGGGTTTCATGCTTTACGCCCGTTATTTCCTGCTGTTTCAGCACCTTCCCTACCCGGATACCCATCGAGTGCAGGTGCACATTAATGACCCGAATGGTATCGTTCCCTACCTTGATGTTGGCCCAGAGTATGCCGTTGTCGCCCGAGAAATGGGCGTGATCGGAGTTAATGATCGGGTATCGGGAGTAAATAGCCATGCCCACATTCCCGTTGGGTTTCCGGGTGCCTTCCGGAAATAAAACAATGGAGTAGGTATAGCCTGCGGCCTTCATACGACCCACAAAGTCATTTCCCGGCCCGTCGGTAATATTGACCACTTCCTGCAGGCATTTGATGGGCGCGTCGTAGCCGATCACATAATCGACGGCGTCTTTTACCAGGGGCAGGCGGGTGGCATCGTCGTAACGCGAATCGACGTTGAACGACTGTACATTATAACTAAACAGTTTAACCGTTGGGCCGGCGGCTACCGTTGGCGTATGCCAGACAAAGGTCCGGTTCTGGAGCATCACCACCCCGACCAGCACGACCAGTCCCGACAGCAGGGCACGCCAGGGCCGGTAAAACAACCAGACGATGCTGCACAGCAGGTTGAACACCCATACGACCGGAATCGAAATCATAATCATACCAGCCAGCCAGTGCTCGATGAAGAGCGAGCGCAGCAGCCAGTAGGCCAGCAGCGTGTAGAACGCCAGCAGCATGTTGACCGACCAAAACAGCGACCGAACCCAGAAGGCAAAAAACTGAACAATCCCGAAACCCTTCGACATGATAGCAACCAGCAGACTGTGCGCCCCTGCGCACGAGGCCAAAAATAAGGCTTCGGGCCCACATACCCGCTCAGGCGTCTGAAAACAGCACTTGCAGATCGCTGAAAAGCAACGTATCTTTGCCACGCAAATACCGTATGGCAATGAGTAAAAAAAGGGAGTCGGACTCCCTTTTTTGTTAGCCCTACATTATGGACGACAAAGCACGCATCACCGAATTATTGCACCCTTACCTGAACAACGATCAATTCTACATCGTTGATATTCAGGTAGCTGGCCGCCGGGGTGGCCGACTAAAAGTAACGTTACTGCTCGACAGCGACGAAGGCATCAGCATCGACGAATGTGCCGACATCAGCCGCCGGCTGGGTACCCAGATGGATGAGCAAAACTTCTTTGGCGACGCTCCCTTTACGCTCGAAGTATCGTCTCCGGGCGTCGATTTCCCGCTCACGTTTGCCCGCCAGTACGTTCGTAATGTGGGACGACAGCTGGCGGTGACCCTGACCGACGACAGTCTGCAGCGCGGAACGCTGGTCTCGGCCGACGATGCCGGCATCGTGCTCGACATTGTGCCCGAAGTCCGGTCGAAAACCCGTCAGAAGAAAGATGCCGAAGCGGGTATCGTTCCGCTGAGCGGCCCTACTCCGTTCGCGTACGGACAAATCAAGAAAGCGCACGTAGAAATAGTATTCAAGTAAGTTTGCCCGTTCCGGTTTCCGATAGCCGGCAGCGACCCTAAGGTTGGCTGCCCGCCAGCGCACCGACGCAAACCATAAACTGCCAACAAGAGCGATGACCAGTGGATTATTGATCGAATCGTTTGCCGATTTCGCCCGGTCGAAAAATATTGACCGGCCAACTATGATTGCCATCCTGGAAGAAGTCTTCCGGACGATGATTCGCAAGAAGTACGGCACCGATGAAAATTTCGACGTTATCATCAACGCCGAGAGCGGTGACCTCGAGATGTGGCGTACCCGGGAGATTGTCGATGATGAGTCGGAAGATATCTGGGATTACGATAAAATTCCGCTCGCCGAAGCCCGCAAAATTCAGGACGACTTTGAGGTCGGTGAGCAGGTGGCCGAAGAAGTAAAGCTCGAAGACTTTGGTCGTCGGGTGGTGCAGACCGCGCGCCAGACCCTGATCCAGCGGATCAAGGACATGGAGAAAGAACTCCTGTATCAGAAATACAAAGATCAGGTGGGCGACCTGGTGGGGGCCGAAGTGTATCAGATGCTGAAACACGAAATTATTCTGGTCGACCCGGAAGGCAACGAACTGAGTTTACCCCGTACCGAGCAGATCCCGAAAGATCGCTACCGCAAGGGCGATGCCGTCAAAGCGGTTATCAGCCGGGTCGATATGCTCAACGGTACGCCTAAAATTGTTTTGTCGCGCACCTCACCTGTCTTTCTCGAGCGGCTCTTCGAAATCGAAGTACCCGAAATTTACGACGGTCTCATCTCGATCCGCAAGATCGTACGGGAGCCGGGCGAACGGGCTAAGGTAGCCGTTGAGTCGTACGACGATCGCATCGATCCGGTTGGCGCCTGCGTCGGCATGAAAGGCTCACGTATCCATGGCATTGTGCGTGAACTGGGCAACGAGAATATCGACGTAATCAACTACACCGAAAACCTCGAACTGCTCATTACCCGGGCGTTGAGCCCGGCCAAGGTCAGCTCCATGACCATCGACCGCGACAACAAACGGGTATCAGTGTTCCTGAAGCCCGACCAGGTGTCGCTTGCTATCGGCAAAGGGGGGCAAAACATCAAGCTGGCCGGCCGGCTGGTCGACATGGAGATCGATGTATTCCGCGAGAATGAAGGGCAGGAAGATGACGAAGACGTTGACCTGATGGAATTCTCCGACGAGATCGACGACTGGATGATCCAGGAACTGCGGAAAGTAGGGCTCGATACAGCCAAGAGTGTGCTGGCCCTGAGCCCCGAAGAGCTCATCCGCCGAACTGATCTGGAAGAAGATACCGTCACGGAAATTCTGAATATCCTGAAGCAGGAATTTGAATAGTCGCTCCAGCGCAAAAGTTGATCCGATCGGTTGGTCAGACCGATTAAACTGGTCGGATCAGCGCTCATTATTGAACGTATGGGATTTTTATTCCACTAACTCGTGTTCATACCATACCAGCAACCATTAAATTTGCCGAATATAGACCGATAACATGGCAGAAGATAAGTCAATGCGCCTAAGCCAAGTGGCAAAAGTTCTCAACCAGGCAGCCGCCCGAGTTGTAGAACGTCTGTCTGCCAAAGGGTTTAAGGTTGATAGTAATCCTAACACCAAAATCAACATGGAACAGTTGGAGGTGTTAGCGAAAGAGTATAAATCTACGGAACTCCTGAACGGAGCCCGTCGTACCGAAGCCCCTGCTCCGGTAGCCGATGCGCCCCGTCGTCAGGAGGAAGATGTCGTTTTGTACCGTCGTGATGACGTGCGCCGTCCGGCAACGGACACCAAAGTCGAAGCCCCTACCGCGGCTCCGGCACCCCAACCCAAGCCAGCCACGCCTGAAGTAGCGCCCACCGGCCTACCTGGTCTGACGGTGCTGGGTAAGATTGACCTGAATGCTCCCCGTCCGACGGCTCCTCAGCCGGCACCTGCCGCTAAAGCCCCGGTCGAACCAGTAGCCACACCACAACCGGCCCCTGAAGCCCCTAAACTGGCTGTCGAAACGCCGAAAGCAGCGCCCGTTCAGCCGACCCCGGCTGTTGAAGCGCCCAAGCCCGTTGTGGACGTGCCCAAACCGGCGCCTGTCGAAGCTAAACCAGCCCCCGTTCAGGCGGCTCCGGCTCAGCCCCAGGCAGCCGAACCGGCAAAACCGGCCCCGGCGCCTGCTCCCCAATCGGTAGCAGCGCAGGCAGCTCCGGCCCAGCCGGCGGCAGCGCCGAAACCAGCCGCTCCTGTTGCTGAGAAGCCAGCAATACCGGCGGTCGAAGCACCAAGGCCTGCCGCTGCACCCGCGGCTGAAACGACAGAACCAGCTGCCACCGGCGAAACGGAAACGATCCGGGCAGCCGGTAGTCACCAGCTGGGTGGTCTTAAAATTCTGGGTAAAATCGAACTGCCGGTCAACAACCCCCGGCAGGGCGGTGGCAGTAATGCCGATAAAAAGAAACGGAAACGAATCCGCGGTCGGGATGGCGTCGTTGGTGGCAGTGCGCCGGCAACGGGCGGTCAGTCGACAGGCGCGGGCAGCGTAACCGCCCGTACCGATCGTCCTGCCCGGGATGGGCAGGGTGGCGATCGGCCACCCCGCGACGGTAACCGGCCGGGCCAGCAAAACGGCACGTCGACAACGGCGCCGGCTGCCGGTCAGAGCGGTCCTAACGCCAACCGCGGTGGTCAGGGTGGCAACAACACCAATCGACCCGGTGGCAACACGGGCAACAATGCGAACCGGGGCGGCAACCGGGCGGGTGGCGGTAACAATGCCAACCGCGGTGGTCGCCGGGAAGCCCCTACCCAGGCCGACGTTCGGAAGTCGATTCAGCAAACGAACGCCCGGATGCAGGGCAACCAGCCTAACCGGGGTGCCGATCGCCGGCGCGACCGTCGGAGCCAGCGCGAGGAAGATCGCCGTCTGATGACCGAACAGGAGGAGCTGGAAGCAAAAACACTCAAAGTAACTGAGTTTGTATCGGCCAACGACCTGGCATCGCTCATGGACGTGTCGATCAACGAGGTAATTTCGGTCTGCCTCAGCCTGGGTATGTTCGTTTCGATCAACCAGCGCTTGGATGCCGAAGCGATCACAGTTATCGCCGATGAGTTTGGGTTCGACGTTCAGTTTATATCGGCCGAAGATGAAACAGAGGCCGGTGTCGACGTAGAAGCCGATGCCCCCGAAGATCTGCAGCCTCGTGCGCCGATCGTCACGATCATGGGTCACGTCGACCACGGTAAAACGTCGCTGCTGGATTATATCCGGCGCGCCAAAGTGGCCGCTGGTGAAGCCGGTGGTATCACGCAGCACATTGGTGCCTACAGCGTGAAGACCGCCGATGACCGGATGATCACTTTCCTCGATACACCGGGTCACGAAGCCTTTACGGCCATGCGGGCACGGGGTGCGAAAGTAACCGACGTCGTTATCATTGTGATTGCGGCCGACGATAGCGTGATGCCGCAGACGCGGGAAGCGATCAACCACGCTCAGGTGGCTGGTGTTCCCATCGTGTTTGCCTTCTCGAAAGTTGACAAGCCCGGTGCCGATGCGGAGAAAATCCGGACCGAACTGGCGTCGATGAACCTGCTCGTTGAAGAGTGGGGCGGTAAATACCAGGCCCAGGAGATTTCGTCGAAATCGGGTATGGGTGTCGACGAACTGCTCGAAAAAGTCCTGCTCGAAGCCGAACTGCTCGAACTGAAAGCCAACCCCGAACGTCGGGCGTTTGGTACGGTTATCGAAGCCTCGCTCGACAAAGGCCGGGGTTATGTCTCGACTGTACTGGTCGAAAACGGTACACTCCGCCAGGGCGATATTATGCTGGTAGGAGCTCACTACGGCCGCATCCGGGCCATGACCAACGACCGGGGCGAACGGATAAAGGAAGCTGGCCCGGCCAAACCGGTTCAGATTCTGGGTCTGCCCGGTGCACCGCAGGCGGGCGATAAGTTCAATGTGATGGAAACGGAGCGCGAAGCCCGTGAAATCGCGAACAAACGTGAGCAACTCCTGCGCGAACAGACGCTGCGTACCCGCAAACACATTACGCTCGAAGAAATCGGTCGCCGGAAAGCAATCGGTACCTTCAAAGAGCTGAACGTGATTGTGAAAGGTGACGTAGATGGTTCGGTCGAAGCCCTTTCGGATTCGCTGCTGCAACTCTCGACGGAAGAAGTTCAGGTCAACATTATCCACAAAGCGGTTGGTCAGATTTCAGAATCCGACATTCTGCTGGCTTCGGCATCCGACGCTGTCATTGTGGGCTTCCAGGTACGGCCATCGGCCAGCGCCCGGAAACTGGCCGAACAGGAACAAATCGAAATCCGTCTTTACTCGATTATTTACGACGCGATCAACGAGGTAAAAGACGCCATGGAAGGCCTGCTGGCTCCAACCGTGGAAGAAGTGATCGTGGGGAACATCGAAGTACGCGATGTCTTCAAGATCAGCAAGATCGGTACGGTTGCCGGCTGTTATGTTACGGAAGGCAACATCAAGCGGAACAATAAAATCCGGATCATCCGCGACTTCATCGTTATCCATACGGGCGAAATCAGTGCGCTGAAACGCTTCAAAGACGATGTAAACGAAGTGAAGTTTGGCTACGAATGTGGTCTGAGCATCAAAAACTTCAACGACATCGAAGTGGGCGACGTGATCGAAAGCTTCGAACTCAAGGAAGTAAAACGGACCCTTTAGTCCGCCGGATAAACAATAGGCTCCTTTCGCCCCGACTGTGTTTACAGTCGGGGCTTTTTTTGTTACTTAGGGGTCAGCTATACGCACATGAAAATTCTTTTTATCAGCGACCTGCACGGTAAAACCGTGTGGCGCGATGCTCCTCTATCCCGCTTCGACGAAATTGTTTTTCTGGGTGATTACGTCGACAGTCCCAGCGTCGACGACGACACGATCTACGACAACCTCTACGCCATCATCCAGCTCAAGCAGCGCAAACCCGACACCATCCGTCTGCTGCTTGGTAATCATGACGTGCAGTATCTGCACTACCCCAACTATATCTGCACGGGTTTCAACGCCACTGCCCAGCCCCAGCTGACCCGGTTATTCCGGCGGTACGACAGTTTGTTCAATATTGCCCACCAGCGCGGGGCCTATCTGTTTTCCCATGCGGGCGTAACCACTGCCTGGTTTAGCCGCCTGCTGCTCCAGACCAGCCATCTCAATATGCTGCTGCCCCGGCACGACGTTGCCCAACGACTGAACCTAGTCCATATTCAGCCACAACGCCGGTCGATTCTGTTCGACGTGGGGCCAGCCCGTGGGGGGTACGCGCCCGGTGGTGGCCCCGTATGGGCCGACCAGCAGGAAACCAGCGCCGACTTCCTGCCCGGCTTTCATCAGGTAGTGGCACATACGCCCGTCAGTTCATTTACGACTGTGGGCGATGAGTCGGGTTCGATTACGTATACCGATGTGCTACGGACCCAAACTGAATTTTATGAACTGACGATTCCGGCCTAACTTACCCGTTGGAGAAACCAAAGTTGCGACCTGCGTCGTTAGTATTGGAGTGTCCCTCTGCCGCCAACATCCTGAATGAATTTCCTGTATCCTACTTTCCTGGCTGGTCTGCTGGCGGTGGCTATTCCCATCGCCATCCACCTGTTCAATTTTCGCCGGACCCGCCGGGTATTCTTCACCAATGTAGCGCTGCTGCAAACCGTTCAGACTGAAACCAAGTCGTTTCGGCGGCTCAAGCACTGGCTCATTCTGGCCTGCCGCTGTCTGTTCATCAGTTGCCTGGTGCTGGCTTTTGCCCAGCCTTTTATCCCGAGCAAAAATAAGCTGGGCCTGTCGCGGCAGGGCGTTACGAGCCTTTACATCGACAACTCCTACAGCATGCAGAACGAGCGCAGCGAAAAGCGTTACCTCGACATTGCCATTGGCAAGCTCGACGAACTGCTGACGCTGTTCCGCAACGCGACCTCTCTGCAATTGCTGACCAACGACTTTTCGGCCGCTGAGCAACAGGCAGGGTCGGCCGAATCGGTTCGCGATCGGGTTACGGCCATCCGGTTTGCCCATACGCCCCGTACCCTCGAGGCCGTGTACCGGCGGCAGCGCAACCTGCTCAGCAGTCTCAACCCCAGCGGGCGCAATCAGCTGTTCTGGTTTTCCGATTTTCAGAAAAGCACCGCCGGCGATCTGACCCGTCTGAAAATCGATACCGCCGACCGGCTCTTCATTGTGCCGCTCGACGCCCAGCCAACCCGGAATGTGTACGTCGATTCGGTGTGGCTCAGTACACCCTTCATCCGCGAAATGCAGAACAACAGCCTCAACGTGACGTTGCGTAACGGCGGACGCGAGGCCGTTAAAAACCTGCCGGTGCGGCTTTACCTCGACAATACCCAAACCTCAACGGCATCGGCTACCCTTCCCCCGGGTGGGTCGGCAACCATCTCGCTCAACTTCAACGTGGCCACCAAAGGCTACCACCGGGGCCGGATTGTGTTTGAAGACTACCCGATCACTTTCGATAATCAGTATTTCTTCGTGCTCGAAGCCTCACCAGCGGTGCGGGTACTGCACCTGTCGGGTACGGCGGCCGGGCGCGACTACGTCGACGCGGTTTATAGCAACGACAGCCTGTTTGTCAGACGCAGCGTTGGTGCCCAGAATGTCGATGTAGGACAGTTTAAGCAGACCGACCTGATTGTTCTGGAAGGTGTCGATGATGTAAGCGGCACACTGCGCACCGAACTGGAGCGCTTTGTCCGGCAGGGTGGCAGTCTGGCCATCATTCCGCCGGCCACACCCAACGGAGCCGTCTACGGCCCTTTCCTGAGCAGCCTGGGCGTAGGTGGCCTGCAAACGGCCAGTGCCCCCGCAACGGCACCGCCGGTAAGCATTCCCATTGCCGAACCCAACCGGCAGAGCCCCTTCTTCCGTGATGTATTCCAGCAAAGCTACCAGTCTGAACCACTCAACATGCCATCGGCCGCTCCCGTCTGGCGCTGGAGTGCAGGCAACCGGCTGCTGAGTCTGCGCGATGGAAGTCCTATGCTGACCCAGTCGCGGGTGGGTGCCGGGCAGGTGTACGTGCTGGCTGCCCCGCTGACGGGTGGTTACGGCAATCTGGCCGAACACGCCCTGTTTGTACCGGTCATGTACAAGATGGCCGCCCTGAGCGTACGCGGACAGCGCACGGCCTATTCGTTCGACGAAGGTTTGATCTCGGTGCCGGTACGAGCGACGGGAGAACGGGCCGTTTACAAGCTGAAACACGACAAGTTTGTGTTCATTCCGGTACAGCGGCTGGTGGGTAGTCAGCTCCAGCTCGAACTACCCCGCAGTAACGACCTCTCGGCAGGACAGACGATCGAAGCGGGGTACTATGAACTTCAGAACGCCCAGGGGCAAACCGAGCAATTGCTGGCCTTTAACCCCGGTGCCGACGAGTCGTCGCTCGACTTCTATACGCCGGCCCAGCTGCGCGCTACGTTTGCCAGCCAGCCGAATATCGACGTATTCGACAGCATACAGGACGGCGATTTTGTGCAGGTGCTGGAACAGGAAAACCTGGGCACCAGCCTCTGGAAATATTTTCTGCTGGCAGCACTGGGCTGGTTATTGCTCGAAATTCTGCTGGTACGGTTTATGAAAAGCTGACCGCAGCCATCAAATCAGTTTAATACTGATTGTTTTACCGCTTTCGCCGATACTAAAGCGGCAATCCTGAAATTTGGGCACCGAAACAACCGGGCGGAAATTATTACTGAATCCGTAGGGTTCTTTGGGAATACCAAACAGCCGCTTGTCCATTTTGCCATTGCTGTTTTCATCGTGGTATATGGCAACGGCATAGTCGCCGGGCTCAACGGCAAAGGTGATGAGCATGGTTCGCCCGGTTACGTACACCTTACGGCCCTCATAAGGCCGCCCCTCCGGAAATTCTTTACCTGGTTTGAACAGGGCCACGTAGATATCGCCCTGCTGGGCCTGAATATTCTGCACTTCAACTTTGAGGTTGATTTTGGCGGGGGCATCCGGGGGTGTGATCAGGCTGGCACCTAGCCAGTGGAGCAGGGGAATCAATCGAACCATGAGCAACTTTTTTTATCAAAACGGATTTATCTTGCAATTATGATAAGCCAGCTTCCTCCCCCACCCGTCAAACGATGGATTGTCCAGCCGCAGCCCCAGTCGCCGGCGCAGCAGTCGGCCATTGCTTCGTTGACTGCCTCGCTGGGAGTAAGCCCTTTTCTGGCCAGTCTGCTGGTACAGCGCGGCATTTTCACGTATGACGATGCCCGCATCTTCTTCCGCCCGGCCATCGATCACCTGCACGATCCCTTTCTGATGAAAGATATGGATCGCGCCATTATGCGGCTCGAAATGGCGCTCGTGCGGCAGGAAAAAATCCTGGTTTACGGCGACTACGATGTCGACGGAACAACCTCGGTGGCCCTGGTCTACAGCTTTCTGAAGCAGTACCACCCCCACATCGATTATTACATACCCGACCGCTACAAGGAGGGCTACGGCATTTCGAAGCAGGGAATCGAGTGGGCTGCCGAACAGGGCTTTTCGCTTATCATTGCCCTCGACTGTGGCATCAAATCGGTCGATCGGGTGGCCGAAGCCAGTGCCCTAGGTGTCGATTTCATTATTTGCGACCACCACCGCCCCGGCGACGAACTGCCCGCAGCCGCTGCTGTACTCGACCCGAAACGCACCGACTGTGGCTACCCCTACAAAGAGCTGAGCGGCTGTGGGGTCGGCTTTAAACTGCTGCAGGCCTTCTGCTGCCATAAAAGTATCGACCTCGACCAGCTTTACCCATACCTCGATCTGGTGGTGGTCAGTATTGCCTCCGACATCGTGCCGATTACGGGCGAAAACCGGGTACTGGCCTATTATGGGTTAAAATATCTTAATCACCAACCCAGAACGGGTCTGAAAGCGTTAATCAGGGGGGCTGGCTTCAAACCTGCGCCCAACGCGGTTGGTGCTGAAACGGATCTCGACATTACCAACGTGGTGTTCGGGCTCGGGCCACGCATCAACGCGGCCGGTCGAATCAAACATGCGAAAGCCGCCGTGCAGCTGCTGCTGGCCGAAGCCGAGGCCGAGGCCAATGCCTTTGCTGCGGTGATCAACAAGCACAACGAAGACCGGCGCGCGTTCGATAGCTCGATTACCGATCAGGCACTGTCTATGATCCGCAGCAACGATACGCTGCTGCAGGCCAAGTCGACGGTGCTGTTCGATGCGGGCTGGCATAAAGGCGTGATCGGCATTGTGGCGTCGCGGTGCATCGAGCAGTTTCACCGCCCCACCATTATCCTGACCGAGTCGAACGGAAAGGCAGCTGGTTCGGCGCGGTCGGTGCCGGGTTTCGACGTGTACGAGGCCATTGAAGAATGTGCCGAACTACTCGAGCAGTTTGGCGGTCATACCTTTGCGGCCGGCATGACGCTGTCGGTCGATAAAGTCGATGCGTTCCGGCAGAAATTCGAGTCGGTGGTGGCCGCCCGAATTCGGGATGAACATCTGACGCCATTGGTCGATATCGATCTGCCGCTCGATTTCAGCGAGATCAACGATAAGCTGTTTCGGATTATCCGGCAGATGGGACCATTCGGACCGCAGAATCCGCAGCCTACGTTTATGACCGACGATGTGTATCTGGCCTATGAACCGATTGTGATGAAGGAAAAACACCTGAAACTATTTCTGAAACACCGCGGTACGGGACAGATGCTCACGGCTATTGGCTTCGGCCTGGGACACCTGGCCTCGAGCCTTACCACCCGCAAACCCGTTTCGGTCTGTTACCAGATCGACCAAAATCATTTTAACGGCCAGACCACGCTGCAGTTGATGCTGAAAGACGTGAAAGCCTGACGGCTGCGCCGATACACTGCCCGCAGGGCTCACTCATGATTCTCAGAACCGAACATCTTGTTAAAAAATACGGCTCCCGCCTGGTCAACAACGACGTATCGTATCAGGTAGCGCAGGGCGAAATCGTTGGCCTTCTGGGGCCCAACGGGGCCGGCAAAACCACGTCGTTCTACATGGCGGTGGGGCTGGTGAAACCGAATTCGGGTAAAGTGTTTATCGACACTACCGATGTAACCGACCTGCCCATGTATAAGCGGGCCCGGCTTGGGCTCGGCTACCTGGCACAGGAAGCATCGGTTTTCCGCGATCTGACCGTTGAGGAAAACGTACTGGCAGTATTGCAGATGACCGACCTGCCCAAACGCGATCAGCGCGCCAAAGTCGAAGAGCTGCTGGAAGAATTCAGTCTGACGCACGTCCGGAAAAACAAGGGCAAAGTGCTGTCGGGGGGTGAGCGACGACGTACCGAAATTGCCCGTGCCCTGGCGGTCGATCCCAAATTTATTCTGCTCGATGAACCCTTTGCCGGGGTCGACCCAATTGCCGTCGAAGATATCCAGAGCATTGTGGCCAAGCTCAAACACCGCAACATCGGTATTCTGATCACCGACCACAACGTAAACGAAACCCTCTCCATTACCGACCGGGCTTACCTGCTCTTCGAAGGCAAAATCCTGAAACAGGGAACGGCCGAAGAGCTCGCCAGCGACGAACAGGTCCGTCGGCTGTACCTGGGTCAGCACTTCGAACTGAAACGTAAGATCTAATTTGAAAAGGCCCCGGACGGGGCCTTTTCGGTTAACAGGCTTTCTCTTTTTAGCAGGAGCCTACCCCAGTACTTCGCGCAGTACGGGCAGCGACTTTACCTCCCCCAGCGAGTCGATGTGAATCTGGTAATAGGCCACCAGGGCATCGAGCAGTTCGTTGCGGGCGCCCCGCGCAAGCGGAATGGGCGTACCGTAGGGCTGGCGCAGCATGGCGTTGAGGGCGGCATCCATGGCTTCATCGGGCAGAAACGGCACCGAATTTTCACGGAGCTGGGCTTCGAACTCACGGGCCGACTCAGGCCCAAAACCCAGAAAAAACGACAGCTTGAGCAGGAAAATCAGGTGGAAGTTTTCGTAATTGGTGCGGGCCTCTTCCAGGAACAGCACCGAATCGACCAGAAACCGAAACAGCATCGGACTGCTCGCTTCCTCCTTCAGCACCTTGTTGAGTATCTCGGTCACAAAGAGGGCAATGGTCGATTTGGCCACCTCGAAAGGCAGACTCTGAAACGGCTGGCTCGTTTTCACTTCCGACAGGCGGCTCAGGTCACGGTCTTCCTTGTAGTAAACCACCATATCGAGCAGCGTCAGGGGCTGAAACAGCGCAATGCGGTTGTTCCTGCTCCGCGCCGTCCGAACGCTGTTGACAATGTAGCTTTGCAGCCCGAACTCCTCGGTATAAACGCGGGCGATAATCGACGTTTCGCGATAACGAATGTAACTAAGGGCAATACCCCGGGTTTTTTGCAGCATCAGAAGGCAACAGACCTACACAACGGATGGGTGTATCGGGCCCCTCAGGAGCGCCCTGCAGCCCGGCCGGACCCGTATTCAAAGCCGGACCGGCCTGCCCAATCCCAGGCTCTGTCTATTCACTAAGATACGTATTTTTCCACGAATTCCTGGCTGAACTGCCGGATTTGATCGCGGATACGGCGGTAGTTCGCCATCACCTCCTCGGGTGTGCCCGTCCCCTTCGACGGATCTTCAAAGTTGTGGTGCAGCCGGTGCGTACGGCCAATCCAGACCGGGCAGCGCTCGCTGGCACTGTCGCAGACCGTAATGACGTGATCGATGGGCAGATGGGCGTAGGTATCGACCAGATCAGAGGTATGATGGCCTATATCGACGCCATCTTCGGCCATGACCTGCACCGCTTTGGGATTGAGTCCGTGGGTTTCGACCCCGGCGCTGAGCACTTCGGCTCGATCGCCGGCAAACTGTTGCAGATACCCGTGGGCCATCTGGCTGCGGGTTGAGTTGCCGGTACACAGTACCAGAATTCGCTTCATGTGTTTTGCGCGTTGAAACAGTCGGCCAGCTAGCCGCCCTGATATTCATCGCAATAATACGATGAAGTATAAGCGTCTGCAAATTTTCTTTTTACCCTGCACGTATCCCGCGCTCATGAAACTCTACAAAACTCCTACCGGCATTCTGCTTCAGACCGAAGACCGCACCTATCAGCTCCCAACGACCGACTGGGACGGGCTTATCAATCAGGACGATTTGCCTGCCCGGCTTCAGGCCCTGATCGACACCCTTGAACCGCTCGCCGACACCAATGCGGTGGACTCGGCATCCCTGCTGGCACCCATTGGCCGGCAGGAAGTATGGGCCGCCGGGGTAACGTATCTGCGCAGCCGCAATGCCCGCATGGAAGAGTCGAAAAAAGCGGGGGGCGGTGATTTCTACGACCGGGTGTATGATGCCGAACGGCCCGAACTGTTCTTTAAATCGACACCGGGCCGGGTGGTGGGCCCGGATGCCAGCGTCCGGATTCGGCGCGACTCCACCTGGAATGTGCCCGAACCCGAACTGACCCTGTTCGTCACGACCAGTGGCCGCATCATTGGCTATACCTGCGGCAACGACATGAGTTCGCGGAGCATCGAGGGCGAAAACCCGCTCTACCTGCCCCAGGCCAAAACCTACGACGGCGCCTGTGCCCTGGGTCCCTGTCTCTACGTACCCGCCAGCCCGATCGCGCCCGACACCACCATGCAGCTCACTATTGACCGGGCAGGCGAAACGGTATTTGCGGGCAGCCTGTCGATCGATCAGATGAAGCGGCAGCATACCGAACTGGTTGGGTTCCTGTTCCGCGAGTGCTCATTTCCCGATGGCTGCTTTCTGATGACTGGTACGGGCCTGGTGCCCCCCGACTCGTTTACGCTGGCACCCGGCGATGTGATACACATCAGCATCGGCGGAATCGGTACGCTCAGCAATCCGGTAGGGCAGTAACCACGCCTATTTCGCATTTTTGCAGCCTACCAACTCATTTACGCATGCAGACCATCCGTCAGCTTACGGCCTACCTCGAAACACTGGCCCCTCTGGCCTACCAGGAATCGTACGATAATGCCGGGCTCCTTGTGGGCAATCCCGATACCCCGATCACGGGCGTGCTGGTGACCCTCGACTGTACCGAAGCCGTAGTGGCCGAGGCCGTCGCCAACGGGTGTAACCTTATCGTGGCCCATCACCCGATCGTGTTCCGGGGCCTGAAGAAACTGACGGGCAGTACCTACATCGAGCGAACGGTGATCAGTGCCATCAGACACGATGTAGCGATCTACGCATCGCATACGAACCTCGACAGTGTGACGGGTGGCGTCAATTTTCGCATTGCCGAGCAGCTGGGTCTGCAAAACGTCCGCATCCTGACCCTCAAATCCCAGACAACGGCCAAGCTCGTCACGTTTGTGCCGCTCAGTTATACCCAAACCGTTCTCGATGCCCTGCACGATGCCGGCGCGGGCAACATCGGCAACTACAGCCGGGTCAGCTACCGGAATGAAGGGATGGGATCATATATGGCCAACGAGCACGCTAACCCGGCGATGGGTAGCATTGGCGAGTACCACCAGGAACCCGAACACCGCATTGAGGTGGTGTTTCCGAAGCATCTGCAGGCCCCGGTGCTGGCAGCCCTGCGCCGGGCCCACCCCTACGAAGAGATTGCCTACGATATTTTTGCCCTCGAAACTACCAACCACACCGTTGGGTCGGGCATTGTGGGCGAGTTGCCCGAACCCATCAGCGAAACCGACTGGCTGCATTACCTCAAAAACCGCATGAACCTGCCTCTGATACGGCATACCCCCCTGCTGGGTCGGCCCGTACACCGGGTGGCCGTATGTGGTGGTGCCGGCGGCTTTCTGCTCAACGACGCCATTCGGGCAGCCGCGGCTGTTTTTGTTACCGCCGATTATAAATACCACGAGTATTTCGACGCCGATGGTCGAATCATCATCTGTGACATTGGCCACTATGAGAGTGAGGTCTTTACGAAAGACTTAATTGTCCGGCATTTAGCCGAAAAATTCACTACTTTTGCGGTAATTTTTTCCGAAACGGACACAAACCCCGTACGGTACTTTAAGTGATGCGGTACGAAACCCGTGTAGAACCAACAAAACCTATCCGGCCTACCGTCTTCGGGCGTTAAACCGCCAGTTTTTTTGTTGCTGGTCACGTACGGCATTAGTCAACATACAATCTAACACAATCTCCGAATGGAACTTACGATTGCGCAAAAACTAGACGCTCTGCTGCACCTGCAATCTCTTGATTCTCAACTTGACGAACTGATCAAAATCCGGGGTGGCCTGCCCGAAGAAGTACGCGACCTTGAAGATGACATCGCTGGCTTCGAAACCCGGATTGGCAAGTTCCAGAGCGAGATCAAGACGCTGGAGGAGGAGATTGAGCGCAATCGCGTGGCTAAAAAAGACGCCGAAAAGCTGATCGTTAAATACAAGGATCAGCAGATGAACGTCCGCAATAACCGCGAGTTTGACGCCATCTCGAAAGAAATCGAACTGCAGTCGCTGGAAATCGAACTGGCCGACAAACGCATCAACGAAGCGCAGTTCCGGGTGCGCGGCAAAGACGAAGAAATCAAAACGACGCAGGCTGCCCTCAACGAACGGAAAGAAGACCTGAAAGCCAAAAAACAGGAACTCGATCAGATCACGTCGGAGAGCCAGGACGAGGAGAAAGAAATCATCCGGCAGCGCGACGAGCAGGCTACGACCATCGAACCCCGTCTGCTTAACTCGTACAAAAAAATCCGCGGCAACGCCCTCAACGGCCTGGCCGTGGTTATGGTGAAGCGGGGTGCCTGCGGTGGCTGCTTCAACGTGGTGCCGCCCCAGCGGCAGGCCGACATCAAAGACAAAAAGAAAATCATCGTCTGCGAACACTGCGGCCGGATTTTCGCCGATGTCGAAGGTGTTCCCGAGCCAGCGCCCACGGGCCGTGGCCGGTAGGCTGCCTGCTTTCATGGCTGCCCCAGACAACAAACAGAAGGTCGCCCCGGTGGGCGACCTTCTGCCGTTTCGGATGGCTCTGCTGTTGCTGGGGCTGTTAGGCTGGCTGCATCCGGGCCTGGCGCCGGCGCAGGACATTGTCTGGTCGGCATCCCAGCTGCGCACCTACGCCGACCTCCAGACGCTGCGGCTGCCGGCCCCTACCCCCCCAGGCGAACCGAGCAACGGCGTGGCGATCTTTCTTGCCGATTATGCCGATATGCTGATGCTGACCACCTCGGACGACGACCGGCTGTTTGCCAGCCTTAGCCGACGCGAAGACGACCGCATCCGGCAACTCAGCGCGCTGGACGAACGCTCGCCCTGGCAGCGCGTGCTCCAGGCCGAGGTGCGCCTGCACTGGGCCTTCTGCAAGCTTAAGTTCGGCAAGGAACTAAGTGCCAGCTGGGATGTGATCCGGGCATACCGGCTGCTGACGGAAAATCAGCAATTGTTTCCGGCGTTTACGCCCACGTATAAATCGCTGGGTACGCTGCAGATCATGATTGGCTCGGTACCCGATGCCTACGCATGGGTGGCCCGGCTGCTGGGGCTGCGCGGCAGCATAGCGCAGGGACAGCAGTTGCTCCTGCGTGCCCGGCAAGACCCCGTTTTTGGCCTCGAAGCCCGGCTGATCGACCTGATGATACGGGCCTATGTGCTGTCGTTCGGCGAAAGCGACGAACGGGCGCTGCAGCAACTTGTTGCCGACCACCCCGATAACCTGCTGCTGCATTTCTTCGGGGCCACGATTGCGCAGAAAAACGGGCATGGCGAACAGGCGCTGGCTTACCTCAGCAGGCGCCCCACGGGCCCGGCCTACCGCCCGCTTCCTATCGTCGACAATATTCTGGGCGACATTTACCTGCAGAAAGGGCAGTACGCCACCGCCGACGCCTGTTTCGGGCGATTTCTGGCCAACTACCGGGGGCAGAATTTCCTGAAAGATTCGTACTACAAGCGGTTTTTGTGTCACTGGCTGGCGGGTCAGCCCGACAGTGCGGGCCGGCCGTTGCTGGCGCGGGTGCTGCAGACCGGGCGTACCACGGTCGAATCGGACAAGGCGGCTCAGCGCTTTGCCGAAGGCTACCTGAAACGGGGGCCCACCCCCAATCAGGCGCTGCTGATGCGGGCCCGGCTGGCCTGCGACGGCGGTTTTACCGACCAGGCGCTGGGCTACCTGCGCCCCTACAGCGAGGCCCGGTTCAGCGGCTTACCCGAACAGGCAGAATTCAACTACCGCATGGGCCGCATTCAGCAGCGCCGGAACGCCCCCGATGCCGCTATTCCCTACTTTGTGCGGGCACTGGCTCTGAGCGATGCCTACGACGGTGCCCCCCTGTCGTTCGGAGCCACATCGGCGCTGCAACTGGGGTATATCTATAAACAAAAGAACGACCGCACCCGGGCGCGGTCGTTCTTTGAGCGGGCACTCGCCCAGAAAAATCACGAATACAAAAACAGCATCGACAACAAAGCCCGGGCGGGCCTGAGCGGGCTATAGCTGTTCGTGGTTTGTGGTTTGTTGTCACAGTCAGTCGCGACAAACCACGAGCTGCTCCTTAGGCTTCCAGGGCGGCAACGCCGGGGAGCGTTTTACCTTCCATGTATTCGAGGAGGGCACCACCACCGGTCGAGACGTAGCTGACGCGGTCGCCGTAACCCGCCTGGTTGACAGCCGAGGCCGAGTCACCTCCGCCGATAAGCGAAAACGCGCCGTTTTCTTCGGTCGCTTTCACCACAGCTTCGGCAATGGCGTTGGTACCGTGGGCGAAGTTTTCGAATTCGAATACACCCATGGGGCCATTCCACAGAATGGTTTTCGACTTCAGAATAACATCGGTAAACAGTTTCGCCGTTTCAGGTCCGATATCGAGGCCTTCCCAGCCATCAGGAATTTCGCCCGTAGCCACCGTCTGCCGGTTGGCGTCATTCGAGAAATCGTCGGCGCAAACGTTGTCGACGGGCATGTAGATTGTTACACCCTTGGCCTTGGCTTTCTCGAGCAGCTCGAGGGCCAGCTCCTGCTTGTCGGCTTCGAGCAGCGACTTACCGATCTTGCCGCCCTGCGCCTTGGTGAAGGTATAGGTCATACCGCCCCCGATAATGAGGTTGTCGACCCGGTCGAGCAGTTTTTCGATAATCAGGATTTTATCGGAGATTTTGGCCCCGCCCATGATCGCCGTAAACGGCCGTTCGCCTTCGCCAAGTACTTTTTTGGCGTTCTCGAGTTCGGCCTGCATCACGTAGCCGCTCACGCGGTCGGTGAAAAACTGCCCCATAACAGCCGTGCTGGCGTGGGCACGGTGGGCCGTACCGAAGGCATCGTTTACCCATACATCGCCCAGTTTAGCGAGCTTTTCGGCGAAGTCTTTATCGCCTTTTTCTTCTTCCTTGTAGAAACGAAGGTTTTCGAGCAACAGAATTTCGCCGGGTTGCAGGGCAGCTGCCTGCTCGGCCGCCGACGCACCGATGCAGTCGTCCGCAAATTTTACCTCCCGGCCAAACGCTTCTTTCAACGCCGGCAGCAGGTGTTTAAGCGAATATTTTTCTTCGGGACCACCCTTGGGCCGACCCAGGTGCGACATCAGAATGGCCGATCCACCGTCGTTCACGATTTTCATAACCGTTGGAATCGTGGCTTTAATGCGCGTATCGTCGGTGATGTTGTACGCTTTGTCGAGGGGGACGTTGAAGTCGACCCGAACCAGGGCTTTTTTGCCCGCAAAATTGTAGGTATCTACGGTTTTCATGCGAGGACGTATCGTCAGGTTGATTTGCGGGTCAAACTTAGCGGTTTTTCGGCAGACCCATGCGGTAGGGTTTCGATTCACGGGCCCGGCTGCCGGTGTCGTTGTCCGGATGTATGGGTGGCGATCTACACAGCATCGCGGCTGAGGCTGTCGGGTAAGCGGCCCGCCTGGGTTAAGCGTTCACGAATACACCCCCTTAAACTGGGCAAATACTGCTCAAATCTGGGCATTTGGCCGTATTTTTACGCATGACTTGGTACGAAGACGAGGTCAGGCAGCTTGAACAGAAAACCAACGCAGCCCAGCCCGACAGCACTTTTTTTTACGGCAGTTCATCCATACGACTCTGGACCGACCTGGCTGCCGATTTCCCAACGGTTAACACGGTCAATGCCGGTTTTGGCGGTTCTACCCTGGCGGCCTGCGCCTGGTTTTTCGATCGGCTGGTAGCGCCGGCCCGCCCCGCTCACCTGATTCTGTACGCCGGCGACAACGATCTGGGCGATAACCGGCACCCCGAAGAGGTATACCTGTTTTTCTGCGCGCTGGCCGATAAAATCGGGCGTACCCTGCCCGACACCGATGTCTCGTTCGTATCGATCAAGCCCAGCCCGGCCCGCTGGAATCTGATCAATCAGATACGCACCACCAACGCCCTCATCGAACGGGAAATCGAGCGGCTGCCCCGGTTTTCGTTTATCGACCTGACGCCGGTGATGCTGGCGCCCGATGGCGGCCCCCGCCGGGAACTATACGAAGCCGATGGCCTGCACATGAACCGGCAGGGCTATCTGATCTGGCAGCGTGAACTGTCGACACGGGTACCGGCGCTGATTCGCTGACCAACAGGGGCCTTCGGGCAACAGCCAGTTTCCATTTCTTTACACTGTGGTAACCTTCCGGGTCGGGAAAATGCGCATTTTCGCTACATCTTTCCCCGAACGGATATGCTACGCGAGTACCAGAAGTGGTTTAGCCCTCACCTCCAGCGCGACATGGAGCTGTTGATCTTTGGGCATGGCGGCACACCGGTACTGGTGTTTCCGGCCCGGCGCGGCCGCTTTTACGATTACGAAGACTGGGGGCTGGTGGATGCCGTAGCCGACAAGATCGAGCAGGGCTGGCTCCAGCTCTTCTGCGTCGACAGTATCGATGCGCATGGCCTCTACAGCCGTCATATTCCGCCCCAGGAGCGCATTCAGCGGCATGGTCAGTATGAGCGATATATTCTGGCGGAAGTGATTCCGCTGATGGCGGCTAAGAATCCGGCCCCCTACCGCATGGTGCATGGGTGCAGCTTCGGGGCCTTTCACGCGGTCAACATCGCCCTGCGTCACCCCAACCGATTCAACAAAGTGGTGGCGCTGAGTGGCCGGTACGATCTGTCGGCGCCGGTAGCTGAGTTTCGCGGCCTGTTCGATGGCTACTACGACGAAACCATTTACTTCCACACGCCCAACCACTTCCTGCCCAATTTGCCCGAAGGCGAACTGCTGGCCGCCCTGCGTCGACTTCAGCTGGTGTTGACCGTGGGCACCGACGACCCGTTTATTGGCAGTAACAAGGCGCTGAGCAAAGCCCTGAGCGCCAAACAGGTCGAGCACGAACTGCATTACTGGGACGGCCGCGCCCACCGGGCCGAGGACTGGCAGAAAATGGTAAAGCTGTATCTGTAGCGGCTACACCGACCGCACCAGGGCCAGCAGTGCGTCGCGGCCCGTATTCCAGCGACGAATGACATTGACTTCGCGCACCACTTCGGGCGAACGCGCCAGATCGGCCTGTAGGAAATAATCGGGCATCCGGGCGGTCATGGCGCTCACCAGCTCGGCAATGGCCCCGTGGGTAAGCAGGTCGGGCTGTTGCTGGGCCAGTTCGATCAGGGCGCTGGCCATGCCGTGTGAATAGAACGCACAGTCGATATCCTGATGTCGTACGGGCACCCCATCGTGCAGCCGCTGCAATTTCACCCCGCCGTCTTCCAGACCCGCCGATACCGGCGCTGCACCTTCGGGCTGCGGAAACACCTGATCGACTTTGTGCTGAAACGAGTGCCACCACGGCGGAGTACCGTTGGGGTTGAGCGTATCGCAGAATACAATCCGGTACGGGCGATCGGGTTGAGCCGGGTCCATCAGGAGCAGCGCAGCCCCAAGGTGCCGATCGTCGGCCGCATGGCGCCCCTGAATGATGAAGGCGTGGAGGCCCGTTACACCCGCCTGGGCGAGGGCTTCGGTTTGCGTCCGGATGTCCAGCAGGGCCTCCGTCATGTAACGCCCGGTCAGCACCTGTACGGGCAGACCACCACCCAGCGCAGCCTGGCTGCTAAGTTGCTGCCCCATGATACCGAGGGCTGTAGGGTCGGAACGCCGGGTACCGAAGTACACACCAATATCTTCGCGACCCTCACCGGGGGGTAAGTCCGACGGCATTACCGAATCGCCATAGTCGCCCTGCCGGCTGGCGGGGCTGTAGCGAAACGGCACTTCGCGGTGTTCGCGGTGAGCGGCCAGATTATAAATCCGGCGTTCGAATTTAGCCAGCAGGGGCTCGTAGGCATCGGGCTGAAAAAACACCTCACTGCCAGGCCGCAGCAGATGCCGCGCAATGGCGGGCTCCTGCAGGAGCTGCTCGAAGGCATCGTCGTGGTGTTTGACGAAGCTCCGCAGAGCGCCCTGCTCAACAAACAGGTCGGTTTCAAGCTCGTTTTCGTGCTGCCGATCGACCGGCGCACCGGTGCCCTGCTCGATCCAGTGCCGCAGAAACTGCCGCACCACTTCGTCGAATGCCTGATTGGCCGTTTCGGCCTGCTCGCGCGAACAGCCCATCCGTTCGAGTTGGGGGCTGATGGTGGCAGGCAGTATATCGGTTCCGACCGGAGTCAGTAAACTGAGGCTCAGCTGCTGAGCCAGGGTAACATAAACGGCGAAGGCACTGTCCGGCATTGGGCAGACGTACGGCTACAGGTTGATGAATACCCACGGCGAAGCGGCCGGGGGTGTTTGACGATACAGAATTGGGAGGTAACAATGAGGCTGAGACACCCACCTCAGGGGGCACATGGCGTGAATCCGGTACGAAAATTAAGCGTTTATTCTGGCTTTTCCGGTATCGTTCAGGCGGACGTGCAAAAAAATAACAAACCCCTGTTTCGGTTCGTTCCTAGCCGCTGGCTAAGATTCTGCTTTTGCGCTACCTGGCTTCCAGACTGCCCTGCTCCGCTGGACCAGGCATCGGGCTGAAGGCCTTCCGGGGCTTCGTCTAATAGCTGTCACCGCTACCGCCCCCGCCAAATGAACCATCGCCGAAGCGCATACCGGGGCGGTGGGGCGTACTGGCCGATGCGCTGGCCTGCATGGCAGCAACAACGGCTGCGTTATCGAGCAGGCTGGCCGGTGTATCATCGTCGGGCGTGTCGGTAAAGCCGCTTCGGTTTATACGCAGGTAGCGGATACCGATCACGGCCAGTCCCGTCAGCAGGGCGCCCCCTATGGTCAGGGCCACGTTGCCCGGCACCCAGTGCAGGTAATGGTGCAGCGTGGCCACCGTGCCGATCACGCCCAGCATGCCCAGAATCAGAAACATGCGATCACGCTTGGCAACGCCCTGCCAGAGCAACACCAGGGGCAGGGCAAACGTCAGCAGCCAGAACAGCGCCGGCAGCCCCAGCGTCGACGGGGCCTGAATCGGCTCGCCCTGGCCCGGCACCTCGTTGAGCGCCCGGGCCGAATCGGCCAGAATTCCGTTTAGCTCTTCGACCACGTAATAGTTGCTGCACAGCAGCAGCACGATCAGTGTAAACCACTGCACCAGGTTGATACCGTCGGCATAATACGGTGTATCGCGAAACAGGCGGCCGGGTGTCCGGCTCAGACTATACAGCCCCGTCGATACGCCCATCAGCGCAAACGGCAGCGCATCGCGCCCCCAGCTGAACCGAATCAGCCAGTCGAAGAGCATGGCGTAAAAGACCGACACCGTCAAAAACGCGATGAGTGTGTCGCCGTAATACCAGAAAGCCAGCAGCAACAGCGGCAGGGTGAGCAGGCAGTGGGTACTGAGCGATACCTGCTCAGGAATAAACTGGTTGACACCGAAGGCCAGGAAGCCCGTGGCCAGCACAACGAAGGCGTTGTCGATGCCGTTTCGGTAGAGCAGCCGCCGGCGAATAAGCCAGTTGCCCACCAGCCCGGCACCGAGGCCAAACCCGGCATTGATGAGTCCGTAAGCGACCCGGTCGTCTTCGAGTTGCGAAGAAAGTGGCAGCAGCAACAGGTAAACAGCCAGAATCACGATGGTGGTAAACAGAAACAAACCGACCTCGACAAAACCGTTGGTTTGCCGAAAGCCTACCGGATAGGCCGCTTCGACCGCCGTTAGCTGCGCCGGACTGAGCAACCCCTGTCGCTGCCAGCTAACAGCCTGCCGGACAATGGCGCGGTTGTGGATCCAGGTTTGGTTGTAGGCCCTCATGCGGTAGTGCGGTTTCCGCGGGGCAGCTGACTCATCAGGTAGTATACCAGTCCGATACCCGTCAGGATAAAGTACCAGTAGTATACCCCGTCGCCCCAGCGGGTTGGATGCAGGTACGTAAAAAACAGGTAGGTCAGGCCGATGTAACCGTAAACGGCGCTCATCAGCAGAAACAGAAACGAGCCCCCGGCCCGGCCCGCGCTGATGCGCCGTTCGCGCCGGGCATACAGGTCGAACGCGACACAGCCAACGCCCAGCGCCAGCGCATAAAGCAGCCGCTGCTCCGTGAAATTGAACAGCCCCCCCAGCAGGGCAATCAGCAACAGGTTGCCGGCGATGGTCAGGTAGGTATACGTAAAATGGGGTTTGACAGCCCGACGCTCGAGCAGCAGTGCCCCCCCGATCAGCACCAGCGCCAGCGCAATCGACGACAGGACGATTGACTGGGCAAAAAAGTTTGTTTTCAGGTATAGCTGCAGTGGTCGCACCGTAACGCCGACCCACGATACCAGTGCCGCCAGGGCCATGCCCAGCACCCCACGGTGGTCGAAGCGATACGCCAATGGCAGAAACAGCAGCGCGGGCAGCAACGTTGCCAGGCCATAGCGGGTGCCGAATACCGTGTACTGGTACTGCGCGTAGCCTTCGAGGGTCAGAAACAGCAGACAGAACAGCAGCAGGGCATAATCGGTAAAGGCACTCCGTTCGCTGACCGGCCCCGTCGACCAGGCGGGGCGGTGGAGCCAGGCATAGAGCAGACACGCCCCGCAGCCAACGGCCATACCACCCAGCAGCGACAGGTGCCCGATCTGCTCGAAATTGTCGTAGATCAGCAGTCCCAGCCCCGCGCTCAGCGCCGTGATACCGAGGTACAGCAGCGACCGCAGCTCTCCATGGAGCGACACCGGTTTCTGCCGTTCGGCTGTGGTAATAACCGACTGCTGCTCAGGCGTGAGAATGCCCTGCCGACCCAATTCACTCACAATGCTGTCTGGGGACATATTCAGCGGTTTTAGTGTTCTATAGATAAGGCCAAACACCCACGTCTGGCCCGCTCAACGCACGCTATTTAGCCAAATCCGGGGGTGGGTAACCGGTTTCTTTGCCCTGCATGGTCGGACGTCCGAACGTTATCCTGAGCCCCCGGTATTACCTCGACAATTTCCGCTACCTACTGGCGTTCGTGAAGCGGTTGTACGGGGGCCTGCTGACCGAATCCGAGTGGGATTTTATCCATCGGTTTGAGCAGCTGAGCCTCGATGCCCAGTGTCTCTACGTGCGGTTCAGCAACCGCAAAGGTTTCTTTTTCCGGCTCAATAAACTAAACTATACCGAAATAACCGACTTACCGGCGGCTATCGACGACCTGTTGGCGGCCGGTTTCATCACCCGCCTGTCGGCCCGGCATCTCGACGATGGCGTGCAGGCGCTGAGCGTTTTCACCAAACCCGAACTGCTCGATCTGCTGCCGCTGGAGCCCGACGAGCGCCGGCAACTGAGCAAGGAAAAGAAAGAAACCGTGGTGCAGTATGCCCTCGATGAACTCGACTTTGGCGAAATCGTAACGTCGCTGACCACGCGCGAATCGGTGGTCCGGGTGCAGTTCGAAGCCGAGGACCAGCTTATCAAATACCTCTTTTTCGGCAACCGGGGCGGCAACATGACCGAGTTTGTGATACGCGACCTGGGCATGGTGAACTTCGAACAGTATGACGAGAGCAAAATGACGGCTCGTTTCCATACCCGCAAGGAAGTGGAAGACAAGTTGCTGATCTCGCTTACGGCGGAGGCTTTCTACGAACAGAAAGAAGCCGAACTGCCGGCCGACGATATCTACAACTGGTTTCTGAACTGGAATGAAACCCGCCCGGAACTGTCGGCCATTGCTGTGCCGGGCTATCAGAAACTGGTGTGCCGGGTGGGGGCTTATCTCGAACGGCAGAAATGCCCCGAACAGGCGCTGGCGGTTTATGAACTGTCGGATCAGGTGCCGGCCCGCGAGCGCCGGGTGCGGCTGCTGTTCAAAAACGGCTCGACCGAGGAGGCACTGGCCCTCTGCGACGAGATTGCCCTGGCTCCACTCAACGCCGACGAGCGGTACTTCGCCAACGATTTTCGCGAAAAAATTCTGGGCCTGAGCGAGAAGAAGCGTACCCGAAAGGCGACAACCCGCTTCTTGTCGGATGCCGAAAGCCTTGCTATTCCGGTGGCTTACCGGCACCACGTAGAAGCGGGGGTGATGAACTATTACCTCGAGCGGGGGCACGACGCAGCCTTTACCGAAAACTACCCCTGGCGGGGGCTGTTCGGCCTGGTGTTCTGGGACATTATCCACGACACCACCGTGTCGGCCATTCATAACCCGCTGCAACGCGCCCCCTCCGACTTCTATTTGCCGGAGTTTTACCGCCGGCGCGAAGAGCTGCTGAAGAAACGGCTGGCCGAGCTGGATACCAGGGAGGCCTGGCGCCGGCATGTCGGGCGTACGTTCAACGCCAAATACGGCATTGCCAACCGGTTGGTCGACTGGTCAGACGAGCTGCTTGCGCTGAGCCAGCGCCTGATCGACCTGCTGGATATCGACCAGTTGCGGCTCATCCTGCTCGAAATGGCCCGCAACGTGCGGGAGCACACGCGCGGCTTTCCCGATCTGCTGGTCTGGACACCCGACGGGCAGTATTCGTTTGTAGAAGTAAAATCACCCACCGACCACCTCGGCCCCCAGCAGCTGCACTGGCTGGAGTTTTTTCAGGGTATTGGCGTGCAGGGTAAGGTCATGCGGGTGGTCTGGGAAGCCTGATGCCGGACCGGCGGCCGACCAAACGATTCACAAAAAAAGCCCACTGACACCAGTGGGCTTTTTTTATGGCAACGAGAGCGGGCTTTACTGCACGGAGAAGTCAGCGTCTTTCAGCCCTTTGTTTATTTCGACCTTATCGACCGTTAACTTCAGCACCATGGGGCCCATGTTCTGACTGATGGTCATGGGGTATTTGATGCCGTTCACGTCTTTGTAATCGGCGTAGCTAACGGCGCTCTGCACATCGCCCTGCGGCCCTTTTGTTGTGCTCACCGTCTGGACTTTCAGCCCCGTCTGCGTATCGTAGAAATCGCTCCAGCTGATGCCATCGCTGCTGGTATGCACCACCTTATAGGCGTCTTTACCATCTACCTTCTCGATACCGGACAGGGTGCTTTTCACGCCCATATCGGCCATCCGCAGTTCGGGAAACATAGCCCCCGTAAGCAGTGCCTGCCGGGCTTCCTTACCCTCCACCATGGTCGACTGGCCCCGGGCGGTGCGGCTTACTTTCTGGCCATCGCTCGTTTGCTTGAACACTTCCATACCCATGGCGTTCATGCTCATCGAAAACTTGTTGGGGGCTTTCTGGCGCCGGGTCATCATCATCGTTGTTCCCTGTACTTCGGTGCTCATCTGCATGGTCACGTCGTTTACTTTCGACAGGGCGTCTTTTCCGCCGATGGCCGTCACGTATTTATCCATGACCTGCTCGGCCGTTACGCCCGCCGGCACGGCTTTGGCCGGCGTGGGTGCTTCGACTTTGTTGCCGTTTGCATCGTAATACTCGATGTCGCCGTATTTCTTCAGCTTCTCGGCAATCTCGCTTGCTTTGCCCACCACCACAATGTAGGCGTGGTCGGGCTGTACAAACTTCTTCGCGGTGCTTTCCACTTCAGCATCCGTTACGGCCGCCACGTATTTGAGGTAGTTGCTGTAGAAATCAGGCGCCAGATTGTACCGGGCCGTGTTGATGGCGAAGTTGGCCACCGTCTGCGGATCTTCGAGCGAAAATACGAAGTTGCCCGACAGGGCGTTACGGGTACGGTTCAGCTCATCGGCCGTTACGCGGCTGGCGCTGATGCCTTTCAGTTCGTTCATGAATTCAGCCACGGCGCTGTCGGTGACGGCATTGCGCACGCTGGCCGACGCCCGGAAACGCCCCATCAGCCGGTCGCTCTGCAGGTTCGAGTAGGCGCCATAGGTAAAGCCCCGCTTCTCGCGCAGGTTATTGAACAGCCGCGCTTCCGACCCACCCAGAATATCGTTGGTAATGGCCGCCTGAATGGTTTCGACCGTACCGGGTTTGAGCACCACTGGATACACGATGCTGATCACCGACTGAACGGCGCTCGGCCGGTCGACCAGCGCGATTTTAGTCTTGGCCGGTGGTTGCGGAACCGGAAAGGTCGGCTTTGGCACGTCGGCGCGCTGCCAGCTGCCCAGCGCCTTTTCGATCATGGTTCTGGCGGCAGCCGGTGTAATGTCGCCCACTACGGCCAGGTAGCCGATGTTTGGCCGGAAGTAGGTGTTGTACATGGCCTGGCAGTCGGCCACGGTAACGCGGTCGACGGTGGCTTCGGTGGTCAGCTCACCATAGGGATGATCTTTGCCGAACATCACCAGGTTGGCTACCCGGCTCGAGATGGCGTTGGGGTTGTCTTTCGACGAGGCCAGACCGGATTTGGTTTGTTTTTTCAGCTTGTCGAGTTCGGCCTGCGGAAACGCAGGGTTCAGCAGCACGTCCGACATCAGCTCGAGCAGCTTGGGCGTGTGCTTTTTGAGCGACAGGGCGTATAGGCCCGTCGGCGAGGTGCTGAGCGTAGCGCCAATGAAATCGATTTCCTGATCGAGCTGTTCCTTGGTGCGGGTCTTGGTGCCGGCCCGCAGCAGTTGCCCCGTCAGGTCGACGTACCCCGCTTTGTCGCCCTCCAGAATGGGCTCGCGATCGAGCACCAGGCTGAACGCCACGCGGGGCAGCTTGTGGTTTTCGACGACGAACACTTTCAGGCCGTTGGGCAGCGTGAAGGTTTCGGGCTTGCCGATCTTGATTTGCGGAGCCGGCGCATCGGCAGGCAGTTTGCTCCGGTCGAGTTTTGTTTGTGCCAGGCCAGCGGTGGTCATACCGAGCAGCGCCGTACCAAGCAGTATATGTTTGACAGTCATTTTATTCGCTAGTTTTTTTGGGGTTCAGGCAGCGGTTCCCCGTCGATACCGACGTATGGGACGACAGCTACCAGATCCGTGGCTTACTTTCCTTTCGACTCGCCTTCCTTTTTGGTGTCAGCCGCTTTGGGCAGGTAATACAGCACCACCCGGTTTTCTGGTTTGAGGTACTGCTGGGCCACCCGACGAACATCTTCCCGGGTTACTTTCGTGTAGCGGTCCAGCTCGGTATTGATCAGGTTCGCATCGCCGAAATACATCTTGTAGTTAGCCAGGTTTTCGGCGATGCCGAAGATGCGGGCATTCTGGTTGACGAACTGCGTTTCGATCTGGTTTTTAACCTTGGTCAGTTCGGCCTCCGAGACCAGTTCCGTTTTCATCCGCTCAACCTCGGTGTTGACCGACGATTCGAGGTCTTCGGCCTTCACGCCCTGATTGGCAATGGCGTAGGTAATCAGCAGCCCGGCGTCTTCGTTGGCAAACGGGAAAGCCGCAGCCTGCAGCGCTTTCTGCTGCTTATCCACAATCTCCTTGCTGAACCGTGAGCTCTCGCCCCCCGCCATCAGGGTTTGCAGCACCTCCAGCGCGTAGGCGTCGGGCGTACCCTGCGCGGCCGTATGGTAAGCCTGGACCACGGCGGGCAGGGTAATGTTATCATACACCACGTCGCGGATTTCTTTGGTCTGCGCCGGCTCCTTCACCGTAGGCCGGTAAATGGGCTTGGTTCCTTTCGGAATCTCGCTGAAATATTTGTCGACCAGTTGCTTGGCCTGCTCGACGTTCAGATCGCCGGCCAGGCACAGAATGGCGTTGTTGGGCACGTAGAAATCCTTGTAGAACTGCCGGAACTCGTCGATTTTAGCCGCGTTCAGGTCGTCGAGCGAGCCGATGGGCGCCCACTGATACGGGTGTTTGGTGTAAGCCCGCTTCAGCACTTCGATCAGAATGGTCCCGTAGGGCTGGTTGTCGTAGCGCTGCCGCTTCTCTTCCTTCACCACTTCGCGCTGAGTAGCCACGCCCGTTTCGTCGATTTTGGCGTGCAGCAGCCGCTCCGATTCCAGATAGAGTCCCAGTTCGAGCTTGTTGGCCGGCATCACTTCGTAGTAGAAGGTGCGGTCCTGGCTGGTGTTGGCATTCAGCTGTCCGCCGTTGCCCTTCACGATTTTCATGTACTCGCCCCGCTTGATGTTGTCGGAGCCTTCGAACAGCAGGTGCTCGAAGAAGTGGGCGAAGCCCGTCCGGGAGGGCTGCTCGTTTTTCGACCCCACGTGATACATCATCGTAACCGCTACCAGCGGGGTGCTGTTGTCCTGGTGCAGAATCACGTGCAGCCCGTTGGGCAGGTCGTATTCGGTGAATTTGATGGCCCCCTGCCCGGCAGACGTTGCCGGAGCGGATGTTTTGGCCGACGCAGGTTTAACCGCTGGCTTTTTGGTCTGAGCCGGTGCCTGCAGCACCACCCCCATACCCAGGGCCAGCCAAAGGAGTCGTTTGTTCATAGGTTTACGAAAGGGATGTTAGTAATTGGGATACACAATTCGTGCGTAGCCAAATATACTCAGCCCCGCCCCATACGCTGCGCCCCGAAACAGTGGAAATACACGAGCGGGGCATGGGCAGGCTGGAAGGTTTACTGCCCCTCGGCAGCTGGTTCGGCGGTTCTCAGCTCGTTGTAATCGAACCAGCGTTTGATACGCATTTCCACAAACCGCTGCAGATATACCTCATTGATAAAGACGTTGGACCAATTGTCAAAGCGCTGGCACTGCACGCCCAAGTAGTACAGGTAAATACTCATGCTGAATACCGGCAACAGCCGTTTCTCCTCCTCGGTGAGCGGTCGTACCGACTCGTAGCCCGCCAGAAAGCGCGCCCGCTTGGCCAGAAAATCGGCCTCTATACCCTCGGTGCTGTGAAGTTGCATGAGGTAATACCCCACATCGAGCGCCAGCGGGCCATTGCCGCAGAAATCAAAGTCGAATAGCGTAGCCTGACCGGCTGCATCGAAACTCATGTTATCGAACCAGATATCGAGATGAACGGCCCCTACCGGCAGCTGAGACCAGTCGGCCGTGGCCCAGGCCGCGAGCAGGGTTGTCTGGGCACCGTTCAGAAAGCGCCACTCGGCCGAGTCGCCGGCAAAAAACGGGCGTGCCACGTTGAGTGACTCAACCAGCAGTGGTTCAGCCGTGTACATAATTCGCTCGAGGGTGTACCCCGCCGTCAGCTGGTGGAAACGGGCCATCGTGCGGCCCAGCTGCTCATGCTGTTCGGCGGGGAAGGTCAGTATCTTTTGACCGGGCGCAAACGAAAACAGTACGCCGTAGCGCAACCCCTCGGGCGCATCGATTGGTTGCAGATACTGGCCAGTTGGGTCGGGCAATGCATACGAGACCGGGATGCCCCCCGCCCGCACGTGGTCGAGCAGCCGAATCTCTTCGCTGATCTCAACTTCCATGCGCCAGTTGAGGCTGTAGATACGGAACACGTAGGCCTGGGCCCCGGCCTGCACGCGGTAGGAGTGATTTACGCCCGCTTTCAGCAGCCGGCACGTTACGCCATCGCCCAGTGCATAACGCTGTTGCAGGAATTGAGCCAGGAAATCGGGCGCGATAATGGAGGAGGTGACGGGGACAGGCAAGGTTCAGATTCGTTGGTGGCACGAAATATACTTGCTTTTGGGGAGGAGCCGTCTATTCACGTTAAGGTGGCTGGCCAGGAAACCACAACCCGTCTTTCTCACCGGCCCTGCCAGGATCATCAGTGTAATTAGCTATCGACAGGATGACATGATTTTTCAGGAGGTTGCTAAAGCAGGGTCAGTAACTATGCGAGAAGTATGCGATCATTTTTTTGTCAATTTGTTGTTGGCCCCGGGCTTTCCAAACAGCGGCTTAAGCTCCCGGTGTAGTTGCTCTTCGAGCAGAGACACCAGGTCTTTATCGTCCAGCTTAATGTGTGAAAATGTGATAGTCAAGTCACTATCGTCAATCCATCTTGCCAGTTGTAGCGAATAAGTATGTGCATTACCGAAACCACAATGCTGTTTAAAACGCTCACCCAGCTTCGTTCGAGTACAACTTCCCACGTAAATGAATCGACTATCAGTGCCCTTGTTATCGCGCGCCATCTTGTACGCAGCAGGCTTTTCGGAGCGTTGGGCATTAAACCGCTCTACTAATTCTTTTGGTTTATCGACTTCAAACCAATAGATGTGGCTACCCTCACCCATTAATTCCCGAGCAAGGTTCTTCACAGACTCTTTGTCTTTGATTTGGGCACTGGTAAGACTGAACGTTTTAGCGTTTATTGGCAATTCTGCTGACCGAACCTGCTCAATCGCGTCCTGCAAATGGCTAATTAATCTTTTTTGTATGTCTATTAAATTGATTGTCATCGGTGTCAAATTTAAAGGGCATAAAGAAGGGTGTTGAGTAAATGCTCAACACCCGGGCAATGCATTACTGATGTTCAGATTTACTACAGCCCCAGCACTTTTTTGTTGAAGGCTTCGTCGGAGCCGGTGCCGGCGAAATCGTCGAAAGCCCGTTCGGTAACGCGGATAATGTGGTCGGCAATGAAAGGCGCTCCTTCGGCAGCCCCCTGTTCGGGGTGCTTCAGCGCACACTCCCACTCCAGCACCGCCCACCGGTCGTAGTCGTACTGCGCCAGTTTGGAGAAGATGCCCGAGAAATCGACCTGCCCGTCGCCGAGCGATCGGAAACGACCAGCCCGCTCTACCCAGCCCTGGTAGCCACCGTATACGCCCTGTTTACCCGTCGGGTTGAACTCGGCATCTTTCACGTGGTAGGCAAAAATCCGCTCGTGGTAGAAATCGATAAACTGCAGGTAGTCGAGCTGCTGCAGCACAAAGTGGCTGGGATCGTAGTTGATACCGGCGCGGGGGTGGTTGCCTACCTGCTCCAGAAACATCTCAAACGTAACGCCATCGTGCAGGTCTTCGCCGGGGTGCAATTCGTAGGCTAGGTCGACACCCGCGTCTTCATAGGCGTTCAGAATCGGCAACCAGCGCTCGCCCAGCTCTTTAAAACCCGTTTCGACCAAGCCGGCGGGCCGCTGTGGCCAGGGATAGATAAACGGCCACAGCAACGCGCCCGAGAACGTTGGGCTGGCTTTAAGCCCCAGATTCTGGCTGGCTTTGGCGGTCATTAGCAGCTGATCGACCGCCCAGGCCTGCTGGTCTTTGGGCTTGCCCGCCAGTTCGGCCGGGCCGAAGCCATCGAACATGGGGCCATAGGCGGGGTGCACGGCTACCAGCTGTCCCTGCAGGTGGGTGGCCAGTTCGGTTACTTCTACGCCGATCTCGGCCAGCTTGCCCTTGTACTCGTCGCAGTAGGTTTTGCTTTCCGACGCTTGCTTCAGATCGATCATGCGCGGGTCCCAGGTCGGGATCTGCACACCTTTGTAGCCCAGGTCGGCCATGTATCTGGCGATCGACTCGAGCGAATTGAAGGGGGCGGTATCGCCCAGAAATTGGGCCAGAAATATGGCCGGACCTTTCATTGTTTTCATTATCTATTGAGTGATTTAGCGATTGAGCGATTGTGTGCGTGACTATGGGTGCCGGTTCGTTGTAGATCGTGCTTTGGCCAGCAGCTTCAGGAGTTGATATCCTTCGGCAATCAACTCACTCAATCGGGTTTCTGATAGAATATCGGTAAAAATCAACATCTCCAGCCAAAAGAGCGACTCGTCGAGTTCTTCGACAACTATGCTCAGTTTGGCAAAAAACTCGCTCTGACTGCGTGCCCGGCGAACAGCCCGATAGTTAGCGGCTGCCGACGATGATGACCGGACCAGTTGTTTACCAAAGTGCTGTGCTTCGTAAGTCGCAGGCAGGGCCCGGAATACCTGAATGCACCGTAGCATAAACGTACGCAGACGCTGCTCCACCCCATCGGCAAAATCGCCTTTATCCAATCTGACTGGCTCCATAGTTTTTAAGACGCAGGATACACTCAATCACACATGCACACAATCGCTCAAGAATACCTTATACCTCCACCCAGGCCTGCTGGCGGTTGCTGTCGAGGATGCGCTCGCAGATGAGGAGTTCGCGGTAGCCGTCGGCGAAGGTCGGGAAGGTTGGCTTGTCGGGCATTTTGCCGGCCGCAACAGCTTCGTACACCTCCTTGAAAAGCTGTTTCGACGTGTCGGGGAATCCTTCGTTGTGACCACCGGGGAAACTGATGACCGACCGGGCTTCGGCGTGCACGAGTGAGGGGTCGCGCATGAGGCTTTCATTGTAGCCATCACGGTTACCAATCCACATCTCGTTGGGCGCTTCGGAGTTCCAGGCAAACGTTTTCTTCGAGCCGGCAATCTCCAGTTTCATCTGGTTTTTGCGGCCCGCCGATACCTGCGATACCGTAATAACCCCCCGATTGCCGTTGTCGAACCGCAGCAGCACATTGGCATGGTCTTCGGTATTGATGGCCACATCGGCGTAATCTTCCGGCTGCAGCATCTTGCCCGAATACGTCTCAACGGGTTTGAGCGGCTTCTTGCGCACCTTGTGGACCGTGTTGAAATCGGCCATAACGGCCACCGTTTTCAGACCCGTGATATACTCAAGGCTATCCATCAGATGCGACCCGATGTCGGCAATGGCCCGCGAATCGCCCGACTTATCGGGTTCGAGCCGCCAGTTGTAGTCGGTATCGTAGAACAGCCAGTCCTGCAGGTACGAGCCAATGATGCTGTAGACATCGCCCAGATCGCCCTTTTCGCGCATGGTTTTCATCTGCCGCACGAGCGGGTAATAGCGCAGGTTGAAATGCACCGCGTTGACCAGGCCGGTTTCTTTCGCCAGCTGCACCAGTTCTTCGGCTTCGTGCAGGTCTTTGGCCAGGGGTTTTTCGCACACGACGTGCTTGCCCGCCAGCAGAGCCGCCTTCGACTGCTGATAGTGCAGAAAGTTGGGCGTGCAGATATGGACCGCCTGGATATCATCCATGGCCAGCAGTTCGTCGAACGTACAGGCGCGCTCAATGCCCAGCTGATCGGCTTTCTGGCGGGCCAGTTCGGTGGTTACTTCACACAGCGCCAGCACGTTGGTATTAGGCAGCCGACGCAGAGCTTCGATGTGGGCAGGGCCAATGAATCCGGTGCCGACGACACCGATGTTGATCTTTTGCATAAGGGGTTTATTAGCGAATTGAGATTGAGAGGTTGGTTCTGACAGCAGCCTGCCCGGTGCAGCCTGACCCCCTGTGAGGAAGCCGACAGCCTGGCAAACGTTTGTCTTTAGCTGTTGATAAAGGCAGTCAGGAACCGGCCTTACCTACGCCGGGGCAGGTAAGGCCGGTCAACAGCGTGAACACAACGGATCGGAGCCGATGCCCGATGCCGCCCGATCACTCAATAAAGGCCGTCCACTTCTCCAACGACTGGTTGGACGCGATAACGGTGTCGATGAAGGCCAGCCCGCGTACGCCATCGGTTACACCGGGGAAGTCGTACAGCGGATCGGCGGGTTGCCCGGCCATGTGCGCCTTCACGGCAAAGGCAAAGTTGCGATACACGTTGGCAAAGGCTTCAAAGAAGCCTTCGGGGTGGCCAGCCGGCAGGCGGATGTGTGCCTTGGCCGATGCCGACATTTCGCCCACGTTGGGCCGGATGATCCGTTGGCTCTCCTGCGTTTTGTGAATCAGCGTATTGGGTTCCATCTGGTGCCATTCCAGACCGCCCAGTTCGCCATACACGTAAATTTTAAGGGCGTTTTCCTCGCCGTTGCTGACCTGGCTGGCGTGCAGCACGCCCTTGGCGCCCCCGTCGAACCGCAGGAGCACGTTGCCATCGTCGTCGAGCTGGCGGCCGGGTACGAAGGTGCTTAGGTCGGCACAGAGCTCGGTAATTTTGAGACCCGTTACGTATTCGGCTAGATTCTCGGCGTGGGTACCAATGTCGCCCATGGCACCGGCCGCCCCCGACTTGGTGGGATCGGTGCGCCAGATAGCCTGTTTGTAGTCGTTGTGCTCTTCGGCACGAGACAGCCAGCCCTGCGGGTACTCGACTACTACTTTCCGAAGCTTGCCAAGTTTACCGTTACGCACCATATCCCGGGCTTCCTTCACCATGGGGTAGCCCGTATAGTTATGGGTCAGGCCAAAAACGAGCCCTGTCTGTGCTACAATCTCGGCCAGTTCTTTGGCCTGTTGGAGGTTCAGCGTCATGGGCTTGTCGCAGATGACGTGAAATCCATTTTCGAGCGCCAGTTTGGCGGGCGGGAAGTGCATGTGGTTTGGCGTCACGATCGACACAAAATCCATGCGTTCGCCTTCGGGTAGTTCTTTCTCCCGCCGGATCATGTCTTCGAAGCTCGTATAAACCCGGTCGTCGGGCAGATACAGGGCTTTGCCGGTGGCTTTCGATTTCTCGGCCGACTGACTGAAAACACCACACACCAGTTCAATTTCGTTATCCAGTACGGCGGCCCGGCGGTGAACAGCGCCGATAAAAGCATCGAGGCTGCCCCCGATCTGACCCATGCGCAATTTTCGTTGCATCACTATGTAGCGTTGAAAGTAAGAGGGTTAAGGAGCTGGCCTGGCCCGGTTGGCCTGGCTGCGGGGCCGGACGGGGGCCTGGCCACGCCCGGCAAACACCGTTACCAAATCAGCATTGCGGAAACGCAAGCCCCTTTCCAGCGCCGGAAATTAGCGGTTTTAGCTTATTTTTCGGAAAATTTACCTAAATACCTCCTTAACGACGGGAGTTTGCCCCGCCGACCGCCTTTAGTTTCAACAGCAGTTCCGTCATCCAAAAACCCCTTATTCCTGACCAAATGAACATGACAATCAATCGTTCGCGGCTGTTCAACGCCAGTTGCTTTGCGATCATCACCACGGCTATGGCGTTTGCCATCCGGGCAGGCGTTCTGACCCAGTTGGGTAAAGAATTTAACCTGTCGGCCAAAGAGCTGGGCTATGTCAACCAGATGGCATTTCTGGGCTTCCCGATTGCCATGATTTTCGGCGGCCCCCTCTACAACATTCTCGGTCCGAAGCGCATTGCCTGGGTCGCTTTCGTTACCCACGTGCTGGGGCTAGTCATGACGATTTTCGCCACCGGCTTCTGGTCGCTGCTGCTCTCGACCTTTTTTGTTGGCTTTGGCAACGGTACGGTCGAAGCGGCCTGCAACCCTATGGTTACGGGGCTCTACAGCGGCAACCAGACCACCAAGATGCTCAACCGGCTGCACATGTGGTTTCCGGGCGGGATCGTTATCGGTAGCCTGCTCTCCAAATTCATGACCGATGCCGGGCTGGGCTGGCAGCTCCAGATCGGGGCCATCCTGATTCCGGCCGTTATCTACGCCGGTCTGTTCTTGGGTCAGGAGTTCCCCAGCAGCAAGGTCGAAGGGGCAGCCTCGACGGGCGAGAACCTGAAAGCGATGATGTCGCCCCTGTACCTGTTTATGCTCGCCTGCATGGCCCTGACGGCTATTTCGGAGTTCGGTCCCGAACAGTGGATCGACCCCATCATGCGGAATGCCGGTGCCAACCCCATGATTATTCTGGCACTGGTAACGGGTCTGATGGCCGTTGGCCGCTACTTTGCCGGCCCCATCGTTCACCGCCTGAACCCAACGGGGGTTATCTGGGGCTCGTCGATCATGGCGGCTATTGGTATCTACCTGATGAGCAACGCCACCGGCGGCATGGTTTATTTCTCAGCCATCATCTTCGCCATTGGCGTGTGCTACTTCTGGCCCACCATGCTGGGTTTTGTGGCCGAATACATTCCCCGTTCGGGCGCATTCGGGCTATCGATCATGGGCGGCATGGGTATGTTCGCCACCTCGATCTTCCAGCCCGTGATTGGGGGCTGGCTCGATGCTGAAGCCGCCAAACGGGGGCTGACGGCCGAAACAGCCGACCTTGCCACCGGGCAGGCTACGCTGGGCCACATGGTTATTTTCCCGCTGATTCTGATCGTTGCGTTCGGTGCGCTGTTCTTTGTGATGCGTAACCGCAAGCCCGACCACGCCAACGACATCCTGGCTACCGAGCAGCCACAACTGTAAGGCTTCCTAATTTTGGGTTCGTCGACAGGCCCGGCTATCGAAGACGATGGCCGGGCCTGTTTTGTTGGTAGTTCCATACGCGATTCTTCGAACATGACTTGTTTTGGCTAACGACCAATTGCTCATGACGCCCAATCTCCGTTATCTCTGTACGCCCATCCCCTTCGGACTGGCGCTGGCCTTTGCGCTCACGACGGCGTTCACGCTGGCAATCTGGCTGTGGGCCGTGCGCAAAGCTGTTCCTAAACGCGTTGCCCTGGTGTGTGCTATACTGGCAGGCTGGCTGGGTTTACTGAGTGGCCTGGCGGCCAGCGGCTTTTTTCTGGATGTGCGGGCTATTCCGCCCCGACTGCCGCTGCTACTGCTCCCACCAATTGGCACTATCATGGGCCTGTGGCCGACCCGGACGGGGCGCCGGCTTCTCGATGCGCTCCCGCTGGCACCGATTACCTACTTGCACACCCTGCGGATACCTGTCGAACTGGTGCTTTTTGGTTTATATACCCATCACCAGCTTCCGTTGGCCATGACGTTCGAGGGTCGAAATTTCGATATACTGGCGGGTCTCACGGCGCCCCTGGCCGGGTATTATCTAACAAAAGGCCCAATCGCCAACCGACGGTGGCTTATTGGCTGGAACCTGCTTTGTCTGGTACTGCTGGCTAACATCGTGCTGACAGCCATCTTCGCGGCACCGGGGCCGCAACAACAGCTTGCATTCGGGCAGCCCAACGTGGCTGTTCTGAAGTGGCCGCTGGTCTGGCTACCCGGTTTTGTGGTGCCCGTGGTGCTACTGAGTCATCTGGCCGCCCTGCGGCAACTCCTGCGCGGCCTGGCCCCCAAGCCTAATACAACCACTTGACGGCTTTTTTAAGAACGGCCGGCAGGTTATCAGACACCTGATCGACCCAAACCGACTTATTGACCCGGCTGGCCGTTGGGTACGGATAAATTTTGTTGAAGAAGTCGCCCGAGGTGAGGCCCTGTTGAATGGCCAGAATCAGTTCCTGGGCAATCTCGCCCGCCCCGGGCGCAATGACTGTACCCCCCAGCAATTTGGTGCTGAATGGATTGACCCCTTTTGGTTCTGTAAAGAGAATCATGCGGGCGTACGTATAGTCGTCAGACACCGCCCGATCGTCGTGCACAAAATCGTAGTCGATGCGCTCATAGTTGGTACCTCGCTTTTTCAACTGCTCTTCCGACAAACCGAACGTAGCGACTTCGGGGTCGGTAAAAGTAACCCACGAGAAATGGTCGTAACTGAGCTTTTTGTCGAGCACCTGCCCCGGCGTCAGAAAATTGGTCACCAGCATCGACACGTGCAGCTCGGCCGCGTGTGAAAAAAACCGTTGCCCGGCCGGTGCACCCGCGGCCGCGTCGCCGGCGGCAAACACCCGGGAGTTGGTCGTTTGCAGGTAGTCGTTCAGCCTGATCCGACCTTTCTCGTCGAGTTCGATATCAGCCGCGGGCAGGTTCAGGTCGTCGTAGTTGAACGTGCGGCCAATGGCGACCAGCACCGTATCGAACGACACAACTTCCAGCAGCCCGTCGGGCGTTTTCAGCTCGGCGGTATGCGCATCGCGAAAGGCCGTTACCTCCCGGTTCAGCTTAAAGGTCATTCCCTCATCGGTCAGCCGCTTTTGCAGCAGGTCCGACACCTCCGGGAGTTCCTTGCTCAGAATGCGGCCTTCGCCCCCCACCACCGTTACCTGGCTACCCAGCCGCTGGAAAGCCTGCCCCAGCTCGATGCCGATCGGCCCCGCCCCTACCACCAGCAGGCGTTCGGGCAGCACATCGAGCGAGAAAATATCCTGGTGGGTGTAGAGCCGCACCTGGTCGGCCCCGTCGGCTTTCAGTGGCTGCGGTCTGGAACCCGTACAGAGGACGATGTTGCGGGCTGTAGTACGCTGCCCGTTGATCTCGATGGTTTGTTTATCAACAAAACGCGCCGTGCCCAGCTCCACATCGAGCCCCTCGGTATCGCGCAGGTAAGCCGCGTTCTCATGCGACCGAATCACATCCTGCTGCTGCCGAACGTAGTCCATCACCGCTTTCAGATCGGTTTGGCCCGTCATGGTCCAGCCGAACGGACTCGCCCGCCGGCCGTTCTGCACCAGCCGGCTTACGTGCAGCAGCGCCTTGCTCGGCACACAGCCATCGTTCAGGCAATCGCCCCCGATACGCGCATCGGTTCGGTCGATCAGCAGCACGTCGAAGCCGATGCGCTTCATGGCGATGGCTACGCCCAGCCCGGCCGAACCGGCTCCAACCGCAATCAAATCGTACTGTGCTTTCATAGTGTCGTAGGGGCAGCGCCAAACTTATTTTTTCTTTTTGAAATCGTCGAGCGTACCCCGAATCGTGGTCACAACCTTGCTGTTTTTAAACGCCAGATTACCCTTCTTATCGATAATCTTGCAGCGGAACGCAACTTCGTAGGGCGTGTCTTTCTTATCGAACAGCATTTTGGGCAGCACGCTCAGCGTTTTGCCGAGCTTGCCCGTTACCGGAAACACGACCGGCGTGGTAGCATCGGCTTTCACCAGAATGGGTTCCGGCTGATCGCCCTCGGCAATCTGCTTGCCGTTGATCGTCACCGAGTAGTGCGTATCGACGATGTTGTAGGGGAATTTATTTCGGTTCGTGATGGCCACCCTGGCCGCAATATCCTGACTTTTCAGGTTGAGGGGACCAAAATCAATATCGGTCACCTTGAACGTTGGGACATAGTACGTTGGGGCCCGTTTCGACGAAGTGACGGCAAACGTTTCCTTGCCCAGAATGGGCAGGTCGAGCGCAAACGTGGTGCGCAGGGTGTAGGTCGTTGTATCGACATGCTTGGCATAAAGCGAATCAAGCACACGGTTGAGTTTTTTCGAGAGCAGTTTGGCGGGCAGCGCTACAACCGTACTGTCGCCCGAGCGCACTTCGATCGGTTTTTTATACGAATCGACCACAATGGGGGTATTGGCAATGTAAACCGTATAATCGACCTGGTGCGCTTTAAACCCTACCGGCAACGGGTTGTCTATGAGCAGGCACATATTCAGGTTTATGGCCTCTTCGTCGATATCGGTAATATCGAACCGACTTAACTCGAGCCGGGGGCTGAGCGTATTGTCGTATGGTTTGCCGGTCGATGCCCGCTCGTTTTTCAGCCGCAGGTACCAGACCAGTGCCCCCGCTGCGCCGATCAGTGCGATCGCCAGCGCGATTATTACCCCTTTTTTCATCCGATTGCTTTGTGTAGTGTCGTAGCGGGTATAACCCACGGCTAATCAGGAGTGTTTACCGGTATACACCAATCGCCCGGATTTTGTCACTGCACAGCTACATTACCACGCGCTGCCCCTTCGTTCCCAAACCCGCTGACTCCATGAAATCACCCCTGTTGTTGCTTACCGCGCTGACACTGCTCCTGAGCTGCCATCGGCCATCCCGCCAGCTGGCGGCCACCCTCACGCCTATCACTAAACGCGACTCGATGCCTGAACCCAACACATTCGGCGACTACAGACTGGCCGTCCGGGCCGGCGACGATCTATATGCCGAAAGCAACCCCGCCGGCCGGTGGACCCTTACGCTCAATCAGGAGCGCAACCGGCTCACCTTTCGCCCCGCTACCGGCGACAGTCTCCAGCTGCCGCTGGTAGCGCCCACTACGGCAGCCGACGGCACCATTCGGTATGCCGCTCCGGCGGGTACTACGCCTTACCAGATTCAGTTACTGCCCAGCCTTACCGCCGACTCGGTAACTGGCCAACCGTTCGACTACATCGTTCAGGTCAGCCTGGACGGTACGACCTATCGCGGGCGGGGCCTGTCACTTCGGCCGTTATTGCGGCTGCATGATAACTGGGTGTTGACCAGCCTGAATGGCGAGCCTGTCCGGCAGGGCGGTGGTGGCCCCGGCAGCAACCGCCCCCGTATCGAAATCAACCTGAGCGACGGCCTTGTTGTGGGCAGCACGGGGTGCAACCGCCTGAGCGCTCCGCTGCAGGCCGACCCAAACTTTTTGCGTTTGGGGCCTATCATTACCACCCGCATGGCCTGCCTGGGCGACACTACCAACCTGGAGCATCGATTCCTGCAGGCGCTATCGGGCACACTGGCCCATACCGTCGCCAATAACACCCTGACGCTGAGCCGGTCGGGCCGCCCCATACTCACGTTCAGAAAAGTCGACTAATGTGATGGAATGGCCCGACTGTCTAAAAGAATTGTATCAATAAAAACCCGTTTTTCCCTACTTTTGTACGGTATTGCAACCGATTGTTGTAACCGGCGCATCAGGCCGTCAAGCACCCTCTGATCTATTTCCTTAATCCGCGTTCTTTATGAAAAACCTTCTGCTCCCCTCCCGCATGATGCTGGTGGCGGGCTTCCTGTCAGCGTCGGTCGTAGGCTCTACGGCCCTGGCGCAGTCGGCCAGAAAGCCGGCCGCCCCCAGCAAAACGGTCAAAGCCACTGCCCCGGTCTCGTTGAACCGAGTGCTGGTTTTTGCCAAAACGAAGGGCTTCCGCCATGCGTCTATCCCGGCCGGCAAGCGGGCCATCATGAAACTGGGTGCCGAAAACGGGTTTGCCGTCGACACTACCGAAGATGCAAGCCAGTTTACCGAAGCCAATCTGAAACGATACGGCGCTGTGATCTGGCTCAGCACCACGGGCAATGTGCTCGACAATGCCCAGCAGGCCGCTTTCGAACGCTACATTCAGGCGGGCGGTGGCTTCGTAGGCATCCACGCGGCTACCGACACCGAATACGACTGGCCCTGGTATAACCAGCTGGTGGGTGCTTATTTCCTGAGCCATCCCAAGCAGCAGAACGCCGAAATCGCCATCATCGACAAGAATCACCCGTCGACGAGCATGCTGCCCGATCGGTGGAAACGGTTCGATGAGCTGTACAACTTCAAGAGTATTGTCGATGGTATCCACGTGCTGGGTAAGATCGACGAGAAAACCTACCAGGGTGGTGCCAACGGCGACAATCACCCGTTTATGTGGTACCGCGATTTCGACGGGGGCAAGATGTTCTATACCGCCGGTGGCCACACCGATGAGTCGTACGTAGAGCCGCTGTTTCTGCAGCACCTGCTCGGAGGCATCAAATCGGTTATGGCCACGAGTCTGAAATTCAGCCAGGCCAAAACGCAGCCGTATCCCGAAGAAAACCGGTTCGAGCGGACTGTGCTGTCGCCCAGCCTCGACGAGCCGACCGAACTGGCGGTACTCGATAACGGGAAAGTGCTGTTTGCCGAGCGCAAAGGCGATCTGAAACTTTATAACCCCGCCACCAAATCCGTAAAGACAGTCGCCCGTTTTCCGGTTTATACTAAATTTGAATACGGGCTTATGGGACTCAATGTTGACCCGAATTTTCGGCAAAACAAGTTTGTATACGCCTACTACTCGCCCCTCGCCCGGCCCGAAGCGCCCGGCGATACGGCGCAGCACCTCTCGCGCTTTGTGTATGACGACGTGAAAGATACGTTGCTGATGAGTACCGAAAAGGTACTGCTGCGCGTGCCCGTCAAACGAACCGACTGCTGCCATACCGGCGGCTCGATTGCCTGGGACCGCAAAGGCAACCTTTACCTCTCGGCCGGCGACGATACCAACCCGTTCACTTCGGCCGGCTTTGCCCCGATTGATAACCGGCCCGGCCGGGCTGGCTGGGACGCCCGCGCTACGTCGAGCAACACCAACGACCTGCGGGGTAAAATTCTGCGGATTCACCCCGAAGCCGATGGCACCTACACCATTCCGGAAGGCAACCTGTTTCCGAAAGGTACCGAAAAAACCCGCCCCGAGATTTACGTAATGGGCAACCGGAATCCCTACCGGATTGCAGTCGATCAGCGGACAGATTTCCTGTACTGGGGCGAAGTAGGCCCCGATGCCGGTAACGACAAAGCCGACCGGGGTCCGCGCGGTCACGACGAGGTGAATCAGGCCCGCAAAGCCGGCTACTACGGCTGGCCCCTGTTTGTGGCCGACAACCGCCCCTACCGCGCCTTCAACTTTGCCGACAGCACGGTAGGCCCCGCTTTCGATGCGGCCAAACCGATCAACGACTCGCCCCACAACACGGGCCTGACCGAACTGCCCCCGGCGCAGAAAGCCTTTATCTATTACCCCTACGCCGACTCGCCCGAATTTGGCGACATCGTAGGCAAGGGCGGTCGTAATGCCATGGCAGGGCCCGTCTACTACTACGATGACTACGCCAATTCGGACGTTAAGTTTCCGAAGGCTTACGACGGCAAGCTGTTTGCCTACGACTGGATGCGCGACTGGATCAACCCCGTTTCGATGAAAGCCAACGGCGATTTCCTGCAAATGGACCGACTCATGCCGGGTACCAAGTTTTCGCACGTGATGGACATGCAGTTCGGTGCCGACGGCTCGCTATACATACTGGAATACGGACAGCAGTGGTTTGCCGCCAACAATGATGCCCGCCTTTCGCGCATCACGTATAATGCCGGCAACCGCAAGCCTGTAGCCACCATCAGCGCCAATAAACTGGTTGGGGCGGCACCGCTAACGGTAGCCTTTACCGGTAACCAGTCGATGGATTACGATGGCGACGCCATTACCTATGCCTGGTCGTTTGGGAAAGGCATGCCCACCAAAAACACGCCCGATGCCACGGTAACGTTTACCAAACCGGGTGTTTATCCCGCTACGCTGCGCGTGACCGATGCTGCCGGCAAGGTAGCCACGCAGACCGTCGAGGTGCGGGTTGGCAACGCCGAACCATCGGTAGCAGTCGAAGTAGCCGGCAACAAAACGTTTTATTTTCCCAGCAAACCGGTTAAATACGCAGTAAAAGTGTCGGACAAGGAAGATGGTACGCTGGCCAAAGGCATCAATGCCGATGAGGTGATGATGACCATCAACTACCTCGAAGGCTTCGACAAAACCATGCTGGCACAGGGTCACCAGGCCAATACCGGCTTCTCGACCGGCAAACGCCTGATCGAACTGAGCGACTGTAAGTCCTGCCACGCGGTTGACAAGAAGTCGATTGGCCCCTCGTTTATCGATATCGCCAAGAAGTATAAGAAAGGCTTTCAGACCGAAGGCAAACTGGCCAAGAAGATCATCAACGGTGGTGGAGGTGTCTGGGGCGAACAGGCCATGAGCGCCCACCCCCAGCTGAAAGATTCCGAAGCAGCCGATATGGTGAAATACATCCTGTCGCTGGGTGATGAGAAAGCCGCCAACCGGCAGCCACTGGCCGGCGCTTACGTGCCCGAGCGGCAGGCCAAACCCGGCTCCTATATCCTGACGGCTTCGTACACCGACCGCGGCAACGGTATTATCGGCCCCCTCACCCAGAGCAGTTCGGTAGCCCTGCGCTCGCCGATGATCAAGGCCGTCTCGGCCGATGGAAAGCAGGATATTTACCAGTTCGACATTCCTACCATGGGTCCGGCTGCGATTGGCCTGAAATCGGGTAGTAATGTGTCGTTCACGGGCATCGACCTGACCGGTATTCAGGGCGTTTCGGCCACGGTGTTCAGCGCCGATGAACGTACGGCGGGTGGCAAACTCGAAGCCCGGCTCGACTCACCCACGGGGCAGCTGCTGGCTACGGCCGATGTGAAGAAAGGATTGGCAGGTCCGGTTAATCTGCCATTCAGCACCCCGGTCAACGGTATGCACAAGCTGTACCTGGTATTCGTGAATCCGGAAGCGGGGCAGAAACCCCTCTTCGCGCTCGATACGGTGCAGTTTACACCCCAGGGTATGTAGCCACTGCCCTTTCTGTAAACCACAGAAAAGCCCCCGGCGCCTACTGGCACCGGGGGCTTTTTGCTGTACAGCGAGGCTGTCTTATTTTTTGGCTACCAGTTTCATCTCAACGGTGAAATCGTCGTAGATGGCTTTGTCGCCAATGTTTTCGAAAAACGACTTCGAACCGTACCGGATGTCATATTTAGTGCGGTCGAGGGTAGCTTTACCGTCGGCTTCGATCATGTTGCCGTTTACTTTCACCGTGGCCGGGAAGGTTACCGCGTTAGTGATGCCTTTGATGGTCATGTTGCCGGTGATATCGTAGGCGTTACCACCTTTGGGCGTCACTTTCGTGATTTTGAACGTCGAGGTCGGAAATTTCGCCGTGTTAAAGAAATCTTCTGATTTCATGTGGCCAATGAATTTAGCATTGTAGCTGGCATCAGTGATGTCGGTGCAGACGATGCTGTTCATGTCGAAGTTGAATGTACCGCCGGTGATTTTGGTACCATCAACCATCAGCGTACCGTCGCTCAGTTTCACATTGCCCGAGTGCTCACCGGTTACTTTTTTGCCGTTCCAGTTCAGGATGCTTTTCTGTGCATCAACTTTATAGGTGGCGGCTTTCTTGGGAGCTACGAAGGCTGAACCGACAGCCAGTACTACTACGGCCGTGAGGCCCGTCAGAAATTGACGTGTTTTCATTGGTTTGTGTAAAAAAAAGTGGTTGTATATAAAACTGGGGTAATGCAAGTGTGTATCAGCCGCGGAGCTTGTCGAGCAGTATACTCAGCTGAATGGCTTCATCTTCCGTAATTTTCTGATTGTGGGTAGCGTCCCACTTCTCCTGAAAATCGTCGAGTTTCTTCAACAGGTCCAGTCCCGCATCAGTAATCACCACATCGACAGCCCGCCGGTCGCTGGGGCACTCGGTCCGAAGCACCAGTTTTTTCAGCACCAGTTTGTCGACCAGCCGCGAGGCATTCGACATCTTATCGAGCATGCGCTCGGTGATATCAGTTACTTTGGCCGGATTGGGATACTGCCCCCGCAGAATCCGGAGTACGTTATACTGCTGCAGCGTCAGTCCATAGGGCTTCAGCAAACGCGCCTGGCTGTCGCTTATCCAGTTGCTGGTAAACATCAGGTTCACCATCACCCGGTGATGCGGACTCTTGAACGGGGTAGTTTGCTTGATGTCTTCTTCGATGGACATGGGACAAAGATAAAGTAATCGTAATTAATGTATCAACACTATATACAGATAAATTAGTTCATCAGCGGTAAGGAATTATCTGGGGAGCTGATAAATCGAAGTCGCGGAAGCGCAGGCTGGGAACGCCTTCGAACGCCTGCCGGAACGGAATGGTGTTGCCCGGGATGTTGGGGTAATACGATAGGCGGATCTGGAAACTGTTGAATGTCAGGTTCTCATTACGTAGCCGAAAGCCGATTCCGTAGCCCTGATACAGTGTACCACGCAGCAGCGCCCGATCGGAAAAAGTAGACAGACCCAGATTGGCAAACGTGATAAAGGCAACGCGGAATCCCACAACATTGACCCGCGAGAAAAGAATATTTTCGTAGTTGATGAGCAACCGCTTGGTGCCCCGCAGCGCATCGTTGCTGATGCCGATGCCATCGGTATTGATGCCACCACCCGAGCTGCTCAGCGACAGGTATTCGTTGGTGAATCGGTTAATGCCGGTAGTATAGCGGGTGTTCAGAAAATGCCGGGTATTGCCCCACTTGGTCGGAATGAGGGGACTGAAATAATTGGTTTCGAGCGAGAGCACACCCTGCTCGATCTGCCCCTGCCGAACATAGCCCCCCACACTGGCCAGCGCATACAAATAGCCCATGTGCCGGATGTAGTGCCCCTGCGTGTAGTTGATACCGGTATAGAACCGGCGCCCCAGCTCGGCGTTATCGAGCCCCACAACTCCCGAGATGGTAGTGCCCACCGGTACGTCTTCCGTACGGCCAAAGCCGTAGATCAGTACGTCTCGGGTGTATTTCCGGCGCGAAAAGCCCACGCTCATCAGGGTGGTGCGGCTGTTCTGGTAAAGCTGGTTGGTGTCGGCCGTAACGGTGGGGCGGCTGAGGTATTCGTAGTTGGTGTTGCGAAAGGCAATGATTAAACGCGCCCGCCCCCGCTCGCTGGAATCGCCCTCACGGTAGAACAGCCGGAACGAACGACCAAACCAGACATCGGAGAAATTATAGCGCAGTGGCACCAGCCGGACACTATCGTCGCGCGTGACAATGCGGTTGTTGATCAGCGTATGCGTGAGTTCGATGGAGCCGGCATACTTGGTATCGGGCGTTATGAACGGGCGATACATGCGGATAGCCCCCTGCTTCAGGTCGCGCAGGTACAGAAACTCGGCCTGCGCCGTCAGAAAGGTCTTCCCGATGAAGGGTACGGTGTAGCGGGTCTGGTATTCGAGTTTCTGACGGGGATCGGTGCCCGAGTAAGCCAGCTGGGCAAACAGCTGATGGCCCAGACCCCGCACGTTGCGCTGGTCGAACCCTATGTTGAACTGCGTAAGCGACCCCACGCCCCCGTTTGGCTCGAGCGACCAGACATCCTGCGTAATCACGTACACATCCACGAACTGCCGGCTGCCCCGGCGCGGCACCACCAGAATCCGGGCATCGTGAAAAATCGACGTTGTCCGCAACAGCCGTTCATTATCGCGCAGCACGGTAGGATTGACCGCGTCGCCTTCCCGAAAGAGCAGATACGACCGCCGGATCACGTTTTCGCGCGTGTTGACGTGCAGACGGTTGCCCGTTCGCTCGACCCAGCTCCCCGACTGCCGGAGCGTATCGTAAACCGACTGTCCAAACACGTTGAGTCGCCGAATAATAATGTCGCCGATAATGCGCCCCTCGTAAGGCTTGAAGGGGTTGCTTTCGATCACGTTGACCTCTCCTGTTTTCTGCTGGCTGTTGTAAACATCCCGAAACACCGCATCATACAGCTGGCGGGTCAGCCGGTGCTTATACATGCGGGTTTTGAGCCTGGTGTAAAAAATACTGTCGCGCTGAGCCGCTATGCTGTCGGTCAGCGCCGTTGAGCGGGCCATAGCCAGCGAATCGATGGTGGCGGCCAGTTCCTCGGCGCGCAGTGTACTGTCGGCAACCGGCTGCTGAGCCTGAGCACGGCATACGGTCCATAGCAGCAACCACCCGATCACCAGGAATCGGATGGCAGAAGGCCCGCTCAGATACAGTTGCTTCATCGACTTGGTTGTGCGTCTCTTAGAATCATACGCACCCAAATGGTTTAGTGTTGTGGTCAGTGCTGTCGTAACGATCCGTATCGGCCGGGAATCGTTGCCTTCAGAAAATGCGCGGCTGCCCGCAGCCTAAGCAGAAGAAAGGAAACCCAGCCACTGGCCAACCAGCTGCCGGCCGAACGCAGTAGCCGCTCAACAGGCTACCAAACACCCGGCCAAACCGATCTGTAACCCGCTGAGTGGGCCCGATCGGGGCAAAAATCCAGTAGCCGGTGCCCCCGCCCCTGCCCAATTACCGCGTTTGTCGGGCAGACGGGTGCGTGAAGCCGGAGACAGGCAGAACCAGCGGCCTGCTCCCTGGCGGCTTCGATTCTAACCAATCAGCACGAGGTCGTGTAAGCATGGTTACGGTAGGTGTTTTTACCAAGATACCACGAAAGCGCGGCTTGTGTTCTATTTTTGTGGTTCGCTTAGCAACCCCTGCATGTTTACACTGCGTTTTCCGCTCGTGCTGGCCTCCGGGTCGCCCCGTCGCCGTCAGCTCATGACCGACGCCGGTTTTACCTTTACCATCGAAACCCGTCCCACTGCCGAGGTATTTCCTGACACCATGCCGGTCGATGCAGTAGCCGAATTTCTGGCCCGCGACAAGGCCGCCCAGTTTGCCGGCGATCTGGGCCAGCGGATCGTACTCTGCGCCGATACCGTCGTCATTCTCGACAACCAGATCCTGAACAAGCCGGCCGACGAGGCCGATGCCTATCGGATGCTTCGGTCGCTGTCGGGCCGTACGCACCGCGTCCGGACAGGCGTATGCCTGCTGGCTCCCGACGCCAATGGTCAGCCCGTCTTTACCTCGTTTACCGACGAGACGCGTGTAACGTTTGCGCCCCTGACCGACGACGAGATCAGCTACTACATTCGCACCTGCCAGCCCTTCGACAAGGCCGGCTCGTATGGCGCCCAGGACTTTGTGGGTCTGGTGGGTATCGAGCAGCTCGACGGGTCGTTTTATACGGTCATGGGTCTGCCCACACACCGGGTGTACCAGGCGCTAAAGCCGTATGCCATTGTGCCCTGAAAAGTGTAGGTTTGTCGCTCTTTCGCCAAACCTATGAAGACGATTTACCAATCCTTTCTGTTACTCTGGCTGGTTGTTACAGCCACGCGGGCACAGGTTGTTTCGACCCTGCCCGCCTTCCCCACGGCCGACGCCGAAATCACCCTGCTGTTCGACCTTAAGCAGGCACAGGATGCCCGGGCCAAAGCACTGCTCGGCAAAACCGACGATGTGTACCTGTGGTCGGGCGCCGGCAGCACCGAAACGGGCAATGCCTTCCAGTTTCAACCCAGTGGCCAGACTAACTTCAGCGCCCCCTTTCTGCCCGGCAAAATGACCGCGCTGGGCAACGATGTCTGGCAAATCAAACTCGTGCCCCGTACGTATTTCGGGGTGCCTACCGGTACCCCCATCAAACGGCTGGGCGTGCTGCTCAAAAGTGGCAATGGTCAGGCGCAGACCGAAGACCTCTTCGTCACCATATACGACAACCGGCTCAGCCTGGCTCGGCTGGCGCCCGCTCAGAAACAGTTCTACGTGCAGGCCGATCAGGTGCTTACGGTGCGGTACCGGGCGTCGCGTAAAGTGCAGATGAGCCTGACCGTAGACGGTCAGAAAACCCTCACCCTCAGTAACACCGATTCGCTCCGGACGGTACTTGCAGCAGGAAACAAACCAGGCGTACAGCGTATGGTGGTGGCTCAGGCCATCGATACCAGTGTGCCGGCCACGGAGTCGGTATCCGATACGTTCTACTTTGCCGTGCAGCCTCAGCCAACGGTGGCTGCGTTGCCCACGGGCCTGCAGGATGGAATCAACTATACCAGCCCTACCACAGCGACTCTGGTGCTCTATGCACCCAATAAAAATTTCGTTCATCTGCTGGGCGAATTCAACAACTGGGCTATGGTGCCGGCCTATCTGATGAAACGAACGCCCGACGGTAAACGCTACTGGCTCGAACTGACGGGCCTGACTGCCGGTCAGGAAGTAGCTTTTCAGTATCTGGTCGACGGTACTATCGGGGTGGCCGATCCGTACGGCGACAAGATTCTCGACCGCAACAACGACAAGTTTATCCCGACCACTACCTATCCCAACCTGAAAGCTTTTCCCGAAAAAGCCATTGGCAATACCGTATCAGTATTGCAGACGGGTCAGACACCCTACGCGTTCAGGGCGACATCGTTTCAGCGGCCGGCCGTCAACACCTTGGTCGTCTACGAATTGCTGGTCCGCGATTTTGTGTCGTCGCGCTCCTATCAGACCCTGACCGACAGCCTGGGGTATCTGAAACGGCTGGGTATAAACACCATCGAACTGATGCCCATCACCGAATTTTCGGGCAACGACTCGTGGGGCTACAACCCGACATTCTACATGGCGCCTGACAAGGCCTACGGCACCAAAGACGCTCTGAAACGATTCATCGACGCAGCCCACCAGCAGGGCATTGCGGTGGTACTCGATATGGTTCTCAATCAGGCCGATTATGAATTTCCGTACGTAAAACTCTACTGGGACGGTAGCAAACCCTCTGCCGACAGCCCGTATTTCAACCAGCAGGCGACCCACCCATTCAGCGTTTTCTTCGATTTCAACCACGAGAGCGCTGATACCAAGGCCCTGGTCGACCGGGTGTGCCGCTACTGGCTCACCGAATACAAAGTCGATGGATTCCGGTTCGATCTGTCGAAAGGGTTTACGCAGAAAAATACCGGCAACGACGTAAATGCCTGGAGTGCCTACGATGCAAGCCGGGTGGCCATCTGGAAGCGTATCTATGACCAGATTCGGGCTGTCGATCCCACGGCTTACGTGATTCTGGAACATTTTGCCGACAATCAGGAGGAAAAAGAACTGGCGGCCTACGGCATGCTGCTGTGGGGCAATCACAATTTCGATTTTCGTGGCGCTACCCGCGCGGCTCAGGGCAACTTCTCGGGCCTATTGGCCAGTAACCGGGGCTTTACACAGCCCAACCTGGTAGGCTATGCCGAGAGCCACGACGAGGAACGCCTGGTGTATGACATGCGGCAGAATGGGCTCACCGAGGGCAGCTACTCGGTGAAAACACTGGCCACCGCCCTTGACCGGGCTAAGCTGGCAGCAGCTTTTCTACTGCTCACACCCGGCCCCAAAATGATCTGGCAATTCGGTGAGCTAGGCTACGACCTGTCGATCAATGTCTGCTCCGACGGCACCACCATCAATAACGACTGCCGCACGGCCGCCAAACCCGTTCGCTGGGATTATTACCAGGATGCGGCCCGGCTTAAACTGTACAAGGTATATGCCGAGCTGATCAGGCTCAAAACGACCGTCCCCATCTTTGCCAGTAACGACGTGACCACCGATTTTGCCAACGCGGTGAAGCGACTGACCCTGCGTGGTCCCACCGGCACGGCCTTCCTGATTGGCAGTTTCGACACACGCGCCCAATCAGTGGCAGCCAATTTCCCCACAACCGGCAAATGGTATCATTATTTCACGGGTCAGGAGGTCAACATTACCGATGTAAATCAGTCGATCCCACTCGAACCGGGCGCTGTTCACCTTTATACCACTACGAAACTGCCAACGCCCGAGGCTAATCTATTGCCGTTTGGCCTGGTTCCTGCCCTCGTGACGGCCGTCGACGAAGCCGGAGCTGGTACTGTAAGTCTGGCTCCAAACCCGGTCAGCGATCGTACCTCCCTTTCGATCAGCAGCACTTATCGGGGTGTGGTCACCGTGCAGCTACAGGACGCATCGGGACGGGTTATCCGGACGATGCAGGCGCAGAAAACAGCCGAAACCCTTGCACAACCCATCGATCTGCACGCACTACCGACAGGCCGTTATTTCCTGACTGTAACTCAGGGCGACCAGAAAAACTCGCTCCAGCTGGTGAAGCAATAAATTCAGCACACAAAAAAAGGGGTGTCGAATGACGCCCCTTTTTTTGTGCTTAACACCTTAATATTCCCAAAGGCTGTGCTCGGTTTCCATCAGTTCGTATTCGGTCTGATACGACTTCAACAGCCCTTCTTTGTCACCGTACATACCAACCAGATCGGTATCGCCGGGATTGGCTACTTTCGTAATGCGACCGTAGAACAAACGCAGATCGAAAGCATCGGCCAGGTTCTTATGCTGTGCTTGGTTTTGCGGGTTGTACCAGATAAACTTCTTCGGGTCTGACCGGAACAGCTTATCGAGGTCTTTGTATTTAAACGTAGCCAAGGGCGTTTCTACACCAGCTGCATTTTTGTCGGCCGGCAGAAATACGGTCACCGTCTGAATGTCGTAGTACAGCCGCGAGCGTTTACGATCGAAAATCCAGTCTTCCTTGATCTCCATGATGTTGAACTCCTTGGCGAAGTACTCATCGCCCTGGAACGCAGGCACAGCCGCAACCGTATCCTGTTTGGGTGGCTCAACAACCGGTGCGGTTGCTTTACCTTTTTTGCCCTTGCTATTTTTGGCCGTCGTCGACTTTTTCTTTACCGGAGCACCCCAGCCGTCGTCGGCAGGTTTTGCAGCGGCTGCCTTGGGCGTACCCCAGCCGTCATCGGCTTTTTTGGCCGTGGTTGCGTTGTCTTTTTTCTTGGTATCGCCCCAGCCATCCGAAGCGCCACCGGTGGTCTGGTTACCAAAACCGGCGGCAATCTCTTCGGCCGACAGTTGTGGAGCCGAGTTTGGCATGATCATCCGCTTCTGGAACTTGTCGGGAGTGAGCTTCGTCGTCACCGAATCGTTCTCGTAGGCGTCGATCAGGCCCGCTTTTACGGCTTCGATCAGATACTTCGAGATCTCATTATTTTTGGAAAACATCGACTGATTCTGTTTCTCCCTGAGGTCGATCCGACGCCAAAGAGTCTTCTTCATCATGATGTCGTTGTCATTGATGGCCCGTACCGACAGCGCATTCGTGCCGGTGCTCGTTTTCTCCTGCGCCATCGCGACCCCACCAGCTACCGCCAGCATCGCAGCGGTCACGGCCATCGTTTTCATTTGTTTCATTGTCGACCTGTAAGTTGCGTCCTGTATCGCGTCTATAACGCCGGACTACTCTGTTTAGTACGCTACTGCCATGCTCGTTCTAAACCGGGAGCAGGAACCTTAACCCGCTCCCGATATAGAAACCACTGTTTAGTACAGCGAAACGTTTTGCAGCGGGTTACCAATCGATACCTCGCTGATATCGCCTTTGAAGTTCCGGCGCTGTACGCCATCGACCGTAATGGCCAGTCGGTCGCCCGGCTGAATGTCAGCGGCCATCGAACCCAGCGAACCACCGCCAGGCCCAAGATTCACCTGACCCACTTTACGCGTACCGCGCGCCAGAATAACCGTAATGCCGGTGACGCGGAAGTTTGCGTCATCAGGCGAGTAATTGCGGAAGCTTTCGTCGGCTACCGCCAGAACCCGCACACTGCGCGCCTGTCCTACTGCCACACCACGTGGATCGCCCACTTTGGTGCCGCCTACGTAAAATTCGAGCGTTGGTTTTGGAACCCGGTTTACCCGGAACCGTTCCGTACCGAGCAGGCTGCCGCTGTTGCTGATGTTCAGCGCCACCTGTGCCGAACTGGGTACAACCGTGATCTTTCCTTTCTCACCTGACTGAATCACTTGTGCACCGTCGGCCGAGAAACTTGGGTTCCAGAGGGCTCCCAGTTGCGGGCTTTGAATGCTCAGCTTGTTGGCACAGCCCAGATACAGCGGGGGCATCGTACCCGTTTCGACCTGATACGACGGCTTGGCCACAAAATACTCGGCGCTCAGCGGCACCGACTTCATGCCTGAAGGCGTCTGGTACGAGATCGACCCAGTCAGCGTCCGACGAGCCAGTCCGTTCTTGTCGTACGAACCACCCTGCGCCGTAAATTCAATGATACCTTGTCCATCGACCATCCGAACCGGACCACCGTTGAGGCTCATGCGCGGCTGGATACCCGACGACGAAGCCGCCAGAAACATTTGCCCCTTAAACTTGGTACCAGCCACCACCACTTTCGACTCCATGCTCAGCATGGCCAGAATCTTGTCGAACTTCACGTCCTGCGCACCCACTTTGCTGGCCAGTACGTCGAGTACTTCACCTTCTATTCGGCGCACATCGGTCTGGCGCTGGCTCAGTACGGCCAGTGCCGCCGGTACAGGCGTCTGGGCGAAGTTGAGTTCGCCAAAGTCTTTGGCGCGCTGCTCCGGCGAACGGCTCGAAATCGGATCATCTTTACCGTCGAGTGCCAGCGATGCGTATTTGTTGGTCGAATAGCGCGACAAGTTCTGAATGTAGTCGTCGAGCTGCTTTTTCAGTTTATACGCTTCCCCGTTGTGGTTGCCACCAACCATGATCAGGGCCACTTTTTCTTCTTCACTCAGATTGCGGATGTTGCCGGCCTCATCGGTACCACCACCAGCTTCGGTGATGATGCGCTGTTTGAGAGCATCGATCTGACCGATCACGTCGGCCGTCTGCTTGCGTACATCCTCCGCCTGTTTCACAATCGCCAGATCGACCGCGCGATTGCCCGATTTCTCAACCGTTGCACGGATATTGTCGACCGTCGACTGGTTCACTTTGCTGGCCGCAATCGTCGACTGCTCCAGGCTGTTGTTCAACAGTACGAATTTATCCAGAATGGCCGATGTGACCTGAAGGGCCAGCAGTGCGGTCAATACCAGATACATCATCCCGATCATTTTCTGACGGGGTGTCTCTTTTGTGCCTGCCATGAATTAAGGTAGGTTATACTATTTTGAGTTGTGGAATTCTATAGTTGCATGCTCCTAAAGCTATGCAGTTGTAAAGTTGCCATTGAGTAGCGCACAAAACGCGCCGGCAACTTTACAACTACGTAACTACAGGTAAGACCTTACAACTCAGTTTTATAGCGTCTGGCTACCCCGCATGGCAGTCAGCATGCTGCCGTATACGTTGTTGAGCGAAGCCAGGTTGCCGGTCAGCTTGGCCATTTCGCTCTTGAACTGCTGCGCGTCGCGGCTTGCATCGGCCATATTTTCCATGGCCGACGTCATGCTACCGTAGAAAGCGTTCATAGCCTTCAGGTGTTTATTGGTGTCCTGCAGCTCTAGTTCATAGACAGCGTTCAGCGCACCCATGTTTTTGGTTACCTTCTGGAACTGATCGCGGTAATCCTTGGCATCGGTCGTGGCATCGGCCATCGAGTTCATGGCCGTAATGGCCGTGCCATACGACTTGTTCATTTCGCTGATGGCACCCGATGCCGTTTTCACGTTACGAGCGTAATCGTTGGTAGCCACGGTAGCGTCGGTCAGATCCGAAAGTTTCGCTACGGTATCGTTCAGGCTGCGGAAGCCCGTTCCCAGCCGTTCGAATACATCGGGGGTTACTTTAGCCTGTGCCAGCATCTGGTCCATATTACCAGTCAGACCGTTGGTTTGCGGAGCCGGTTTGCGGGCTTCCCCTTTGTAATCGTCAGCCAGTTCAGGATATACACGCTCCCAGGCATACCCATCGCCCGAAGACGCCGGAAAAAAGAAGCTTTGCAATGCGTAGAGGCCGAAAATAACGGCTTCTACCACCAGTCCAACCGTCAGCAGCCAGCTAAGCGAGGCAATGTGCTGAATTTTGGCCATGGCTCCCAGTACCACGACGGCGGCACCGGCACTATAAATAGTTGGTACTAAACGATCCCAAAAAAAATTAGTTGACTTTGCTGCTGCCATGATAGCGAATTGTTGGTTGGAATAGGTTTTTGTAGTTGTTAGGATACTCAAACGCTGAACAACAGACCGCTCGATTACCGGCTGCCATTCAGCGTTGATGTGGGTTGCTTATACTTTGTCGCTTTTCTTCGAAGACGCCTTTTTGCTGCTGCTCTTGCTGCGGCTGCTGCCACCTACCCGACCACCCCGGGCCGATGCGGTACGTCCTTCGAGGTTATCCATAACACAGCGGAAACCGATATACGACCGCTTCTGGTCTTCGTACTCGTAGTAACGCGTACCAGTCTCAAGGTAGTAGGCAATGTCTTTCCACGATCCGCCCCGGACCACCTTGCGTGGCTCGTCGGCATTCTGGTTGTCGGGGTTCATGTCCCAGACCACAGCGTTGGAATTGTCGGCGTAAGCATCGCGGCACCACTCGGCTACGTTACCAGCCATGTTGTACAGACCGTAGTCGTTGGGGCTATAAGCGGTGGCCGGTGCCGTATACGGGTATCCGTCGGCGTCGAAGTTACCGCGCTGTGGCTTGAAGTTGGCCAGGTAACAGCCCTTGCCGTTGGCTACATATGGATTACCCCATGGGTACTTGGCTCCGCTTTTACCACCCCGCGCGGCCCATTCCCATTCGGCTTCCGATGGCAGCCGGAAGCGGGGCGAGTTAAACTGCCCTTCTTTGGTCCGATAGTCGTTATAGATGTTTGTGCGCCACTGGCTGAAGTGCTGCGCTGCTTTCCAGCTCACCCCAACCACCGGATAGGTGTCGAACGCCGGATGCGAGAAGTAATACTCCAGCATGGGGTCACCGTTGTGATAGGTAAAGTCGTTTTTCCAGACCGCCGTATCCGGATAGTATTTGGCCATGATTTCTTCTTCCCCCAGTACCGACACCGAGTCGGCCAACAGCGCGTTGACATACTGGCGGTACTCGTGGTTTGAGATCTCAGCATCGTCCATGTAAAACGAGCTGATCGTTACCTGACGGTTCATGTTGATCTGAGTAGCCGCCACGTCTTCGTCGGCCTGCCCCATGATGAATGAACCCGAAGGCACGAGCACCATACCATAGGGTGTGGTCTGCTTGTAGCCTTTGCGGCCGGTTGCTGTGATTTCGCCGTTTGTGACGCCGACCTCTCCTCCCTTGCCGTTTCCGCCAAACTTCGACTTAACGAATCCGCAACCCTGCAGAAGCAGAATAACGGCCGCTACCATCACCCCACGGGTTGCATCGACTGTAAACGTGTTGTACTTCTTCATTTATCGGTTATCTTTTACCTTCCTTGCTGTGCGAGACCAGTCTAAAAACGAAAATCCGTTTGGATATTGTATGTATACGCCGGTTTGCGCTGTAATTCTTAACGATCGTTACCAGCGACCCTGTCTGGTGGGTAAATCCTGCAATTCGGCATACCCACCTGGCCAAAAATAAGGCCTCGCTGGCAATCTGCCTAACAACAATATTGCCAAACTGTTGGGGGTTGCCCGTGCTTGCAGGCCATAATCCTGTTTCCCAGCAAATTAATACCGAAAGCGTGGCGTCCGAACAATGGGCTTCTTACGGGCATCGGGAGCGGGCAAGGCGTAACCCACAATAATTTCGTGGGAGGTCAGGCTTTTAACGTTGGTGCTCCCTACCACCAGATCAAGCGAATAGCCTACGCGCAGGGCATTGTTACGCATCAGGTTAATACCCGCCGTGGCAATGGCGGCATCCTGTAGCCGATACCCTAACCCGGCCCAGATCTTGTTGGCGTAGGTTCCCAGCACATTGAGCGTAGCCTGCGAGTCCCGGATACCGCCGAACGTGCTGTACTGAATCAGAATTGATGGCTGAATGTCGATATCGTAGCCCAGGCCCAGCCGGTAACCGGCGGTCAGGTAAGCGTTGGGATAGAGTGGCGAGGTCGACCGGTCGGTGCCCAGCGTGTATTCTGAGCGGTTGAGGTGGTTGACGCTCACTCCTACCCAATAGTCGGTGGTGTTATAATAAACGCCGGCAGCAATGTCGGGTTTGGCCTGCGTAACGCGCCCCGACGGAATCAGCGGGTCGGGCACCTCGGGACGAAACAGCCCATAGTCATAGCCTTTGTTGAAAAAGCCCGCCTGCGCCCCGATGGCCAGCGTACCGTTTTTCAGCGCCAGCCGATAGGCATAGGAAAGCTGTATCGACTGGTTAATGTTGGGGCCAGCCTTATCGTTGAGCACATAGATACCCACGCCACTTTTGATGCGGGCAATGGGCATGTTGAAGGACAGGATCTGGGAGTTCTGAACCGCTTCGTCGCTACTGCCGATCGACTGATACCCCAGGTACTGGGTGCGCTGGGTAAGCTGAATACGCGATACCCCCTCCGACCCGGCGGCTGCCGGATTGTAGTAAAGCGGGTTATACATATACATACTCAACTGGGGTTCCTGCTGTGCCCATACCGGGCCCACGGCCAGCGTCAGCAGCAAAGCAAATGGGTAAAGGATGCGAATCATACGAACGAAGCAGAAAGGGCAAAGCTGGCCGCCAGACCTCTACGGCAAGCGGTTGCAGTATACAAATAAACGAGGAGCAGACCAGTTTATTGAGCCAAAAAGAAAGGTTGGCCGCGGAAAATGAGCCATTGCCCAATTCCCTCAGACCAACCTTTCGGATGCGGCAGCGGACGCCTTTAGCTGTTCGCTTTCCGGATATATAGATCCAGCGCGCCGGTCATCGACGGGGCGTTGGGCAACGGTGCTTCAATGTCGAGGGTCAGGCCGGCTTCGACGATGGCGCGGGCGGTGGTAGGGCCAAAAGCCGCCAGCCGGGTGCCGTTCTGAACAAAGTCCGGGAAGTTGGTTTTCAGCGACGCCACGCCCGAGGGGCTAAAGAACGCAATGATGTCGTACGCAGTAATGTCGACATCTGACAGATCGGTGGCCACCGTTTCGTAGATTACGGCTTCCGTAAAGTGGAGCCCGCTGGTATCCATGAATTCAGGGATATCGTTGCGCCGAATGTTGGAACACGGAAACAGAAACTTCTCGGTCTTGTGCTTCTTGATCAGGTCGAAGAGTTCGGCGGCTGTTCGGGTACCGTTGAAAATCTTGCGCTTACGGATGACAATATACTTCTGGAGGTAATTGGCCGTCTGCTCCGAGATGCAGAAGTACTTCATATCGGCCGGCACCTCAACGCGACCTTCCTGACAAAGGCGGAAGAAATGGTCGATGGCGTTGCGGCTCGTGAAAATGATAGCCGTATGATCCAGAATATTGATCTTTTGCCGGCGGAAATCCTTGAACGAAATTCCCTGAACCTCGATGAAAGGGCGAAAATCTATCTGGATACCGTACTTGTCAACTAAATCAAAGTAGGGAGATTTGTCGTCGGCGGGGCGAGATTGAGAAACTAGCAATCGGCTAACCTTCGTCAGCCGGCTTTCGGCGTTTTCGGTATGGGTCTCGTTCATTGACTCTTTTTACTCTCGTTTCTTCAATGGGCCGGCCGGTGTAGCAGACATCCACCTGACTCCCTGACCAGCACTACTTGCCACCAGAAAACCTGGTCAGCCAATCGATCCGGATCATCAGAGAACGAAGCGCAGTCCGATGAGTAACGGTATCAATTCAACGATGCAAAGGTACGAAAATAAATAGAGATTTTTGATAGGCTCAGCCGCCCGGATTACCGTATAGAGCAGTGCCAGCCGAACCGCGTAGAAGCCCATCAGGGGCACTACCAGGGCATTGGCCGTCCAGGTCAGCCCGGTTACATTGTAGGCGATTACCGACAGCAGCAGCGCCAGCAGCGTAAAGAACAGCAACGACGCCTGCATGATTTTGAAGTAGTGTACGTTGCTGATTTCGTGCAGCTTATAAAGGCCACTGATGACTTCGACCAGCAGGTACTTGCTGACCATGGCCACGAACACAAGACCGGTCAGCAGGCTAAACTCGCCCATCAGGGCATTGAAGCGTATCGACTCGGGCAACAACAGGCGCGACGAGAACACGTACAGCCCCCGACTCTGGGCAAAGACAATCAGGTAGGCAACCACCAGACTTAACCCGAGCGTAAAGAGCAGGTTAACGCTGCTGAGCGGCCGGCTTATGAGAAACGACTCTTCCTGAGCCCGCAGCGACAGCAGATCACGCAGGCTGAAGAAGCGCCCGAAGGCCCGGTGGTGGAACGAGAACAGAAAGGCATAATACCCCAGCAGAATCAGCAGACACAGGCTAAGCACATTCCCATAGACCGACATCGGCCGGGGCCGTACACTCAGGTTGTCGTCGCGGAGTACAATCGTCTTCTGCGTGGCCGAACGGGGATACCCGATATACAGTTGCTTATCGTCGATACCGGGGGCGCCATAGAGGGTCAGGAACACCTCCGGTCGCCGGTAGACCCGAAACAGGCTATCGATATCGAGAACCTGCCACTGTCCGGCCCTGACGTTGCGCCGGAGGGCTGCATTGATGAACAGATAGCCGTCCCGGCGCGTCATTAGCAACAGCTTATAGTGACGGTTGCTTTCCAGATCGATATAGGTGCTGAGGGCAGTCTGATCGGCGTGCAGTTCCGGGATATAAGGAACGTAGGCCCTGGTAGCCTCGTCGAACACCTGGAAATCGTCCTGGAACGAATGAACAGGGTAATAACGCCCCCCGGGGCCGATGCCTTCGCTGCGGGGTTGCGCACACGCAACGAGCGAAGGAGTGAGAGGAAGAAGGAGCGCTACTAAAAAGCGGAAAAGCAAAAAAGCGAAAGAGCGACGAGGTAAAAACGTGCCACCTGCATAATCACTAGCTTTTCTAGTCACTATCGGCCACACGGTTACGCCATCGCTTTTTCGCTCTTTCACTCGATCATTCTTTATTTCCCCAGTGCCTTCAGCATGGTATCGCCGATCAGCGCCGGCGATTCAACCACGTGAATGCCGCACTCGCGCATGATCGCCATCTTGGCAGCTGCCGTGTCGTCGGCACCACCTACGATAGCGCCCGCGTGGCCCATCCGGCGCCCTTTAGGGGCCGTCTGACCAGCAATGAAGCCGACCACGGGTTTGCGGTTGCCGTCGGCTTTGATCCAGCGGGCGGCTTCGGCTTCCATGCCGCCACCGATTTCGCCGATCATAACGATCGCATCGGTGTCGGGGTCGTTCATCAGCAGTTCAACAGCCTGTTTGGTGGTGGTGCCGATGATGGGGTCGCCACCGATACCGATAGCGGTGCTCTGGCCTAGACCTGCTTTGGTCAGCTGATCGACCGCTTCGTAGGTAAGCGTGCCTGATTTCGAAACAATACCGATCCGGCCCTTAGTGAAAATGAAGCCGGGCATAATACCCACCTTACACTCGTCGGCGGTCATTACGCCGGGGCAGTTGGGCCCGATCAGGCGTACATCTTTCCCGTCGAGGTAACTTTTTACGGCCACCATGTCTTCGGTCGGGATACCTTCAGTAATGCAGATAATTACCTTGATGCCGGCATCAGCGGCTTCCATAATCGCGTCGGCCGCAAAAGCGGGGGGCACGAAAATAATGGACACATCGGCTCCGGCTTCGTCGACAGCCTGCTTCACCGTGTTGAAAACGGGCCGGTCGAGGTGCGTCTGGCCACCTTTGCCGGGCGTAACGCCACCGACAACGTTGGTACCATATTCGATCATCTGCTGGGCATGGAAACTACCCTCCGAACCGGTGAAACCCTGGACGATTACTTTGGAGTCCTTGTTGACTAAAACACTCATGACTGGTTATGGAAATCGTTGGCGATGCATTCAGGCCGACGACGGGCCCGCCGATACTGCGCTGAACGGGTCGCTGAAAAGGCCCGGGGGTGCAGGACAGACGGACTGGCGTCTCCGAAAAATGTTGGGCAAAAGTAGCCGAATCTTCCTAAATTACGTGATGATTTTTTCACACATCCTCTCCAGTTCAGTTCTGGCCGGTACTGGCATTGGCGTGTTTTGGTACTTTTCTCCCCGCGTTGCTTTCTTTAACCGATTACTTTGGGGCTTTTTCTTTCTGACGGTGTCGCTGGCCGCCCTCATCGGCATCGCGCACTACATGGGATCGAGCGAGCTGGAGCCGCTTTACCGGTCGATGCAGATTCTGGCCGATAGCCTGGGTATCGTCTGCGCCGTAGGGGCTACCTGGGGGCTACTGGCCCGGCAGACATACAGCCTCCCGGCTTTTCTAGCCATGGTACTCATTGGTGTGGGGTTGTTTGTGCTGCTGCTGCTTCCCGACGGCCGGGCGTTCACCCCCATCGTGCCGGCCATGGGTATTCTGGTGCTGATGCTGATGGCCGTGTGGGCGCTGATGCAACGCAGCAAACATGGCCTTTGGGTCGTGCTGGCCGCGATGATGATGGGGCTCGCCACCAAATCACTGGCCATCGGCAACCTCATCCATCCGATTGACCTTCAACACTATGCCACGGCCTTTTCGCTGTGGTTCTTCGGAAAGGCCGTGCGGCCTTAAACCATAGCGGTGTACAGCTAGTTCGGTTGTCGGTCGGCACGGCTGGCTCCAATTGATGGAGCCGGTTGTTGTCCAGCCTCAACCCTGCGCTCCGTTATGAATCTGTTAGCCTTAGCCCACGATCCCGTTCAGACGGCCAAAGCCGCCCGTCTGCTGTACCTCAACGATACCATGCCCGGCATCAGCCGCCAGCGCGCCGGCGATCAGTTCATCTATGTGTCGCCAACCGGTGAGCGCATCCACGATGACGAAACCCTGACCCGCATTCGCAGCATGGCCCTGCCCCCCGCCTGGGAAAACGTATGGATCAGCCCCAAACCCAATGGCCATATTCAGGCTACGGGTATCGATACCAAAAACCGCAAGCAGTACCGCTACCACGCCCAGTGGAATGCCATCCGGAGTGAAACCAAGTTTTTCAGGATGGTGGCTTTCGGCCAGGCCCTCCCCACCCTCCGCGCCCGGCTGGCTAAAGACCTGGGTCAGCGCACCCTGACCCGCGAAAAAGTAATCGCCATTGCCCTGAGCGTGATGGAACAGACGCTGATTCGGGTGGGTAATGCAGCTTACGAAAAAGAGTACGGCTCCTACGGGCTGACTACCCTGAAAGACCGCCACGTAAAACTCGATGGCCGTGAACTTCACTTCAGTTTTAAAGGCAAGAAGGGCATCTACCACGACATTACCCTGCACGACCGGCGGCTGGCCAAACTGGTGAAGGCCTGCCGCGACATTCCCGGTAAAGAGTTGTTTCAGTATTACGACGCCGACGGGCACCGGCAGTCGATCGACTCGGGCATGGTGAATAGCTACCTGCAGGAAACGATGGGTACCGATTTCTCGGCGAAGGACTTCCGGACCTGGGCCGGTACGGTCAATGCCATGCGACTGCTGGTTGAGCTCGAGCCCTGCGACAGTGAACGGGAACTGAAGACAAACGTCAACACGGTGCTCGATGCAGTGTCGCATACGCTGGGTAACACCCGGACCGTGTGCCGCAAACACTATGTGCATCCGCAGATACTGGAGGCTTACGAATGCCGTGACCTCAACCCCTACATCATGCAGAAGAACCGCTTTCGTCAGACCAGTCCGCACGGGCTCGATGGCGTAGAGAAACTTCTGCTAAAGTTCCTGAACGATCAGGTTAAGAAAGCGACCAAACAGCCCAGCCGGCGTCGGGCGGCAACGGCCTAGGCCTGGCGCGGTCCGGTTGCCTTTACCCAGCGATTGGCCCGGCAGGTCGGGCACCGGTGTTCGGGTGTGGGCACTTCGATCGTGTCGACGGTGCCGCACGTCAGGCAGGCATACTGGCCCGGCTCCTGAATATGAACGGTGGATTTACTTAGCTCACGTGGCAGAATGGGCAGGCCGGGTCGTATCGCGTCGTCGGGTTGCTGAAATACGCTCAGTTGCCCGTTGGCTTCCAGAATCGCGATTCTGACCTGCCCGAGCTGGTCGATACCCGCCACACGCAGATCCGAGAACAGTTCGTCGATACCCAGATCTTCACGATCGAAGTTGTTAACCAGTACACAGCCGTTTTCAATGACGTAAACGGGTTTGCCCTCCAGCGTTTCGCGGATGCGCGGGTTGCGGTCGCTGATAAACGTGACGAGCTTGTAGCAACCCATCATCACCACAAATACCACCACGGCGGCACTCAGGGGCACATCATCGTAGAACATAGGGTCGCCGGCGGCCGAGCCCAGACCGATCAGCAGCACCAGTTCGTAGATCGATAATTGCCGCACCTCGCGCTTCCCCGATACGGTGAGCGCCGTGAGCAGCACCACAAACATAAACACTGTTCGAAAGGCTACCTCCCCCAGAAACGTCCATGGTAAATCCTGGATCAGCATACGCTGCCAGTCGAACGCGTCTACGGGTGTGTCTTTCATCGGGATGTGTTATCGTTTGTTTTCGGGCGCGTTGTCTTTCCGGACTTTGATACCCCGTTTGAGCGCCCACTCTTCGGCCTGCGCGGTGGCGATGGCGATGGCGCGCGATTCGTCACTACCATCGGCCAGCAGAGCATTGGCAATCTCGATGGCTTTCCGGCGAACGGGGGCCATAAAATTCTTGAGCGATATGGGGTAATCCGTTGTGGTGTAAGGCATGGCTGTCTGACAGAGGTTCAACACGGGTATGAACCGGTCCGGGCCAACTATGTTTGGCGTTAGTCTTACCCTGCCCCACCCGGCCCCGGCTACTGTACATCCAGCGTCTGACTGATGGTGCTACTCAGCCGAAGCAGTTCGATCTCGGCCGCTTTGGCGTTGTATTCGGCTTCGATCAGCCGCGTCTGGGCGTCAACGGCGTTGCGCTGCACATCCCGAAACTCAACGAAGGTCGAGTTGCCGATACGGTAGCGGTCGTAGGCAATATCGACGTTCTGGTTGGCCAGCTGGTTGTTGAGCACCTCCAGGTTCAGCAGCTTCAGGCTATTGCGGTAGAGCTGGTACGTCTGGGTCAGGGCCGTCTGCAACTGCAGCCGCTGGTTCGACTCCTGATCCTGCGCGATCAGCGTATTGACCCGGGCATTCTGAATTTGTCGTTTCAGGTTATAGCCATTGAAAATGGGAATGGTTGCCGTCAGCAGGTAGGTAACGGCACTTGTCCGGCCGGTTCGGATACCAAACCCGCCCTGGTTATCGACAAACTGGTAGTTATAGCCCGCCTGCGCCGTCACCAGCGGCAGTTGCTGCGCATTGGCCAGTCGCGTACCAATGTCGGCAAGTGTCCGGTTCAGCACCGCCGACACCAGCAGGGGGTTGTTGCTGGCGAGCGATTGCTGAAGGGGTTCGAAAGCGAGGTTGCTGTTGACAATAATGGTGTCGCGCACCGAAAACTCCGTTTGTGGGTCGCGTACGAGCAGCGAATTGAGCGTGGTTTTAGCATCGCGCAGGGCCTGCTCCTGCACCACCACCGAGGCACTATCGGTGTTATAATCGACCTGGGCGCTTAGAAAATCGACTTTCGAGCGTGTACCCACTTCATACATGGCCCGGGCCAGATCAAGCCGTTCCCGCGAGATATCGAGCGCCTGACTGAACGCAATCAGCCGCTGGAGCTGCCGGATCACATCGTAGTAGGTGGCGGCCACGCTAGCCACAGTGGCTTCGGCGTTGGCCCGGGTTGTAACGCTACTGATTTTCAGCAGCTGCTCGAGCTGGCTGTACGTGGCCGATCGGGCGTAGCCGTTGAAAATAACGTAGTTGGCATTCACGCCCACGTTAGACGTACGGTTGAAAATGCCCGATGCTTCCTGGGGCGGACGCAGCCCGTCGAGGTACGTTTGCCGGAAGCTTTGCAGCCCGCCGTTCGAGTTGAGGTTGCCCGTCAGGGTGGGCAGGTAGCCCGCGTTGCCCTTCGTGAAGTTGTTGCGGGCAATCTGCTCCTGCGACCGGTTAATGCGGATCTGGTAGTTGGCTTCGACCGCCTGTGCAATGGCTTTATCGAGTGTCAGCAGGTCGCCGGTTTGCGGTATGGTAGCGACGGTAAAGGCTCGTTGCTGTGCCCGTTGCACGGCATTGGCCGGGGTGGTGGTAGCCGAGCCAGGTTTGGCAGGCTGCTGGGCAAACGATAGCGTAGTGAACAGAACGAAAAGAAAGCAACTGCCAGATTTCATCGAGTGAGTCGTAAGAACGAGAATGAGGTCAAAATTACGAGATTATGGGATTACGCGGTTGATTCTTTGCCGTTCCCTTATCTTCGCCGTTTTCATCATCGACTATGAAACACCCCTACCGACTCATTCTACCCCTCTGCACGCTGTTGCTGGCAGCCTGTAGCCAGCGCGAACGCGCCGATCTGCTGGTGACCAATGCCCGCGTTTACACCGCCGATTCGGCTTTTTCGACGGCCGACGCTTTCGTCGTGCGCGACGGAAAATTCGTTGCCGTGGGCAAAGCTACCGACCTCAGCGCCCGTTTTGCGCCCGACAGCACGGCCGATCTGGGTGGACAGCCCGTGTATCCGGGCTTTTTCGATCCCCACAGTCACTTTCTGGGGCTGGGGCAGGTGCTCGATCAGGCCGATCTGGTGGGCGCTACCAGCTATGACGACGTGATCGCCCGGCTCCAGGCGTTCTACAAAGCGCATCCGCAGGTGATGTGGCTGACCGGGCGCGGCTGGGACCAGAACGACTGGACCGATAAGCAGTTTCCGACGAAAGCGAAGCTGGATGCAGCTTTCCCCAACGTGCCGGTGGCGCTGATGCGCGTTGATGGCCATGCCCTGCTTGTCAACTCGAAAGCCCTGCGGCTGGCCCAGATAACGGCGGGCTCACGGCTGGCCGGTGGCGAGGTCGTGCTGGCCAACGGCCAGCCTACAGGCGTGCTGGTCGATAATGCCATGCAGCTGATCCGGCGCGTACTGCCCCAGCCAACGCCCGCCGATAAAGCCCGGATGCTGCAGGCCGCCGAGCGCGTTTGCGTGTCGCTGGGGCTGACGTCGGTTTCCGATGCAGGTATCAGTCCCGACGAGATCAACCTCATCGACAGCCTGCACCGGACCGGCAAACTCCGCATCCGCGACTACGCCATGGTAAGCCTGGGCGAACCCAACCTGAATTATTTTCTGAAACGCGGCCCCTTCCAGACCGACCGGCTGACGGTGAAAGCCTTCAAACTCTACGCCGACGGTGCGCTGGGATCGCGCGGGGCCTGCCTGCGCCAGCCGTATAGCGACCGCCCCACTACGGGGGGCTTTCTGCTGTTGGGCCCTGCCGAACTCGACCGCGTGACCAAATTGCTCTACCAGTCTGGTTTCCAGGCCAACACCCACTGTATTGGCGATTCGGCCAATCACCTGATGCTAACGCTGTACGGCAAGCTGCTGAAAGGCAAAAACGACCGGCGCTGGCGTATCGAACACGCGCAGGTGGTATCGCCCGAAGACGTGGTCAACTTTGGTCAGTACGCCATCATTCCGTCGGTACAGCCCACCCATGCCACCTCCGATATGTACTGGGCAACCGAACGACTGGGTCCCGTGCGGGTAAAAGGTGCGTATGCCTTTCGGCAGCTGATGCAGCAAAACGGGCTGATTGCGTTTGGCAGTGATTTTCCGGTCGAAGCGCCTAACCCGCTATTTGGTTTCCACGCAGCCGTGGCCCGGCAGGACGCCAAAAATTACCCCGCCGGCGGCTATCAGCCCGAAAATGCCGTCGACCGGAAGTCGGCCCTGCTGGCTATGACCCGGTGGGCGGCCTACGCTAATTTTGAAGACAAGCTGCGCGGCAGTATTGCCCCCGGCCTGCAAGCCGACTTTGTGGTGCTCGACCGCGACATCATGACCGTTCCGAACCAGCAGCTGCGCGCTACCACCGTGCGGCAAACCTGGATTGGCGGGCAACGCGTTTTCTAACCGCCCGGCACCGATGCATCCAGAAAAGCCACACGACAAATTTTTCAAGGAAGCGTTTTCTCGGCTCGACATCACAAGCGATTTTTTGCAGGCTTACCTGCCCCATTCGCTGCTGGAGAACCTTGATTTTGCGTCGCTTCGTCAGGAAACCGACTCCTACACGGATGAGCAATTAAGTGAGCATTTTGCCGACCTGGTGTTCTCTGCGCAATTTGGCGATCAGCCGATACGCATTACGCTGCTGCTGGAACACAAAAGCTACACGGAGCCATACCCTCACTTCCAGCTGAACCGCTATTTGCTCGCGATCTGGGAACGGCAGATCAGGCAGCGTACTGCGTTGACCCCTGTTTTGCCGGTGGTCTTATACCACGGCCGGGGGCGGTGGCAGAAGCGGCCGGCCGATCAGTATTTCGGGAAGCTGGCACCGGAGTTGATGCCCTTCATACCCGCTTTCGATTACGTGTTGATTGACCTCACCGACATCAATCGAAAGCTCCCGGCACTCACTTCAGATTACGCCCGTCTGACCGGACTTCTGCTTCAGTATAGCCGCCGAAAGCGGGATTTGATGCGCATTCTCGATGAGCACGCCCAGATTATTCGTACTTTAGCCCTGTCAGCGCCCGGCCGTACCTTTGTATCAACCACGCTGGTTTATCTCAACTGGGCCAGTGGGCTGACGCCCGTAGAGATTATCACTATTTTCGAACGCATATCGACCCAGGCGGGTGAACTAGCTATGTCGGCAGCACAAACATGGATCAATCAGGGCCTGGAACAAGGCCTGACGCAGGGCATCGAACGGGGACTGACGCAGGGCCTCGAACGGGGCATTCGGGGTATGCTCAAACTGGGCATGGATGCCAAAACGATTGCCGCGGCTCTCGACATGTCACAGACAGATGTCGACACGATTATTGCCCGCATCAACGCCGAATCCCGCTGACCCGCCGGGCTATACTACCTGAGTGAGCCGGTAGGTGGTGGTATTGACCGTGACCACATCGCCGACCCGCTTACCGGCCAGCAGCGTACCGATGGGCGAGGCCGGCGAAACGGCAAAGTAAATAGCCCCGCCGTGCGTCAGTTTGCCGGCGCTGATGCTGATAAAAAACGCCCCCCGATCGGTTTGTACCAGACTACCGGGCTGCACGGTTTCATAAGCCTTGTCGATATTGATACGCGCCAGCTCCTGCTGCAGCTTCAGGGCTTCGGCCAGCAGCTGGGCGTGGCGGTCGCGCTCGATCTGGGCCATGGCACGGCCCGTTTCATACTTGTCGCCGGCGCTGCTTTTCGACTCCTCATTGGCCGATGCCTGCGCGGCCTCCATGGCCTGCCGGGCCGTATCGATCCGTTGCTGAACATAGACCAGGCAGGCGCTGTACAAGGCCTGCCTGACCTGTTCGGGTGACTCGGTCTGACTCACAGATTCTGCTTTTTCATCTCCTTCACGGCATAATCGGCAGCGCGTGCCGTCAGGGCCATAAAGGTGATCGATGGGTTTTGGGTACCGGTCGAGGTCATGGCGGCCCCATCGGTAACAAATACGTTTTTAACGCTGTGGAGCTGGTTGTGCGCGTTGAGCATCGACGTTTTGGGGTCGCGCCCCATCCGAACGCCCCCCATCTCGTGAATATCGAGACCGGGGTTGCGGTGGTCGTCGTAGGGGCGGATGTTTTTGCAGCCCGCTTTGGTAAGCATCTCGCTACCCTGCGCCAGAAAATCGGCCATCGATTTCCGGTCGTTATCGTCGTAGCCGATCGAGGTTACCAGCTGCGGAATACCCCAGGCATCTTTCTGGTCAGTGCTGAGCCGGACGTGGTTTTCCGCCTTCGGCACGGTTTCGCCCTGCATCATCATAAACACATGCCATGGTCCCGGGTCGCTGAGACTGTCTTTGAACGCAGCCCCGAAGCCCGGCTGGCTGCCCCCCCGCTGCCAGTTGCCCCGGCTGGCGCTGAAGGCAACCATGTAGCCCCGCAGAAAATCGGTTTCCTGTTTGCTCACGTTGCGGAAGTTGGGCATAAACGCCGTTGTGGGCCGGCGGCCGTAGTAGTAGCCATCGGCAAAGCCCTCGTAGTCGGCCAGGATATTGCCCCGGTAGTTATGAAAGGCTACGTACTTACCCAGCACCCCACTATCGTTGCCCAGCCCGTTGGGGAAACGGTGCGAGGTGGAGTTGAGCAGAATAAGGTTGGAGTTCAGACAGGCCGCATTCACGAAGATAATCCGGGCGTAATACTCGGTCATCTGCTTCGTGTGGGTGTCGATTACGCGAACACCCGTGGCCTTCCCTTTGGCGTCGTCGTAGATAATGGAATGCACCACCGAATCGGGCCGGAGGGTCAGCTTTCCCGTTTTGGCAGCCCAGGGAATCGTGCTCGAGTTGCTGCTGAAATACCCCCCGTAGGGACAGCCCCGGTAGCACAGATGCCGGGCCTGACATTGCGCCCGCCCCTGATCGTAGTGAATCTGCTTGGGTTCGGTCAGGTGCGCACAGCGGCCGATAATGACGTGGCGGTCGTTGTAACTGTCTTTTACCCGCTTCTGAATTTCTTTCTCCACGCAGTTCAGCTCCCAGGGCTTTAGAAATTCGCCATCAGGCAGGGTTTCGAGACCGTCTTTGTTACCCGAAATGCCAACAAATTTTTCGACGTAACTATACCAGGGCGCGATATCCTCGTAGCGGATGGGCCAGTCGACGGCGGCTCCGTCGCGGGCGTTGGCTTCGAAGTCGAAGCGACTCCAGCGCTGGGTCTGCCGCGCCCAGATCAGCGACTTGCCGCCCACCTGATACCCGCGGATCCAGTCGAAGGGCTTTTCCTGCACGTAGGGGTGCTCGGCATCTTTCACAAAAAACTGCTGAGTGGCTTCGTCAAGCGCATAGCACTTGGTAGCCACCGGGTTTTCGCGGTCGAAGGCTTCGGGCATCCGGTTACGGTGCGGAAACTCCCAGGGGTTCTGCGTAGCGGTCGGGTAGTCGACAATATGGCGCACATCGCGGCCCCGTTCGAGCACCAGCGTGCGCAGCCCTTTGCCCGTCAATTCTTTGGCGGCCCAGCCTCCGCTGATGCCCGACCCGATTACAATGGCGTCGTAGGTACGCTGTGACCGGGTATCGACACGACTTGTCATAAGGTTGTTGAGTTTAGTAGGCAAATATACCGAAAAGCGACCGATCGGCCGTTTGGGCTACCGCCTGGCCAGACGGGATAGGCAGCTTTGAGAACAGGCCATAGCTTTACAGAAACTAAACTCCAAAACGATGAAACGCTTTGAATACATGACCCTCGATGTAGAATCGGGTGGCTTCTGGAGTGGTGGCGGCAAAATAGACACGCAGTTGCTGACCGATCGGCTCAACGAACTGGGGCGCGAGGGTTGGGAAATTGCCACGGCAGTCGATCTCAATGCGTATCAGGGCGTGTCGCGCAGTGTACTTATCATGCTGAAGCGCGAACTTCGCTGATCTGAATCTAACCCGGCTCCCATGACGATCAAAGAAGCCCAGACCACTGTCGACACGTGGATCAACACCATCGGTGTCCGCTATTTCAACGAACTGACCAACATGGCTATGCTGACCGAAGAGGTTGGCGAAGTGGCCCGGATCATTGCCCGGCGCTACGGCGAACAGTCGGAGAAGGAGTCGGACAAGGGAAAAGACCTAGGCGATGAGATGGCCGATGTACTGTGGGTGCTGATCTGCCTGGCCAATCAGACCGGCGTTGACCTGACCGATGCCTTCGCCAGAAACATGGCCAAGAAAACCCAGCGCGACGCCACCCGCCACCGCGACAACGAAAAGCTGAACCCCTGACAACAGAGAAGCCCCGACGAATGATTCGCCGGGGCTTCTTGCACGCGAAAAGCGGGGATACCTTATTTCTGGAACGAACCAAAAATATAGTCCCACATGGGCGACGATACGCCGTAGTTGCTTTCGGTGTTTTTGTAGTGGTGCACACTGTGGTTGATCCACAACTGCTTGAAAAAGTTTTTCGGGGGGGCGTAGGCATGCACGATAAAGTGCGTGGCCAGGTAGCCCGAATACCCAACCAGGAAGCCGGGGAAGAAGGCATAGGCCGCTTCACCCATCAACAGAAAGAACATCCCGAAAAAGAAAGCGGCTACGAAAATAGCCAGCGCCGGCGGCATGGCCAGCCGGGTTTTATCTTTCGGGTATTCGTGGTGTACGCCGTGAAATGTGTACTGAATTTTGGCCCGCTTCGGGGTAGTGGGCGCCAGGTGATAGAGGTAGCGGTGCAGCACGTACTCAAACAGTGTAAAGACCAGCAAACCCGTCACAAACAGCGTGGCAATGGTACCAGTGCTCATCGCCGTGTAGGTGAAGGCGTACCAACCCAGAAAAGCCGATAACACCAGCCACATCGAAATGGGCACCATGATGTGCGTCCGCGACAGTGCTTCCAGAATCGGATTTTCGAACAGCTTTTTAGTGCCGGTGTTCTTTGGCCGCGTTTTGCCGTGGCCGGCCATTGTTTGTAGGTTGTCAGTAGTTTCTTCCATAGTTCACAACGGAAATTAATGGGGCAAAAATACGATGAAAATCCGGTCTGCCCACCCCAGATAGTAAATTAGGTTTACTATATTTTTATTACCCCTTCCCCACCTCAACTTGGTCGGCAATTTTCTCCTGCATGGCCGCCACGTTTCCTTTCGGAATTTTAGGCTTAATGATCAGTCGAAGCGAATTGTTGTAGGTGAGGTAATTGGCCATCCAGTTGATGAAGATAGCCAGCCGGTTTTTTACGCCTACGATCGCCATCAGGTGTACGAACAACCAGGTGAGCCACGCAAAAAATCCCTGAAACTTGAAAAAGGGCAGATCGACAACGGCCTTGCCCCGCCCAATGGTGGCCATGCTGCCCAGATCTTTATACACAAAAGGCTCGGGCTGCTGCCCCTGCACCAGCCGCAACAGGTTGTGGGCCAGGTGCCGCCCCTGCTGAATGGCGGGCTGGGCAATCTGCGGGTGACCATTGGGCCATTTATCTTCGGTCATCAGCGCCACGTCGCCGATGGCATACACATCGGGCACGCCCTGCACCTGGCTGAACCGGTCGACCAGCACCCGGCCGCCCCGCCCCAGCACCTCCGAGGGGAGGCCGGCCAGTGGGTTGGCGCGCACCCCGGCGGCCCAGATCAGGTTGTTGGTACGCAGCGAGGTACCATCGTTCATGGTCACCGTCTGCCCATCGAAATCCTTCACGCGGGTGTTGAGCCGCACGTTGACCCCGAGCCCCTGCAGGTACGACAGCGCGTGCTCCTGCGATGGCACCGACATGGGGCCCAGCAGCTCGGCTCCCGACTCGATCAGGTAGATGTCCATCATCTTGAAATCGAGTTCGGGATAATCTTTGGGCAATACAGTCCGGCGCATTTCAGCCAGCGTGCCGCACAGCTCCACGCCGGTTGGTCCACCGCCTACCACCACCACATCCATGAAGCCTTCTTTCTCGTCGAGCGTTTCCACACTCAGCGCGTCTTCGAAGTTCTGGAGCATGCGGTTGCGCAGCGCGATCGCTTCCGACACCGATTTCATCGGCAACGCCTTCTCAATGATATTCTGCTGGTTGAAGAAATTGGTATCGGCACCGGTTGCCATCACCAGATAATCGTACGGTATGGCCCCCAGTTCGGTGTCGACCGCCTTGTCGGCCGGCCGGATACCGGTTACGTTGGTAACGCGGATGTGAACGTTTTTGCAGTTGCCAAACACCGACCGCAGCGGAAACAGAATGGAGTTGGCCTCCAGCCCCGCCGTAGCTACCTGATAATAGAGCGGCTGAAACTCGTGGAAGTTGTTGCGGTTGAGCAGCACCACCTGAAATTCCCGTCGGCGGGCCAGTTTGCGGGCCAGTTTGAGGCCGCCGAAGCCGGCCCCGACAATGACCACCCGTTTCCGATCCGTTTGAGGTATGTTTGGATTCATGCGCTGGCTAGTTGAGCGATTTGACTACTCTAAGGGTTATTTGGTTGAGAGCACTGACCGGGCAGAACAGGGCCGCCAGCCGGTTCAGGGCAGCGGTAGGCTACACGTTGGCGATCGACGCCTGCAACACCCGTTCGTAGTGCGCTTCGTAAAGCGGCAGAATCTTCGACAGTTCAAATTCTTTGGCCCGCGCCAGCGCATTTTCCTTAAAGGTAGGCAGATTGGCGTCGTCGAGCACATGCAGGGCGTTTTTAACCATGTCGGCTACATCGCCCACCGGACTCATGAAGCCCGTTACGCCCTGCACGTTCAGTTCGGGCAGCCCTCCCGCGTTCGAGGTGATGAGCGGCACTTCGCAGGCCATCGCTTCCAGAGCGGCCAGCCCGAAACTTTCGTTTTCAGACGGCATCAGAAACAGATCGGCCACCGACAGCACTTCTTCGACCGCGTCGAGCTTACCCAGAAACCGCACCTGATCGTAGATGCCCAGATCGCGCACCAGCCGCTCGATGCGGGCCCGCTCGGGGCCATCGCCTACCAGCAGCAGTTTGGCCGGCAGCTGCTGCTGCACGTGGTAGAACACCATCACAGCATCGTCGATGCGCTTTACCCGCCGGAAGTTCGACGTATGCACAATAAGCTTTTCGCCGTTGGGGCAGATCGCCAGTTTAAAGTGGTCTTTCTGCTGCCGCTTGAAACGGGTCAGGTCGATAAAGTTTGGAATCACTTCGATATCGCGGTGCACCTTGAAATGCGCGTAGGTATCCTGCCGCAGATTTTCCGACACCGACGTAACCCCGTCCGATTCGTTGATGCTGAACGTGACCACCGGCTCATACGACGCGTCTTTGCCCACCAGCGTAATGTCGGTGCCGTGGAGCGTGGTCACCACGGGCACATTGCGCCCCTGCGACCGCAGAATCATTTTTGCCATGTAGGCGGCCGATGCGTGCGGAATGGCGTAGTGCACATGCAGCAGATCGACATTCTCATTCAGCACCACATTGACCATCTCACTGGTCAGCGCCGACTCGTAAGGAGCGTACTGAAAGAGCGGATAAGCCGGTATGTTGACTTCGTGGTAAAAGACGTTTTCGCTGAAAAAATCGAGACGCGGGGGTTGCTGGTAGGTGATAAAGTGGATCTGGTGGCCGTTTTTGGCTAAGGCTTTACCGAGTTCGGTAGCGACCACCCCACTGCCCCCAAACGTTGGGTAGCATACAATGCCTATTTTCATTGACAAACGAGCGAATGAGTGAGCGTCGATGAGCCCCGCCAGCGGGTCGCCCGGTCGACTTGCTGCTCTAACAACAAACGCCGGGCAAAAGAATCCCGAGCAATCGGACCGGCGCTTTAAAAGATTCGGGTTGCCGTAGCCTAATAATGCGCGGGCCGGGTAACCGCCGGGCGGGCCGGCTCCGGCTTTCTGCGGCCTATTCGTTACTTTTGGCCAAACAAACAGTTATGGTCCCCCGTCATCAGCCCATCTCGTTCACCGCCTTCGTACTCGGCTTTCTGCGGCTCGTACGGGTGCAGAACCTGCTGATTGTGGTGCTGACGCAGTTTCTGGGCCGCATCTTTCTGGTAGGACCCAAACACGACTGGCCGCAGCTGCTGCTCGACCCGACCATCTGGCTTCTCTCGTCGTCGACAGTCTGCATTGCGGCCGCCGGCTACATCATCAACGATTACTTCGACATCAAGATCGACCTGATCAACAAGCCCGAGCGGGTCGTTATCGGGCGCTACCTTCGGCGTCGGGTAGCCATCGGCACCCACCAGCTGCTCAACCTGATCGGCTGTCTGATCGGGCTTTACCTGAGCAAGTGGGTATTCCTGGTCGATGTATTCTGCGTGGCCCTGCTGTGGCTCTACTCGGCCCAGCTGAAGCGGCAACCACTCGTGGGTAACGTGGTTGTCTCGCTGCTGACGGCCCTGTCGCTCATCGTATTGGCCGTTTACTACCAGCAGAACGCCCGGATGCTGCTGATCTATGCCCTGTTTTCGTTCGGCATATCGCTGGTGCGCGAAATCATCAAAGACATGCAGGATATTCGGGGCGATGCGCGGTTCGGCTGCCGCACCCTGCCCATTGTGTGGGGGCTCCGGCGCACCAAGTACGTGCTCTATACGCTGCTGGCATCGCTGCTGGTCAGCATGTTTCTGATCACGGGCAAACTGGCCAATCAGCAGCTCACCAGCATCTTTCTGCTGCTGCTGCTGCCCATCGGCTGGCTGGTCGTTCACCTCGTTCGGGCCGACACCCGGCGCGACTTCGGCTACCTCAGCAATCTCTGCAAACTCATCATGCTGCTGGGTATCGTGAGCATGGTATGGGCCTGATCGGTAGCCGTTTGCTCAAAGATCGATCATCCCAGACAGTAGCTTCCATTACTTTCGACGCATAGGTTCCTATAAAACAGTTGACTCACCATGCGTTTTCTCATCCCCTCATTACTGGCCTTGCTGCTGCCCATGGTCAGCATGGCCCAGAACTGCCTCGGCGTTGCCTTCAGGCCCGGTATGGCCTACGAAATGTCGACCTACAACGCCAAAGACAAACTGACCGGTAAGGTCGCCTACCGCATCGAATCGGTGAAGCAGGAAGGTGGTTCGACCCTGGTCGATGTATCCACCCAGTCGGAAGACGAGAAGGGCAAAAAGCAGCCCGCCTACACCATTCGGTACACCTGTACGGGCAACGAGCTCGTGGCCGACCTGTCGGGCATGGCCCAGTCGATGCAAAATGCCGGTATGAAAGACATGGACATGCGGCTCAAAACCAACCGGCTCGTTTACCCGGCCACACTCAGCACGGGCCTGAAACTACCCGATGGCCAGCTGGAAGCCGATATGCTCAACAACGGCAGCACCATGATGACCATGAACATGACCATGACCAACCGGGTCGTGGGCGAAAAGGAATCGATCACGACCCCGGCCGGCACGTTCAATGCCTACAAAATCAGTTCGGATATGAATTTGGAGAATCGGGCCATGGGTATCCCGATCCGGGCCACGATGCGTACGGTCAGCTACCGGACCAACGATCAGCTGCTCGACATCCGGACCGAGACTTACAACAAAAACGGCAAGCTGATGGGCTACACGCTGCTCAGCAAAGTAAACTGATGCCGAGGCTGGTAGCCGCCCCGCAGGTGGCTACCGCTTGCTCAACACAAACCACTTTTCCTGCCAGTTCGCAACTTTGTTGCAAAAAAGCGGGTTACCTTACCGTGCGATTGCCCCGTGCGTCGTATGTTTGTAGCCCAGCTTATGAAGACCGACATTCTCACCCGAAAAGCAGACTACATCGGCATCACCGGGTCGATTCTTTGCCTTATTCATTGCCTCGTCACGCCCGTGCTGCTGCTCAGCTCGCGCTTGCTGCAGAACGAGCCCCTGCGGGTGGGCTACCTCAGTCTGGACTACGTGTTTATCGCTGTCAATATCGTGGCAGTGTATTTCGCCACCCGCCACTACGCGTCGGCACTGGTGCGCCGGGCGCTGTGGAGTTTCCTGACCCTTTTCGCCATTTCGATTCTGCTCGAAGATACCGCGCCCCTTTTCGAGTACCTGGGGTATGTGGCCTCGGCCGGTCTGGTATTCACCCACCTCATCAACATCCGGCAGCACCGGCTCGAACACAGCCACTGAGCCGACGGCTAGTACGGGCTGAGTGCCCGATTGGTCAGCAGCGTATTGTCGGTCAGCGTTTTCAGAAACGCAATCACTTGTTTTTTCTCGGTATCGGTCAGCGCGATTCCCGGTTTTGCTCCCTTTTTCAGTAGCGGATCGAGCGTAGGACTATCGACTACGCCCCCACCGGCATAGTGGTTCAGCACCTGTTCGAGGGTCAGAAACCGGCCATCGTGCATATAGGGAAAGGTGCGCTCGACGTTGCGCAGACTTGGCACCTTGAATTTGAGCCGGTCGGCGGATTGCTGCGTAATGATAAAGCGCCCCTGATCGCCACTGACGCTGACCGGCAGACCGTTGTTGCGGTAACTGTGGTCGGTAAACAGATCGGTGGCATGGCAGGCCGAGCACTGCTGCCGGAACACGTTTAGTCCGGCCAGCTCGTCGGGACTCAGTTCGCCCCCGGCTTCGTTGCGCGCGTACTTGTCGTAGCGCGAATCGGCCGATACCATGGTCAGCATGAACTGCGAAATTGCTTTCAGGAAGCGGGCTGTCGTTACCGTATCGGAGCCGTAAGCCGCTTTAAACAGCGGGGCATACGAGGGCGTCCGGCGCACCCGATCCACAGCATCGGCAAACTTCAGATCCATTTCCAGGGGGTTGGCAATGGGCGCCATGGGCAGCTCATCGAGATTGATAACGCCCCCATCCCAGAAAAACTCACGGCTCCAGGCCAGGTTCTGCAGGCCCGGCACGTTGCGTGGTCCTATCCGGCTGTCGACGCCGTGACTCAGCGCGTGGTCGGAATGGGCAAAGGCGGCAAACTGCTGGTGGCAGAAGCCGCAGTTGACCGTCGAATCGCGCGACAGGCGGCTGTCGTAGAACAGCGTTTTGCCCAGCGCAATGCCTTCGGCTGTCAGCGGATTGCTGGCCAGGTCATAGACCGGGGCCGGAAAGTTGGCCGGCTGCCGCAGGGCCACGGGCGTGGGTTTGTAGGTAATGCCGCCACCCGTTTCGCCCGGCCCCACAACGGGATCGGGCTCACCACCCGGGCTCGACTGGCAGGCCACAGCCAGGGCAAACAGCCCAGCGCTTAGCCCTAAACCGAGGTTACGTAGCCAGTGGTGCATCGCGTTGAGTGGGTTGACGGTACAGGTGTCGGTAGTTTGGCCTGAGCAGTTGGGATTACGGCTGCTGCTGAATCCGGTGGTAGCTGAACATGCCGGGGGCATTGCTGGCCACCGTTGCCGAAAATGGTTCGAACATAACGGCCGGATGCTGGGCAATGCGGATTGGCGTGGGGCTGTCGAGCAGCTTCAGCGCATCGGTCCGGACTGCCAGCATGGGCGTCGAATTAGTCTGTACCTGCAGCTGATCGGTTCCAAACGTGAGCGATACCGTACGCAGGTTATTGATGGTTTTTTTACCGTTGTAGCCGCCCCCAAACCCACCGACGTGGAACAGGAACTGGTTGTTCTGGGCCGCCGGGGCCGCGGGCGAACGCCCTTCGAGCTTCAGGAAAATATAACCCGTGTTCCAGTCCCAGTACATAGCATCGTGGTCGGTGGTGCCGGGGTCGAGTACGCCCGTGCGAAGCGAAATATCGGCCAGGCTACGCAGGCTGTCGACCCCCAGCACGAAGCTGATACCGGTGTAGCTGCCTGTCGGCACGTTACCCAGCGTCAGCGTCTGCGAGGTTGGCCGCTCTTCCTCAATCAGAAAATAACTGTTGTCCTGCGGTACCACGTAGTCGCTGCCATCGGCCCGGCGCAGGCGGATGTTGCTGACAAAATAATTGAATTTGGATACCGTAAACGACTCGCCACTGCTGTTTTGGTAGGTGCTGCTGTTGAGCACCAGATTCTGTGGACCCGCTACATTATCGAAATTGATACGCAGCGAACCGGTCTGCGTAGCCGGCACGTCGACCGACTGGCAGGCCAGAAAGCCACCAATACACAGAGCCGCTACAACCAGCGGAATCAGGATGGAACGCCACATACGAGTTCAGCTTTTAACAAACCCAGCACTACGGACGACTGCGTGCGTACAGCACGATCAGCGTCAGAATAACCCCGCTCACGATCATCAGGAACAGCCACACCACCGCATTGGTCGCGTTGAACGGCTGCTCCCTGAATTCGCTGACCAGCCCGACGAGTGTACCGCCGAAAATCCCGATCATACCGACAAACAAAAACAGGACAATAGGGGGCAGGCGACGAAGCATGACAAAACGGGGCTTATTCTGGTAACGATTGGGTGACGCTGTCTATTTCGTTAAAATCGGTTTAAGCACCGGAAAATCGGGAGCCAACCGGCTGTCGGCTCCCGATTGATCTACTGTACGAATTCGGATGCGCTGGCGATGCTTTTCTTCATCCGGTCCCGCACCTGATCGATGGTCTTTTTCTGATCGGTCAGGTATTCGATAGCCCTGGGCTCGCTCAGTTTCCGGAGGGTATCGCCGTTGTACTGGTTCATCCAGGTCATCATGGCTTCATCGGCCACATTCAGGCTATCCTGCAATTCGCTGGCCCGGGCAGCCTCCGCTCCCGTTAGGCCTTCTCCCTTTGTCTTCACCTGCTTTTTCACCCGCATCAGCTCACTCATCAGCGCCATCGTGCTGTCGTGGGTGGCCATAACGGCTTCTTCCAGTTTGTTGACGGGCGTATCGGCCGTTGCGGACTCGGTTGTTTCGGTCTGCTGCTGTGAGTTGGTGCTGCAGGCCATGCCGGTAGTTAAAAGGGCAATAAGAATCAGAAAACGGTTCATTGTCTGAAAAATAAGGTTGTAGTCAGCCCGGGGGCTGTTGCTGAACTAGTAATGAAATGGATCAAAGAGAGACGGCCCGTACCAGACCGTATTGAAAACCGGGTTATGCGGTTTGCAGCCGGGGTGGCCGAAAGGGCGGATAACTGGGCGCACTGTAGTCGGCGCGGGCATAGCTAAACACCGGTGTGCTGACCAGTGGGTGCACCACCGGGCCAAACACAAACGCATCGGGCCGCTGACAGAACAGAGCCGGCTGGGGCAGCTGCCGCAGTTGTTCGGTTGTTTCCTGATCCTGCCGGGCCTGCCGCTGACGCAGCCGCCGGGCCAGAAAACACTGCCCGTTGCAGTGGAGCTGCGGTCTGTTGCGGTTGACGCACAGCACCCGGGCAATGTACGCGCGGTTGAGCTGGTAATAGGCAATGGTACCCCACGGACTTACCGTTGGCAGCAGTGTTGCCACAATCAGTAGCGCGATGAGTGCCTGTTTTACCACATCGGCAAAGATACACCCTGCCGGCAGCAACTCAACGGCCCAACTGAACAGATCGGCAGGCCACCGGGTTACTACTGGACCCGTTGCCCGGTCGACCGGCAACGCCTGTCCCCTCCTGCTACATTCATGGCGCACGATCACCACGACCACGCTGGCCATAGCCACGGCCCTACCGTACTGACTACCGTCAACCGCGCCCTCATCATCGGAGTCGTGCTGAATTCGCTGTACGTGGTGGTCGAGTTCAGCCTGGGCGTCTACTATAACTCACTGGCCCTGATGGCCGATGCCGGTCATAACCTGAGCGACGTGGCCGGGCTGCTGCTTTCGCTGCTGGCGTTCCGACTGGCCAAAGTGCGGCAGACTCCGCTCTACACCTACGGCTATCGCAAAAGCACCATTCTGGCCTCGCTTACCAACGCCGTTGTACTGCTGGTGACGGTCGGCGCTATTTTGTGGGAGAGTGTGCAGCGGTTCAAGCAGCCCGAACCCGTAGCGGGCGGCCCGGTTGCGTGGGTGGCGGGGCTGGGTATCCTGATCAATTCGGTGTCGGCGTTGCTGTTTTTCCGCGATAAAGACCACGATCTCAACGTCAAGGGGGCCTATCTGCACCTGGCAGCCGATGCGCTCGTATCGCTGGGTGTGGTCATTGCGGGCGTCGTGATTACCTATACGGGCTGGACCTGGCTCGACCCTGTTATCGGCATACTGGTGGGCATCGTTATTCTGGTATCGACCTGGCAGCTGCTGCGCGACAGTGTACGTTTGTCGCTCGATGGCGTGCCGGCCGGTATAGACCTCGCAACCATTATGGCCGATCTGCAGCAGGTGGCCGGCATCACGCGCGTGCACCACGTACACGTCTGGGCGCTCAGCACCAGCGAAAACGCCCTGACCGCCCACCTGACCCTGGCGCCCGGCCTGACGCCCCCCGATGTCCAGCGGCTAAAAGCCGATGTGCGCCACCGGCTTGAGCATCACAAAATCGGCCACGCCACCCTCGAAACCGAACTCACCGACAGCCCCGGCAACGATCCGGTTCTGTGCTGATAGATCGACAAAATCAGGCTACCACGATACAATTCCAGGAACATGCCCCATTTTCCTGAATCTGTGAATATGCCATTTCAATTCCTCTCAGGTACGATTAGAAGCTGGCCGTGCTGTATGCCTCGTTCGCGTTCGTCATATTTCAATTCCTCTCAGGTACGATTAGAAAAGCGCCGTAAGTTTGCCCGCCTGGTTGTCGTTTAGTTATTTCAATTCCTCTCAGGTACGATTAGAAGTCGATTAGCGACTTGCCGTTTAGCCGGGCGCCGTCGTATTTCAATTCCTCTCAGGTACGATTAGAAGGCCCAGAAAACGGCAGTAGCCGACTACAATCGGGATTTCAATTCCTCTCAGGTACGATTAGAAGAGGTCTTTGCGATGGTGGCCACGCTGGTTAATTCGCATTTCAATTCCTCTCAGGTACGATTAGAAGGTACTCGTTGGTCACCCGCTGGCGCTCGCCCTCGTATTTCAATTCCTCTCAGGTACGATTAGAAGCGGGCGGCTCGGGGGCGCTGGTGGGCTTGGGTAGTTATTTCAATTCCTCTCAGGTACGATTAGAAGCGATGCCCACGTCGAGGGGGGCGTACTTGTCCACGTATTTCAATTCCTCTCAGGTACGATTAGAAGCTGCGCTGCCGGCGCGGGCCTGCCATTTTTTGCCGGATTTCAATTCCTCTCAGGTACGATTAGAAGCGTTTAGCCGGGCGCCGTCGTCGGGCCGAAACCACGATTTCAATTCCTCTGAGGTACGATTAGAAGCCGGAGATGGCTAACTACGATCAGGTCTTTCAGAATTTCAATTCCTCTCAGGTACGATTAGAAGGCGATTGCTGAGGGGATTGCACGAACGGATGTCGTATTTCAATTCCTCTCAGGTACGATTAGAAGAAAACTGGCGGGCGAAACTGGCGGGCGTGGCTACTGCATTTCAATTCCTCTCAGGTACGATTAGAAGATCGGTTTTCTGGATGTTGCCAACTGCGGTACGATATTTCAATTCCTCTCAGGTACGATTAGAAGTGCATGGGCAGGAACTGAAACGCGCCGATGGGGGCATTTCAATTCCTCTCAGGTACGATTAGAAGACGAATACCGCACCGTTGTCGGCGATGCCATCCATATTTCAATTCCTCTCAGGTACGATTAGAAGGGACTGGTCGAGGAGGCTATAGACCAGAAATTTGAAATTTCAATTCCTCTCAGGTACGATTAGAAGGGACGGCCGTATCGATTTACAAGCAACTGTTTCGCAATTTCAATTCCTCTCAGGTACGATTAGAAGTGTGTATCGCGGAACACGATGCCGCTGGCTCTCGCACATTTCAATTCCTCTCAGGTACGATTAGAAGCTCGGGAAACGCGTTCCACCACCAGGAGATATCGCATTTCAATTCCTCTCAGGTACGATTAGAAGCCTGGCCGGGCACGGATACGACTAGCATATTATTCGGATTTCAATTCCTCTCAGGTACGATTAGAAGTGGGGACGGGGTGCCCCTGTTCAAATACTACGCCAAATTTCAATTCCTCTCAGGTACGATTAGAAGCAACTGGTACGACTGCTGCAGCCGCACCTCGATTCGATTTCAATTCCTCTCAGGTACGATTAGAAGCGCTGGTCAGATTGAGGTGGTCGAGATAGTTCTGCAATTTCAATTCCTCTCAGGTACGATTAGAAGCCAGGATCGCGCGAATCATGTCGCCTTTGTATAGGATATTTCAATTCCTCTCAGGTACGATTAGAAGAACGCATCCGACCTGACGGGCGTAGACCCTTCGCAGATTTCAATTCCTCTCAGGTACGATTAGAAGCCTTTTCGCCCATGAGCCGCTCGTGTCGGTTGAACAATTTCAATTCCTCTCAGGTACGATTAGAAGTTGCCGCGGCTCGTACTTCAGGACCTGAGAGTACAATTTCAATTCCTCTCAGGTACGATTAGAAGGGGCACCTTCCCAACCCAGACCACGCAGGAAAGTAATTTCAATTCCTCTCAGGTACGATTAGAAGACATACATTAAGCCGTCAGTGTAGGCTGTATCCCATTTCAATTCCTCTCAGGTACGATTAGAAGCCGACTGGCCACCAATGCCAGCGAGGTCTACGAACATTTCAATTCCTCTCAGGTACGATTAGAAGATCCCGGTTCGGCTTACCTGCCGATCCTGTTTATTCATTTCAATTCCTCTCAGGTACGATTAGAAGTGCCGTGGCTGATCCGGCTGCCTGGCTGGCACTACATTTCAATTCCTCTCAGGTACGATTAGAAGGGGAAATAAACTTGCGTAAGCCTCATGCTCCACGAATTTCAATTCCTCTCAGGTACGATTAGAAGATTCGGCCCCTGCCACCCGTCCACCAGCACAACCTGAATTTCAATTCCTCTCAGGTACGATTAGAAGCGGTTGAGGCCGCACCGCCAAAGCCCGGCACCCTGGATTTCAATTCCTCTCAGGTACGATTAGAAGGGCACGGCCTACCCGACACAACTGGCTCAGATGCATTTCAATTCCTCTCAGGTACGATTAGAAGGGGTGCACGTAGAAAAAGTGCTGCTGAATGAAATATTTCAATTCCTCTCAGGTACGATTAGAAGTTACCAAAGGCGACCATTGACCGCTTGGAGAGGTATTTCAATTCCTCTCAGGTACGATTAGAAGAAAATCCAGCTGCCTACCCTGATCGATCAGATCGAAATTTCAATTCCTCTCAGGTACGATTAGAAGGCTCGTGCCGGTTATGGAAGTGCTCGATATTGTACATTTCAATTCCTCTCAGGTACGATTAGAAGTGAGCACGTATAACCCGTTCGTCTGCCCGCTCCCAAATTTCAATTCCTCTCAGGTACGATTAGAAGAAACTTGTCTTGGTATTGTCCCGACTCCCCGCCCAATTTCAATTCCTCTCAGGTACGATTAGAAGTGTCATTCGCCCAAGGTGACTGCGTACGCAATACCATTTCAATTCCTCTCAGGTACGATTAGAAGGAACAAGCCCGGCAAGTACTGGAAGCCCCAAAAAACATTTCAATTCCTCTCAGGTACGATTAGAAGTCCTAGAAATAGTCTCATCGCTCTGTTTCGATTAAATTTCAATTCATCTCAGGTACGATTAGAAGGGTAAGACGTATGGCATTAACAACTACCTCATCGTATTTCAATTCCTCTCAGGTACGATTAGAAGAATGAGCAACCAACCAGCCACAACCCCACCTGCAATATTTCAATTCCTCTCAGGTACGATTAGAAGTGCCCACTTGATTAACCGGTAGTTTATCTTTCAGAATTTCAATTCCTCTCAGGTACGATTAGAAGTGTCCGGCACGGCTAACCTGCACACTGAACATCGGCATTTCAATTCCTCTCAGGTACGATTAGAAGACCTTAAAGGCTTCGTCGTCAAGGCAGTTAAGGTATTTCAATTCCTCTCAGGTACGATTAGAAGCGGCGTAGTGGCGCAAAAAGGGCAGCAGGCGCAAGCATTTCAATTCCTCTCAGGTACGATTAGAAGTACCTTCTCTGGCCCGCCCCGCTTGGCGATAAAGTATTTCAATTCCTCTCAGGTACGATTAGAAGAAGAATACGGTTATGCCATGGTGCATGAGGTGAAGCATTTCAATTCCTCTCAGGTACGATTAGAAGAAGCCGAGCCCGCCAAAAAGGAGAGCAAGGCCGCTAATTTCAATTCCTCTCAGGTACGATTAGAAGGATTGAGGTGTACGTGCAGGGCGAAAAACGCTACAATTTCAATTCCTCTCAGGTACGATTAGAAGACCTTGCAGGTTACCGGCGCGAACGTGGTCACCTCCATTTCAATTCCTCTCAGGTACGATTAGAAGTCTACTACAACAAACTGAACTTCAAGGGTCTGCTTATTTCAATTCCTCTCAGGTACGATTAGAAGTTCGCTAGTCTGGCTGAGTTTGAGCGGGAGCTTATTATTTCAATTCCTCTCAGGTACGATTAGAAGGTGCTGGTGCAGGGCCTGCAGGAGGGCATCATTTCCATTTCAATTCCTCTCAGGTACGATTAGAAGCCCTGGGCACGGAAGATCTGGCCAAACTCGTCCGAATTTCAATTCCTCTCAGGTACGATTAGAAGTGCGAGAGGTCGCCCCCGGGGAAGTTCGACAGCAGCATTTCAATTCCTCTCAGGTACGATTAGAAGAAGGCCAGAACCTGACCGGGCAATCGGTGGTCATTATTTCAATTCCTCTCAGGTACGATTAGAAGTCATGCAGTCGATTTCGCCCTCGCAGATCAGCATATATTTCAATTCCTCTCAGGTACGATTAGAAGGCCCGTGCTGGCGTTTTACCAAAACGTGTCGGGTATTTCAATTCCTCTCAGGTACGATTAGAAGCAACGTCGCCACGCTGCGTAACAGCCTGGAATGGTATTTCAATTCCTCTCAGGTACGATTAGAAGAAAAGTGGGCATCAGGCCTGACGCCCGCCCGGCTTGTATTTCAATTCCTCTCAGGTACGATTAGAAGTCAGGAGCCTGTGCGCCTAGTCGCTGTAGTTCGTAATTTCAATTCCTCTCAGGTACGATTAGAAGATCTTGGTTTGCGCCCTCAGCAGGCGGTTGTAATTCTATTTCAATTCCTCTCAGGTACGATTAGAAGGAATATCCGTAGGATCGACCGTAAAGCCCGTTTTTTATTTCAATTCCTCTCAGGTACGATTAGAAGCGCAATCGGCACCCTCCATGTGAAAGCGATCAAACGTATTTCAATTCCTCTCAGGTACGATTAGAAGCTGCAAAGGCAGATAGCCGCCAATCCCGAATTACAGATTTCAATTCCTCTCAGGTACGATTAGAAGGCCCGCTCCTGTTGCAGGGTCAGGGCCGTACCCAGATTTCAATTCCTCTCAGGTACGATTAGAAGGACCTGACCTTTGACCCATTCCCGGTACAGGTCCAATTTCAATTCCTCTCAGGTACGATTAGAAGCACCTTGCAGGTTATCGGCGCGAACGTGGTCACCTCCATTTCAATTCCTCTCAGGTACGATTAGAAGAATCCGAGCAATCCAAGTATCAGCGCCATCAGGATATTTCAATTCCTCTCAGGTACGATTAGAAGATCGACCTGCCCCGCCACCCGGCCCGCCCCTGTTTATTTCAATTCCTCTCAGGTACGATTAGAAGCATTCTGGCACTGACTCTGCAGGATAAAAAAAATCTGTTTATTTCAATTCCTCTCAGGTACGATTAGAAGCAACCCACAACCCCGATTACAGCACCCCCTATCAAATTTCAATTCCTCTCAGGTACGATTAGAAGGGCCCGGCTCGCGCTGGGTACGGTTGCCCTGATTTTATTTCAATTCCTCTCAGGTACGATTAGAAGCAGTACCCACAGCACATCCTGTTTGCTGTACCCAAATTTCAATTCCTCTCAGGTACGATTAGAAGCTTCGTAACGACGCAGATTCAAGATTACGCCGTTCATTTCAATTCCTCTCAGGTACGATTAGAAGCCGCTATTCGCTCAAGTACTTCAGTTACAAACACGTATTTCAATTCCTCTCAGGTACGATTAGAAGGCCCGCTCCTGTTGCAGGGTCAGGGCCGTACCCAGATTTCAATTCCTCTCAGGTACGATTAGAAGGCCTGTAACTTGTTGGCACTTATGCCCGTTTTGCCAGATTTCAATTCCTCTCAGGTACGATTAGAAGCGACGCTAGGCCGGGCTGGGTGAGGGGGTTAGCCTTATTTCAATTCCTCTCAGGTACGATTAGAAGCTCGACAACAACAGTATCTCGCAGAAGGCCGCAACATTTCAATTCCTCTCAGGTACGATTAGAAGGCAAAAACCTCACGGTAGGCGCGGGCCTGCAGGTGGATTTCAATTCCTCTCAGGTACGATTAGAAGTAGGTGCAGTCGTCGCTACATCGTTTGCTGCAACCGGATTTCAATTCCTCTCAGGTACGATTAGAAGCGAAGCAGTACCGTTAGTCGGCTGAACCGTTACGGTATTTCAATTCCTCTCAGGTACGATTAGAAGCCGTGAATTTGGCAGTAAAAAAAAGGCCATCCAAGCCATATACCCAGTTTTACATTCGATAGACTGACACCAGTAGTCGTCGATCGGCAATAATACGAAAATACCGCCCGATCGACGACTCACTGACAGCCAGCCACTTACAACCAAAAACAAGATACTCCAGAAGATAATCTCAGTATATCAAAGAACGCGATTGACCCGATCGACGATAAACTACTCACAAAAAATCATCTGTACTGCTTCGCTCCTGCCCAATGATCTCTTTGTCGAGCCACTTGCGATCCCGATTCTTGAACAGAATCAGGCTGTCTTCGCCGTCATTCATAATGCGCCTGGCTTCATGCAGCAACTCACGCAGCTGCACGTCCGTCAACTCACCCTCAAACACCGAGTTCTGAATCCAGTTCAAATAGCGACGGCATAGTTTCAGCATCTTGCCGACGCGTTTCTGCCCCATATCGTACACGAGGATAACGTACATGATGAAAAAGAAAATAAACGAAAAAAGGCTGAAATGTTAACCCAACGCTGTTCCCTGGCAGTCTTACCACCACGCTTTAAATGGACGGTACTCCTCCACGCCGAGCAAGTGCTTCTGGAGCTTATAGCACTCCAGTTTCACCAGATGCCGGTAGCTGACACTGCGCCCCAGCACCCGGTGTTTGATCGTTTCTTTCAACTGCTCGTCAAATCCCTGCACAAACCGTTTCCGGGCCGCATCTTTCATCACGCAGCCACCCACTTCGGCCCGAAAATCCGATGCCTGAAGCTGTCGCTTATTGATCATCCGAAAAATTAGCCGGTCGACCAGGATCGGCTTGAAAATTTCGGCCAGGTCGAGGGCAAGCGAGTACCGACGTGCGCCCGGCTCGTGCAGAAAACTAATCGTGGGGTTCAGTTGCGTGTGATAAATTGTACTCAGACAGGCCGTATAGCACAACATGTTCCCGAACGAGATCAGGGCATTCAGTTCATTCTGGGGCGGCCGTTTGGTACGGCCATCCAGGCAAAACGTCTGCCCCACAATCGCATCGAAACAGCTGTAATACATCTGCCGGATATTGCCTTCGATACCCATCAGCATAGGCACATCGGTGGCCGCAGGAACACTGGCTATCAATCGCTCCACCGTCAGGATAGCCTCGGCCAGCGCCTTGTCCCGATCCCGGTTGTTGTAATATTTCAGCACCCGCAGAATGTTGTCACCCGCGCCCTGTACAAACCGACGGGCAATGTCGATGCGCTTTCGGGCAGTCATGTAATGCTTCGTCTGCTCAACCTGCATCTTACCCGCCAGCAGGTATTCACGCGGCATAAAGGAGCCGGTATAGTGCTCATAGTAGTTGAAGAAATGAACGGCGATCCCTTCCTGCCCCAGAAAATTGTATAACGCACTGTTGGCGTCCAGACTACCAAAAATATACAGATCGCCGACCTGCTCGATGGGCAGGTAACGGGGTTGCCCTTCGTTGCCGTCTTCGTCGACCGGCGTAAATTTCAGGGTATTGTCTTTCCGGCTCATTCGACCGGCGTTGAACAAATACTTGGGCTGTTTCATGGTGTGGGGGTAGTGATTGATCAGTCGCTAGCGCGTCAGAAAATAGTGTTGAAATAGCCGCAGTTCGTCCCGTTCAATAGCCAGATACTTATCGAAGATCAGCTCGCCTACCTGACTGCGCAGTGCCGATATGCCTACATCGATCAGCCGGAGTCCCTGTTCGGTAAGCAGAATGTTGTCGAACGCCAGCCCATCGAGATCGGACGGTCGTTTCAGGTCCCGATGCACAAAGCCGGCCCGGTGGAGTTCGGTTAGTTCGTCGGCAAACACATCGTACCACAGTTCTCGACGCTCAACTTCATACGCCCGGTAATCGATGGGCCGAATGCGTTCCATCACCGCACGGGCGGCCCCGCAACATCTCAGCCTGCAGATCATCGCTATAATCGAGCCGAATAAATCTGACAACCAGCTCGTTAATTGAATTTGCAATCTTCATTTTCTCCGCTTCGGAGCCAATGTCGGAGCGCGTATCGCCCGTGAAGAGTTTGGCTACTTCTGTATCCGATAGGACAATGACTGTATTATTGGCTCCTGATGACAACCGACGAGGGTATTTCATAAACTAAGTGGCTAACCGGTAGCCGGTAAATACGTTACTCTTCCGCAATCCAGCAAAAATCGAAATAACTGCACGACCGGCATTTCGATTTAGGCAACCGGGGTGGGCATTGCTCACTCGCGGCAATCTGCTCGATGTCACGTATCCAGGTTTCCACCACCGGCACGTCATCGTCCGTCAGCATCACCCGTTCTGTTTGCCGGAGTTTGGGATACTCGATCAGCCCGGTTGCGCCATCGACGCCATTTTTCCGCAGCAGGTACAGGTAGAATTGCACCTGGGCTACGTGCGAATGCTCCAGCTTGTCCGACTTCTTGATCTCATGCACCACCTTGTCGTACGGATCGTAGAAGTCGATTTTCGATCCATCCAGTGTGATCTCGCGATAGCGCTCCGCCCGTTGGGGGTATGATTTTTCACCAATAAACGTCCCTTCGGCTACCAGTTCCGACGTGTGTTCCATCGTAATGTGATTATGGAACAACCACGTCTTTCGATGGCAAACTTTATAATACTTGATATAGGTACCGGTGGTAAACGTTGATTATAGAAAATCGTCAGTTGGGGCAAGCGTGGCGAAACCAATCTCTTTGTCGTACTGTCCTTTATCGGCTAAATAAATGTTGACTGGCTCATCATTAATCACTACTTCTTTGCTGATTATTATACCTAGTTTCCGCCCTTTTTCAATCAAATAGACAGGTAGCTCAATTGACTGATCGTTTTTAGCTTCGCTAAACTCCGACCAGTTTTTGAAGTGTGTTTGCTCCAGCTTCTTTACAAACACCGTGTCATTGCCAACAATATCTCTACTTCGCCAAAACGCTGTTTCCGTATCATCTTCACGGGCGGTGGTCATGGAGCCGATAAGCCAGTTTGTGATAAAAAGAAGTTTTAGGTTCTCTGCATTTACCTGTGCTTTTGTAGACGATTCGGCTGTAGTCGGGTATACCTCGTTGAGAATTTTGGTAAATAGATTCGCCGTGTAAGAGCAGATAGTCAGTTTTTCTTTAGTGGCAACTAGATATGGATTCGGCTCCCAGCCCGCACCGCGTTTATACGTGCCATACGGGGCCGGGTATAGTTCTCCGTTGGTGGTAGGTATCAGTACGTGCAATTCCCCAACTGTGTCTGTGCTGAATCGACTTAACCGACCAGCCCGTTGTATCAGCCGGTCAATGGGACAAATTTCCGAAAGCATAATGTCGGCGCTAATATTAACGCTCATCTCGCCGATTTGGGTAAGAATCACAATACCATTTGCCCGTCCCTCCTTCCATGCTGTTCGGCCTAGTTTTCCAAGCAGACTCTCTTCCTTCTCTTTCTTGTCTGGTTCTGTAAATCGGCTGTGGTAGAGTGTTGGAGTTATACCCTGCGTTTTAAACCAGTTGTAAAATAGCATTGCCTTTGCTACTGTATTGGCGTAGATAATGGCACACTTCGCATCTATGCACTTTCTGAGCAAGCCGTCCAACTCTGCAATACTTTCATACTCCCGGATTGAGCGAATACGGCAGCGGATGCGGTCGAGATCGGAGGTATCTTCGAAAATTTTAGTGACGTTAAAGCCCGTCGATTGATATAGCGGCAAACACGAATCAGGTAACGATGCGCTCATCAGAAGGACAGGTACATGCCACGCTTGTAAGGCTGTCAGCAACGTTAGAATGTTGGCCTGCGTGAAATCGTCGTAAAAGTCAGCTTCGTCGATCACTAGGCAACTATTTGCCAGATTGAATGCGATTAGGTGATGATCTTCCCGCGTGAGGGTCAGCGACATTAACAAATGGTCGATGGTGCAAACCGTCACCGGTGTCATCAACTGCCGGGCCGACTCGTGTTGCTTTTGGGCTTCTTTGAATTGAATACGTTTTTCTTCGAGGGCTATCTTAAACCTGTTGTTCCATGCACTTGAATGGTACAAGCCCGTATCTGACAACGAATCAGTTACGTTTATAGATAGTGCGTTTGAGGTGAAGCGTGTAGGCATAGCAATGACCAACCGTTGCGCTCTGCCTGACCAGATCTGCTTTGAAGCCCATAGTAGAGCCGCGTCCGTTTTACCCGCACCCGTAGGTGCACGAACGAGTAAAAGCTCTTCCTGCCAGTTCGCTTCGACAATCTGCTGTACATTCTGTTTCGTGGGATGTGGAAACTTGTACTCGAACGGTGTTGGATCGGCTATTGGCTCGCCTGATTCCTTTGCACTTGCCCGCCGGTCTGCAACTTGCAGATAGGCCCGAACGCCCGCATACTCGTAGTGTGGCAGCAAAGCCCGCTGAAAATCGTGATGACTTTCAAACTGGTTATTATGTTGTCGGAATGCTTTCCAGATCGCTTCGCCAGCACCTTTGAAAACAGGCTTCTTCCACTTCTCTTCGTGCCTGACAGACAGTTTTCCGTGATGGGCACCAATCGCTATTTGAACCGGCAGGGAAAAATTATCTTTCTGCCGTCGGATCAGTGAATCGATTTCATGACGAATGCCAGCTTTCATCAGGTTGCGCCCTGTTTGCCCCTTGCGTGCGCGTTCGTAATCCTGATACGTCCCCCCGTTGCCAGCTTGCCAGCTTAAGTACTCTTGATAGTCCTGCTGACAAGCCGTCTGCCATTGTTGGTGTGCTTTGCCGTCGTCGTGAAACAAACAGGCCCCATTTAATCGTTTGCGCAGGTCTTTTCCCGTTAGCTCAAGGTATTTATTAAACGTTGTCGGAAAGCACTGTATGAGCAATCTACCTTCGTCGACGACATGAGTAATATGATCTTTAAGAGTAATACCACTGGGCTTGGCTAGGGGCTCCATATTCATTGTTCCGTATTCCGGGTTTGGCTATTGATCAGTACCGCAAACAGTGCTTGCGGTACTGACGAGTCATTTTCTAATTCGCACCTGCGAACTCCTCAAACGTAACTACACTACCGTCGCCTTCACTTAGATCAACCAGCGTTGACGCGGCCAACAGAGTCAGAGCCTTCTCGTAAGCTTTGAAGACCGAATTTTCTGTGTCGTCATCACCGAAAAAGTGTTCAGCCTGACGCGCTTTCAGTTCAGCCAGAATATTCTTTTGCTGTATTTCGCCGACCGAAAAATACCGGGCAGCCTTACGGCTGTGCTTGGTATCGAATACGATCAGTACTTTCAGCGGCTCACCACTCACCGCGTTCCGGGCCTGATTTGAATAATCGTGTAGTGAGCGGGTAGCTTCGAGAAACAGCCGTACCCGGCGCATCCGCTCAACTTCATGCGCGTGTTTATGGTATGTCGTTTCCAGATGAAAAGAATTTTCATAGCGGAAGGCTTTTGAGGTACTTAGCGCAGTAACGTCTAGATAGAAATTCATTAGCATCATGTCGTTTTCGCTGAACTCGCGGGTCGCCAATGCCTGATCGCGACTGTCCTCAGTAGAGTCTTGCTTGAGACGGATCAATAAGTCGCGACCTATCTTACTTTCTTCCAAAGCTACTGCCATCGTGGCCGTAAGCGGGGCCGTTCTACGACCTGAATAGTCACCCCGCGATGGATGCATGAACCCGCCCATATCAGCCCGCAGATCGACCTCGATGTGGTTACTGATGCCATCGCCATTCGAGACGTAAGTTTGCGCTTTGTCGGGGTCAGCCTCGTTCAGTCGTGACATTGCCGAAAACAATGCATGACGTTGCATCTGACCCGAGACATATACTTTCCCGTCCGGGGTACGCTTGATCGAGGATGCATTACCCAGCAATTTTTCACCCCCGTTGGCCATGTGGTAATCAAAAGGAGCAACAAGCGAAACGAGTATTCCTGAAATTTCCATGTATATTCAGTTGATTGAAAAGTTATGAGTTTATTCCTGTGCGTCTGATTTACCTTCCATCTTTTCGGGCTGCGATTCAACAATGTCAGAGGAATCATCCGGGTCTTTGGGTTCGTACTTGTTGCGTAATCGTGAAAAGGCAACAAGCAGATTTTTTGCCTGATCGAGTGTGATGCTACCGGCGGCTGTTTGCTCCATAAATAAGCTCCCTTCTTCGGGCGCATCCATACCCGACAAGCGGCCCGCACGGGTAATCGCCTGAGCGATAAGCGCATCACCGGATTTAGCGGCAAACGTCGAGCTTTCCAGTTCGACCAGCACCTTCGCCTTCTGCTTGCGAACGTCATCCTTTGTGGCGTCCTCTTTATAGTCTTTAGCTACTCTGTAAGCTACGTAATTCAACCACCGTCCTAAGGCTTTGGCAGATTGTACTACGTCGGGATGTACACGTTCCATTTTATCAAAATAAGTGGTAAACAAAACACTGGTTTTATGTGGGTATTCGGCGCGTTGAGCCAGAAAATCACGGAAGGATACCCGATTGAATTGCAATAGAAAACGAGCTGTAAACAAATCGAGAACCTGATAGTCGTTTCTGTTGTCAGCGGTGCGTGGGCCTGCATTCAACAGTTCTGTATAGAACAGACTATCAACGACTTCACTAAGCCGATTTTCTTTGGCTAAATCAACGAGGTAGTGGTTATAGCGGAACGACTGCGCTTTACCGTAGCTGATGACATACATCTGCGCTTGTTTCAGACTTTCGAGCACATCTATAGCCCAGGGCGTATCTTCTGCTTCTTTAGCCCACGCTCCAATGGACCCTAGTAGGGCTACGGGGCCGAGCGCACTACTTCGAGGTGCATGAGGGAAATTGCCGTCATAGATTTTGGGTCTCAACGGGCTCTCTTTTATAACTTCCCCCTTCTTATTCTTTTCCTGAAATACGCCACCTATCATTGCGCCATCCTGCTGTAGATAGCGGGCTCGCATCATTTTGAAAAGCTTGACGAACCGAACTGTATCCTTGATCGAATCGAAGGCAGGAATGATAGTTGTGTTGCTACGTTCTGTCTTACCTTGCGAGTACGTTTTATAAGCCATAGCAGGCTTGATAGATGTAAGCGAAGTGAGTAAGGCAAAAGCATTTTCTGCTATTGAAAGTGCTGGCTTGCCCCGACTAGCAGTGGCTCCAAAACTAAGATATTCACCAGACGTTGGCGTTGATGACATGCTGGCCTTTGTCATTTTATTCAGATTCACTTTGCCATCATTCTTTGCCTGCTCGCTCTTCACATCGGCGATCCAGTCGGCGCAGCTTTTCAGCAGATTGCCAGCAGCTTTGTCTGATGCGATAACGCTTGGTGCCAGGAAAACACCGTTACCCGTGTCCCCTTTTACCTCGTCACAAAAGCCAAATTTCACTGAACGCATTCCAACAAACGACGTAGTTGGTTTCATTCGAAAATCCAGTAACGCTTTTTCTAACTCACGTATCAGAGCCGATACATTTTCGTTGAGAGAAATGCCCTCCTCAAGATTAGTTTCGGCCAAAAACAGTGCGTAGCCATAGTGCAAATAAGGGTGTGTCATAGCCGTTCTATTTGAATATCAACCCAGCCGTCATTCGTGCCGAGATAAGCTAAGTTGTTGTCGTACAATGCTTCTTCCAGCCTCGTCAACAGGTTAACTGCTATATCAAGTTTGAGTGTATATGTACCCTCTGTTATCAGATATTCCCGTGTGGCCAGTGTCGTGTAATACAGGGGAAACGAGCCTATTTGAGCAGTGAACAAGTCTCCCAGTGCTTTTTTAGTGGGCCTGTCCGGCTTATCTGGATCACGTTCGATGAGCCGTTTACGTCTGACGATGTCAATATCTTGATTTACACTACCATTAGCGTGAACTGGATTATCGCCCGCATCAGTACGCCGGAATGCTTTCTTCCACAAGTCATCAAGATGGGTTACGGGTGGTACAAGCGTCAGGTCAATGTCAAAAAGGTGGTAGAGTAGCGGCAAGTAGCCCGACTTTGACTCAGACCGCTCGAACCTGACTTTATCTTTACCTTTCTGTTTTTTCTCGAAGGCTTTTGCTATATCTTTAAAAAGGCGTTCTCGGTCCTTCACACCAAAATGAAAGCCCAGCACATTTTCAAAGAGGCCGCACAACTGGTGCTTTGAAGGAGCGGTAAGGGTTTTATAGTACGACCCAGGAACTTCATCAACCATTGAATAAGGGGCCAATGGCTGAATTTTTATCTTGCAGTTTGTACGTTCACTATTTTGAATAATAAATGATATATCCATTCAATTTCTTTTTTTGAAAAATTGATTAAACATTGCCATACTATGGCGAAGAGAACAAAACAAACGCGACTGGGTAAGTACGCTACAGCAGAAGAAGCTGCGAAGGCTAAGAACGCACCCCTAATTGCGCTGCTGGAAAAGCTGGACGTCAAGGTTAAGTCGTAGCCACCGCCCCGAACCCCTCGGCATTGTACCGGCCTACGCCGGCCAGCACGGCGAGTTCCAATAGATCAGTCGGGCCGCTTAGCTCGAACTGGAAGCCGTAATACCCCCGAACGCGCGTCTCGGCCCGCGAATCTTCCTTAATCGTTACCAGACGGGATTTGGGCTGGGCGGCATTCCGCTCCAGGCGACCCGGCATAAACCGGTACGTTAGCGCATCGTCGCCATACTCCGCCACACTGGCAGCAACCGGTATGCTGCCCCACTTGGCCAGCAGGTTCGTACAGAGCAGCGAACCAAACCGATCGTCGGTGGGGTGCAGGTACTGATCCAGACCACGCTCGTCTTTCTCCGCGATCACGACCGGCGACAATGTCCGTAGCCGAACCGTGGTCGACCCGATATCAACCGGCACCGATTCGACCCGCTCGATCAGGAACTCGGCCCGGTGTTTGGGCGTAGCAATCACACAACGCTGATCCTGAAACAGGCCCATGATGAAATGCTGAGCTGCTTTGTCGACATAAAAGCTGACAACCCATTCGATATGGGGCGAGTTGACCCACAGCCCCCCCGCCTGTACATCGACGCGGGCACCGGGCATAATCAGATCGGAAAACGTGAAGAGCTTGAACCGGCGCGTGCTGGAGTAGGTGTAGCCCTGCCCGTGCAGAAAATCGGCGTACTGCCGGTCGGCATCGGCCAGTACGGCATAAATGAAAGCGCTGAGCCGGTAGGCGTAGTTGAACGGTACCAGGGTTCGGCTGGCAAGTGGCCGAAGAAATAAACGAAACTGCATACGAATGTGGGTGCGGATAGCAGGTATGTAAGTATGAATATCTCTTTTTTACTCCCGGCCGGACCGCGATTGATCGAACGGTCGTAAAAGTAGCCGGGCCGGGTGCAATCTTTCTGCCCGCTTCGGCTATCCACCCATTTTTTTATGCCCCTAAGCAAAAACCAACAGCAACGCCTGCTGCGCATCAACGACCGGCTCAACCGCTGGGGCGGCAAAGGCAGTACAGCCGCCGAACTGGCCACGCTACTCGACGTGAGCATCCGAACGATCAAAGACGACATTGCGGAGTTAAGGGCCGTCTATAATGCGCCCATCGGCCATGCCCGCGCAAGGGGTGGTTATCATTACACGCAGCCGTTCGACCTCGGCGCTCAGATTACGCTCACAGCCAGCGACCTGACCGCATTACACACGGCGGTCGCGACGCTCAATCAGTTCAGGAATCTATCTGTGTTCGAGGGTCTGCACGGTACCGTCGATAAAATCGACAAAGCCGTACGCTTCCGGGCCGACAACACCACGGCGTTGAGTCAAGCCATTCTCTTCGAGTCGGTTCCGTATACACACGGCAGCCACTGGATCAACCTCTTTCTGGAAGCCATTCGTACCACAAGTCTGGTCGCATTCGACCATCAGCGCTACGATACCGAGGTAACCAAGCATCATCAGCTGTTTCCCTACATCGTGAAGGAACACCGCAACCGCTGGTATGTCGTTGGCTGGCATCCAGCGTATCAACAGATACGGGTGTTCGGTCTGGATCGTATCCTGCCAGATTCAGCCTGCCTGGTCGACACCACCGACTGTCCACCCGCGTTCGATGCCGCAGCTTATTTTCGGCACGCGCTGGGCGTAGTCGTCAACGATGCGCCCGTCGAAACGATTATTCTGTCGTTTACCCGGCAGCAGGGACTCCACTTCCGGGCGCAGCCCCTGGCGCCCTTTCGGGAACAGGATGTACTGGTGGATACCGAAACAGAACTGCGGGTCAGGCTCAGCCTGATTATCAACGATGAATTAGTGATTGAACTGGCCCGGCTGGGTCATCAGGTGCGTGTGCTGGAGCCGCCCCAACTGATAATCCGCCTGATGGCACATCTCCAGCGAGCGCTCGATCAGTACGCAGTAATGCCCCCCGCCAATCAAATCGTAAACCCGTAATCGCGTTCTACCAGACAGATGCGGGTTTTATAGGCCGTGTACCACTGCGCCCGTCCGGTTTCCTGCGCGATCTGGTGGTCGGCCTGGCGTTTCCAGGCCCGAATGGCATCCAGACTTTGCCAGTACGAAACCGTAATACCAACCCCATCGCGCGCCGACTCGACGCCCAAGAAACCGGGCTGCCCCTGCGCCAGTTCGACCATGCGGGCAGCCGTGTCGGCATACCCATCGAGTACGTCGGTGCGGATCGATGTGAAAATAACCGCGTAATAAGGCGGGGCGGGCGTTGCAGCAATCATGCAGCAAAATACCATAAATGTCTATCGGCAGGGAACGGTTTTTAAATGCAACATTGTTGCATTTAAAAACCGACTCGACGCATGCCCGACAACGCTACACCAATTTCTTTTTCAGATACCCCGTTCGACGCCGTTGTGGTAGGCGGCAGTACCGCCGGCCTGAATGCGGCCCTGCTGCTGGGCCGGTCGATGCGCCGGACGCTGGTGATCGACGCCGGGAAACCCTGCAACCGCACAGCCCCCCATGCCCACAACCTGCTCACCCGCGACGGCATTCCGCCCGATCAGCTCCTGAGCCTGGCCCGCGAACAGGCACTGCACTACCCTACCATCTCGCTCCTGACCGACACCGTGCTGACTGCCGAAACCGGCCCGACCGGTTTCGTACTCACCACCGCCGGCGGCCACCGGCTGCAAACGCGCAAGCTCTTGCTGGCTACGGGGGTTCAGGACGAACTGCTGCCCATTCCGGGCTTTGCCGAGTGTTGGGGGCGCTCGGTGCTGCACTGTCCCTACTGCCACGGCTACGAGGTACGTACCGATCGGCTGGGGGTGCTGGCCAACGGCCCGATAGCGGCCGATATGGTCCCGCTGATTCATCACTGGAGCCAACGGCTCACGCTGTTCACCAATGGCCCGGCCACGCTCACCCAACCGCAGCGACAGCTGATCGATCGGCTGGGGGTGCCCCTGATCGAAACGCCGGTAGCCGCCCTGACGCACCAGACGGGCTACCTCACGGCACTGCACCTGACCGATGGTACCAGCCACCCGCTCGACGCCCTGTTTAGCCGGGTTCCATTTCGGCAGTCGGGCAACCTGGCCGAACAGCTGGGCTGCGCCCTGACCGAAACCGGCCTGGTGCAAACCGATGCCTACGGCCATTCGACGGTGCCGGGCGTCTGGGTCGCGGGCGATGCCAGCAGCCCCATGCGCTCCCTGTCGGCGGCCGCAGCCGCCGGAGCAGCCGCGGCCGCATTCCTCAACCGGGCCCTCATCAGCGACGATCTGCCTGTGTCTTAAGCCAGATTCAAACAAAAAAAACGGGGGCGCCATCGTCGTGGCGCCCCCGTTTGGGGTATAGATTCGTGCACTCGATAGCTAGCTATCTACTTAGCCGCCCAGGTATTGTTGGCAACATCGGCATCCATAAAAATGCCGCCATCGGCCTTGATCGACTTCAGCGCTTTGGTGATGGGCAGTTTGATAACGGCCCGGGCCGGATTAGCCTGCCAGATCGCGGACGACTGGTGCCGCGTTTCGGTGGTGCCGTCGGCGAAGGTCAGCAGCAGATCGGTGGGTGCCGGAAAGCCGCCGATGTTTTTAAGCGTCACCGTTGCCGTTTTGCCCGTGGTGGCTACCGACTCGATGGCCATGTCGATATAGTGGTTGGTGAAGTACCAGCTGTTCCAGAACCAGTTGAGGTCTTTACCAACGCCACTGTTGAAGCTGAAAAACATATCCCAGGGGGTGGGGTGCTTGCCGTTCCAGCGGTCCATGAAGGTGTGCAGCCCCTTCCGAAAATCGGCATCGCCCAGCATATCTTTCAGCGCCAGGTAGCCGAGGGCGGCTTTCCCGTACTCGTTGTTGCCCATGGCAGCCCCACTCAGCACGTTGGCCGGGGTAATAATAGGCAGATCCTGCTCAGCCGACGGGTCGCGAATCCAGCCCGTTACCCGAAACTGTTTAAACATGTTTACAGCCGCGTCTTTACCCATGTCGGCCTGACCGATCAGGTGTTCGAGCGCTGTGGCCCAGCCTTCGTCCATGAAGCCGAAGCGAGTTTCGTTGATACCCATGTAGAACGGAAACCAGGTATGCGCTATCTCGTGCTCGGCCACAAACCGGGAAAAATCGAGGTTGCTGGTCGTGGCGTCGTTGACCATCATGGGATACTCCATATCGGCAAAGCCCTGCACGATGGTTGTTTTCGGGTACGGATAGGCTACGCCCGGCCAGTTGTGCGAAAACCAGTCGAGGGCGTGCTGCCCAAAGCCAACCATGGCGTGAAAGTCCTTGGCATCGTCCAGAAAAGCCGCCTGTACGCTGGCCCGCCGGCCTGTACGCTTGTCGACCACCACGCTGGCTCCATCCCACACGTAATGATTGCTGATGCTCAGCGCCATATCGGGCACGTTGGCAGCGCGCCAGTGCCAGCTGTTGGTGGCCTGCGCCCGGGTCACGTTGCCCGCAGCCAGATCCTGCGCCGTGGCAATGTGGACGAGCGAATCGGTTTTCATCGACGCCCGCAGCCGCTGGGCAAACATGGGCTGAAGCACCTCATCGGTGTTGACCAGATCACCCGTCGACCAGACGATGTAGTTGCGGGGCACGGTCACTGTCAGGTCATAGTCGTTAAAATCGCTGTAGAACTCCTGCGCGTCGGTAAACGGCATGCGGTCCCAGCCCTGGTAATCGTCGTAAACGGCCACCCGGGGGTAGAAGTAAGCGAGGTAGAACGTGGTCGAATCGAGCACGCCTTCCCGGCCGCTTTCTTTCGAGAGGTCGTAGTGCCAGCTGATGTTCAGCTTCACCGAATCGCGGGGCAGCAGGGCTTTGGTCAGCGGTACCCGGTGGCTGGTGTTCCGGCCGGCTGCGGGCCACTTTTTATCGACGCTGTTCTCGGCGTAGCTATCAATGTGGATACCGTCGGTCAGGTAGTCGTCCGATACGGCCCCCTGCCGGTTGGCCCCCGGCTGGTGAATATTCATGAACAGCTTGAACGTCAGCGACTGCAGTGTATCGGGGCTGTTGTTGATATAGGTAATGGTTTCGACGCCCTGAATGGTGCGGTTGGGGGGGGTGGCCGTGATCCGGATGGTATAACGGGCTTTGTTCTGCCAGTAGCGAGCGCCCGGTTTGCCATCCATGGCGCGGGTGCCTTTCTGGTACGCCTTGGCTACGTTGCGGGGCATGTAGAGCGACTGGGCCGATGCCACCGTAAGGCTTAGCAGCAGCAGACTGGCCAGCAGCGAAACAGATCGTAGGCGGGTGGGTGTTGATGTCATGGTAGCAGGAATACAGACAATCGGATCGCGGCAACACCGCTAATCCGGTACAATTTACAAGCGGGAAGGTACGATCGAAACCGGCCCGGCGCCCAGCAGATTGTGATTAATGGCAAGCGCGCCCCCGCCCGATGGGTAACAATTGGCTCGGGCCGGGGTTAGTCGGATAGTTTATAATCCTGGCGCGATTTTCTTGTACCTTGCTCCGATAATTAATCCCGCCGTCTGCCCAGGTTCGTCAGGCACGACGTTACGGAGCCCCTCTCCCCATGAAACCACCTGTCTTTGTCTGCCTGCTCCTGCTGTTTGTCCGGCTCCCGCTCACGGCCCAGCCGACGACCTACTGCAATCCCATGGACATCAGCTACCGCTACAACTTCGAGCAGCTGAACGAGAAGGTATCGTACCGCTCGGGAGCCGACCCGGTGATCATCAACCACAAGGTGGGCAACAAACCCGGCGAGTACTATCTGTTTGTGACTATTCAGGGCGGCTGGTGGCACTCGACCGATCTGGTCAACTGGCGCTACGTGGTGCCCGACAAATGGCCCATGGAAGATATGTGTGCCCCCGCAGCCCTGTCGGTGCGCGACACGCTCTACCTGTTTCAGAGCACGTTCGAGCAGCGCCCCATCTTTATTTCGACCCAGCCCGACAAAGGAAAGCTTACGTTCTACAACCGCTGGCTGCCGCGCCTGCCCAAAGACATAGGCCCGTGGGATCCGGCTCTCTTTCACGACGACGATACCGACAAATGGTATATGTACTGGGGCTCGTCGAACGTCTATCCCATCTTCGGCGCCGAGCTCGACAAAAGCCGGAACCTGACCTACGCGGGGCCCGAACCTGCCAAAGCCTACAAGGCCATGTTCTGGCTCGACCCCTATCAGCACGGCTGGGAACGCTTCGGCCCCAACCACGCCGACTGGGTAAAGCCCTTTGTCGAAGGGGCCTGGATGACCAAGCATCGGGGCAAATACTACCTGCAGTACGGCGCTCCCGGCACCGAATACAACGTCTACGGCAACGGCACCTACGTCGGTACCGATCCGCTCGGGCCGTTTACCTACGCGCCCTACAACCCCATTGCCTACAAACCCGGCGGCTTTGCTACCGGCACGGGCCACGGCAATACCTTTCAGGACAACTTCGGCAACTACTGGAACACCGGTACCACCTGGATTGGGCTAAACTGGGGCATGGAGCGCCGGATTATGATGCACCCCGCCGGTTTCGACAAAGACGATCAGCTCTACGTAACCACGCGCTTCGGCGACTGGCCCCACAAACTGCCCACCCGGCAATGGCAGGATCGCGAAGAGCTGTTTGCGGGCTGGATGCTGCTGAACTATAAAAAACCCGTTACGGCATCATCGACCCTCACGCCCACCGGCGCCGACTCCATCCGGGCGGGGTTCGTGGCCGACGAAAATCCGCGCACGTTCTGGGTGGCAGCTCAGAACCGGCCCGGCGAAACGATTACCAGCGACCTCGGCGCACCCGCCGATATCCGGGCCGTGCAGGTCGACTACTTCGACTACAAGCTCGACATCTACGACTCCGACTCGACGGTCTACACCCAGTTCAAAATCCTGACCTCACTCGACGGGCAATCGTGGACGGTGGCGGCCGACCTCACCAACCAGCCCAAACGCGACCGGGCCTGCGCCTATGTCGAACTGCCCCTGCGCGATGGCCGGCCCATTCGGGCGCGGTATGTCCGGTACGAGCATGTGTACACGGCGGGCCGGCACCTCAGCATCAATGCCTTCCGGGTGTTTGGCAACAGCCTGGGCAAAGCACCCGCCACGCCCGGCCGGCTGGTGGCCAAACGCCAGAAAGACCAGCGCAACGCCGACCTGAGCTGGGAACGGGTACCAGGCGCCGTGGGTTACAACATTCGCTGGGGTATTGCCCCCGACAAACTGTACCAGACTTACCAGGTGTGGAACGACCAGCCCAACACCCTTGAGCTGCGGGCGCTCAACGTGGGCGTTCCGTATTACTTCGCCATCGAAGCCTTCAACGAAACCGGCGTTTCGCCCCTCAGTCCGGTGCTTGACGATGGATCGGGCCTGGGAACCAAACCCTGATCAACAGCACCTTCTGACCATTACCCCGTTGAAAACAAACTTCCTGATTTACGGCGCCTATGGCTATACCGGCCGGCTGATTGTCGAACTGGCCGTTAGCCGCGGTCATCAGCCCGTCGTGGCCGGCCGCGACGCCGACAAAACCCGCGCGCTGGCCGGGCAATACGGGCTCCCCTACTTCGTCTTCGACGTAACCGATACCCCCGCCCTGACGCGGGCCCTGACCGACGTGCAGGCGGTGCTGCACTGTGGCGGTCCGTTCGCGCTGACGGCACCGGCCATGGTCGAGGCCTGCCTGCAAACCCAAACCCACTACCTCGATATCACGGGCGAAATCGAGGTGTTTGAGCATATGGCCCGGCAACACGATGCGGCCCTGGCGGCTGGCATTACGCTGCTTCCCGGCGTTGGTTTCGACGTGGTGCCTTCCGACTGCCTGGCGCTGCACCTGAAGCAGCGCCTGCGCGACGCTACCGATCTGCAACTGGCCTTTAAAACAACGGGTGGTTTGTCGCGGGGAACGGCCCTGACCGCGCTGCACAACGTCCACCGCCCCGGCATGATCCGGCGGGCCGGGTCGCTGACACCCGTACCGGCGGCCTACGAGGTGCGTCAGGTAGCCTTCGACGGGCCACCCGAACCCGCCGTTCTGCTGCCCTGGGGCGATGTGTCGACGGCCTTTTACAGCACGGGCATCCCCAACATTCGGGTGTTCATGGCGCAGTCGCGCGGGGCTATCCGGCTCATGAAGCTGATGCGCTACGCCAGCGGAGCGCTGCGCGTGCCGGCCGTCCGGTCGTGGCTGACGGGGCTCATCAACCGACGGGTGACGGGGCCGGCACCCGAGGTGCGCCAGGCGGAGCAATGCTACCTGTGGGGGCAGGTGTCGAATCCGGCGGGCTACGCCATTCAGGCCACGCTGATTACGCCCGAAGCCTACCACCTGACGGCCCAGACAGCCCTGCTGGCTACCGAGCGCGTGCTGGCCGGCACCACCAAACCCGGTTTTTTTACACCAGCCTCGGCCTTCGGCGCCGATTTCATTCTGCAGATTTCCGGCACAACACGGCCCGCCTGACACCAAACCCGGCAGGGCTAAAAACTCCCTGACCCGATGCCCCGATAACGCGCACGCGCCGGTACCTTTGTGGTATGCCCCAACCCCCTGCCCGAACCGACCGCCGACTGCTGCACATCTACGCCATTATCCTGATCGACGTAATTGTTGGGTCGGCCGTTGGGCCCATTCTGCCCCAGTTCGTAAAAGGTCTGCCGCAGCCCCAATTGTGGCTGGCGGCAGGTACGGCCCTGTTTCTGGGCGTCCAGCTTTTTTCGGCACCCCTGCTGGGCAAACTGTCTGACGGCTACGGCCGGCGGCCCATTTTTATTGTTTCGGCGATCGGTACCTTTCTGGCCGACTGCCTGCTGCTGCCCGTTCGGGTGGGCTACTACTTTGCCAACCGCACCAGCGACGGCATCACCAACGGCATGTACGCCACGGTCCGGTCGGCCATTACCGACATTTCGCCCGGCGAACAGCTGTTCCGGAATCTGGGCATTGAAGGCTCCATTATTTCGCTGGGTTTTGTGGTGGGGCCGGCCGCGTCGGGGTTGCTGCTGACCGCGTTCAACGTGGTCGAGGGCGATCAGGCCCGAACCGTGGCGCTGATGGCCGTGGTGCTGTCGTCGGTCAATATGGTGCTGAGCTGGACCCTGCGCGAAACGCACCCCAACCCGCCCGGCGTGTCGACCGAAACGCTCAAAACCGAGCTTGTCCAGAGCCTGAACGTACAGAAACTCTGGTCGCGGCTGACGCTTAAAAACCAGCAGCATCCCGGCCTGAAAACCCTGGTGCTGATGCAGCTCTTTCTGACCCTCAGCATCGGCTACTACAACTACATGGTGGCATTCATGAGCCTGGGCGCGCTGCAGATGGACGCCCGCGACATCTCGTATTTCTTCATGTTCTTTGGCGGGCTCAGCATTGTGATCAGCTATGTATTCTACGCTTATATCGCCGACCGTATCAACCAGCAGCGGGCCATTTTCTGGCTAGCCCTGCTGGGCGTACCGGTGCTGATGGCCTACGGGCTCGTGGGTTCGTCGATACTGGCCCTTTACGTGGTGGTGGCCATCGACTGCATCACGCTCTCGCTGATTCAGGGGCTGATCGAAGGGCTCATGGCACAGCGTACCGACGACAGCGACCGGGGCGAAGTGTTCGGCATCAACCAGGCGTTGCAGGGGCTGGCCAGTTTTGCCACGACAGTGGTTTTCGGCGGGCTGTCGCTGCTCGATCTGCGGCTGCCGTTCGGCTGGTTTGCGGGCTGCCTGGCCGTGGTGGCCTGGCTGGCCTGGCGTCGCGACACCGTCACGTCGGCCTGAAGGCCGGCGTGGTCAGCGGGCCGGCGCGCATCCCTTCTTCGGCCCGCGGGCTGCAATCCTGTGCAAAAACCGCTATGTTCGTTTTTTTACAATCGGCTTGTTCCTCATGCGCATCGCTTCCTTTTTCGGTTTTTCCCTGCTGTCAGGCAGTCTGGCCCTGGCCCAGCCCATCCCTCAACCCGTCGCGACCTACCAGCCCCCCGTGTTTACCGACGCCAGCCGACGAAGTAAACTCGAACAGGCCTGGCCCGTGGTCGAAAAAATGTATCAGGACTATGCCGCCAAAAATCACTTTCCGGGGCTTGTTTTCGGGCTGGTGGTCGATGGGCAGCTGCTGAAAGCGGGCAGCACTGGCTTTACGAATCTCGACCAGAAAACGCCGGCATCACCGACATCGCTTTTCCGCATTGCCTCGATGACCAAAAGCCTGACGGCCATGGCCATTCTGAAGCTGCGCGACGAAGGACGCCTGCGGCTCGACGACCCCGCCGAGCAGTACGTTCCTCAACTGAAGAAACTACGCTACCTCACCGCCGACGCCCCCCGCATCACCATTCGCCACCTGCTGACCCACGCGGCTGGTTTCCCGGAAGACAACCCCTACGGCGACCGGCAGCTGGGCGACTCCGAAGCCGACCTGACCAAACTGATCGAAGGCGGTATTTCGCTGTCGAACGCGCCGGGCGTAGCCTATGAGTATAGCAACCTCGGCTTTGTGCTGCTGGGGCGCATCCTGACCAACGTGTCGGGCAAGCCTTACCAGCAATACATTACCGAGTCGATTCTGAAACCGCTGGGCATGACCCATACCCGCTGGGAGTATGCCGATGTGCCGGCCGATAAGCTGGCTCATGGTTACCGCTGGGAAGCCGGACAGTGGCGCGAAGAAGCCCTGCTGCACGACGGCTCGCACGGCGCCATGGGCGGGCTTATTACGTCGGTCGAGGATTTTGCCCGCTACATGGCGATTCACCAGCAGGCCTGGCCCCCGCGCAACGGCGCCGAAACGGGACCGGTTCGTCGGTCGAGCATCCGCGAAATGCAGCTGCCGGCCAACTTCAGCAGCCTCAACAGCGCCTTTCGGTACCCGTCGGGTCGCGCCTGCGCCATGACCAGCAGCTACGCCTACGGACTGCGCTGGAGCCACGACTGCCAGGATCGTACGTACGTGGGCCACACGGGCGGACTGCCTGGCTTCGGCAGTCAGTGGTGGATCATGCCCGACTACGGCATTGGGGTGATGGCGTTCGGCAACCTCACCTACGCCAGCATGAGTCCCATCAACTGGGCCGTTATGGATACGCTGGTGTCGATGGCGGGCCTGACGCCCCGGCAGCTGCCCGTTTCGCCCGTACTGGCCCAGCGCAAAGCCCAGCTGCTGACGCTACTGCCCGACTGGACCGGGGCCGAGCAAAGCGGCATCTTCGCCGAAAACTTCTTTCCCGACCAGTCGGTTGCCCTGCGCCGGCAGGCAGCAAAAACCCTGTTCGACGAGATCGGCGCCATCAAAGCCGTGGGTGAGCTGCTGCCCGAAAACCAGTTGCGCGGCACGTACCGGATTACCGGCGAACGGGGGGCTATCGACGTGTTCTTCACCCTCACCCCCGAAGTGCCGGCCCTGATTCAGCAACTCGACCTGCGTCTGGTGAAGCGTTAATTATACGTAGACATCGGTACGAATTCTATCTGGAACTTGTGCCAATGTATCATTAGTTTAGCATGGACATAGAAAACGCTACAACTCTATCTGTTATGCTTTCGGTTAAAGAAGCCGCCCACAGTGCATTGGCCTTCTACAAAGACATTTATCCTGATATACAGGGGGAATTAATCGAAGAAGTAGAACTTGACGCTGAACGTCGCAATTGGCTGATAACACTCAGTTTTCCTGTAAAAGCGGACCAAAAAAATCCGCTCACCGTTTCGAGTATTTTAACCCCACAATTCGAACGACAATACAAATTATTTAAAGTGAGCACTGATGATGGACACGTTGAATCGATGAAGATAAGGGTACTCGGAAATGACCCTAACTGACTTGAAAAAGGCGCGCGGGCTTCTTATTGATACCAACCTGCTGGTCCTGTTAGTGATCGGATCGATAAGCGAAGCCGCTATTGCAGGAAACAAACGTTTGAGCGCTTACACCACGTCCGACTTTAGACTATTACTTTCTTTTGTAGAACAGTTCAGTACGCTTTTTACAACACCACATATTCTAACTGAGGTTAGCAATCTTATCGGGTGTGAAACGAAGCAACAGCGGCAAGGATTAGAAATCCTGAAACTACTGACTCAGCGAATGGAAGAACTGTTACCAGCGAGTAACGAAACGATGAGTAGCCACTCAAAAAGCTATCTGAAATTTGGGTTGAGTGATGCATCTATACACCGGGTTGCCGCCGATAACCTGTTCGTATTGACCGACTACCTGAATTTCTGCTATTACTTACAGGGACAAAACATCCTGGCTCTAAATTTCAATAATCTGCGTACAGATTACCTGCTTCATTAAACCTCCTCCAGTTGCTCACCCGAAAAGGCAATGGGTTTTTCGGCAAACAGGGCTTTGGTAGCGGCCCAGGTGGTGCGAAATAGCTCGCTGTGCCGGTAGGCGTCGAGGGCTTCGGCCGAGTCCCAGAGGCTGTAGGTCATCCGGACGGCGGGGTTGTCTGGGTCCTGCAACAACGCGAGGTGCCGGTTGCCGGGGAACGCCCGGATGTGGTGTTTCGATGCGTCGAAGATGGCGTGAAAATCGGCCAGCCGCCCGGGCTGGAACGTCATACGAACGATTCGGATAAGCATGGGCCGTGAACTTAGTTGGTGGTTCGTGGTTTGTGGTCTGTAGTTGCTGACGCACAAACTACGAACCGCAAACCACAAACTAAACCCTTCATGAATTACCGCACATTTGGCCGCACGGGCTGGAACGTTTCAGAAATTGGTTACGGCATGTGGGGACTGGCCGGCTGGACAGGCTCCGAGCGCACCACTGTCGACCAGGCCCTCGACCGCGCCATTGAACGGGGCTGTAACTTCTTCGATACGGCCTGGGGGTATGGCGAAGGCCTCAGCGAACGCATTCTGGGCGAGCTGCTCAAACGCAATCCCGACAAGAAGCTCTACGTAGCCACCAAGATTCCGCCCAAAAACCGAATCTGGCCGTCGAAACCCCAGTTTGAACTGAACGACGTCTTTCCGGCCGACTACATCGTCGAGTATACCGACAAAAGCCTGCAAAACCTTGGCCTAGACACCATCGACCTGATGCAGTTTCACGTCTGGGAAGATAACTGGGCGCAGCGCAGCGAGTGGCAGGAAGCTATCCAGAAACTGACCCAGCAGGGCAAAGTGCAGGCCTGGGGCATCAGCATTAACCGCTGGGAGCCCAACAACAGCCTCGAAACCCTGAAGACGGGTATGATCGACGCCGTTCAAGTGATCTACAACATCTTCGACCAGAATCCCGAAGACCAGCTCTTCCCGCTCTGCCGCGAGCTGAACCTGGGCGTGATTGCCCGCGTACCCTTCGACGAAGGCACGCTTACCGGCACCTTCACGAAAGAAACGACCTTCCCCGCCGATGACTGGCGCTCGACCTACTTCGTTCCGGAAAACCTCAACAGCAGTGTCGACCACGCCGACGCGCTGAAGCCGCTTATTCCGGCCGGCATGACCATGCCCGAGATGGCCCTGCGGTTTATCCTGAGCAACCCCGACGTACACACCACCATACCCGGTATGCGCCAGCTCCGCAACGTCGACGCCAATACGGCCGTCAGCGACGGGCAGGGCCTGAACCCCGATCTGCTGCGCGAACTGAAAGGCCACCGCTGGGACCGTACCCCAACCGAGTGGAGCCAGTAGGCTCGTTTATTTTTCGTAGTTTGCTGGTCGCAGGCAGGTCGCCCGGCCAGCAAACTACGAACGCTGAAGCCCATGAAGATTTTGCTGGTCGACGATGAACCCGCGCTGCAGGATGCCATTCGGCAGTATCTGGAAAGCGAAGGCTTTATCGTGACGGTAGCCCCAACCTACCAGCTGGCGGCCCGGCACGCCCACGACTACGCGTACGACTGTCTGGTAGTCGATCTGATGCTGCCCGATGGCAACGGCCTCGATCTGGTGCGTGAACTGAAGGCGCGCCGGTCGCCGGCAGGCATCATCGTGATCACAGCGAAAGACGCCCTCACCGACAAGCTGACCGGGCTGGACGCGGGCGCCGACGATTACCTGACCAAACCCTTTCACCTGCCCGAACTGAACGCCCGGCTCCGGGCCGTGCTGCGCCGGCGCCTGTTCGACGGGCAGGTGCGGGTCGATGCCGGGCTGCTTACGCTCTGGCCCGATCAGCAGCGGGTCAGCGTGCGCAACAACGACCTGAAACTAACCGGCAAAGAATACGAGCTGCTGCTGTTTCTGGTTACCAACGCCGACCGGCTACTGTCGCGGGCAGCCATTGCCGAGCATGTCTGGGGCGACGCCATGGATATGGCCGACTCCCACGAGTTTCTGTATACGCACGTCAAGAATCTGCGCCGGAAACTGATCGCAGCCGGGTGCCCCGACTACATCCAGACCCGTTACGGTGCGGGTTACCTCTTCACTACCCAGCCAGCCGCATGAGCCTGCTCAGCCAAACGGCCCGCTACCTGCTGCTGTCGGCACTGGCCCTGGCGCTGCTGGGTTCGGTTGGCTTTTATGTGCTTATTCACCGCACCATTCGCCACGAGGTCGATGAGATGCTCGACCACGACGTTCGGCGGGTGGCGCAGCAGCTGCGGCAGCTACCGCCGGGTGCCCCCATTGCGCCCGCCCTGGGCAGTTCGCTGCGCATCACGGCCAGCCCCGGCCCCCGCCCGCCTGCCTATGCCGACCGTGAGCTGCCCAACCCGCTGCGCCCCGAGCAGCCCATTCCGTTCCGGCAGCTGCAGCAGACCGAGTTTGTTTACGGACGCTGGTACACCATTCAGCTGCAGCAACCCTACGACGAATTCGACGAACTGACCCGCATCATGTCGGCTGGGGTTATTCTGGGTTTTCTGCTGCTGATGTGCGCGTCGGTAGTGCTGGGGCTCAGTCTGTCGCGCCGGCTCTGGCGGCCGTTTCACGCCACCATTGCCCAGCTGGGTGCGTTTCGGCTCGACCAGCCGACTGAACTCGCCCTGCCGACCAGCCGGGTGCAGGAGTTCAACCTCCTGAATCAGTCGCTGGGCGAACTTACCCGGAAGCTGCGCCGGCAGTTTCTGCTTCAGAAGCAGTTTACCGAAAACGCGTCGCACGAGCTGCAGACCCCGCTCGCCATTGCCTCGGCCGAACTCGATATGCTGATGCAGTCGGAACGACTGGCCGAACCCGACTGGCAGCATCTGCAACGGGCTACCGACGCGCTCGGTCGGCTCAACCAGCTCAACCGATCGCTGCTGCTGCTGACCCAGGTCGAAAACCAGCAGTTTGCCGATGCCGAAGCGCTGAATCTGAGCGATCTGCTGCCCGCTCTGCTGGCCGACTACGCCGTTTTTTTTCAGCACCGGCAACTCACCGTCAGCCAGTCGCTGACACCCGGCGTCCTGCTGCGGATGAACCGGCAACTGTTGGGGGTGCTGCTGACCAACCTGCTCAAGAATGCGGCCCGCCACAGCACCGAAGGCGGACAGGTGCGGGTTGTACTGACGCCCGACTACCTGCTGGTGAGCAACAGTGGCGAACCCCTTCCCTTCGCCGAAGAGCGTTTGTTCGGCCGGTTCGTGAAACATCCCGCCCGCCCCGACTCGACCGGCCTTGGGCTGGCCCTGGTCAGGCAGATTGCCCAGCGCTATGCCCTGCCCATTGTTTACCAGTATGACCGTGCCGCCCAGACCCACACCTTCACGCTGGGGCTGCACCCCGTTGCCTGATCGTCAGGATTGCTTCAGAATTGCGCCGTAGACTTGCGCCGAAAGCAACCATCTTATGAAACGCTGGATTTTCGTTACGGGCCTGTTCCTGGCGCTCACGCCCGCCCTCGCCCAAACCACCCGATACGTTCGGGTCGAAGACAGTCTGACCCGGCAGCCGGTCATCGGCGCTACGGTGCGCACAACGGTTAAACCCGTGGTGGGTGCCGTTACCGATGCCACCGGCCACGCCCAGCTGCCCATATTGCCCAACGGCACAACTACGCTCACCGTCAGCGCCGTCGGCTACGAGTCGGCCCTGTTTTCGCTCGGCACGGCCGATACGCTGGTGTTCCGGCTGCACAGCGCCGATGAAGCCCTCGATGAGGTAACCGTAACGGCTACCCGCACCAACTCGCGCATCGACGATCTGCCGATCAAAGTCGAGGTGCTGGGGCAGGCAGATATGGATGAGGAAAGTGCCGTGGTGCCCGGCAACGTGAGTAGTATTCTGGGCGACATCTCGATTATTCACGTGCAGCGCACCTCGGCGGTAAACGGCAACCAGGCCATCCGGATGCAGGGCCTCGACCCCAAATACACCCAGATTCTGCGCGATGGGCTGCCCCTCTACGAAGGCTTTTCGGGAAATCTGGGCGTGCTGCAGATTCCCCCGCTCGATTTAAAGCAGATCGAGGTGGTGAAAGGCTCGGTGTCGACGCTCTACGGCGGGGGCTCCATTGGCGGCATGATCAACATCGTCTCGAAAACGCCCACCTCGGCGAAGCCTGAGTTTACGGCCCTCATCAACCGGTCGGGTCTGAAAGAAAGCAATGGCAACGCCTACTACGCGCAACAGTACGGTAAAATGGGGCTGACGCTCTTTACAGGCTACACAAACCAGCAGGCCGTGGATGTAACGGGCGATGGCTATACCGACAGCCCCATGATCCGGCAGTTTACGATACACCCGCGTTTCTTCTGGAACCCCACCGACCTGACGCGGCTCAACGTAGGGTACTCCTTTACCAAAGAGCACCGCGAAGGGGGGTACCTGCCCGCCCTCGACGGCACGCAACCCACTGCCTACCAGAACATAACCGACCTGCAGCGCCATACAGTCGACTTCAACGCCAGCCACACTACCTCGGCCAGCAATGTCTTGTCGCTGAAGGGGGCCTTCAGCCAGTTCCATCGTCAGAATACCGATTATCAGAAACTGTCGGACGGCAACCAGTCGTCGGTGTATCTGGAAGCCAACGACCTGATCCGGGTTGGCAAACAGCAGTTGATTATTGGCGGAAACCTGACAACGGAAACGTTCCGCAAGAACCCCGACAGCACCCGGCTCGTCGATTACACTTACCAGACAATTGGCGGCTTCGTGCAGGACGACTGGCAGGTGGGCGAGAAAGTAGCCCTGCAGGCCGGGCTGCGGCTCGATCACCACAATACCTTTGGCAATTTTCTGCTGCCCCGGTTATCGGTCAAGGTGAAGCCATCGGATGCCTGGACGGTGCGTGTCAGCGTCGGTACGGGCTATAAAACGCCAAATCTGTTTGTCAACCAGACACCCGGCCAGCCCAACGTCAGTCTGATCTTTCCGCGGCTGCTGCCAATCGATGTCAGCGTGGTCAGGGCCGAGCGGTCGGTAGGTACCAACATCGACATTGCCTACACCCGATCGTTCGAGAGCGGCCTCTCGGTGCAGGTCGATCAGGCATTTTATTACACCCACATCAATTCGCCCGTGGTTTCGGCCTTCGCCAGCACATCGGGCACGCTGGGCGCTTATACGCAGCTGATCAACGCGCCCTACAACGTATTCAGCCTCGGCACCGACACCTACGTCCGGCTCGAATACCACGACTACGAACTCTATCTGGGCTACAACCACACGCTCGCCCGGCGGGCCGGCAGCACCGACAACTCCTATCTGCCGCTGGCTCCGCAAGACAAGTTTTCGACCACGCTGGCGTGGGAAGATGAGCACTTCCGGTTTGGGATCGAGTCGAGTTACGTGGGATCACAGTACCTCTACAACAACCAGAACGTGGCCAATTACTGGTTTTTCGCGGGCGCTGCCGAGTACCACTACAACGAACACTGGCGGCTGGTACTGAACGCCGAAAACCTCTTCAACGTGAAGCAGGCCAACTACGAAACGGTGGTTACGGGTCCTGTCACCCAGCCCACGTTCCGCCCCATCTGGGCCCCGCTCGAAGGCCGCATCATGAACCTCGCGCTGAAATACACACTGTGAGAAGAAGGGAGTTGGAGGGTTATCGAGTTGGAGAATTATCGAGTTGGATGGTTGTAGGGTTGGAGAGTTATAAAGTTTGCTAGTCGCAAGGTTGGATGGTTGTAAAATTACCACGTTAGGTTTTACAACTGAATTTTGTCAGCCTTCACACAAAGCACCAACGCCTGCAACACCACAACCCCCTGAACTTCTACTCCTACAACTCTATAACATTATAACTCTACAACCCTATAACTCTCCAACTCCACAACCTTACAACTCTCTAACTATACAACTCTCCAACACAGTTAATACTCCTGCTCCAGGGGGTGCACCATAAACTCGTCGATGACGACGTGAGCCGGCCGGCTGATGATGTAGTGCATCGACTCGGCAACGTCCTGCGCCTGCAGGTAATTTTTCGACGTTTCGTGGCCGTGGCCTTTGGCATGGAAATGCGAATCGACCAGGCCCGTGTAGACCCCGCTCACCTTGATACCAAACGGCCGTACCTCTTTACGAAGCGCCCCCATAAAGGCTTCCTGCGCGTATTTGCTGGCGGTGTAGAGCGATCCACCCGCGAACGTACGCTTGGCCACGTCAGAAGCGACCACCACAATATGCCCCGCCCCCTGCGCCTTCAGCGACGGAAGGGCAGCTTTGGTCAGCAGAAACGTACCTTTCACGTTGGTCGCCATCAGGTCGTCCCACTCCGTCGCGCTGATCTCGTCGACGTTTTTGAAAACGCCGTAACCCGCGTTGTTGATTACCACGTCGATCCGGCCAAAGCGGTCCAAGGCGGTCTGCACAACGGTCGCCATGTCGGCTTCGCTGGCCACATCGCCGGGTACCACGGCAATATTGGCGTGTTCGGCAGCCAGTGTGTTCAGATCGTCGGCACTGCGGGCCGTGGCCACCACGTTGGCGCCCTGTTGGGCCAGCAGCAGGGCCGTGGCCCGGCCAATGCCGCGCGACGCGCCCGAAATAATGACGGTTTTGTTTTGCATGTTCATCCCGCAAAAGTACGGGAAGCAGCCTTAGGTCGGGTTATTTTTAGTGGACCGGATCATGTCGCTGTAGCCCTGCTTCAGGCTCAGCCCCCGGATCGCCTGACTCAGCCGTTTGGTTTTGGTGGGCAGCGTTTTGGCGCTGTCGATCCAGTTGCTGAAGTACAGCTGATGCCCCGGCGTCAGGGTGTCGAAGAAAGCCCGGGCATCGGGTGCGTCGTCGAGACAGGCCAGCAGATCGGACGATAGCCGCAGGGGCGCGTCGTCGTGCTGCAGGACGACCTGCACCGTAGCGCCCGCTTCTTTCCGGAGACCCCGGCGCATGGTGGCGTTGATGGCCATGATGAACGGTCCCGTCGCGTCGTCGTCGCTTCCATTCCCGGCCGAGGCCCCCATGGGCACCAATGCCACCTGCCGGATCGGCAGGGCATCGAGCTGCCCCTTCACCCGAAACGATGTTTTCTGGCCCGGGCTCAGCGTTTCGGCCACCGCGGCCGGAATATCGATAAACGTCCAGCCCGTTTTTTCACCTTTAGCGCCAAACCGGCGCAGTGTAGCGGTAAACGATACCATAGACTCAGGGCGTTGGGGCGGGTGTATAATGATCGAGCGTGGCCCGCAGCGACTCGGCCATGGCCTGCACCAGACTCTGGGGTTCCAGCACGGTCAGGTGCTCGCCATACGAGCGCAGGTGCATGAGCAGGTCGCGGTTGGGCGCCAGCCGAAGCCGCACCACGCAGGCCGTATCGTCGTCGCGCACTACCTCCTGCGTCTGGTGAATGGGTTTGGCCTTCACGTAGCGCCCAAACAGGGGCGTAAACGACAGCAGAATCTGCTCGACCGGCCCGTGGCTGTCGGTGATACCGTAAATATGTTCGAACAGCTCGCTCACACTGGCCAGCACAGCCGGCGGCACCGCACAGGGTTCGGGCAGGATGTCCAGATCGCTCATGCGGTCGAGGGCGAAGGTGCGCTCGCGGGCCGTTTTTTCATCGTATCCGATCACGTACCAGCTGTCGCCTACTTCACGCAGTAGAATCGGGTGCAGGCTCCGCAGGGGTGGCCGCCCGGCCGGGTCGGTGAGGGCGCTGCCATCGGTCTGTTCGTGTTTGCGGTACCGAAACTGAATCTGCCGCTCCTGGTTGATGGCCCGAATCAGCACCGGCACATACTGCCGGTTGCCCCCCAGTACTTTTTCTTCGACATACACCACGCGCCGGGTCAGCGTCGTGCCGGTACCGTCGTCGCGCTTCACCTCCCGGATAATATCGAGACTCTGCCGCACCTTCTGCAGCGCGTTGGTCAGCTCATCGGCGACCGAAGCACCCTGGGTAGCCGCCAGCACCTCCCGGGCATAATCGAGCGCTTCCATATCGTCGGGGCTCAGCATCAGGCGCAGGAGCCGAAACTGCGGATCAGTGTAATAGTAGCCATTGCGCCGTTTGTCGTAGGCGATGGGCGCATCGTGGTCTTCGCGCAGGCGCTGAATGTCCTTCTCCAGCGACGACAGCGACCGGATGCCGCACTTCTCCCGGCACAGCTCGAACAGGCGCTGCTTGGAGTACTGGCGCGGATACCGGCTGATGATTTCATCGATCAGTCGGTACCGCTGAAAGGCAGAACGGGTAATGGGCATACGCGCAGAAACAGCTAGACGTTCGGGCCGGGGCAACAAAACCGGGCCGTCGCAAACATGTAAAAAAAAAGTGGGGCAAAAAAGAAGGCCGTAAAAAGATTACGTTCTGCCCGGTAGAACTTTGTTCTGTCAATTTTTTTAAACAACGATACTCATGAACGCATCCTTTCATCACATCGCACCGATTGGGCAGGCCGTGCTGCCACTGGCCGGGCGCCCGCTGGGGCTACCGGTTGTTCAGGCGGGGGTTACCAACCTGATGCGGTGGCAGGAACCCCTCGCTACCCGGCTGCGCTACCGGCACAGCCTGCAGGGCCGGGTGGCCAACCGCCTGCTGAATATCGAGCTGGGCTTGTTTGTGCTGGCCGAGCTGCTGCCCATGGCACCGCCTGAAGCCCTCTCCAACCTGCTCACCGGGCAGGGCATCGCCTACCGCGAGCGGCCCGTCTGGACACCCCGCCAGCACAAGATGCTGAGTCGGGCACGGGTGCTGCTGGCGCCCTACCAGGACCGGGCGGTGTGGTATTCGGCCCTCACCAAATATGCTTCGCTCCGCAGCGACATACGTTTGTTTATGACCACGGGACGCATGGGCCAAAACCCCGACGCCAGCTCGTACGACCGGCGCGAACGGCTGCTACTTTTCGAACGGGCCGTTGCCTGACCACCCTACCCTTTTCTGTTTCTTACCCCGCTGACCAGTAACCAACATCCCCATGAACGTCCCCCACCCCACGCCCGCCAACCGGTCGGTTCGCAAAGCACCGACCCTGTCGTCGCGCCAGTTGCTCGATGTCGAACTGGGCCTTTTTCTGCTCGATACCCTGCTGCCGGCCGCCCGGCCCGATGCGCTGCTGACGCTGTTGCACGGCACGGGCGTACGGGGGGCCAGTGGCTGGACACCCCGCCAGCACAAGCTGCTGCACCGGGGCCGGGCCATGCTGGCACACATTCAGCAGCCCGACACCTGGCATGCCCTGCTCGATGCCTATACCAGCGGCCCACAGCGGTTGCAGGCCTACGACCTTAGTGCCGACCGGAGCCGTTTCCGCGAAAAATCGGTGGGGTTCTTCCGCAACCGAATCCGGCTGCTCAAACAAACCATCAGCTAACCCTCGCTATCCACACCCTTTTCATATAGCCTCTGCCTGAACAGCAAACAACAACAATCCTGATGATGAACATGAAAAAACCACCCAGACGCGTGAACCGCTACATTGTCGAGTCGGCGGCCAGCCAGCTGATTGCGGCCGAGGGCCGGATTACGACCCTGACCCTGAAGCGATACCTGCGCGACCGGCAGGGCTGGGCCTGCCAGGCCGACATCGACCAGTGGCTGCACGATACGGCCCTCAAATCGGGCTGGTCGGTTAGCGATACCGGTTTTGCCCGCATCTACTCCGCATCGTACGGGCTGGGCATAACCGCCTGATGCAACCGGCTAAAACCCGGCAAGGCCCCGCCAGTGGCGGGGCCTTGCTTATACCAGCTGTTTTCCAAGTCGCCTGCAGGCAACGGCTGGCCAACTCCGGTTGTGTTGACTCAGGCAAAATAATAGAGCACGCCGATGCTAACGGCGGTGAGCAAACCACCCCACCGCAAATCACCCCGCTCGCTTGAGGCCGGGTCGGCAGCCTGGCGACCCGGCATGAAAAACAGGCCCAGCGTGGCCAGAGCCGCCCAGGGCGCCACGGCCCGGGGCGACAGGCCGCCCAGCAGAATCAGGCTCACGAACACAGCCTGCACGGCCAGAAATAGCCCCACCGCCCGCGCCAGCTGCCCGGCGTTGAGATCGACACGCAGCCGGTCGAAGCCCGTCTGGTTCTGATTCGGGAATACCGTCCGGCTCAGTCCGATCAGGGTGCCCAGGCTCAGCAGAAACGTCAGCAGTACGCGGTGCATGAAGTTAAGTTTTGGGCCAAACAGGGCCGCCACCGCCGGGTTTGTTCCCAGAAAATGATCGTAGATAAACTCGGTCAGCAGCCCGAACAACGGTGCCAGCGCCATAGCGACCACGGCCGCCCGCGCCGATGCCCCCCGCCACAGTACCCCCACAAAGAAAGCCACCATGATGCCCGGCGTAAAATACGACAGTTGCGCCGACACCTTGAGCATGAAGTTGTTGGTACGGTCGGGCGTGTAGGTCAGCATGGCCAGCGCGATACTGGCCACCACCATCACCACAATCATCAGCCGCCCGAACCGCACAATCTGCCGGTCGTTGGCCCGGGGGTTCACGTATTTCTGGTACACATCCACGGTCAGCAGCGTCGTAGCCGCATTCATCATGGAATCGACCGACGAGAACGTAGCCGCCGTGAGCCCGGCCAGAATCATGCCCACCAGCCCAGTACCGGCCGGAATCACCGTTTCGACCAGTTTCAGAAAGGCATTGTCGGAGTTGAAGTCAGTAGCGTCGCCGAAGCGGGCGCGGAACAGGTAGAACGCAGCTACCCCGGCCGAAATGCTGAAAAACGGAATGGTCAGTTTCAGAAACCCGCTGGCAATAACCCCGCGCCGGGCGTCGGAGTCAGACTGAGCCGCCAGTACCCGCTGCACCAGAAACTGGTTGGTCGAGAAGTTGAAGCAGTGCTGTAGCAGCAGCCCCGTAAAGATTCCGGTCCAGGGCAGGTTGGGATGATTGCTGGGCAGGTAGAGATGCATTTTCTGCAGGGGGCGGGGCTGAGCCGCGTCGAGGTCAAGCAGCCCCAGAAAGCCCCCGATCTCGGGCTGGCTGAGCGTGAAGTAGGCAACGGCCGTGCCAGCCGCCAGCATCATCACGGTCTGAATGGTATCGGTGATAACGATGCTCTCCATACCACCCCAGATGGTGTAGGAGCAGGTGATCAGGCCGATCAGCACCAGTCCGGTGGTGTAGGACATGGCAAACGAGGTGCCGCCGAATAACCACTGTAGCGTGATACTGCCCACGTAGAACGAACCCACCAGCTGCACCAGAATGATCAGGATAAGCAGGATGGTATAGAGCAGCCGGGCCTTGTCGTTGTAACGAACCTCCAGGTACTGCGAGAGCGTAAACACGTCAAGCCGGCGGTATGAGGTCAGGAACACGAAGCACAACAGCAGAATGGCCGGAAAAACAATCTCGTAATGCGCCTGCACAAACCCGATCGAATAGCCGATACCCAGCATCCCGATCAGGTGAAACGACGAAATATTGGTGCCGAATACCGAGCCCGCCACGGCCCACCAGCGAATGTTACGGCCAGCCAGAAAGTAATCTTCCGCCGTTTTTTTGCGCAGGGCGATAACGATACCGGCCGTGGGCATGATGGCCAGCATCAGCACCAGCACCACAATGTCGATGGATTCTAATTGGGAGAGCATGAATTCAAAAACCTAAACCACAAAGTACGCACATTGGCGCCATAACATCCCGGCCAGCGGGCCGGGCTAGTGAAGCAGATAATACTGGAGCAGAAACGTAGCCGCCCCGGCCAGATACCCCGCTCCGGCCAGCCAGCTGATTCGGCGCAGATACCAGCCAAAGGCCAGGTTTTCCATCCCCATCACGGCAACCCCGGCCGCCGACCCGATGACCAGAATACTGCCGCCCGTACCGGCACAGTAGGCCAGAAACTCCCATAGTTTACTATCGGTCGGAAAGGCTGCCAGATCGTACATACCCATGGCAGCCGCCACAATCGGCACGTTGTCGACCACGGCCGATACCAGCCCGATCAGCAGCACAATGGCATCAAGATTGCCCACTGACTGGTTGAGGCCTTCGGCCAGGCCATGCAACACGCCGGTGGCTTCGAGCGTGCCAACGGCGAGCAGGATGCCCAGAAAAAACAGGATACTGGGCGTATCGATCCGACTCAGCGCGTAGGCCGCCGTCAGTTTCCTGCGCTCACTTTCGTCTTTATCTTTATGAATCAGTTCCGAAGCCACCCAGATAATACCCAGCACCAGCATCATGCCCATGTAGGGCGGCAGGTGGGTCAGGGTTTTGAAGATGGGTACATACAGCATTCCCCCCAGCCCGATAGCCAGCATGGTTCGGCGGTCGCGCCGGGCGGTGGGCGTGATGTAAGGCCGGCTCACGCCCTTGTTGGGGCGCGTGGTTACGGCCTGCACATCGGGTCGGTACTGGTAGGTGAGCAGGGCCAGCGGCACCGCCATCGCCACCAGACTCGGCAGCAGCAGCGAACCCATGATCGACACCGTGCTGACCTGACCGCCAATCCAGAGCATGGTGGTCGTAACGTCGCCAATGGGCGACCAGGCCCCCCCGGCGTTGGCCGCAATAATGACCATACCGGCCATCACCTGCCGCTGCCGGCCATCGCGCACGAGCTTGCGCAGCACCGACACCATCACGATAGACGTAGTCAGGTTATCGAGCAGGGCCGACAGAACAAAGGTCAGCAGGCTGATAATCCAGAGCAGGGTGCGGGTGTTTCGGCTGGCAATGCGGTCGGTGATGAGCGTGAAGCCATCGTGCACATCGATCAGCTCGACCACGGTCATGGCGGCCATCAGAAAAAACAGAATTTCGGCAATGCTGCCCAGGTGTTCGGTCAGCTGATGGGCCACGCTGGCCGGGTCAGTAGCCATCAGGGCGTAAATGGCCCAGCACCCAACGCCCGTGATGAGCGCCGTCGCCGTTTTGTTGATGTGGATGGTATGTTCCAGCGTAACGAGTACGTAACCAACCACGAAAAGTCCAGTCAGAAGTAATAGCATAACAGATGAGCGTCGAACCGGCGCCCGACTTTTTTTGTCTTTATAGTAGTAGCGATTTACTGTCGTTGCCTCGCCCTGAGGTCGTCAGTTTGTCACTGTTCAGGAATGGCCAACTCCCGATTTATTCTTCGCATCCCATCACTGGGTCCCGACGGCATGGCGCTGTTTCCGTTTATTCTGGTTCGGCAGCCCAACCCCGGTCCGGTGCTGGTCAACCACGAGCGCATTCACCTGCGGCAGCAGGCCGAGATGGGCATTATACCGTTCTACCTGTGGTACCTGATCGAATACGTCGTGCGCCGGTTTCAGTTCAGGGACCATTACGAAGCGTACCGAAACATCAGTTTCGAGCGTGAAGCCTTTACCAACGATGCTGATCTGCACTACCTGCGCGGCCGGCGGTGGTGGGCCTTTCTGCGGTATCTGTAACCCCCGGGCCCGGCAACGCCCTAGGTGCTGTTGCGCCCCCGGTAGCCCAGCAGCCCCGTCATCATGACCAGCGCCGACAGCACGACGACCAGCATCGGTATGCCATCGCGGAAACCAAGCAGCCGCAGGCTGGGCGGAATATTGAGGTAGAGCAGTACCGTAATGAGTCCCCGCGGAGCAATCCAGATCAGTGGATTCGACGGGCCCTGGTAGGTAATGCGCAGTGTCACCCAGCGCCACCCGATTACAATCACCATAATCAGCAGGCTCACGATCAGGGCATCGATATCGAGCAGCTGGGCCGGTATGGCCGAATAGCCAAAAATCAGGAAAAAGAACGTACGGACTACGAATGAGCCTTCGGCCGTGAGGTTTTTGAGCTGATCGAGTTCCTTTTCGAACAGATCGTTTTTCAGAATCAGACTCAGGCGCCCCCGGATAAAGAGTTCGGTGTTGTTTAGAAACAGACCGAAGATCAGAATCAGCAGCAGCGACGAAAGCTGGTTTATTTCGGCGATGGCATAGACCAGAAACAGGACCGAAATAATGGGCAGAAACTTGATCCGGTGGTTGATGCGCCCGATCAGGTAGAGCAGCAGAAAGCAGCAGCCCAGCGAGAGCAACGCCATCGCCAGCGTATCGCGGGCAAAGGCCCAGACCCCGCCCAGCACCGATGTTTGACTCAGTACCAGAAAGTTATAGGCCAGTACGCCCAGCGTAGCCGCAAAAGCCGATTCATACACCATGAATTCCCGCTGCCCGCCCGTCAGGTTCAGCACCGTCGGAATCACCATCGAACTGCTCAGAATGGAAAAGGGCAGCGCCGTAATCAGGCAGTGGTAAAACGAATCGTTGAGCAGCAGAAACAGCACGCCCGCCAGCAGCAGCATGGTGCCGGTTACCGAGAGCAGCGACGCCAGCAGGGTTCGACGCAGTACGTCGACCTTTTCGCCGGTCAGCTCCAGATCGAGCGCCCCCTCGAGCACGAGTAAAATCAGCCCCAGTGTGCCGAGCGTCGGTAAAATAGTGTCGACATACGGCACCTTGACGCTTACGTAGTCGGTCACCTGACGGGTCAGGATGCCCAGCATCAGCAACAGCAGTACCGACGGAATCTGAAACCGGCTGCTAAACAGGTCGAATGCATAGGAGATCAGCACCGACAGGCTCAGTACGATAATCAGGGTTGACGAATCCATCGGGAAAGATAACAAGCGCCTGCCAGTCGGCAAAAGCCCGTTTCCGCCCGGCACCGTTTGCCTAGCCCTGGCGCAACCGCTCAACGGTGTCCAGCACGGCGGTCCGGCGCTGCTGCGACGCCAGCTCGACGGGGGGCGCCACCCGAACGGTGCAGTCGGCAATGGGGCAGCGCTCGCAGGTTTCGCCGACCTCGGTACGGGCAATGGCCGGATCGTTCAGAAATCCGAATACCGCCCGCGACTGCTCGTTCATGGGGAAGCCGATGTTGATGCTGCTGTTTTCGGTGTTGGGGGGCGACGACCGGGCCACCGAAATCACAAAGTACTCGGTACCCGTAGCCACGTAGGTAGTGATCTGGCCACCCACCAGCGGAGTACCGTCCCAGCGCTGCTGCCGCTGCCGATCGGCCAGGTTGTTCAGAATCGACACCGCCACCTGCCGCCGGCAGTAGTGCTCATCGCGCGCCACGCCGTGGGGCGTGTGCAGCCGGCTCAGGTGCAGCTCCTTCGTAAGCCGGAACCGCTGCGTATCGGCCCGGTTGTCGAAACGCAGAAAAAAAAGCTCTTTCAGGCCGAAATGGTGGGTAAGCACGTTGGTGATGCGCTGCAGAAACACTTCGGGCGTAACGGCATACTGCTTCATGATCTGCAGCAGGCGGTCGGGTTGCCAGGTGCGCTGGTGCAGCAGGGTGGTCAGGTCCTGAGCGAGCGATTCCGGCGGCAGCAGAATGGCCCGGGCCAGATACGACGCCCTGAAATTGTTGAGCACCTCGTCGAACGAGCGGGCTTCCAGCACCGACGATTCGAGGGGGCGCACCGTGATGGCCAGCCGCCGGTACGCCACCTCGCGCGCCAGCGTGAAGGTGCGCTGCTCGGCCGACAACCGGGTGTTGATAAGCAGCTCGTTTTTTTCCGGCAGCCATACCGACCGCAAACTGGCCAGCTGCGGCTGGGTAGTAGCGTTGTAATCAGTGACCGTACACCCGTATTCGGTTTGCAGGCACTGCGTCAGCCAGGCCGGATAATCGGCCAGTCGGGCCGGGCGGGTGTGTTCGCTCAGAAAGCGCCCGCCTTCGGCTTCAAGCTCACCAAAGTAGTTGTCGTGCATGGCCTGGTAGGTCCGCAGTACCGAGAAGTAAAACTGCTCGACGTGCAGATCGTAGTTGCGGCCGATTTCGATCAGGGTGCTGATGAAGGCACTCAGTTTGACCGGCGCGCTGGCCATCAGCTCCAGAAAATAACCGGGCTCCAGCCCAAACATAGCGAGCGGCAACTCGCTCAGAATGTTGGAATTGAGCAACTCGGCAACGGGCTCCAGCGTTTTGCTCAGCTTCAGCGACACCAGCGTGTCGTAATCCGTATCGAGCGCTTTGGCCAGCGCAAACACCTTCTCGATTTTCGGGTACTTCTTTCCCTTCTCGATCTCGTTGATATACGACGGCGACAGACCGGTGCGGGCGGCCAGGTCGTAGGTCGATAAACCGCATTCGTGCCGGAGCTGCTTCAGCTTCAGGCCAAATAGCAGCCGTACTTTGTCTTTATCGGTTGTGGCGGCCACAGGCAGGTTTTTAGTTCGATGGCAAAGATAACCATCGCCGGTTTTTTTACGAACATCAATAAAAAAGCGAACGTTCGCTTTTTTATTGATGTTCGCTTTTATACATTCGCTCATCAAAAGCTTTGTCAACCGCAATTCACCAATTTGCATGGTAGCCGAACCAACTGTCAATGCCACTACCCTCGTACCGGGTGAGCAGGCGCTTCGCTTTCTGGCCATCCCCGATGTGCAGGAGCTACGTTTCCAACTGTCGCCGGCCCGGCTGATCGAGTACGCGCTCGACCACCAGGAAGGGAAACTTACCGCCACGGGAGCGCTCATGTGCGCCACGGGCCGCTACACAGGCCGATCGCCCAAAGACCGCTACCTTGTGCGCGATAGCCTGACCGACTCGACCGTCGACTGGGGTTCGGTGAATATCCCGTTCGACGAAGCCCAGTTCGACCGGCTGCACCGGAAAATGCGGCACTTTGCCGAATACCGCCCGGCCTACGTCCGGTACGCCCGGGCCGGGGCCGATCCGCGCTACCAGCTGAACCTCTGCATCCTGACCACCTCGGCCTGGCAGAATCTGTTCTGCGCCAATATGTTTCTGCGCCCCACCGACGATGAGTTGGATGGGTTCACGCCCGATTTCAGCATTCTGGCCATTCCGGAGTTTCAGGCCAATCCAGCCGAAGACGGTACGCGGGGAAGCAACTTTGCCATCCTGAACCTCAAAAAGCGCGTCCTTCTGGTCGGCGGCACGGGCTACGCCGGCGAAATAAAAAAGGGCGTTTTCTCAGCCCTGAATTTTCTGCTGCCCCAGCAGCAGGTGCTGTCGATGCACTGCTCGGCCAATCAGGGCCGGCGGGGCGATGTAGCCTTATTTTTCGGTCTGTCGGGCACGGGCAAAACCACCCTCTCGGCCGATCCGGAGCGGGAACTCATCGGCGACGATGAACACGGCTGGACCGACCACGGCATTTTCAATATCGAAGGGGGCTGTTACGCCAAGGTCATCAACCTGAGCCGGACGCACGAACCCCAGATATACGACGCGATCCGGTTTGGCGCCATCGTCGAAAACACAAAATTCTTCCAGAACACACACACCGTCGATTACGCCGATAAGTCGCTGACGGAAAATACCCGCACGGCCTACCCGATTGATTTTATCGATAACGCGGTGCTGCCGTCGGTAGGTGGCCATCCCGAGCATATCTTCTTTCTGACCTGCGATGCCTTCGGGGTGCTGCCGCCCATTGCCCGCCTGACGCCCGAGCAGGCCATGGATTATTTTCTGCTGGGCTACACCGCCAAGGTGGCCGGTACCGAAATGGGCGTAACCGAGCCGCAGACCACGTTTTCGGCCTGCTTCGGGGCGGCCTTCATGCCCCTGCCCCCTGCCACCTACGCCCGGTTGCTGGGCAACCGCATTCGGGAGCATGGCGCCAGCGTGTGGCTCGTCAACACGGGCTGGACGGGTGGCCCCGTCGGAACGGGTTACCGGTTCAAACTGCCCCACACCCGGGCACTGCTTCGGGCAGCCCTCACCGGCGGATTTGCCGGCGCCACGTTCAAACCCCACCCGGTATTCGGCATTGCGGTGCCCGATCAGTGCCCGGGCGTACCGACCGAACTGCTCGATCCGCGCGGTACCTGGGCCGACAGAGCCGCCTACGACAAAGCCGCTTACGAACTTAACGAGCTGTTTATCAGCCAGCGCCGGTTAATCGACGCGCACTGCTGACTTTATCGGCCAACTACCTTACGGGAATGATGACAGCCTCTATGCAACCTGCCCAGCCTTCGCTGGCCGACACCGACCGACTGGCCTCGCCAATCGGCACCACCCTCGACCGGTTTATCATGCGCCGGCAAACGGCTTTTCCCTACGCTACCGGCGAACTCTCGCAACTGCTGCGCGACATGGCACTGGCCAGCAAGATCATCAACCGCGAAATCAGCCGCGCGGGCCTGGTCGAGATCACAGGGTCGGCCGGGTCGGGAAATATTCAGGGCGAAACCCAGCAGAAACTTGATGTCGTGGCCAACATTCGGTTTATCCGGGCGCTTAAAAACGGGGGTGAAGTGTGCGCCATCATCTCCGAAGAAGACGACCACATTATCCATACCGGCAACAGTAACGCCAGGTATGTGGTAGCTATCGACCCCCTCGACGGGTCGTCGAACATCGATGTCAACGTATCGATCGGGACTATTTTTTCGGTGTACCGGCGGGTCACGCCCGTGGGCACACCGGCTACCGAGGCCGACTTTATGCAGGGGGGTGACAAGCAGGTAGCCGCGGGGTATGTGCTCTACGGCTCCTCAACCATTCTGGTGTTCACGACCGGTCAGGGCGTGAGCGGGTTCACCTACGATATGTCGCTGGGCGAGTACATCCTCTCCCATCCCGACATGCAGCAACCGGCCGACGGTCAGATTTTTTCGTGCAACGAAGGCAACGTAGCCGATTATCCGGCTTCGGTGCAGCGATACCTGCAGCAGTGCCGGGCGCAGCGCCTGACAGGGCGCTACATCGGCTCGCTTGTAGCTGATTTTCACCGGAATCTGATCAAGGGCGGCCTGTATCTGTACCCGCCCACGCCTAAAACGCCCAATGGCAAGCTGCGGCTGCTGTACGAGTGCTATCCGATCGCATTTATTGCCGAGCAGGCGGGCGGCACGGCCACCGATGGGCAGCAGCGGCTGCTCGATGTAAAGCCCGGTGAACTGCACCAGCGCTCAGCACTCTACGTTGGGTCGCCACAGATGATCGATGCCCTGACCGCTGCGGATTGAGGGACAGGACAGCGGGGTTGTGGGACTGGCTCTGAAGAACCCGTTCCACAACCGGCGCTTACTTGCGGGCGTAGTAATACAGGTTTACGCTCGACGCACTGGCACGTTCGCTGAGGGTGAAGTACCCTTTGTTGTCTTTGGCAAAACAGATGGCCTCACCCTGGGGCTCAACCCGATAGGGCAGCTGCCGGCTGTTGCCTTTCTGCAGGGCATCGGCAATCGACTGGCCGGCGTCGCGTTTCCAGTACCGGATTTCGGTATAGGTGCGTACCATCAGTTCGCTGCCGTCGGGCGAAATAGCCGCTCCCGTCACAAACGTCATGGGCAGTTGGCCCAGCGATTCGGCTACCGTTACTTCGTTTATGTTCTGGGGGTAGGCCAGGCGATACAGGTGTACGTTGGGCTCCCGTTTCGAGATAATGTAAATGTCTTTGGTGGCCGGATCGACCAGCATGGCCTCGGCATCGCGCGGGCCGTCGGGGTAGCGGAAGTTGATACGCTCGACCTGCGTGATTGGGGTCTGCAGGCTGGCCGGCTCCGGAAACCGGTAGATCTGGCAAATGGGATACTGTGCATTGTTGTCGCCGATGTCGCCCATGTAGATGTAGTTGAGACCCGCGTTTGGGCCGGGGCCATAGCCCATGTCTTCCCAGTCGCGGTTGGGCACCGGCAGGGCAATGGTACCTTTCACTACGCCATCGTAGCCCAGCAGGGTCATCTGGGCCGCATTCCCCCCGTCTTCTTCAACCCACAGGTTGCCGGGCATGGTACGGCTATCGGCAATACCCGACGCTTCATCGATTTGCCCCGGTGTAATCGGCGTCGCGGTGGGGTCGGCAAACTGGGCGTAGTCTACACTCGGTATTTCGAGTTTGCAGGCTACCAGCACCAGCGCGCTGATGGTTAACAAAAAAAGTCGCATGTGAATGGTTCCGGTTGATTCAGTCGCCAAAGTAACGAAATAGGCGCCGAAAATGAGGTACGCCGGTTCGTCAGTGGCCTGCTAAAGGCCTGAATGGTCCAGCCGAAGCACGGCTAGGCCGGCAGCAGCAGCCAGAACGTGGCCCCCTGGCCGGGTTGCCCTTCGGCCCGAACGTAGCCCCGGTGGTTCTCGACCACCCGCTGCACAATGGCCAGCCCGACACCCGTACCGGCATACTCGTTGCGGGTATGGAGCCGCTGAAACACCCGAAAAATCTGCTCGGCATACCGCGGTTCAAAACCGATGCCGTTGTCGCTGACGGCCAGTAGCCAGAAGGCCTTCTCGCGCTCTTCCGACAGCAGCTCGAAATCGGTTTCGCAGCCTTTCAGGGCCCGGGCACTGATGCGGATACGGGGGGTATGCCCGGGGTCGCCCACCCGCGCAAACTTGATGGCGTTGGAGATCAGGTTCAGGAACAGCTGCTGCAGCTGAACCCGGTCGCCCGGCACCACCGGCAGCGCCTGCTGGTCGACCACTACGCCTTTTTCTGCCGTGCTCAGCTCCAGATCGACCAGTACATCGGCGACCAGCTGCGCCAGATCAACGGGCCTGAACTGCTCCCGCACGCTGCTCAGCCGCGAATACGCCAGCACGTCCTGAATCAGCGACTGCATGCGGTTGGCCGCCTGCTGAATCCGGTCGAGCATGGTTACGCCGGCCCCATTGAGCACGGCGCTGTACTGGGTCTGCAGCACGTCGCCGAAGGTCTGAATCTTACGAAGCGGTTCCTGCATATCGTGCGACGCCACGTAGGCAAACTGCTCCAGATTGGCATTGGACCGTTTTAGGTCATCGATCGTCAGTTCGAGCTGCTGCTGCAGCTTTTTGAGCTTGGTGAAGTTGCTGAACGTGACCAGCACATCGGTGCCCATGCGGGTAATCTTGATATCCATCCAGACACTTTGCCCGTTGGTCAGGTGGTACTGGAAATCGAACCGCTGATCGGCACCCGTCCGGTAGGTTTTCAGATAAGCATCGAACAGCCCGTTGGTTTTATACTCGGGAAACCACGCGCTGCCCAGCGCCCCGGCCAGCGTCGGCGGCTCCTGACCAACCAGCCGGGCCAGGTACCGGTTGACGCGTTTGAACCGAAAATCGACCACCTCGCCCGCCTGATCGGTCACGGCACTGAACAGGTAGATACCCGTCTGGGTCGTATCGATGATGGTCTGCAACTCAACGGCGGCCTGTTCGAGTGCCCGCTGCTGCTGCCGGATCTCGGTGGTATTGGTAAACGTCAGCACCAGCCCGTTGTCCTGCCGGGCCGCCGATACCACAAACCACCCTTCCAGCTGCTCATCGTGGTAGTAAATTTCCCTCTGCCGCATCTCGCCGGTCGCATAGGTGTCGGCGTAGAGCGCGAAGAAGCCGTTCTCCTTGTAGGATGGATAAACCGCCAGCATGGTATTGCCAACGGCCGCCACGGGGTCGGCCCCAGTTAGTTCGTACACAGCCCGGTTGGCTGCCAGTATGCGAAAGTCGGTCAGATTACCCTCCGCGTCAAAAAGTGGGTCGAGCAGCAGAATGCCGTTGAGCGACCCGTCGAGCATGGTCCGAATCAGGCCCGACTGCTGTTCGGCCCGCAGCTGTGCCTGTTTGCTCACGGAGATATCGCTGAACGTAACGACAAACCCATCGTCGAGCTGCTGGGCCGATATATCGATCCACATGTCGAGGCCGTCGTGCTGGTAGTTAGCCTCCGTGCGGGCGGGGGTGCCCGTTTCGGTAACGGCGCAGTACATTGTAAACAGCCCGGCTTCCCGATTGCCCGGAAAGGTTGTCAGCAGTGAATCACGCAGCAGTTCGGTTTCCGAACGACCCGTTAGCCCACAGGCTGCCTGATTGACCGACAGCAGGGTAAAGTCGACGATAGCACCGGCCGCGTTGCGGATGGCGCGAAAGGCCATAATGCCGTTAAGCGAACTGTTGAGCACACTATGCAGCAGACTGGCCTGCTGCTGAACGGTTTCCTGCGACTGTTTAAGCGATGTAAAATCGGTGAAACTGACCAGCAGATCGCCTTCCAGTGGCGTTGCCACCACGTCGAACCAGCGATCCAGGCCGTCGGTATCGTAGTGCAGCTCGAACTGCCGTGGCAGCCCGGTTTCATGAGCCTGCCGGAAATTGACAAATACGTCGGTCTCCCGATAGCCCGGAAACCAGACCGACACGGGTGATCCGACCAGCAGCTCGGGGCTGTCCTGCCCACTCAGTCTCGCCAGGGTGTGGTTCGCCAGCTCGAAGCGAAAGTCGACCAGCCGACCAGTGGCATCGTGAACGGGCGACAGCAGGAGGATACCCGTCTGAGCCTGGGCCATAATGGCATCAAGGTCACGCTGCAGACGGGTAGTCGATACGGGTTCGGCCGGAGGCTGGGCAAGCAGCAGCACCCCATCGCCGACCCGGCTATACCGCAGGTGCATGGGCCGACCGAAAGGAGCCTCGGCCCGCACGACCGTTTGCGGCTGCCCGGTCTGGAAACATTTTGTCAGATCGGCATAGAGCGTAGGCGCCCCGTCGGCCGTTAGGAGGGGATGTCGATCGAAGAACGAACCGGCCTGCCGAACCGCTGCGGTGTTGATCCGATCGGCCCGAAAACCCGTCAGCGTACCAGCGTCCGTATGGTACGGGCTGAACCAGACAGCGGCATCGGGAAGATTATAAAAAAGCTGGGCTTCGATCGAATTGGTCGCCGATTCCATGACTGATTCTAACTGTGTAATAGGTGCGTTAACCCAACGCCCCGACAAGATACTATGCCGGGGGTTAACTAGCCTAACCGAGAGATTTCGACGAGTGTTTTTAATTCAAGACCCGGGAACAGTATCTTTAGCCAAGATACTAACCTGACTATACGTATGGTCTTCAACCGCTCCTTAACACATGTTATCACGGGGATGCTGGTCCTGACATCGACAGTGCTCGTTCGGGCACAGGATGCTACCAGCTACCAGACCCCGCCCAAGGCCCTGGCCGATCTGGTCACGGCACCCCCTACGCCCGGCGTCAGTGTCAGCAGCAAAGGCGACATGATGCTGATTATGGAACAGGCGTCGGCACCGTCGATTGCCGAACTGGCCCAGCCCGAGCTGAAACTGGCCGGTTTGCGGCTCAACCCGGCCACTAACGGCCCCAGCCGCGCCCGCTACATCACGGGACTCAAGCTGAAACGGCTGCCCGCCGGCAGCGAAGTAGCGGTGACGGGCCTGCCGGCCAGCCCCCAGCTGAGCTTCGTACAGTGGTCGCCCAACGAAACGAAGATCGCCGTGGCCCACACGACCGATGCGGAACTCGACCTGTACGTAATCGACGTGGCGACGGCGGCTGCCCGCCGGGTCGGCACGGTAACGCTCAATGGGGTGCTGGGTACGCCCTACCACTGGCTTTCCGACAACAACAGTCTGCTGGTCAAGACCGTACCGACGGGTCGCGGTCCCGCTCCGGAGGTAAGCCGGGTGCCGTCGGGCCCTACCACGCAGGAAAACCTGGGCCGCAGGTCGCAGGCCCCCACCTACCAGGATCTGCTGAAAAATCCCTCCGACGAGCGGCAGTTCAGCTACTACGCCACCGCGCAGGTAGTTCGGCTGACTCTCGACGGCCAGTCGACAGCCATTGGCCAGCCGGGTATCATCACCACGGCCGATCCCTCGCCCGATGGCCGCTACGCCCTAATCCAGACCGCGCATACGCCCTTTTCGTACCTCGTCCCCGTCAACCGGTTCCCGATGCGCACCGATGTATACGGTATGGATGGCAAGCTGGTCAAGACGCTGAACGATGGTCCGCTGCAGGATAACGTGGCCTACAGCCCCGATGGCGCCCCGACGGGTCCGCGTGAATACACCTGGCGGGCCGATGCGCCGGCGTCGGTTTATTATACCGTTGCTCAGGATAACGGCGACCCCAAGGTGAAAGCCGATATCCGCGACAAGGTGTACCTGCTCGACGCTCCCTTCAGCGGGCAGCCCAAAGAAATCTACGCAGCCGCCTACCGCTTCGAAAACTTCGACTGGGGCACGGATAAAATGGCCCTGGCCACCGAGCGCTGGTGGCAGAGCCGCAAGAGCCTGACCAAGACCGTCGATCCGTCGACCTGGCAGGCTGCGGTGCTGTTCGACCGGTCGTACGAAGACCGCTACACCAACCCCGGTCAGCCCGACATGCGCCGGAACCAGTACGGCCGCGAGGTGCTGAACCTGCTGCCCAACAACGAAATTCTGATGCTGAACGGGCAGGGTTCATCGCCCGAGGGCGACCGGCCCTTCGTGAGCCTGCTCAACCTGACGACCAAAAAAACCACCGAACTGTGGCGGTCGCAGGCACCTTATTTCGAGCGCCCTGTGGCCATTCTGGATGCCGCCCGCCGGGTAATACTGACCACCCGCGAAACGCCCGACGAAAACCCCAACTATTTCGTCCGCAACCTGAAAGCCCGCATCGCGCCGGTACAGGTAACGAGCTTCCCGCATCCGTATCCGCAGCTGAAAGGGGTGCAGAAGCAGCAACTGCGCTACAAACGCAACGACGGGGTCGACCTGACGGCAACGCTTTACCTGCCCGCCGGCTACAAGAAAGAGCAGGGGCCACTGCCTACCTTTCTGTGGGCCTATCCGGCTGAGTTCAAGAGTAAAGATGCCGCCGGTCAGGTATCGGGCTCACCCTACCAGTTCAACCGCATCAGCTACTGGGGCGCGGCTGCCTTCGTTACCATGGGCTACGCCATTCTGGATAATGCCAGCATCCCCATCGTGGGCGAAGGCGACAAGGAGCCGAACGACACCTACGTACAACAGCTGGTGGCCAGCGCCAAAGCGGCCATCGACGAGGGAGTTCGGCTGGGCGTGGTCGATTCGAGCCGGGTGGGTGTCGGAGGACACTCCTACGGCGCGTTCATGACGGCCAACCTGCTCACCCACAGCCGACTGTTCAAAGGTGGCATTGCCCGCAGCGGTGCCTACAACCGTACCCTGACGCCTTTTGGTTTCCAGAACGAACAGCGTACGTACTGGCAGGCGCCTGAGGTCTACAACACCATGTCGCCCTTCATGAACGCCGATAAGATGAAGTCGCCCCTGCTGCTGGTACACGGCGAGGCCGACAACAACACGGGTACGTTCCCGATCCAGTCGGAGCGGTATTACAATGCCCTGAAAGGCTTCGGAGCCACCACCAAACTGGTCTTTCTCCCCTACGAGAGCCACGGCTATACGGCCAAAGAATCGCTGCTGCACATGCTGTGGGAGATGAACGGCTGGCTCGACAAATACGTAAAAAACCCGTCGACCGCGACCAAAGCGACCACGCAGCCCGGCAAAATGGGCGGGGGTAAATAACCACACTTGTTATTAAAAGGGGTTGGCCCAGGGGCAATGCACGGTGCATCGCCCCTGGGCCAATCCCTTTTTTTGTCGTTTTTGGTGGTCAGATATAGCGGGTCAGCCACTGCCGGGGATGGGCAGCCTTGTAACGCCCGTACCAGCGACAGAGCGGGTACAGTAGCGCGACGATACCGAGCCAGACCAGGTACACGACCGGCAGCGACACTCCGGCTCCCGGCGGTCGGCCGAAACTGAGGGGGCCAATAACCAGGTCGGAGAAACCGTAGCCCTGCACGAGCATCATGCCAATCATGGCGCCTTTGACCAGATACCAGTGCAGCAGGTAGTAGAACAGCGGTACCGCGCCATATACGCGCAGCAGCCGCGTCAGGCGGTTATCGGCCCCATCGGCCAGGGCTAGCAGCAGAAACAGTAACCCCAGCATCAGGGCATCGTACTGCAGCGACGGGGGGTATTTGCTCACGTTTAGAAACGAAAGCAGCGTGTTGACTGGCGTGGCCTGCACGGCCCAGGGGCGACTGTCTCCGTACAGGTTGATAACGCGCAACACCAGAAACAAGGCGAGCGACAGCAGGCCCAGTTGCCACAACGCGCGCTGCCGATCGGTAGCGGGCCGGGCAAAAACGGGCCCAGCCGCAAAGCCCGTCAGCATCAGGCCAAACCACGGCACGATCGGATAGGCCACCAGCAGCATAAAGGCGGGGCTTACCGGAAACAGCTCGGTGCGAAACAGCAGTGACCACCCCAGCCGGGCCGCCGGGTTCGTGAAGGCCGGCACCAGCAGGAGCAAATCGTGCAGCATAATAATACCGAGTCCCAGACCGAGCAGCCAACGGATCGGCCAGCGAATCAGCAGCGCCAGCAACAGCAGGCCCGCACCGATGGCAAAAATAACCTGCAGCATCAGCGAATGATAGCCGAAATCGGTCCAGAACGCGAAGTTGATGAGCGTCAGTTCGAGGCCAATGAGCACCAGCCCCCGTTTGGCCAGCCACGTCCGGGCCTCAGCAGGTGTTCGCCGGCGCAGCGACAGCCAGGCCGACGTGCCCGACAGAAACACAAAGGTGGGGGCGCACAGGTGCGTAATCCAGCGGGTCAGAAACAGCCCGGGCGTCGTTGTGGTCAGATCGGTGGGGTCCTGCGTCAGGGCGGGCAGGTGGAGCAGGTCGCGGACATGATCGAGCGCCATAATCACCATCACCAGCCCCCTGACCGCATCAATCGAATCGATTCGCTTCATGGTGCGGTTGCGCCCTGTGTTGGTACGCAACAGCTCCCAAAATGCAGGCAGAGCCGAATTTTACCTATCCAGTTACGACACCATGGGGGCCGCCCCCTGCTCAGCGATGGTCGGTGAGAGGGTGTCGGGCGTGGCCGCACCCCGGCTCAGCGAAATAGCCATGGCCGCCAGTACAAGACCGGTCATCATCAGGTACACGTACCGCATGCCCGTCAGCTGCGCCACCGTATCCTGCGGCTGTATGTGCTGTTGCACGGCTACGTAGTTGCGGGTACTGTACCAGACGGCAGCGGCCACCGCGATGCCTACCACCAGCCCCATGTTGCGCATAAAGGCGATGATGCTGCTGCCCACCCCCCGCTCCGAGAGGGGTGCCGCGTTGAGCGCACTGCTGCTGTTGGGCGACTGAAACAGGGCAAAGCCGAAACTGACCAGCGAACTGCGCCAGACCACATCCTGCCACACCCAGTCGGCCTGCAGAAACGAAAACGAGAAATAGCCGGCAGCCGTCAGCAGCAGCCCCGCACTGGCCAGCCAGCGCGTACTGACCCGACTCGAGAGGTAGCCGCCAATGGGCGCCACCACACTCAGCGTGAGCGGGCCGGCCAGCAGCACCAGCCCCGCTTTCTGGGGCGTAAAGCCCAGCATCTGCTGCAGAAAGAACGGAATGATAAACAGGTTGCCGCCTGAGGCCACAAACCCCAGCCAGGCTGCCAGGATGGCCGAGGTGTAGGGCCGTACCCTGAACAGACTCAGTTTGAGCATGGGGGCCGGCGTACGCGACTCCCACCAGAAAAACCCGCCCAGCAGCACAGCCCCGACACTGAGCAGCCCGATGACCAGCGGATTCGACCAGCCATAGTCGGGCTCGGGCCCGAAATCGAGGCCGGTCAGGAAGGCAATGACGCCCAGCAGAAACAGCCCCGCCCCTACCAGATCGAACCGCTGTTTAGGCAGCGTAGGGCTCGTGGGCAACACCACCCACGCCCGCCAGATGGCAATCAGGCCGATGGGTACGTTGACAAAAAAAATGCTCGACCAGCCAAACTTACCCAGCAGCAACCCGCCCACGACGGGACCGGTGCTGGAGCCGGCGGCCACGATAGCGCCCATCAGTCCCAGCGCCTGTCCCCGCTCGCTGGGCGAGAACGTATCCGAAATAATGGCCGGCCCAATGGCAAAAATCATGGACGCCCCCAGCCCCTGCACCACCCGGAATACGATCAGTGACAGGCTGCTCCACGACAGGCCGCATAATAGCGAGCCCAGCACAAACACGGCAAAGCCCGTAATATACATGGGGCGCCGGCCCAGCCAGTCCGATAGTTTGCCCATAATCAGGAGCGTACTGGTGGTGGTGAGCAGGTAGCTCAGCACCACCCACTCCACGCTGTCGCCGGCGTTGAGTTCGCGCCGGATGGTGGGCAGCGCAATATTGACAATGCTGCTGTCGAGGGTAGCCATAAAGGTGCCGAATGCCAGCGTGGCCAGCACCAGCCATTTGTTGGGCACCGTCGACGGAGAAGCCGGGAGCGATTGAATCACAGGGTATGCGGGAGTTAAAACCTGTTGGCATAACCCACCCGTATGCCGGGTTGTTCGGGCACTGGACAGCGAACGGGATTAACCGCGCCCCCCCGGCGCGTGTTAACTACAGTAACCAATCCGTTGACAACTATGCTTACTACCCTCGACCCAGCCACCGCTCTGGTACTGATTGATCTGCAGAATGGTATTATCAGCCAGCCGACGGCCCACCCCATCGATGCCGTACTGGCCAATGCGGCCCGGCTGCAGTCGGCTTTCCGGGCCCGGCAACTCCCCGTCGTGGTGGTCCACGTCGAGCCCATCGGCGCACCGGCCTCCGTAGTACGGGCCGAGCAGAGCCGGTTTCCGAAGGATGCCGCCGGTCAGCAACAGGCCCAGGCCCAGATGATGCGCGACGGCTTTTTCGACATGGCCGACCCGGTGAAACCGCAGCCCGGCGACCTGCAGATTACCAAAGAAACCTGGAACGCCTTTTACAACACGCCCCTCCACGAGCAGCTGCAGAGCCTCGGCGTTACGGGTATTGTGCTGGCCGGCGTCTCCACCAGCATCGGCGTCGAAGGCACGGCCCGATCGGCCAACGAGCGCGGCTATAACCTGACCTTCGTCACCGATGCCATGACCGATTCGGTTGGGGCCGCCCACGACAACAGTCTGGCCCACATTTTCCCGCGTATTGGCGAACTGGCCACCACCGATGCCGTTATCCGAGCCCTGGACGAGCCGGCCTAATGCGCCCGCCTGATAGCCTACTTTTTGCGATACTGCTCCTCAAAGTCCATTGCTGCCCAGGTGGGCACGCCCAGGGCCGGCCATTCGACCAGAAAGCGGCCGGTCTGGGTATCTATTAATGATGGTGCGGGTGTCTTTACCGGTAATGGCCTGATAGCGCTGGTTTGGCCAGCCCGATTGGTTGGGCTGTGCCGAATCATGATCGGGTCTGTTGGCCATCAGCAGCAGGGCGGATAGCGTCAAAGCGCCGAAGCAAAATGATTTGAAGTCGACGGTGAATTGAATCGTTTTCATAGCGGAGCGTTGTTATTTGTTCCTGTAAGCAACAGCCCGGACTGGCTGTTTTCTATCTATCTTCACTCAATGATTTACCTCGACAATAACGCCACGACTCGAATTGACCCCCGCGTGCTGGACGCGATGATGCCGTTTCTGACCGACAACTTCGCCAATGCCGCCAGTACGCACCCCTTCGGTGTGGGCGCTAGTGAAGCCGTCAAAACGGCCCGGCAACAACTCGCCAACCTGCTCCATTGCGACCCGCACGAACTGATCTTTACTTCTGGCGCAACGGAAGCAATCAACCTGGCGATCAAGGGAGTAGCAGAGACATACGGACAGACGAAAAAACACATTGTCACGGTGCAAACCGAGCACAAAGCCGTACTGGACGTGTGCGGGTATCTGGAAAAGCGTGGGTTCGACGTAACGTACCTGCCCGTTCAGCCCGATGGATTGCTGAATCTGGACGTTGTCAAAGCCGCCCTCCGCCCCGACACACTGCTGGTATCGGTGATGTGGGCAAACAATGAAACGGGTGTTGTTCAGCCGATCCGCGCCATTGCTCAGCTCGCCCACGAAGCCGGTGCCCTGTTTATGACCGATGCGACGCAGGCCGTGGGTAAACTACCCATCGACGTAGACGCGGCTGGCATCGATCTGCTGACGTTCTCAGCCCACAAATTTTATGGTCCAAAGGGTATAGGCGGTCTGTACGTCCGCCAGCACAGCCTCGCCGGTACGTCGGTGCGAAAAGTAAAGCTGGAAGCCGTGTTGCATGGCGGTGGTCACGAACGCGGCCTGCGCAGTGGCACACTGAATGTACCGGGCATTGTAGGCATGGGTAAAGCGGCCGAACTGGCGCCCGTGACTGCCGTAAAAGAGTTGCAAGATGTCGCGTCTCTACGGGACCAGCTCGAAAGCGATCTACTACAAATTCCGGGTACGTCGGTCAACGGCAACCGAGATCATCGGCTTTACAATACCACTAACGTCCTGTTTGAAAACTGTGACAGCGACGCGCTGATTATGGGACTGGAAGGCATCGCCGTCTCGAACGGCTCGGCCTGCACAGCCGCCAGCATCGATCCCTCGCACGTATTGCTGGCGATGGGTCTAAGCGAACAGGATGCCTTTTCCTGTCTGCGATTTAGCTTAGGGCGATTCAGTACGGAAGCCGACGTAATAGCTACGGTGAATTCGGTAAAGGGGATCGTGGAAGAACTTAGGGCGTTGGTTTAGCTATAATGGTTAACTATTCCCTTAACAGGTCGAACAAACGGGTGTTAATAAACAACGTTTCCTTCCACTTCTGTTCGGAGCGTAACAAACCAAGCCTTTCGACCGTACGCAGGTATTTGGAGGCTGTTCGCCGGTCAACCGCTAACCGTTCAACAACGTATTCAATCTTGCTATAGGGATATAGAAACAGTACCTCAACTAGTTCTTTGCTATATACATTAGGAGCCTCGCGTCGTATCTCTTCAGCTGTCCGGTCAAAGAGCGCCTGGATGCTCAGAATCTGTTCTATTGTTTGTTGAGCGGTTTCTTCGACTGCCCGCAACACAAACAAGATCCAATCCGTCCAATTCTGATGCGTACGTACTTCCTGTAACAGCCGGTAGTAGTCAGCCTTATGGCTAATGATGTAGCCACTTAGATAAAGAATCGGTTCGGTCAACAGGTCCTGTAAAATCAAATACAATACGTTGATGATACGTCCCGTGCGGCCGTTGCCGTCATAGAATGGATGAATGCTCTCGAACTGGTAATGCTGAATCGCTAATTTGATTAGAGGAGAAACGTCATCTTCTTCATCCGAATTCAGATATAGCTCCAGGTTACGCATCAATGTCTGAAGTACGTCTGGGTCATCGGGGGGTGTGTAGATCACTTCGTTAGTGCGGTCATTACGTAGCGCCGTACCAGGCAACCGTCGAATACCCGCCTGATTGGCTTCCAATTCCTGCTGGATAGCTATAACTGCATTAGTAGTCAGAAAACCGCGTTCACGAACAAAGCGAAACCCGGTATACAGGGCCTGACGATAGCGCAGCACTTCTTTAGTAGCGTTATCCACCAGCCGCCCTTTGGTTGTTAAGGCCTGATACAATCGGTCGCTGGTCGTGATGATATTTTCAATTTCCGAACTGGCTTTGGCTTCTTTAAGCACCAATGCATCAACCAATATAGCTTGATTAGGTAGCAGACGCGTCAACCCTTTTAGTTCGGCCAACGCCCGAATGGCCCGGCTTTCCTGCCGAAGAATAGGCAAACTCTCTATCTGCTCACGCGAGGGTGGCAATAGTGGGAGTTGGTTGTAAGGCTGGTCAAGCCGTAAGTCTATCATGTACAAAAATGCGCTTTTTTTGTACATGATAAATCAATCGTGTACATTTTTTGTACATGACAGTTCAAATTTTCACGACGTATACAGAACCATCCCCAGCACGAGAAGTACCGGCATATCACCAATTTTAAACGCTTCCACTTGGAACGGGGTAACATTATATGGGGCAAAGACTGGGACCTGATTTTTCCCAATCTCGCAACTTCATCAGGAGTACGTAGAGCTGGCGATTAATTAAGTTTTCTCTCCCTAAGAATGTCTACCAAACAGCATCCACGAAAGCAGAGGCTGTAATATCGGGATCGTTGGTAATAACAGGAACACTAAGTAACCTGCCAGTGGCCGCAACAAGCCGGTCGTGTAATTCTGGGATGTCAGTTATCGGAAAGCTTGCTTCGATAACTGACATCGTGAGTGGCTCAAACCGGTACGAGGGGTATTTATCGATGTGTTGCTGTAAATCGGTCAGAGACATGTCGATGCGCCCTTTTGCCGACAGAAAGCTTATCTCAACAGCAACAAAAGCTGGAATCGTTATCGACGAAAGACAAAGGTCGGCAGATTGGAAAAGCTGCTTAACTCGCAAAGGCAGCTTTCGCTTACTCAGATACAATACGATGGTCATTGTGTCGGTGACGTACTGACTCATTCTTTGGGGTATTGCTGGTAAAAGTCTGCAAACTCGTCTTCAAGGTGTTGCTGTTCGCGAGCGTTCAGCAAACTCAACTCCTGCCGGATGCTATCTACGTCATAAGGTTGCTACTCTACCACTCGACGGCGAAGAAACAGCACAAAATCGGCCATTTTACGAAGGTATTGCTGGGTCAGCCCTTTGATACCCTCTGCAATTAGTTGCTCTAAATTGGGTACTGCGTTCATCGTGTCGTTGGATTTACTGTCAGCAAGATAAAGAAAACCATGCCTACTTTGTGCAACTGACGTGACTAGAGCTAGGCATCACAACTCTCAATCAAACTTAATTGGTTCCAAATGTCCTGTATATTCACTTCCGTAGTCCTTATATAGCTTTATTAGATTTTCATTCATTCGTGCTACGTCAACCTTCTCACCAAGGAGATACATGAAAACTTCTCTTTTTAACTTTTTTGAACCTGTATTCATTTTACTTCCAGTCCAAAATATGTACTTCCAAGTATCTTTGTTAAGATTAAATTCAATCTTTAATAGCTTGCTTTTAAAAGTTTCGAAACTAGACTGACCTTTCTCTAGAAAATGCTTGTAAACTTCAGATAATAGCAATTGTGCTTCTGGACGTAGCAAAAGATACCCACCATCCTTTTTATTTCTATCAATCCCATTTTGTTTTTTTCCTTCTATATATTTTTCTATTTCCGGAAAACTATCAAAGAAAAAATTCCAAAATGGCAATACTCTTTCACTATAAAGCTCATCCATTTCATCATTCTTTAGACGATAAATCGGCTTTTTCTTTGGATATATATTATTGTAATTGATCAACACTCTGGTTATTTCGTACAAGCAAACTAATGTAGTAAAGCTACTTTGATCAGAAGAAGGCATGGCAAACTCACGAGTCTTAGACAACGCGCTAGCTGTTTGAAATAAATTATATTCAAGCACTAAACGTCGTGTTATAATTGCAGCCGCATCATCCTCCTCCATTATTATTAATTCGGCCTTCTTTGGTTTTTCTGCGTATCGGTTCAAGACCGTAAAAAGTCTACGAGTCCGCTCCTTCAAAGTAGAATCGTGCACAATAAAGGTTAATGAGATATCATCATTACCTATGACTTCGGGAGACAAGGAATAAGCTTCTCTTATTCCTTTAAGCCTATGTTGACCGTCAAGAACAAAAACGCTTTCATCCCCTTGTAAAGATAATATTCCCAAGCGACCATCTAGATACAGGCTTTCATCAGCTGACAACTGCTCGTCATTAATTGTAAAGCTATTCTCTATCCTAATTTCTGACCATTCAGGAGAACCTTTGTAAATAGCAACAATCATAGTACTAAGAAATCTATCTTTCTGACTCCTCAAATACTCAGAAATTTTGCTAATCCGTTTACTATCTAACTCTCTTTGAAGAACATCACTGATATTTTTAGGGTATAACTCTGCGACCTCAGCTACAGTAGCTATTCTATTCTTGTTAGCAACGTCTTTAACTTTCATCGTTGCATTGAAAAATACCCAATCACCAATCTTCCCTTTTATAGAAGGCAGCTTAAGTTTATTCATTATTCATTTGTGCTTTAGCCAATTTATACAAATCGGTACTTGAAACAGTCTTCTCAGTAAAGTACTGTTCGTTGAAAGGTGGTCGAAGCTTGTATACCATTACTTTTTCAATCTCATCAATCTCATGATCTTGAGAAACTTCGAAAAAATAAACAAATGTATTATCAGGCCATAAATTTGTAAGCATCAGTACGTTCTTTACTGCTTCAGCTTTTCCAATAGAATTTCTATAACCATAGAATCTATTTTTAAAGTTATCTGATTTTGTTACTTTACCGATGTATAACAAATAGCAGAAGCTCAAAGGACTCATATCCATGTCTTCTATAACAAAAACGTAGAAACCCTTTTTTTGGCGACTCAAACGATCTGTGATATTGTATTCAAACGGAAAACGCTCGACATTAACGACCGTACAATTTTTGAGTGCTGTCCTTACAAGATTAAAGTTTTCAGGAGATATATATGCTTCAAACTTGTAATAGTCTTCGGCATTGATTTGAGCTATTTGTTGGACTGTTAAAGCCATCTCAACATACAGTTTTGATAATTACTACTTATTAAACCGCTCTAACTTTATCAACTCTCCTCGCTTAAATTCCTTCAAACTTGTTGCGGCTTGGCCGGAGTCGATTTTTTCCATATTGCGGGCTAAGAGTAAGCCTTCTTTTTCGCTATAGCCGAGGAAGCGGGTCATCATTTTGAGGTTCCGGTTCTTAATGTTCAGCAGGAAGACATTAGCACAGTTGGCGGAGAAATCGATGTCGGACTGGATGAACTCGTCGATCTGTTGCGAGACCAAAACCACCATCACGCCCTTCGAGCGAATTTCGCGGAGCATCGTGTCCAGAATGGCGCGGGACTTGGGTTCCTTAAAAATATTGTGCGCTTCGTCGATCAGGAAGACATACCGGATGGCCTGTAGCCGGTTGCCGAACTCGTCGGTCTCCACAGGGGCATCGTCCAGGTTCATGAACGTGTTGTGGATGTAGTTGATCATCAGAAACGTAGCCGTGAACCGGACGGCATCTTCCAGCCCAAAGCCCAGGCTGATGTAATAGTTCTGATTGAGAAAACTGTTCTTCGCGTCGGTGGTAGGGGCAAACATATCCAGCTCGGTCAGGCTGTCCATAATCTGCGTCAGCGTACCCGGCCGCCCTCCCGTAACCTCGCGTAACTGTTCATTCACGTCGGTTAGGGATGGGTACTCGCCATTCTTCTTAGCATCAAAAGCAGCTCTCGTGGCCTCTTTCAGTTGTTGCTGCTGCACCGGTCCCATACGGGCGGCATATTTCATCACAATGTCGACGAACTTGCTGATGCCCTGAATCTTGTTTTTGCTGTTTACATTGTCGATGAACGACAGTGGGTTGAACGGAAACGGCGTTTGTGGTACGTCGACGTAATGCGCTTTTGTCGCATCGAAAAACGGTTGTCGGCGAGGGCGGTCGCCGGGTTGCATGCCTTTGAAATCGAAATAGATGAAATTCACCCCGCCGTTAGACGCGGTCACAATCTGTTGTAAGAGACTCAGCGCAAACTGCGTTTTGCCGCTGCCCGACTCCCCGGCCACCGCTATGTGAGCGTTTGCGTGCAGGTCTACGTCGTTTAGAATCGCCGTCAACTGTTCGCCCGTCTCGATGTCGTAGCCAATGTTGATACCCAGTCGCCCGGTAAAATACCCTTTGCGGATAGCCTGATTGTTATTCGAGACTGAGGTCAGCGGTACGTCGGTATCTTCAAGGGCTTCAATCCCCGTTTCTACCTCATCGAACAGAAAATCGAGACCGGTATACGTCTTGTTTTGCTGAAACAGCTTATCCATCATCTCCAGCCCGTTGTCGAGGTGCATCTTGATATACTTACCAATGTTGCCGTCGGTGCCGGGAATCTGATAGTGCTGACATACCAGTGCAATGTAGAACTGCCGGTATTTACCCAGCAAAATCTGATCGGTATATTCTTTACCCTTACTGTCCTGATAGTCGGTGTCCAGGCTAAGTCGATTGCCTTTAGACAGAGAATAGGCGAGCGCAATCCGGGCTACTACGTTTTCGCTCAGGCGGGTAGAGCCACCGATTCGGTTTGTCAGATCGGTAACCCGCTGGCGATTAGCCTCCGACGTTTTAATGTTAATCTGCATTGATGGTGTAGAGGTCGGTATAGGTTTCGATTAGGGTTTCGGGCGAACAGGCACGAAACTCCGATTTATCGGGGTGAACGTTGTGAATCAGGTAGGCCTGCGCCACGCGGGGAAGCAGTAGTTTGTACTCGCGCTTGGTTAATTCTTTGTTGATAAGTGGAAACAGAATGACCTGATCGGCGATGCTGGGATAAAAGAACCGGATAATATTCTCGGCATGCTGCTCATCAAACTTCTGCATCGGCGAGTCGATAAACACCGGAAACTCAATCTGCGATTCTTCAACCAGGCCGCGTAGTAATGCTGTTGCATACATCTGCTGTTCGCCTTTCGAGAGCGAATCTTTCCTAATTTTTAGATCAGATGCATTGTAAAGGTCAATCTCAATGTCTTCTCCGTAAATATTGACGTCGACACGGCTTATGAAATCCTTTTTATGCATCAACTGAGTCAACCCCTGCAAAATCTGCGTTTCGAGCGACTTTTTCTTGTCGGTTTTGAAGCGTGTAATAAACTGCTGTAACTCGGCAATCAGCTTCTCCGATTCTTCGTATTTACCCCGGTGTTCTTCTCCGACTTTGATCTTCTTTGTGATTTCGCTAATCTGCTTCTCCGCGTTCGCTTTACGGTCGTCGCACTTGCCAATCGACTTGTAATACTCGGCAATCTGATCGTCAATCTTGACCACACGCAGGTTCAGATCATCGCGCTTGAGACGGTCGGCTGCCAACACCGGATCTTCCTGATTGGAATCAGCCGCAGCCAGCCGTTTTTTTGCCGCCGTGAGTTGGTTTTGGAATTGCGTACGCCGTTCGTTGAGCGTCCGAAATGAAGCCCGAAAGTCCTGTTTCAACTCAGCCAGAAAACCGTTCAGCTGCTGTGTCTCCGACGACGAGAAGTCGTGCAACAGTTTAAAGTCATCAGGCAGGTCAGGCGTTTCGGCGAAGAAGTGCCGTTTAATCAGGTCTTTTACCGTATCGTGGTAAAAGCGGTGTACGGAAGCCGGAACGACTTCTTTCAGAGTACGTTCAGCCGACAGCAAATCCGTCAGCACCTGATCGGTTCGCTGCTCAACCTTCTCCTGCCCCTGTAAAGCGCTTTTGTAATTGGTCTCGTCGGCAACCTGCTCAACAACTTCCAGCATCCGCCCACCCGCAATAACAAATGGTATTTTCTCAAACGAATCACGAAAGTCATTCTGAAGCAATTCGAGCGCGTCTGAACAATCCTTTACTTCTTTTTTTAGAGCTTGATACTCCTCTTCCGTAACTGTGTTGCCTGCCCGTATAAGCTTGTCGCGAAGCTGTTCTGCCTCGTAAGCCAACTGAGCCCTTTTTTCTTTTAGTAGCGCAATTTCTTTATTATCACTCTCTATTTCTACTAGAATATTTTCAACTTCAGCTTTTAGTGTATTTAGAAGTTGCTTGTCTTTAGGATTCGCCGAAGACTGTTTCAGCCGATCCCGAAGTGTTTCCATCTCGTCCTTGATGTCTTCGTACTTTTTAATACCAAGTATTTCAGAGTAGGCTAAACTTAATTTTTTTCGCTGTTCTGGACTACTATTTTCCGCCAGATTAACGATCTTTTCGGCATCGAACAAGAAAAATTTCGCAATTTCAATAGGCATAATAAACTCACGGATGAACATTTCCTCACCCGTCAGATTAGCATCACCTAATTCTTTTATTAGATCTTTCTCTTCGCCATCTACCAGTATCTCTATCGTATCAATTCCCTTTATAGTGCTGTATGATCGCTTTATAACAATCTCTTTAGCAGGCAGTTCTGGGATTACAGAGCCAGTAATCGTTACAGCTACGTGAAAGGATGTATCCCCTTTACTGTTCGCCTGGCGGTTTAGGCTACTTTTGATATATGTTCCGTACCCTCCCTGTTCCTTTATTTCTTTCTCGTAAATATCGTCTACGTCGGTCATTTGACGCCCATACAGGCACCAAACTAATGACATGAGAAACGTAGTTTTTCCAAATCCATTTTTACCACTAACGATAAAAATATTTTTGTCCCTTTCCGGCTTAAGTTCAATCGTATTTAGACCCTGATAGATTCTAAAATTACAGAGTTCTATTTTACTAATAACCATTCCTGTATTATTTCACTTTTTCGTTGAATCATAGATTTGAAATCCTGCAAGTGTTTATCTGCCAGGTTACTCACATCTATTTTAATTTCTACACCGTTGATAACGTCGTCTATCCAGCGGTATGCCCATTCAGGAGCTACTTCGTTAACGCGAAGTTTAAAGACGTAAGGATTTACTTTCTTACCTTGATACAGGAAGTAACATTCGCCACTTTGCAACTCTATAATTGGTCGAGCGAACACTTTCTTTCCATTCCATACGACGGCAAGATAAAACGGCTCATACGGATAGGCAAGGATCCCCAGTCCATCATAGTGTTCGTAGTACAGGATACGTCCTATACTCATCCGGCATTCGTCTTACGATCTTTCTCAGCCAAGAAATTTTCCAGTCGTTTTTCGAGGTCCTGTTGCAGGCCGCGTTTGTTGAGTTTCAGAGCTTTGTTCTTCTGAAGTGTGAGCAGTTCCTGAATCAGCTCTACGTGCTCAGGTTCATTTTTGCAGGCTTCTCGCAATAGCTCTTCTTCCCGCCGTAACTTTTCGACGTGTTTACTCATGTCAATTTCGGTGTCATAGATGCGGTTATAAATATCGGCGACTTTCGGCGTAAATACACTATCGCGGAACCACGTAAGCTGAATAGCAACCAGTTCCTGATGTGTAATTAGTTCCATCATCTCCCCTTGTGTATCCTGAATCTCTTTTTGCGCTTGTAGCAGCATCGTCAGAAACTCCGCCCGAATTTTAGGCGTGTATGGCCCCCAGGTATTTTCGTCTTCTTCCTTGTAGGCACTATCAGTCCGCCGACGTTTTTCACGCGAGTCACGGTTTGAGCGTTCAACCAGTATTTTGTTACGCAGTTCAACCAGCGGTTCCATCCAGTCGTCGCCGTTACCGATCAGTCCTTCCATGCTCTTGTCGCGACTTACTACCGTACATACCCAGCAGCCAAACCGACTATTACCGCAGGATGGCGTTGTTTCGTCGATCACCAGCGGGCAGTCGCCGGAGTTGGCGTTGCGGTAAAGCGTTACCAACTCCTTGTGCGTCCCACCCCACGGGGGAGAGACCTGCATCATATACTGCCAGAGTTCACTGGTTTCGATGTCTTTGATAGGTGCGTATACGAAGGCATTGGGTAGCAGGTGTTTGCGAAGCCTTTGGCCTTTCAACTCATGCCGCTTCATCGATCGTGCCCGACTTTGGCTCTCATCAGAGCGCGTACCCAGCAGAATGATGGCTTCGCCTTCCTCGCTAATCTTTTCCTGAATGAAACGCGTGGTGGGGTTGATTTTCAGGCGTTCGGTACACCACCGAAACGAATTCGTTGGCGCAGGATACCCTTTACCAATCAAATTAACCCAGAATGTATCCTCTAGTCGGGGCGTAGTTCGGTGAACACTTATGGGCATACCCTGCTCAGTAGCTGCTTTTTGTAACAGGGTTAGTGTCCGGTTGATGAATGAAACGATCTTGGGATTTTCGACCAGCGTATCATTACAAACAACGTAGATTTTGCGGGTACGCAGGTCGGCGGGTATTTTCATTAGCGCACGCCAAACTACTTGGAGTAGCATAGTGCTGTCTTTACCACCACTAAACCCGATAATCCACGGACGCGGATTTTCGTCGTATAGATATTGATCAGTAACTTCGGCTTCGATGAACGGGAGTTTGAGCGACATAACGGCAGGATATTAGCCAACGTAATACAGTAGAGTGCTGATGTACACGTTTTTATATTATTCAATCTACAAAGATGCCACTATTTATGGTGTAATGGGATGCGGAAGAGGTACCATCTACACTCGAAATTTTTATCCGGCTGATTTACAAGACCGCGCATCACTTGATTCTTAGCAAGCTGTTTCCCGCAGTCGACCAACCCGCACAAAAGCACATTTCAGTATATAATCACCCCTCCTGCCCCTGTGTGGCTGCCCATACTGGAATCCTGTTCCGCACGACGGGCCACAATATACCTACCTTTGGTAGACTAAACACACGACACCTATGAATCGATTATGGGCGCTGGGAATTCTCCTGGCTACGGCTCTGCTCTCTCCTGCCATGGCACAGACTACCCCGGCCACTACTGCCCAACGGGCCACGTACACCAATCCCTTACCCGTCGAATTCGGTGATCCGTACGTGCTGCACACCCGGGGTACCTACTACATGTACGGCACGGGGGGTGGTGCCCGACAGGGCTTTGCTGCCTATTCCTCGACCGACATGGTCCATTGGAAAGCCGAGGGACAGGTTTATTTCCACGACAATAAAAACGGCTGGAGCGATCCGAACGCCAAATGGGGTGGAGCCTACTGGGCGCCCGAAGTCTACGAGATGCAGGGTAAGTACTACCTGTTCTACAGTGCCCAGTGGCGCGTGAACCCCACCAACGAAGTCGAGAATTTCCGCATCGGCGTTGCCGTTGCCGATACGCCCACCGGCCCGTTCGTCGACCTGGCCAGCCAGCCCCTCTTCGATCCCGGCTATCCCGTTATCGATGCCAACGTGTTTATGGACACCAACGGCAAGGCGTATCTGTACTATTCGCGATGCTGCTACAAACACCCGGTTGCGAGTGAGATCGCGACGATGGCCCGGCAGAAGGGCTGGTACCCGGAAATCGAGGAAAGCTGGGTGTACGGTGTCGAACTGAAACCCGACTTTTCGGGCGTCATTGGCAAACCGGTGCTGCTGCTGCGGCCGCCCGTGAAGCTGAACGACAAACAGGCCGACTGGGAAAGCCGGTCGGTGACGACCCGCGAAGTGAACCGGCGCTGGACCGAAGGCTCCGTGACCTTCAAAAAAGACAAGCTGTACTACATCATGTACTCGGCCAACCATTTCGGGGGGCAGCACTACGCCATTGGCTACGCCACGGGCACCTCCCCGCTGGGGCCTTTCCGGAAAGCGGGCAACAACCCGATTCTGGAAAAGAACAGCGATAAAGGCGGTTCAGTAACGGGTACGGGACATAACAGCATCGCCTACTCGCCCGACCGAAAAGAGATGTTCTGCGTGTACCACGGCCGCACGGCCAAAACCGGCGACGAGCGCGTTGTGTTCATCGACCGGATGCGGGTAGACAATGGTCGCATTACCATCGACGGGCCAACTACATCGCCCCAGCCACTCCCCTCGGGCGCACCGGCCACGGCCTCCCACTAACAGACTGACAATCAGTAGTCAAGCCGAAACCCGTTGATGTGCGCTACAGGCACGTCAACGGGTTTCGGTGCGTCAGAGCGGCCCGCAAAACCGGCCGCCGGGTAGCAGACGACCACATTTTGCCTATTTTTAGACGTCACCCAAGCCATACAACCGACAAACCCAATGCGTACATCCCTACTCGCCACGGCCTTGCTGCTGCCGGCCTTAACACTTACCCAGCCTGGTGCGGCCCAGCCGAGTGCGGCCCAGCCTGGTGCGGCCCAGCCTGCCCCCTCGAAGAAATCGGCCAGAACCTCCGCAGCCCCCGACCGCGACAAACAAACCGTGCTGACCAACCTCGACCGGCGTTTTGCCGAATACGCCGGCATTTCCAAACAAATCTGGGATTTTGCCGAACTCGGCTACCAGGAAGAAAAAAGCTCGCTGCTGTTGCAGGAGCAGCTCCGTAAGGAAGGCTTTACGGTCGAGGCCGGCGTGGCGGGCATTCCAACGGCGTTTGTGGCTACCTACGGATCGGGCAAGCCCGTGATCGGCATTCTGGGCGAATACGATGCGCTGCCCGGCCTGGCAACCGAAGCCAAACCCGACTTTACGCCCATTCAGGGGCAGAAAGGGGGGCACGGCTGCGGCCACAACCTGTTCGGCACCGCATCGGTTGCGGCTGCCGTCGAAGTGAAAGACTGGCTGAAAGCGTCGGGCCACGCCGGCACCGTAAAAATATACGGCTGTCCCGCCGAAGAAGGGGGTTCGGGCAAAGTATACATGGTACGTGAGGGCCTGTTCAATGGAGTCGACGTCGTACTGCACTGGCACCCCGGTTCGCAGAATGCGGCCGATGCCGGCACCTCGCTGGCCAACAAAAACGCCAAATTTCGTTTCCGGGGCATTGCGGCCCACGCAGCGGCCTCGCCCGAACGGGGGCGGTCGGCGCTCGATGGTGTCGAAGCCATGGATTTTATGGTCAACATGATGCGGGAGCACATTCCGCAGGATACGCGTATACACTACGTAATTACCAAAGGGGGCGAAGCGCCCAACGTGGTACCGGCCTTCGCCGAAGTCTATTATTACGCGCGTCACAAAGACCGCGACATACTGCAGAGTGTCTGGAAGCGCATCGAAAACGCGGCCGAAGGAGCCGCCAAAGGTACGGGTACTAAAGTGGAGTGGGAAATTCTGGGCGGGGTGTTCAACCTGCTGCCCAACGTAACGCTGGCCGAAGCCGTGCACAAGAACCTGAAAACGGTAGGTGGCGTCACCTACACCCCCGACGAACTGGCCTTTGCCCAGAAAATCAGCGAAACCTTTGGCGAAGGGCAGAAAGTGCCCGTCACCAACGCAGCCCTGGTAAAAGACTTCCGCGATGCCTCGGAGACTGCCACCAGTGGCGGCTCGACCGACGTAGGCGACGTGAGCTGGGCCGTACCGACCGTAGGACTGTCGACGGCCACCTGGGTACCTGGCTCATCGGCTCACAGCTGGCAGTCGACGGCCGCCAGTGGCATGAGCATTGGTCAGAAAGGCATGATCGTAGCCGCCAAGACCCTGGCGCTAACGGCCCTCGACCTCTACAAAACGCCCGCCCTGATCGAGAAAGCCCATGCCGAATGGCTCCAGAAACGCGGAGCCGACTTCAAGTACGAAGCCCTGCTGGGCAACCGAAAACCCGCGCTGGACTATCGGAAATGAGTGGTTGGCGGGTTGAGCGATTGCGCGAATGACGGAGCCGCAACTCGTCGCATCTGACCAAACTCCTTACCTTTGCAGCAGAATTTTTCAGGGCTAACTACTGGTGTACGCGAATGAACGACTAACTGTAGCGTCTCTGTTCACTCATTCGCTCAATCACTAATTCACTCATTAACCCAATGCTTCGAACCAAAACCTGCGGGGAGCTCCGCCTGTCGGATACCGATACTACTGTTACACTGGCCGGCTGGGTACAGACCATCCGCGATAAAGGGGGTGTACTCTGGGTCGACCTGCGCGACCGCTACGGTATTACCCAGCTTATTCTGGAAGAAGGCGTTTCGGCCGCCGACCTCTTTGCCACCGCCCGTACCCTGGGCCGTGAATTTGTGGTACAGGCTACGGGCACCGTTGTTGAGCGGAAAGCCAAAAACCCCAACATCCCTACGGGCGACATCGAACTGCGGCCCACGGCCCTGACCGTGCTGAACCCAGCCAAGCTGCCCCCCTTCCTGATCGACGACGAAACCGACGGGGGCGACGACCTGCGGATGAAATACCGCTACCTCGACCTGCGCCGGAATCCCGTGCGCCGGAATCTGGAGCTGCGGCACCGCCTGGCGCAGCAGGTACGGCTGTACATGGATGGGCAGGACTTTATCGAAGTCGAAACGCCGGTACTGATCAAATCGACCCCCGAAGGCGCCCGCGACTTTGTGGTACCCAGCCGCATGAACCCCGGCGAGTTCTACGCCCTGCCGCAGTCGCCCCAGACCTTCAAGCAGCTGCTGATGGTATCGGGCTTCGACCGCTACTTCCAGATCGTCAAGTGCTTCCGCGACGAGGACCTGCGCGCCGACCGGCAGCCGGAGTTCACCCAGATCGACTGCGAGATGTCGTTTGTGGAGCAGGAAGACGTACTGAACATGTTCGAGGGGCTGATCCGGCATCTGTTCAAGGCCGTCAAAAACATCGATCTGCCCAGCGTGCCGCGTATGACCTACGCCGATGCCATGCGGCTCTACGGCTCCGATAAACCCGACACCCGCTTCGGCATGTCGTTTGTCGAGCTGAAAAACCCGGCTACCAGCGTCGACCTCACCTCGGGCAAAGGCTTTGGCGTATTCGATTCGGCCGAACTGGTCGTGGGTATCAACGTGCCTGGCTCGGCGCACTACACCCGCAAACAGATCGACGAACTGACCGAGTGGGTAAAGCGTCCGCAGATCGGCGCCAAAGGCCTGATCTACGCCCGCTACAACGACGACAATACGGTTAAATCCTCGGTCGACAAGTTCTACGGTGCCGAGGAACTAACAGCCTGGGCCGACGCCTTTGGCGCCAAACCCGGCGACCTGATGCTTATTATTTCGGGCGATGCGGCCAAAGCCCGCAAGCAGCTGAGCGAACTGCGACTTGAAATGGGCAGCCGGCTGGGCCTGCGCGACCCGAACGTGTTCAGCACGCTGTGGGTACTCGACTTCCCCCTGCTCGAATACGGCGAAGACGACGAGCATCCGGGCGAAGGGCGCTGGTTTGCCATGCACCACCCCTTTACTTCACCCAAACCCGAAGACATCCCGCTGCTCGACACCGATCCGGGCGCGGTGCGGGCCAATGCCTACGACCTCGTTATCAACGGCACCGAGGTGGGCGGGGGGTCGATCCGGATTTTCGACCGCACGCTACAGGCCCGCATGTTTAGCCTGCTGGGCTTCAGCGACGAAGAAGCCAAAGCCCAGTTCGGCTTCCTGATGGATGCCTTCGAATACGGCGCGCCCCCCCACGGCGGGCTGGCGTTCGGCTTCGACCGGCTCTGTTCGCTGTTCGGCGGCTCCGACTCGATCCGCGATTTCATTGCGTTCCCCAAAAACAATTCGGGTCGCGATGTGATGATCGACTCGCCCTCGACCATTGCCGACAAGCAACTCGATGAGCTTAAAATAAAAACCACTGTGCCAGCCAAATAAAACGGGCATACAGGGTACCATATCGTTCTCCAATTAATCGATGGGTCAGCTATATCGGCTGGCCCATTTTTTGTTACTTCTATTTTAATACCGAATACGGGGGCCGTTCGCTAATTTTGTCCTTCCCTCCTAACTAATTTTTCCGTACCTCCCCGTTTGCCTCAATGATTTTATGCCTGCGCCAGCTGTTTATGCTGGCAGTAGCCAGCCTGTTGCCCTTGCTGGCCGCAGCGCAGCTAACCATTACCAGCCCGGTTGCCCGGATGGTGTTCCAGCGCAATCTCGCCAACGAAGCCGCTATTCTGGTTGCCGGCGTTGCTCCGGCCACCGCCACCACGATCGAAGCCCGCTTCGTACCGCTTGCCCTCGGTCAGGGCACCCTCACCCCCTGGATATCGCTTTCCTTTGTAGCAGGCTCCCGTGCCTTTCAGGGGGCTGTACCGGTAAAAGGTGGCTGGTATCGGCTCGATGTACGGGCCATGGCCGACGGCAGTCAACTGGCCCTGACGCAGGTAAACCGGGTCGGCGTTGGTGAAGTATTCGTTGTGGCCGGGCAATCGAACGCCGTGGGCGGATTCGAACGCGAGCCCGGTGCCGACGATGACCGGGTATCGTGCATCGATGTGCGGCAGTACCGGCTCGACGATCAGCTGTTGCCGCTCATGTTTAACCGCGCCAGTACCGGCAGCAACATCGGCCCCAGTCAGCCGCCCCACATCTGGGCCCGGCTCGGCGATCGGCTCGTGCGCCGGCTCAATGTGCCGGTCCTGTTTCTGGGCGGGGCGCAGCCCGGCACCTCCAGCACCGAATGGCAGCAGTCGGCATCGGGCCAGCCCGACCCCAGCGGGCAGCTGCTACCCTACCAGCGGCTGGGCAGCGTGCTGCAGCATTACGTGGCCCGAACGGGGGCGCGGGCGGTGCTCTGGCATCAGGGAGAAGGCGATATAGGCTCCTCCGAAACGCAGTATTTCAATAACCTCCAGACAGTAATCGCCAAAAGCCGGCAACAGGCCGGCTACAACCAGTTGCCGTGGCTCATCTCGCGGGTGTCGTTTATTCAGGGTCAGTTCAACCCCTCGGTCATTGCCGCGCAGAACCGGCTTATCGCCCAGATCAATGATGTCTATGCCGGCCCATCGACCGATGACCTGCAGGGCCCGGACAATCGGCTGGGCGACAATGTGCACCTGGGTGGTAATGGCCTGATCCGCTTCATAGACCGCTGGGAACAGAGCCTGACCGACGATTTTTTCGGGCGCGCCACCCCCCTGACCCCTTCGGGCAGCGCCCCCCTGCTGACGACCGGCTACAGCCTGCCCCTGAAACGGCGCCCCGGCGACGTGATTCAGGTAGCGTCGCTCCGCACCGATGCCCACGAAGCGGGCAACCAGTATTATGCGCAGCTGGTGCGGGCCAGTGATCAGGCCGTTGTGGCCGAATCGCCCCGCAGTCAGGACAATCCGCTGTTGCTGACACTGCCGGTCGATCTGCCTGCGGGTCAGTACCGGCTCCGTACCCTGACCACGGCCCCGGCCACGACCGGCACCCTGGGCGAAGCCTTCACAGTCGACCCCAACATCCCTGCCATTAAGTCGGGCAACGCACCCCTGCCAACCGTACAGGGCGGCAGCCCTGATGCTGCCATCGGCCGGATCGGTTACCGCTACGAAAGCGACAGCCACGGTTTTTTTGCCATGGTACAGGCCAGCGTAGCCGTCGAAATCCGAATCCAGCGAATCGATGGTGGCCCGTTCGATGATTCGGCCTGGCATGTGATGCCGCCCGCCAGTCAGGCACCCGACTATCCGGAGTTTGTCGATTTCAACTACGTGCGTAACTACCCGCCCCAGGGCCTGGCTACGGGGGGCGTCGAGCCTGGCCGCTACCGCCTTTCGGTACGAAAACAGGGCGATACAGGCGAGGGAGTCTGGTGCGAAACCACTACCCAGTCGGGCCGCACCACGATTTATCAGGGACCGGAAGCCGTTAGTGGCCTACCGCCCGTTCTGACCCTGGCCAACTCATCCATCGCCAATTGTCCCGGCACCCCGTTCGATGTTTCGTTTACGCTGAGCGAAAGCAGCGTCAATGCCGACAATCGCTATACCCTGCAGCTGGCCGACGCCAGCGGCTCATTCGATGCACCGATCGAACTCGGCAGCAGCACCACCAGCCCTATCGCTACCTCACTCCCGATCAGCGTACTGGCCGGCACGAGCCGACAGATTCGGGTGGTGGCCAGCAGTCCGGCGGTGTATAGTTTGCCCGCCAGCGTGGTTGCCGTTTGCGCCAGTGCCCCCGCTCAGGCGGATCTGAGCCTGACCATGCAGTCGGCCAGCCGCATTGCAGCCATCAACCAGCCCGTAACGCTGACCCTTACCCTCAACAACGATGGGCCATCGACAGCCGCCGGTGTGAGCCTGCGCAGTCGGCTGCCCGTTGGCATGAGCTTCGTAGACGCGGCATCGCCGGGGGTCAGTGCAGCCGCCGGTGTAATCGACTTCGCGACCGGCAACCTGTCGGCGGGTGGCAGTATGCGGTATATTTTTCGGGTGAAACCCACTCGTCCGGGCACCTATATGCTGGCCGCCGAAGTATCGGCCAGCCAGACACCTGACCCGGATAGTCAGCCCAACTCGGGCACGGGCGACGGGCAGGACGATGCCACCCAGGTTGATCTGCGCACCATCGTTGCCAATTCCGATACACTTCGGCTGTCGCCCAACCCCAACCAGGTACCGCTGCCGTCGGTTCGGCTGTCCGAGCCCACGCCCGACGCCAGCTCGGCCGACCTGAGTCTGACCCTCCGTACCAACGAACTGACCCCTGCTCTGAACGACGTGATGTCGGTAACGGCCATTGTGGCCAATCGGGGCGGGCGCGCCGGTTCCGCTACCGTGGTTCTCCAGCTCCCGACCGGCTGGCAACTGGCCAACACGGCTGGCTTTACGGTGGCGGGGCAGTTCGTTACGGGTACGCTGGGCCAGCTGGCCAGCGGCAGTTCCGACACGCTTGTTTTCCCGATACGTATCTCCGCCAGCGGCACGCTGAAAGCCCAGATCCAGACGGCTTCTCTGGCCGACCCCGACTCGACGCCCGGCAACGGCTACGACAATGGCGAAGACGACACGGCCAGCCTAGCCGTCCGGGGGCACTGACGGGTGCCGCTGGCAGCGCTCTTTTTTAGAAAGCGGTGCAATTTTCGGCACCAGATTTATGTTGGATTAGTGCAACTTCCGGCGAGGTTGCTCAACAACAAAAAGCTGATGGAAGCCACGACCCTTATTCCTGCTGAAAAACAACGTTATCAGAAACACCTGAACCTGCCCGAGCTGGGAACAGCCGGGCAACTGAAACTCAAAAACGCCCGGGTACTGGTGGTGGGTGCCGGCGGACTGGGATGTCCCGTACTGCTCTACCTGACCGCAGCCGGCGTAGGCACCATCGGCGTGGTCGATCCCGATGTGGTCGATCTGAGCAACCTGCAGCGACAGGTACTCTATACCACCGACGAAGTGGGCAAGTCGAAAGCCAAAACAGCCGTCAGTCACCTCAACCGACTCAATCCCGAACTCCGGTTCGACGCGCACGCTACGGCCCTCGACTACAGCAACGCCCGCTCGCTGATTCAGGATTACGATATCATTGTCGATTGTACCGATAATTTCAAGGTGCGGTATCTGGTCAACGATGTGTGCGTTACGCTGGGCAAGCCCTTTGTGTACGGCGCCATTCACCGCTTCGAGGGGCAGGTGGCGGTACTCAATGCCGACCTTGGCGACGGGCAGCGGGGACCGACCTATCGGTGCCTCTACCCCGAATATCCAAACGAGCTGGAGATACCCAACTGCAACGATACGGGGGTGCTGGGGGTGCTGCCGGGCGTGATTGGCACTTACCAGGCCAACGAGGTTATTAAACTCCTTACGGGCATCGGACAGTCGCTGCGCGAACACCTGCTCATGGTCGATCTGCTCAGCATGGGGCAGCAGAAAATAAAAATCCGGCGCCGTACCGATGCCGACGAACTGGCCCGGCAGGGACTCGCGACGGGCAACCGCACCAGCCGGCAAGACACTGGTCCGCAGAAAATAACGGTGCAGGAACTGGCCGAACGGCTGGGCCGCCAGGAAGATATCTTTCTGCTCGACGTTCGCGAACGGCCTGAATATGACATCTGCCACCTCGAGGGAGCCGTGCTGGTGCCGGTGGGCATGATTCCCAACAACCGCAAGCGCATTCCAACCGATCGGCCGGTGGTCGTATACTGTCACCACGGTATGCGCTCGGCCAACGTGGTCCAATACCTCTACGCGCAGGATGGCCTCACCAACCTGTATAACCTCGACGGCGGTATCAACGCCTGGGCCCGCGAGATCGAGCCCGAAATGGCAATTTACTGAGTTTGAGCCAGGGGGTTGGCCAACTTCGCCAATCCGCGTACCTTTGCCGCGCCCAACGGCTCTCAGCCCAGGCGGTTTGGCCGGGGCAACTTATCCAGTGACCTATGTTTGTCAACATTCTGAAATCCAAACTCCACCGCGTTAAGGTAACGCAGGCGGAACTGAATTACGTAGGCAGCATCACCATCGACGAAGACCTGATGGATGCCGCCGGGCTGCTCGAAAACGAGCAGGTTCATATTGTCAACAACAACAACGGCGAGCGGCTCATCACCTACGTGATCAAAGGCGAGCGGGGATCGGGCATTATCTGCCTCAACGGGGCAGCAGCCCGCCGGGCACAGGTTGGCGACATTGTAATCATCATTGCCTATGCCATGATGACCGACGAAGAAGCCCGGTCGCACAAGCCTACCGTTGTCTTTCCCGACGAAAACAACCGGCTCGTCAACGCCTGACGCCAGGCCGATAACCGCCCCCCTTCCGACACCTTCTTCCGTTGCCAATGAATCCCAAGAACGTTCTGAAGTACCTGATCTCGCTGGCGCTGGCCGGAGGATTACTCTGGTTTACCTTTCGGCAGAGTCATATCGATGCGGCAGACCTCTTGACCAAGCTGAAAGCCGCCGATTACCGCTGGGTACTGGTATCGGCCGTGCTGACTATTGTGGCCCACTGGAGCCGGGCCGAACGGTGGCGAATTCTGCTGGAGCCCGTAGTGCCCCAGCGCCCCTCGTCGCTCGATGCCACGGCGAGCGTGATGACGGGCTACCTGGCCAACCTGGCCCTGCCCCGCGCCGGCGAAGTAGCCCGCTGCGGTACGCTCTACCGTCTGTCGGGGGTTCCCGTCAACGTAAGCTTCGGAACGGTCGTGGCCGAGCGGCTCTTCGACGTGGTTATGCTGCTGCTGCTGCTGGGGGCCACCTTTGTGCTCGAATTTAACCGGCTCAGCCAGTTTTTTACCGATTTTCTGGGGGGTAAGCTCCCAAAAGGCACAAGCGGATCGGGCGTGCTGCTGCTGGCCGGCGCCGTGCTGGTTGGTCTGGGCCTGCTGGCCTGGTTCCTGTTCAGCCGCTACCGCGATGCCTTGGGCCGCCACCCGCTCTACCAGAAAATCCACGGCTTTGTAAACGGGTTGCTGGAGGGGCTGCTGAGTGTGCGCAAACTACGCCGGCCCGGTGCCTTTATCTTCCACACGTGCTTCATCTGGGTTATGTACTACCTCATGTCATACACCCTGTTCTTTGCCATGCCGGCAACGGCAAACCTTGGCGCGCTGGCCGGCCTCACGATTCTGGTGGTGGGGTCGCTGGGTATGGCCGCGCCGACGCCCGGCGGTATCGGTTCCTTCCACCTGCTGGTCGGTCAGGTGGCTCTGCTCTACGGGCTGACCAGCCAGGATGGGCAGATTCTGGCCACGTTTATCCACGGCGTGTCGACCCTGATGATTATTCTGCTGGGCGTGGCCAGTTTGCTGGTCGTGCTGTTTCGGCAGCAGAAGCGCACCACGGCCGACGACGTACTAACCGATCCCAACGCGATCCGGCTGGATCAATAACTCCCCTTTTCTGATGACTGAGGCAAAAATCCGCTCGCGGGCCGATCTGGTTCGGCAGGTTGAGCAGTGGCACGCCAACGGTGAGTCGGTGGTCTTTACCAACGGCTGCTTCGACATTGTTCACCTGGGCCATATCGACTACCTCGAAAAAGCCCGGCAGCTGGGCGATCGGCTCGTGCTGGGTCTGAACACCGATGCGTCGGTAAGCTGCATCAAAGGCCCGCTGCGGCCGGTGGTCAACGAGTATGCCCGCTCCCGCATGATGGCAGCCTTCGCTTTCGTCGATGCCGTAACGCTGTTCGACGAACCTACCCCGCTCGAACTGATCGAAGCCGTTCGGCCCGATGTGCTGGTAAAGGGCAACGATTACTCGGTGGCAACGATCGTTGGCGCTGATTTTGTACTGGCCCATGGTGGCCGGGTCGAAACGATAGCCTTGGTGCCGGGCTACTCCACCACCTCACTCATCGCCCGCATCAAAGAAAGTTTCTGAACAGAACGGGTAATTTTAATACCCGTCGAAAAACCCCGTCCTGTAGCCTACAGGCGGGGTTTTCTACTATTTATATAGATTTTAATACGGACCGTTAACCAAAGTACCGTTGCCGTTTCGTTATATTAACCAACATAACTACCGTAAATTGATTTAATCTGAAGGACGTATTGGTTCCCGTAAACAACAACATTCAACTGCCAACAGACGTATGATGCAGCTTCACACCACCCGCTCGATCCTACTGCTGGCCCTGTGCTTTTGCTTTGCCCTTCCCATTTCCGGCCGCTCGTCGACCGACCGTACCGGCGACGTTATTCTGGGTCGCTGGCACTTTCCGAGCAAGGGGTCCAGCGTCGATGTGTACCGATCGGGCAACCGTTACTTTGCCCGCGTAGCCGAAACCGACAACGCCGGTATTCGTAACTACGGCCTGGCCAAAGACAAGATCATTATGAGCAACCTGGAGTATGACGGTCAGGTCTGGGGCGGGGGCGAGCTGATTCACCCCAAGACCGGCCACCACCTCGACGTCGAACTAAGCCTGACCGAAACGGGCGGGCTTCGCGTACTGGTCTATAAAGGCATCAAACTCCTGCACAAGCAGTTTGTCATGACCCGCTGATTCGTTTGTCAATCCTATAGCCGGCCCGCCCTTTCAGCTGAAAGGGCGGGCCGCTTGCTGACCGGGTAAGCGGCCTGCAAACCGGATAAATGGTCGACGCCCTGGGACACTTTCGCCCTTTCTGTTGTTTTACTAGGGACGGGTGCGTAGGTTACCCGTTCATTCACCAACTTTTTGATTGCATACCCTATGATATCCCCCTGGCTTTTAATGATTGTGATTTTTGCAGTCAGCGCTTTTGTGAGCTGGCGGCTGAAGAGCAAATTCAACGAGTATTCGCAGATTGGTCTGGCCAATGGCCTGAGCGGAGCCGAGATTGCCCAGAAAATGCTGAACGAAAACGGCATCTACGACGTCCGGGTCGTTTCGACCGAAGGGATGCTGACCGATAACTATAACCCGCAGGATAAAACCGTCAACCTCAGCAGCGATGTCTATTACGGACGTAGTGTAGCCGCTGCTGCTGTGGCGGCCCACGAGTGCGGTCACGCGGTGCAGCACCAGCAGGCTTATGCTCCGCTTAAGCTGCGGTCGGCCCTGGTACCGGCCCTGACCATTTCGTCGCGCTATATGCAGTGGGTCATTCTGGCCGGCATTTTCATGCTGCGTACCACGCCTATCCCGCTCGCCATCGGTGTAGCCCTGTTTGCGCTGACCACGCTGTTCAGTTTCGTAACGCTGCCCGTCGAGTTCGACGCCAGCCGCCGGGCCCTGGCCTGGATTCAGTCGCGCGGTGTTGTCAACGACCGAGAATACGGGCAGGCCAAAGACGCCCTCTGGTGGGCGGCCATGACCTACGTGGTAGCCGCACTGGGTTCGCTGGCCACACTGCTCTATTACGCCAGCCTGCTGTCGGGTGGTCGCCGGAGCGACTAACCACCTAATTGCCAAACGCAACGGGGCGCCGAAGTCATGACTTCGGCGCCCCGTTGCGTTTAACCAGTAGCAACTCAGATCAGGTTGAGCAGGGGCTGGTTGGCCAGCACCACGTAGCCCGACTGTACCATCTCCTGACTGGGTGCCGACCGGTCGATGAGCATACCGGCAATGGCGACCGAGAACGCGATCAGCAGCGCGGGCCAGAACCCATCAATGGTGAAGCTATCCATGAATTTGTCGATAAGCTTGAGCAGAATAGCGGTCACCACAATCCGGATCAGGCCCGTCAGCAGGAAGAAGGTGATCAGGTTGAGCGGGAACCGGATAATCCAGCCTACGAAGAAGTTGAGCACAGCCAGGATCAGCGCGATCAGGACGGCCGTTCCGAAACTCTTGACCGTGATCTGGGGCATCAGGTAGGCCAGGCCGAAGATTACGGCCGCATCAAGCAGTAGATGTAAGATAAAATTCATGCGTGCAGGCGATTGGGATGATTTGCCAGAACAACCGTTTAGCCCCACAGATGGTTTATCGAACATACCAAAACCAACCCAGCATGATTCGGCTCCTGATTCTTCTGACGACCACCCTGCTGGCCTGCGAACGCGGTTCGTCGCAGCAGCCCCCCACCACAACCCTGCCCGACAGCAGCCGCGTCTACACAAATCAGTCGCCGACCCGCGATGGCACCGGTAAGGTGTATATGGGCCGCGAGATTGCGCAGGTGATGGGCCACCTCGGCGCATCGTGGCTCGACCGGCCCGAACGCGAACAGGAGGAACGCACCGACCTGCTGCTGAAGGCACTGAACCTGAAGCCCACCGATGTGGTGGCCGACATCGGCGCCGGTACGGGCTTTTTCAGCTTTCAGATGGCGCCCAACGTGCCCAGAGGCCGCGTACTGGCCGTCGATATTCAGCCCGAGATGATTGAGTACCTGACGCAGGGCCGGCAGCAGCGGGGCCTGAGCAACGTGACACCCGTGCTGGGCACCGAATCGGACCCCAAACTCCCGGCCAGCAGCATCGACCTCGCCATTCTGATCGATGCCTACCACGAGTTTTCGTATCCGCGCGAAATGATGCAGCACATTGCCGATGCCCTTAGGCCGGGTGGGCGGATCGCCCTGGTCGAATACCGTGCCGAAGACCCGTCGGTACCGATCAAGGAATTGCATAAGCTGAGTGTGGCGCAGGCCAAACGCGAAATGAGTGCCATCGGCCTGCGTTTGCTGGCCAACGACAGTCGGCTGCCGCAGCAGCACATTCTGTTCTTCGGCAAATAAACCAGCAGTCCCGGCTGCCATTGATGCAGACGATCATTGGCAACTGGGACCGACTACCCCCGCCGGGGCTACAGTAAGCAGACGATAAATTACAAACTGAAAACGGTAAAACGTGTCGGCCAACCCGCGCAGCGTCTACAGCGTTCAAACGGCAAACCACAAACCGAAAACGGTAAACCGTTTCGGCCAACCCGCGCAGCGTCTACAGCGTGCAAACCGAAAACCAAAAACTGAAAACTGAAAACTGAAATCCCCCCCCCCTACTCCCCGGCGCTGGCGAGTTTGCTGTGGCGGAACCCGTAGGAGAAGTAGATGACCAGACCGATCACCAGCCAGATCACAAAAATCAGCCAGTTGCTGGCCCCCAGTTCGGTCATCAGGTAGAGATTGGTCAGGATGCCGATAACGGGCAGCAGCGAGAAATTGCTGCGGAACCCCTGCACGGCCAGACCGGCCCACACCAGCCAGAACACCGCCAGCAGCGGTTTGGCCTCGAGCGTTTCGAGCAGATGAGCCCCCTGCATGGCCCAGACCAGCGCGGCTACCAGTGTAATACCGATTATGTATTTGCCATTGATGTACGGCACCTTGAATTTCGACTGAGCCGTCAGGCCACGGGCATCGAGGAACAGGATACCGGCACACACCAGAATAAAGGCGAAAAACGTCCCGACACTGGTCAGGTCGACGAAGAATTTCAGGTCCATAAACATCGACGGCACCGCCACCAGAATACCGGTGATGATGGTAGCGAAGGACGGCGTCTTGAAGGTTGGGTGGATGGTTGAGAATCGTTTCCAGAGCAACCCGTCGCGGCTCATGGTCATCCAGATGCGGGGCTGCCCCAGCTGATACACCAGCAGCGCACTCGTGATGGCTACTACGGCACTGACCGAGATGACCCCGGCAACGAAGTTCAGATTTACCTTCTGAAACACGTAGGCCAGTGGATCGCTCACGCCCAGCTCCTTATAGTTGACCATGCCGGTAAGCACCAGCGTAATCAGCACGTACAGCACGGTACAGATACCCAGGCAGTAGAGCATGGCGCGGGGCAGATCGCGCTGCGGGTTCTTACACTCTTCGGCCGTGGTCGATATGGAGTCGAAACCGATAAAGGCAAAAAACACCGATGCCACCCCGCTCAGTACCCCCGAGATGCCGTTGGGCGCAAACGGCGACCAGTTGGCGGGTTTTACGTAGAAGGCCCCCACGCCAATCACCAGCCCGATCACGGCCAGTTTCAGAATCACCAGAATGTTGCTCGCCGTCCGCGACTCCTTGATACCGACGTAGACCAGCGCCGTGATGAGCACCGTGATGGCGCCGGCGGGCAGGTTGGCAATGAGTTTCAGCCCCGCCAGCTCGGGAGCGTTGGCATAGGCTTCGGCCAGCAGCCGCGTGTTTTCGGGGAGCGTGGTCAGCGCCGTGCCAGCCGCTTTGGTCTGCGCCACCAGTTCGTAGGCCCGGGCAGCCGACCCATGGTCGGTGGCGAAGTATTTGGGGAAAGTGATGCCGAAACCGCTCAGCATCGACGTAAAATATTCGGACCAGGAGATGGCCACCACCATGTTGCTGACGGCATATTCGAGAATGAGCGCCCAGCCAATGACCCAGGCAAACAACTCGCCGAACGCTACGTAAGCGTAGGTATAGGCACTGCCGCTAACGGGCACGGTACTGGCAAACTGCGCGTAGCTGAGCGCCGTAAACACACAGGCAATAGCCGTAAAGACAAACAGCAGCGACACCGCCGGCCCACCGTTGTAACTGGCCAATCCGATGGTGCTGAAAATGCCCGCTCCGATAATAGCTGCGATGCCGAAGGACGTCAGGTCGCGGACGCCCAGCGTCTTGACCAGTTTGCTGGATTCGCCTTCGGCTGCGTCGGCCAAAATCTGGGATACGGTTTTCTTTCGGAAAAGAGACATGTTGATGAGCGGTGGGGAAACCGGTTTTATTCGCGTTTAACCGCTAAAAATAAAGATACTTTCCGGTTTTTTGTACGTTATTACCCCAAAAGCACCGCCTATGTCGATCCGGGTTCAGAACCTGATAAAAGAATATGACCGCGCCGGCAGCGACCGGCAGCGGGCTGTCGATGGCATTTCTCTGACGGCCAGCCCCGGCGAAATTGTTGGTTTTCTGGGTCCCAACGGAGCCGGCAAATCGACCACCATGAAAATTGCCACCGGCTACCTGGCTCCCACCAGCGGCACCGTCGAAGTAAATGGTTTCGATGTCAGCACCCAGGCAATGGCCGTGCGCCGGCAAATCGGCTACCTCCCCGAACACAACCCCCTCTACCTCGATCTCTACGTGAAAGAGTACCTGCGGTTTGCAGGCGCCCTGCACGGCCTCTCGGGCAGTGGACTGACCCGCTCCGTTACCGACATCATCGAGCGTGTAGGGCTGGGCCGCGAGCAGCACAAACGCATCGGACAGTTGTCCAAGGGCTATCGCCAGCGCGTGGGCCTGGCGCAGGCCCTGCTGCACAACCCGCCCGTCCTGATTCTCGACGAACCGACAACCGGCCTCGACCCCAATCAGCTGGTTGAGATCCGGCAGGTAATCCGCGAAGCCGGCCGCGACAAAACGGTGCTTTTCTCGACCCACATCATGCAGGAGGTCGAAGCCCTCTGCGACCGGGTCGTCATCATCAACCGGGGCCGCGTCGTGGCCGACAGTTCGCTGAGTGGCCTGCGGGCGGCCTCGACCGACAGTACGGCCGGGCCGGTGATTGTAGTGGCCGAGTTCGAAACCCCGCTGACCGATCCGGCGCAGCTGAATCTGCCGGGCGTTGTTGCGGTGGAGGCCCTGGAGCCCGGGCAGTATCGGATAACGGCAACAGCCGGTACCGATCTGCGGTCGGCGATCTTCCGGCTCGCTGCCGATCAGAACCTGACCCTCGTTGGGCTCCGGCAGCAGGAGCATTCGCTGGAAGGCATTTTCAAGGCCCTGACCCGGTAAAGAACTCCCAAAAAGAAGCCGGTCGTCCCATTATCAGAACGATAACGGAACGACCGGCTTTCGTATAGCGTCGTGATGCGGCTAGCGGGCCGTGGCCATCAGCGGATACTGGTCGAAAATCGACCGGACAATGCCCTTGAAATAGTTATTTTTGAAGTTCTGGTTGCGCATCATCTTCGACGCGTAGCCTTTCCAGATCACCTGATACGATTCGGCGTCGATAAGCGAGATCATCAGCGTGCCTTCGTCGAGGTTGTAGTCGATCCGTTTGTAGGTAGCATCGTCGTCTTCGCGCACCACCCAGTCTTTGATAACGGGTTGCTGATACCCGCGGAAACGCAGGTCGGAGCGGAAGATGTTGTACGAAATCAGCAGATTGGGATTGCGGTTGCTGACGCGGTAGCCGCGGGCTTCCATCTGGTGGCGAATGGCGTCCTGAATGTCGGAGCAGAGCAGGGTCGAATCGACGAACTCGCATTCCAGGAAATTAAACGATTCGTAGTTCTTAAAATGGCCCTCGTAGCTGTAGTCATGTTCAACAAACAGACGGCTGGGCGAACAGCCGGCCAGGACTACAACAGCCAGGATAAACAGGATACCAATGCCGGTTTTCATACGACGCTTTGTAAAAGGTTTTACTCGATAGAACTGGGGTTACGCGTACTAAAAAAGAATACAAACGCTAAAGTCAAATATATACGTAATTGTTTGGCAAACAATCGGATGCTGCCAAATTTTAGCAAACGTTATGCCGATGGCTGCCGAAGACTGACCGGGCAGGCTGCCATCAGATCAAACCGCCGTAGAAGGCCAGGGCCCGGCGCATCTCGGCCGTTGTCACCACCAGATCGAACGCGCAGTGGCCGGGGCCGTCTAGTAAAGCCATCCGTACCTGATTGCCCCGATTTTTTTTATCCTGCAGAGTCAGTGCCAGAATGGGATCGGTATCGGCTTCGCCTAGCTTCACGCGTCCATATACGGCAAAAATGTATTCTTCGATTTGGGTCAGCAGCGATTCGTCAATTAATCCGCGCTGATAGGCGATAAACGCTTCGGCAACCATACCCACGGCAATGGCTTCGCCGTGGAGCAGCCGCTTTTGGCTCCCCCCCGGCCGGGCGTTGGTCAGAAAATACGTTTCGACGGCGTGGCCGAGTGTATGGCCGAAGTTGAGCGTCTTGCGAATGCCTTTTTCGCGCGGGTCGTCGGCCACGATACGCTGCTTCACGGCTACCGAATGGGCAATCAGTTCAGGCCAGTTCTGCTCGTCGAGGTCGCGCACCCGAATGTGCTCCCACATGGCCGCATCGGCAATCAGGCAGTGTTTTATGACCTCGGCAAAGCCCGAGCGCAGTTCGCGTTCGGGCAGCGTTTCCAGAAAAGCCGGATCGATCAGCACCGTTTCGGGCTCCTGAAACGTGCCGATGTGGTTTTTGAAGCCCCGGTAGTCGATGCCGAGTTTGCCGCCCACGCTGGCGTCGACCTGTGCCAACAGGGTGGTGGGCACCTGCGCAAAGGCGATACCCCGCTTGTAGGTAGCCGCGCAGAAGCCGCCCATATCGCCGATTACGCCCCCGCCCAGATTGAGCACCAGGGCGTGCCGGTCGAAGTTGGCCCGCGTCAGGGCATCCCAGATCAGCTCGCAGGTAGCCATGTGTTTCTGCTCCTCGCCCGCCTTGATCCGAACCAGTGTATGTCTGGGTAATACGGCTTTAAGCGCTGGGTAGCAGTGGCGGTACGTATGGTTGTCGACGATCAGGGCAATGGCCGAGAAATCGGTTGTTTCGAGAAAAGCGGGCAGGCTCTCCAGGATGGGGGCAATGGTAATTGTAGACATGCGGTAAAAATACGGTAGTCCGCGGCCGGACGCGCCTGTACGGCCAATCTATTTTTTGGACCCATAATCGCTTTGGTTATGAGGATCTGGCGTTTGTAGCTACCGTTTTGTTGCTCTGGCGCAGATTTTGTGGTCAATCTTCACCGAATGGTAGCTTCCTGCGCCAGTTTGGTCACGCTGTCGTGACTATTGACTGGCCAGCCCGGTATCTGCCGCCCCCGTACATCATAACTGCCGCTGCTTGTGATTACTTTACTCGCCGTTTTTCGCAACCTTACTTCGTCCCGTCTGCCGAACCGTTTTCGGGCGGTAGTCAGCCTTTTTCATCAACCGACCCGCCTGGCCGGCTGGTTGCTGGGTCTGTTGCTGCTGGGCCTGCTGCCGCACACCAGCTTCGCCCAGAACGAACTGGAGCTGGCTTCGGGTAGCGTCTCGAGCACGGTTGTTACGGGACCAACGGTTACGACACCGGAAGCTATGACCCTGCTCCAGAACACCACGGGTACGACCTTTGTGCCCACCACCCCGCCATTCTCCGTGTCGGCCAGCCTATCCAACCAGGTCTACACAAACATTGCCAACGCAGCGGGCAACGGCGTTAGCGGGAGCGGCACTCAGTTCGGCACTACGCTGAATAATACAGCCAAGTTTGCTGCGGCAACACTTGTCTACAACAAGCTAAACGCGATTGGGGGAGCGACCAACCCCATGCTAACCTCAAACCCATACAGTACAACGGGTACAGGCTTCGATGTCGCTTCTAACTATGGATTCAATCTTTTCACAACAATTGAGCCACTGGCCAGCCTTAGTGCCGTTACCGCAGGACGTTATTACTATGGTGATATAACGCTGACATTCAACAGACCTGTTGCTTACCCAGTTCTCACATTTGTGGGCATGGGTGGCTTCGCCGGGACGACGGGTAATGTCCAGGGCTTTGCAGCCGAATTTGATTTTGTGTCGCCTACCAGTCTGACCCGACTGTCGGGTTCAACCGAATTTACCGTTACGCCAACCAGCGGTACCACCACCATCGGAAACAGCGCCAGTGTGATCACGGCGACCAGTGGCAGCGGTGGGGCTTCGGGCAGTGTCCGGGTAAATGGCACAAACATAACCTCGCTCACCTTCAAACTTTTTATACGTGGTGATGGTAAGGGTACCGCCTGGAGTAATGCAAACCGATGGAATGGCGATCAATACCTGCTCAGTGCATCCCTCGGCCCGCCATCTACGCTCTCGGGTAACGTCTTCGACGATGGCAACGCGGGCACCATCAATGGGACCGGCACCAATGCGGGGGGCACGCTCTTCGCCAACCTGGTCAGTAGCAGTGGTGTGGTTATTGCCACTACCCCCATCGCAGCCGATGGAACCTACTCATTTACGAATATCTACGCCGACACCTACACAGTTGTGCTCAGCACCACCCAGGGTACCGTGGGCAGTGCGCCCCCGGCCGCAGCCCTGCCAACGGGCTGGGTCAATACGGGCGAAGGCGTGGGCGCTACCCCAACGACTACCGACGGCACTGTAAATGGTATCGTTACGGCAACCATTGCCGGCACGAGTGCCACCGGCGAAACGCTGACCAATGTCAACTTCGGTATCGAGCAGCTGCCTACACCGACCAGTAGCACCCTGACGGCGCAGGGTAATCCCGGCGGTACGGTTGGGGTGAGCATTCCGCCCGCCAGTTTCACCGGTACCGATCCAGATGGCACCGTCGCCCAGATCATCTATACCGCCTTCCCCACCAACGTCACCAGTTTGACCATTGGGGCCTCGGTCTACACCAGCGCGACCTTCCCCGCCGGGGGCGTCACCGCCGTCACCGGCACCGCCGTCCGCATCGACCCTGTTGATGGAGCCGTCACCGCCGTGATTCCCTTCCGGGCTGTCGACAACGCCGGCTTCTCAAGCACCGCCACCGCTTCGGTTTCCGTACCGTTTACTACGCTCACCCTGTCGGGCACGGTCTTCGATGACGCCAACGGACTCACCGATAACACCGTCAACGGCACGGCTACCAACACCGGCAGCCCCCTCTTCGCCGTGCTGACCGACCCAGTGGCCAACACCGTCATCGGCTCGACGGCCGTAGCCGCCAACGGTACCTACAGCTTTGCGGGCCTCAACGGCGGCAGCTACCAGGTACGCCTGAGCACCACTGCCGGCACCGTCGGTGCCGCACCACCCGCAGCTAGTCTGCCCACCGGCTGGACCAACACCGCCGAAGGTACCGCTGCGGCCGGTGACGGCACCGTCAACGGTATCACCAACGTAACGATTACCAACGTCAACCTGACGGGGGTCAACTTCGGCATCGAGCAGTTGCCCGCGCCAACCTCCTCCACACTGGCATCGCAGGGTAACCCCGGCGGCACCGTCGGCGTGGCCGTTCCCCCGGCCAGCTTCACCGGCACCGATCCCGACGGCACCGTGGCCCGGATTAACTACACCGCCTTCCCCACCAACGTCAATAGCCTGACCATCGGCGGCACGGTCTACACCAGCGCCACCTTCCCCGCCGGGGGCGTCACCGCCGTGACCGGCACGGCCGTCAGCATCGACCCCGTCGACGGAGCGGTCACCGCCGTGATTCCCTTCAAGGCCATAGACAACGCCGGCTTCTCCAGCACCGCTACCGGTTCGGTTTCTGTACCCTTCACTACCATGAGTATCTCGGGAACAGTGTTCAACGACGCTAATGCGCTGACCGACAACTTGGTTAACGGTACAGCTACCAATGCAGGTGGGCAGCTGTACGCGGTGCTTATCTCGGGAGCAGGCACCGTGGTTGCATCGACCTCTGTGGCAAGTAACGGCACCTATAATTTTGCGGGTTTACTGCCGGGCACCTACAATGTTCGCCTGTCGACGACTACTCTGACGGTCGGATCGGTAGCACCCGCTGCCACCGTACCCGCTGGCTACACCATTACGGGCGAAGGCGTTGGTACAACACCCGATGGTTTAACCGATGGCAATAACATTGTCGTTCTGGGAGTAACTAACATCACCAATATTAACTTCGGCATTGAGCAGCTGCCCGCACCGACCAGCAGCACCCTGACGGCGCAGGTTAACCCGGGCGGCACAATCGGCGTGGCCGTTCCCCCGGCCAGCTTCACCGGCACCGATCCCGATGGTACTGTCACCCGAATCCTCTACACCGCCTTCCCCACCAACGTCACCAGCCTGACCATCGGTGGCACGACCTACACCAGCGCCACCTTCCCCGCCGGGGGCGTCACCGCCGTCACGGGCACCGCCGTCAGCATCGACCCCATCGATGGCGCCGTTACGGCCGTGATCCCCTTCAAAGCCATCGACAACGCCGGCTTCTCGAGCACCGCTACCGGCTCGGTCTCGGTGCCCTTCACGACCCTGACGCTGTCGGGTACGGTCTTCGATGATGCCAACGGGCTGACCGACAACACCGTCAACGGTACCGGCACCAACGCGGGCGGCACGCTCTTCGCCGTGCTGACCGATCCAGTGGCCAACACCGTCATCGGCTCGACGGCCGTAGCGGCCAACGGTACCTACAGCTTCGCGAACCTCAACGGCGGCAGCTACCAGGTACGACTCTCGACCACCGCCGGCACCGTCGGTGCTACCCCGCCAGCCGCCAGTCTGCCCGCCGGCTGGGTCAACACCGCCGAGGGTACCGCCACCGCCGGTGACGGCACCGTCAACGGCATCACGGCCGTGACGCTGACAACGGCTAACGTGACGGGGGTCAACTTCGGCATCGAGCAGCTGCCCGCACCGACCAGCAGCACCCTGACGGCACAGGCTAATCCCGGTGGCACAATCGGCGTGGCCATCCCCCCGGCCAGCTTCACCGGCACCGATCCCGACGGCACCGTCGCCCAGATCATCTACACCGCTTTCCCATCGAATGTCAACAGTCTGACCATCGGCGGCACGACCTACACCAGCGCCACCTTCCCCGCCGGGGGCGTGACGGCGGTGACGGGTACGGCCGTTAGCATCGACCCCATCGACGGGGCCGTTACCGCCGTGATTCCCTTCCGCGCTGTCGACAACGCCGGCTTCTCGAGCACCGCTACGGGTAGCGTTTCGGTGCCGTTTACGACCCTGACCCTGTCGGGCACGGTCTTCGATGATGCCAACGGGCTGACCGATAACACCGTCAACGGTACCGGCACCAACGCGGGCGGCACACTCTTCGCCGTGCTGACCGATCCAGTGGCCAACACCGTCATCGGTTCGACGGCCGTGGCCGCCAACGGCACCTACAGCTTTGCAAACCTCAACGGCGGCAGCTACCAGGTACGACTCTCGACCACCGCCGGTACGGTCGGCGCGACCCCGCCAGCCGCCAGTCTGCCCGCCGGCTGGGTCAACACCGCCGAGGGTACCGCCACGGCCGGCGACGGCACCGTCAACGGCATCACGGCCGTGACCCTGACGACGGCTAACGTGACGGGCGTCAACTTCGGCATCGAGCAGCTGCCCGCACCGACCAGCAGCACCCTGACGGCACAGGCTAATCCCGGTGGCACAATCGGCGTGGCCATCCCGCCGGCCAGCTTCACCGGCACCGATCCCGACGGCACCGTCGCCCAGATTATTTACACCGCTTTCCCCACCAACGTCAACAGTCTGACCATCGGTGGCACGGTTTACACCAGCGCCACTTTCCCCGCCGGGGGCGTCACCGCCGTGACCGGCACGGCCGTCAGCATCGACCCCATCGACGGGGCCGTTACCGCCGTGATCCCCTTCCGGGCCGTCGACAATGCCGGCTTCTCGAGCACCGCTACCGGTTCGGTATCCGTACCGTTTACCACGCTGACCTTGTCGGGCACGGTCTTCGATGATGCCAACGGGCTCACCGACAACACCGTCAACGGCACGGCTACTAACGCCGGCGGCACGCTCTTCGCGGTGCTGACCGATCCGGTGGCCAACACCGTCATCGGCTCGGTGGCCGTAGCCGCCAACGGCACTTACAGCTTTGCGGGCCTCAACGGCGGCAACTATTCGGTTGTACTGAGCACCACCGCCGGCACCGTCGGTGCCACCCCGCCAGCCGCCAGTCTGCCCGCCGGCTGGGTCAACACCGCCGAGGGCACCGCCACCGCCGGTGATGGCACCGTCAACGGCATCACCAGCGTGACGCTGACGACGGCTAACGTGACGGGCGTCAACTTCGGCATCGAACAGCTGCCCGCACCGACCTCCTCGACGCTCACCGCCCAGACCAATCCGGGCGGCACAATCGGCGTGGCCATCCCCCCGGCCAGCTTCACCGGTACCGATCCCGATGGCACCGTCGCCCAGATTATTTACACCGCCTTCCCCACCAACGTCACCAGCCTGACCATAGGTGGCACCGCCTACACCAGCGCCACTTTCCCCGCCGGGGGCGTGACGGCGGTGACGGGTACGACCGTCAGCATCGACCCCATCAACGGAGCCGTCACGGCCGTGATCCCCTTCCGGGCCGTCGACAACGCCGGCTTCTCCAGCACCGCTACGGGTTCGGTATCCGTACCGTTTACCACCCTGACCTTGTCGGGCACGGTCTTCGATGATGCCAACGGGCTGACCGACAACACCGTCAACGGCACCGGCACCAACGCCGGCGGCACGCTCTTCGCCGTACTCACCGATCCGGTGGCCAACACCGTCATCGGTTCCACGGCCGTAGCCGCCAACGGCACCTACAGCTTCGCGAACCTCAACGGCGGCAGCTACCAGGTACGACTCTCGACCACCGCCGGTACCATCGGCGCGACCCCGCCAGCCGCAAGCCTGCCCGCCGGCTGGGTCAATACCGGCGAGGGCACCGCTACGGCCGGTGACGGCACCGTCAACGGCATCACCGCGGTCACCCTGACGACGGCCAACGTGACGGGCGTCAACTTCGGCATCGAGCAACTGCCGGCACCGACCAGCAGCACCCTGACGGCACAGGCTAATCCGGGTGGTACACTGGCCGTTGCCATCCCGCCGGCCAGCTTCACCGGTACCGATCCCGATGGCACCGTCGCCCAGATTATCTACACCGCCTTCCCATCGAATGTCACCAGTTTGACCATCGGCGGCACGGTCTACACCAGCGCCACCTTCCCCGCCGGGGGCGTGACGGCGGTCACCGGCACGGCCGTCAGCATCGACCCCATCGACGGGGCCGTTACCGCCGTGATTCCCTTCCGGGCCGTCGACAACGCCGGCTTCTCCAGCACCGCCACCGGTTCGGTTTCGGTACCGTTTACGACCCTGACGCTGTCGGGCACGGTCTTCGATGATGCCAACGGGCTGACCGACAACACCGTCAACGGTACCGGCACCAACGCCGGCGGCACGCTCTTCGCGGTCCTCACCGACCCAGTCGCCAACACCGTTATCGGCTCGACGGCCGTGGCCGCCAACGGCACCTACAGCTTCGCGAACCTCAACGGCGGCAGCTATCAGGTGCGGCTCAGCACCACCGCCGGTACCATCGGCGCGGCTGCTCCAGCCGCCAGTCTGCCCGCCGGCTGGGTCAACACCGGCGAGGGTACCGCCACGGCCGGTGACGGCACCGTCAACGGCATCACGGCTGTGACGCTGACGACGGCTAACGTGACGGGCGTCAACTTCGGCATCGAGCAGTTGCCCGCACCAACCTCGTCGACGCTCACCGCTCAGACCAATCCGGGCGGCACAATCGGCGTGAGCATCCCGCCGGCCAGCTTCACCGGCACCGACCCCGACGGCACCGTCGCCCAGATTATTTACACCGCCTTTCCGACCAACGTCACCAGCCTGACCATCGGTGGCACCGCCTACACCAGCGCCACCTTCCCCGCCGGGGGCGTCACCGCCGTCACGGGCACCGCCGTTAGCATCGACCCCGTCGATGGGGCGGTCACGGCCGTGATCCCCTTCCGGGCCGTTGACAACGCCGGCTTCTCGAGCACCGCTACGGGCTCGGTATCCGTGCCGTTTACGACCCTGACGCTGTCGGGCACGGTCTTCGACGATGCCAACGGGCTCACCGACAACACCGTCAACGGCACGGGCACCAACGCCGGCGGTACGCTCTTCGCGGTCCTCACCGACCCAGTCGCCAACACCGTCATCGGTTCGGTGGCCGTGGCTGCCAACGGTACCTACAGCTTTGCGGGCCTCAACGGCGGCAGCTACCAGGTCCGCCTGAGCACCACGGCGGGCACTACCGGCGCCACCCCGCCAGCCGCCAGTCTGCCCACCGGCTGGGTCAACACCGGCGAGGGTACCGCCACGGCCGGTGACGGCACCGTCAACGGCATCACCAGCGTGACGCTGACAACGGCCAACGTGACGGGCGTCAACTTCGGCATCGAGCAACTGCCCACGCCAACGTCGACCACCGTGGTAGCCCGGGCCAACCCCGGCGGTACCAACAGCCTGGTTGTACCGCCAGCGAGCCTGACCGGTACCGACCCCGATGGCACCGTCACCCAGATTCGTTATACGGCTTTCCCCTCGAACCTCACGTCGATCACCATCGGGACGACGCTGTACACCAGCGCTACCTTTCCGAACGGGGGCGTAACGGTATCCAGCACGACACCCGTACACGTTGATCCGATCGATGGTGTCGTTACGGCGGTCATTCCGTTCCGGGTTATCGATAATGCCGGTTTTGAGAGTCTGACCACGGCAACGGCAACGGTACCATTCACCTGTACGGTGCCGCTTTGCCCGCCCGTGACCGGCCGCAAAATCCAGACACGGTAAAACCAACTCATCCGTTAACAGAAAAAGCCAGCAACGTTGCTGGCTTTTTCTGTTAACGACGCAAGCGCCGGTGACTGGTTGATGGCTGGTTGACGGTCCGGTCAGGAGATCGTCTTGAGTCCCTCCGCGAATGCCTGCATCTGCGGCATCGTGCCCAGGCTTACCCGACACCAGTACTGCCCGTCGAATTTCCACTGCCGGATAGCAACGCCCTGGTCCATCATCCGTTCCACAAAATCTTCGCCTTTCATCCGGATGGGAAACATAACGAAGTTGGCACCCGATGGCAGGGGCTCGTAGTTATGTTGCTTCAGCACATTGTAGAGATAGGTTTTCGACTCCTGCGTTTTGCCCAGCGAGTAGGCGACAAAGTCTTTATCCTGCAGACTGGCCATGGCCGCCCGCAGTGTTGTCATGCTCAGTCCGCTCCCTCCCGTCGAGAATTTGCCGATCTGTTCGACCAGTTCGGGTTTGGCCAGCAGATAACCCGTACGCAGGCCCGCAAAGCCGTGTACTTTAGAAAACGTACGGGTAATGATCACATTGGCCCCTTTGCGCACCAGATCGACCATGGAATACGCTTTCGGATCGGGGGTGTAGTCGATATAGGCTTCGTCGACCAGTATGGGGGCTTTGGGCCCGGCCGCTTCGCAGAACGCCCGCAGTTTGGCCGGATCGACCGTGATGGCCGTGGGGTTGTTGGGATTGCAGAGGTAGACCATACCGGTCTGGCTGCCGATACGCTCGTTTAATTTATTCAGATTGATGTCGTACCCATCGGCAGCCACCAACGGCACTTTGTCCATCGTGATCCCATGCTTAACCGCTGTTCGGGGCAGCGCATCGAACGTGGGGTCGGGTGCCACGATGGTGCGGCCGGCGTTGGGGCGGTAGGCCGCCCAGAGCGAAGCCGCCGTCAGCAGCTCGCCGGAGCCGGCACCCAGCAGCACACACGCTTCGGGTACGCCTTCCGTGTCGGCAACCAGTTTCCGAAACTGCTTCGCATATTCCATGGCGTAGAGGTAGCCATCGGGGGCCGCTTCCGCAATTACCTTGAGTGCTTTCGGCGACGGTCCGTACGGATTTTCGTTGGCCGAGAGACGGGCTTTCAACGCAGACTTACCAGGAGCCAGCGCAAAAGCCGCTTCAGCTTCGGGCTCACAGAATGCGGCCGGAGCAGCGGCCAGGCTTAAACTGGACAACAGACTGGTGCGAAGCCAGTCACGACGGTTGATTGCCATAAAGCGGGAAGAAATGGGGTTGGTTGACGAGACAGACAGGCCCGATCGAGCCCGAACAAAATTAGGCTTAAACACCTATAAACCAACTTATAAACTATAAATAAGCAGTTGAGCCAAATAAAATATTAATCAGTACAATTATTTACACAGATAATACAAGCACACCCGGACAAATCGGGGCCTGTCGGGCCTCCTGGACAAATCCGTTACTCTACTAGTCTATATACTTGTATTCTTGTCTTTTTCGAAACAACTTTGGCTTCATTTCTCAATTTTTTAATCAATCCTTCATCTTCTATGATGTCATTTATACGCAGTTTACGTCTGCTGTGGCTCATGCTTGCCCTCTGGTCGGGGGCCTCGGCGCAGGATCGCACCATTACGGGTAGGGTCACGGCGCAGGAAGACAACTCCCCGATTCCGGGCGCGAGTGTCATCGTACGCGGCACCTCGCGGGGTACCACCACCGACGCCACCGGTACATTTCGGATTCAGGCCGACAAAGGACAGACGCTGCGCGTCAGTTTTATCGGAGCTACCACCCAGGATGTGCTGGTGGGCAACGGGACCGTCGTCAACGTGAGCCTGAAACAGGAAGCCAACGCCCTCAACGAAGTGGTGGTTACGGCGCTCGGTATCAAGCGCGAAAAACGCCAGCTGGGTTATGCCGTTGCAGAGGTCTCCGGCCAGGACCTGGCCCAGACCCAGCGCGACAATTTTCTCAACGCCCTACAGGGGCGCGTGGCCGGGGTGCAGGTGGCTACCACCAGCGGCCTGCCGGGATCGTCGTCGCAGGTGATTATCCGGGGGATCAACTCGATCAGCGGTAACAACCAGCCCCTGTTTGTCATCGACGGGATGCCCATCAGCAACCGTACGGCCGAAAGCGCCAGCTTCGTAGCGTCCAAAAACTCGGGCACGTCGTTTGAGAACCGGACTGTCGATTTCAGCAACCGGGCCGCCGACATCAACCCCAACGACATCGAAAACATCACTATTCTGAAAGGCCCCGAAGCAGCCGCCCTCTACGGTGTGGAAGCGGCCAACGGCGCGGTGGTCATTACGACCAAGAAAGGCCGCAACGGGCAGGGTCGGATCAGCTACACCAACAGTTTTACCTGGCAGGAAATCAGCCAGAAGCGGCTGCCGCAGGTACAGCGCGTCTATGGGCAGGGCATCAACGGGGTTTCGCAGAACAATACGTTCAGTTACTTCGGACCGGCCTATACCGAGAACACCCCCTTCTACGACAATGTCAACAACTTCCTGCAAACGGGCTTCGGGCAGCGCCACAACCTGTCGTTCGACGGGGGCACCGACCGCTACACCTTCCGGCTGTCGGGCGGGTACACCAGCACGAGTGGGGTTATTCCGACCACGCGCTACGACCGCCTGAACCTGACGCTGGCCGGCACCGCCAAAATCAGCGACCGGCTCACGGCCGAATCGACGCTCCAGTACATCAATACGGCTAACACCAAAGTATCGAAGGGTGCCAACAGCTTTCTGCTCGGTATGCTGCAGTGGCCCAGCACCGACGATATGAGCAACTACCTTAACGCCGACGGCAGCCGCCGGAAAATTACGGGCGACGCCGAGATCGAGAACCCGTTCTTCGACGTCAACCGCAACGAACTGCGCGACAAGGGCGACCGGGCCATCACCAACATCGGCCTGAACTACACCGCTACCGACTGGCTGAGCTTCAGCGGCCGCGTGGGCCTCGACGTCTACTCGACGCAGTATCTGATCAAATACCATCCCGAATCGAACCGCTCGGGCGGCACCATCGGCGGCTCCCTCGACCAGTCGACCGATAACAACCGGACCCTGACGGTGCAGTATTTCGCCACCGCCAAAAAGCAGTTCAACAAGCTGAGCACGTCGCTGCGCGTGGGGCAGGCCATCTACGATTACCGCTATAACGCGCTGTCGACGCGGGGCGAGAAATTCCTGGACCCCAACTTCACGAGCATCAACAACACTGATCCGCTGACCCAGAAATCGCTGTCGACCACGCAGCAGCGCCGGCTGATCGGCGTGTTTGGCGATCTGACGCTGGGCTACAACGATCTGCTCTTTCTGACCGTTACGGGCCGCAACGACTGGAGCAGCACCTTTCCCAAGGCCAGCCGGTCGTTCTTCTATCCGTCGGCGTCGGCCAGCTTTGTGTTCACCGAACTGGTGCCCCAGGGCGCTTTCCGCAAGGCGCTGAGCTACGGCAAGCTGCGCGTATCGGCGGCTCAGGTGGGTAAGGAAGCACCGGTCTACGCGACCTCGCAGGCCTACGAGAATCAGACCACTACGGGCGGGGGCTTCAGCTACGGCTTCACGGCGCCCAACCCCTTCCTGGTGCCCGAAAAAGTAAACTCGTTTGAAACGGGGCTCGAACTGAAGTTTTTCAACGGCCGGCTGGGCCTCGATGCCGCCTACTACCGCACCAAGAGCACCAACCAGATCATTCAGAACCTGCGGATCAGCTACGGTACGGGCTTTGTCCTGAAAACCATCAACACCGGCGACCTCTGGAACGATGGTGTCGAACTGTCGCTCAACGCCGAGCCAGTCCGGACAGGGGCGTTCAGCTGGAACACCACGGTCAACTTCACCAAGACCAACAGCCAGCTGATGAGCCTGCCCAACGGCCTGTCGGAATACTACAACTCCGATACCTGGGTGTACCGCAACATCCGCAACGGGGTGCGCGTGGGTAGCCCACTGACGACCCTGACCGGCGACACCTACGTGCGCAACACCAACGGCGATATCCTGATCAACCCGCAAACGGGACTTCCCTATGTCGAAACGTCGTGGAAAGTGGTGGGCAACCGCAACCCGGCCTTCACTATGGGCTTCCTGAACGCGTTTACGTTTAAAAACAATTTGTCGCTGAGCTTCCTACTCGACATCCGGAAGGGGGGCGACGTGTATAACGCCACACAGGAGTTTCTGTACCGGCAGGGGCTGAGCCGCAACACCCTCGACCGGCAAACGCCACGGGCGTTCGACGGGGTGCTGAAAGACGGACTCGAAAACACGGCAACACCGACCAGAAACAATATTCAGGTGGTGCCCTACTACAACAACGGCTTCTACACGTCGCTGGCCGATGAAAACTTCGTAGAACGCAACATCAGCTGGGTTCGGATGAAGGATATCACGCTGCGGTACAACCTCCCCGCTTCGCTGCTCAACCGCTCGCGGGTGTTTAAAACGGCCAGTGTCTACGCCACCGGCACCGATCTGTTTCTGCTGACCAACTACTCGGGTGGCGACCCGGGCGTGAATGCCAGCAACTCCGTAACGGGTGGTTCGGGAGGCTTCGGTATCGACTTCGGTAACCTGCCCCTGCCCCGCACCCTCAATGTCGGCCTGACGGTCGGTTTGTAGTTTTCAGTTTACAGTTTTCTGTACACAGTTTACAGTATACAGAAAACTGAAAACCGGTCCGTGGCCGATTTACCAATGGCCACCGAGACGCCACCTTCTGACGACTGAACACTGAATACCGAAAACTGGAGACAGTATACTGAAACTGGACTTCCCGCATTTGAAATTTTTACTATGAAACGAACATCCATCTATACGCTGCTCAGTCTGCTACTGCTGACGCTGAGTAGCTGCGACAAGTACCTCGATATCAACAAAAACCCGAACAACCCCGATCAGGTGGAGGCCGCACTGCTGCTGGCCCCCATCGAAGTCAACTACGCCCTGGGCGTGCAGTTCGACGGACGGGTGCTGGGCCGGTACAACCAGAACTGGCAGTCGTACCTGTCGGGCGACACCTGGGATCTGCACGGCTATGCGACGGCCTCCGACGTGGGGGGCGAGCTGTGGCGGAACGTGTATTTCAAGGCCGGCCGTAACCTGGTCAACCTGATCGACGATGCCCGCGCCAACCAGAAATGGGATTACCTGGGCGTGGGTCTGGTGATGAAAGCCTGGGGCTGGCAGATGCTGACCGACATTCACGGCGAAATCATTCTGTCGGAAGCCTTCGACCAGGACCCGCAGAAAAACCAGTTCAACTACGACACGCAGGAAGCGGCCTACGCCGAAGTGGTGAAGCTGCTGACCGAAGCCATCCCGAACCTGAACCGGGCCGACGGCAAGGTGTCGCAGGCGCAGCTGGCCCGGGGCGACATCATGTACAAGGGCGACCGCCTGAAGTGGAAACGCTTTGCCTACGGCCTGCTGGCCATCAACGCCCAGCACCTGTCGAACAAGAAAAACCTGTATGACCCCAACAAGGTGATTGCCTACGTCGACAGTTCGCTGACGGGCAACGACGACAATGCCCTCATGCCCTTCAATGGCAACAGCACAGCCGACGCCAGCTTCTTCGGCCCTACCCGTCAGAACCTGCAGGTGTATGGCCAGGGCGATTTTATGCTGCGGCTCCTGGACGGCCGGGTCTTCAAAGACGTGAAAGACCCCCGCATTCCGCAGATGATGGCCAAGAGTAACGACGGCGTGTACCGGGGCCTCAACCCCGGCGGTGGGCAGTCGACGGCAGCCAGCATTCCAGCGGCTGCCCGGGTGCAGAGCCCGTGGGAAACAGCCCTCAACAGCATTCCACCAGCGGGCACCACGGGCAAATACATCTTTACCGACAAGGGCCCGTTTCCGATGATGACCTATTCGCAGCTGCAGTTTATCAAGGCCGAGGCCGCGCTGGCCAAAGGCGATCAGGCTACGGCGCTGGTGGCCTACCGGAGAGGTATCGACGCCCACATGGCGTTCACGGGCGTTTCGGCCGCCGACCGGGCCACCTACCTGGCCAACCCTGCCATTGTACCCGCCACGGGCGCGGTTACGCTGAGTCAGATTATGCTGCAGAAGTACATTGCCCAGTGGGGCTGGGGTTTCCTGGAGCAGTGGTCCGATCTGCGCCGGTATAACTACAGTGCCGATGTGTTTACGAGCTTCCAGCTGCCGCAGACCTTCCCAACCAATAACAACGGCAAGCCGGCGCAACGCCTGCGCCCCCGCTACAACTCGGAATACGTCTGGAACGTCGACGCGCTGGCCCGCATCGGCGCCCTCGACCTCGACTACCACACCAAACCGGTTTGGTTTACGCAACCCTAGCCACGCGGGTGGCGAGCGGTGCAGCCAGCACCGAATTCGTCACCCGCTATAAACTTTAAGCTATTTTACCATGTCTTTTCGCAACGGTTTATACACTCTCGTGCTGCTGCTGACAGTCCTGCTGGGCTGGTCGTGCGAGCGCAATACGCTCTCGATTCCAGTATCACCGATACAGTCGGGCGCCCGCATCAAACTGGTTCATTCCGCGCCCGACGCGCCGGCCCTCGAATTAGCCATCAACGGGCAGAAGGTTAGTGCCGGTATTCCTACCGGGGCCAGCAGCATCAGCGCCGGCACGGGCGTACCCTCGTCCATTGCCTACGGCAGTACGTACCCGGGTTCGGTGTCGAACTACGCGGTCGTGCCCACCGGGCAGGTTACGGCGGTACTGAGCACGCCGGCCGCGACCACGGCCGCCGGCATGAGTCCCGTAGCTACCCAGATGCTGACCCTCGACGATAGCAAGTACTACTCGCTGCTGGTGCTGGGCACGGGCGCGCAGCCGCAGGTATCGCTGATCAACGACGATTTCAGCGCGGCCAACGACCCCAGTAAGTTCTACGTCCGGTTTATCAACCTCATTCCGGGCAGCACAGCCTACGATCTGGCCCTTTCGTCGGGTACGGTTCTGGCCTCCAACATTGGCTACCAGGGCGTATCGCCCTTCATCGGGGTCGACGTGAGCAACAACGCGTCGTTTGTATTTCGTCTGGCCGGCACCACGACCAACGTCACCACGGCACTGGTTTTCTCCAGTTCGACTTCAGGGCGGGTGCTGACCCTGGTGGCGCAGGGCGTTCCGGGCAAGACCGGCGCGCAGGCCCCGCGGCTCATCAGTTACGTCAACCGGTAACGGCGACCCGGCGTTCCGGCGACCCGGCAAACCATACGGGGTGTTTCTGCGTAGTGTCAGAGACACCCCGTTTTCTATGCTCACCCTCACGCTGCTGCTTTCGCTGCTGACTCCCCCCCGCGACACCCTCAAAGCGGTTAGCCTGTTTCCTTTCCCGATCGTTTACTACACCCCCGAAACCCGCCTGGCCTACGGGGCCGTGCTGTCGGCGACCTTTCGGTTTCGACGCGATCAGGCGCTGCTCCGGGCCGACTCGCTGCCACCCGGCCACCCCGACCGGCCCCGGCCATCCAACGTGCAGCTCCTGGGTGCCTACACCCAGAACAAGCAGATTCTGCTCTTCGTCCCGTTTCAGGTCTTCTACGACCGCAACCGCTACTATATCTACGGCGAAGCGGGTTATTACCGCTACAATTACAATTTCTACGGGCTGGGGCAGCGCGAGGTGCCGGCCGAAAACTACGGCGTCGACTACCCGCGTATCCGGGTCAACGCCCTGCGCCGAATCAGACCCCACCTCTACGCGGGGCTGCGCTACGAGTACGAAAACTACCAGATCACCAAAACCGAACCGGGCGGCCTGCTGGCGTCGGGGACAGTACCGGGCGGGCTGGGCGGCCGTATGGCCGGGGGCGGGCTGGGCCTGTTCTACGACACCCGCGACAACGTATTCTACCCCCGTTTGGGGGTGGTGGCCGACCTCAGCTACCTGGGCCACGGTGCTGCACTGGGCAGTGACTTTCGCTACAACCGCTACGTGGCCGATGTGGCGAGCTACCATAAACTGAGCCAACGGGCCATCCTGGCGCTCAACTATGTCGTAAGTATAACCGGTGGCGGGGGAACGGCCCCGTTCAGCGCGTTGTCGCTGCTGGGCGGGGGCAAACGGATGCGGGGGTATTACGAAGGTCGATACCGCGATCAGAACCTGGCCCTGCTGCAGGCCGAAGGGCGCTTTCACATCTGGAAACGCCTGTCGGCCACCGCCTTCGGGGCAGTTGGCTGGCTGGGCGATGCCCAGACGCTCATCCGTGTGAGCGACCCGAAAGTAGCCGGCGGGGTGGGTCTGCGTGTCCGGATCAACAACGACGGCCAGCACATCCGGGTCGACTATGGGTTTGGTCGGCAATCGTCCGGTTTATATCTTACCCTCGGCGAAGCCTTTTAAATCGCCCATTCTGGCTGTTCCAGCGGCTGTTTACCGATGGAACAGTTGTAATCTGTAATCCTGGTTTGTCGTGACGCTTAGCGTAATTATACCCACTCTGAATGAAGCTATCCACATTGGCCGGCTGGTCCAGGCACTCCGTACTTACGGTGGTCGTCAGCTGGTTGACGTGCTGGTGATCGATGGCGGCAGTACCGACGCCACCGTAGCCGAAGCCCGGCAGGCCGGTGCCCGGGTGGTCGTATCGCCCCGGGCGGGGCGGGCCGCTCAGTTGAACTACGGCGCGTCGCTCGCTACCGGTGAGGTGCTCTACTTTGTGCACGCCGATACGCAGATTCACCCCGATTTTATAACCGATATCGGGCAGGCCATCGGCAATAACTACCCGGCGGGCTGTTACCGTTTCCGGTTTGCCTCGTCTCATCCGCTCCTGCGATTGAACAGCTACGGCACCCGTTTTCCCGGCCTGATGAGTCGCGGGGGCGATCAGACGCTGTTTATCACCCGGTCGTTGTTCGATCAGCTGGGGGGATTTCGGGAACACTACGTCATCATGGAGGACTTCGACATCATTGTCCGGATTCGGGCCATCAGCCGGTTTGCCATCATTCCTAAAGACGTGATTGTTTCGGCCCGGAAGTATGACAAAAACAGCTGGCTACGCGTGCAGATTGCCAATCTGACGGCGTTCTCGCTTTTTTTTATGAAGGTGACCCCCAGCACGATTGCCCAAACCTACAAGCGGATGCTCCGGTAGCGTCGAACACGTGGGGGCTGGCCCGCAACGGTCTGTCTACTACGAACTCAGAATACATCAGGTATGAAAACAGTGCTGCTGACGGGTGCGAACGGATTTCTGGGTGGACATATCTGCCGCGAGCTGGTGCGTCGTGGCTACGGCGTTCGCGCCTTCATTCGCCCCGGCGCCGACCAGCAGACCCTCGACAGCCTCCCCGTCGACATCTGGCATGGCGACCTGCTCGATAAAGACAATGTACGGGCGGCCGTCTACGGCTGCGATGCCATCATTCACGCCGGGGCCGTAGCCTCGGTAAACCCCGCCCGCGACCCCCACGTCCGGGCCGTCAATATTCAGGGCACGGCTACTACCGTGATGGCTGCGCTGCAGGCCCAGGTACAGCGGTATGTCTACGTGGGTACGGCCAACGTGTTTGGCTTTGGCAGCAAAGAATATCCCGGCACCGAGCAGTCGCCCTACCGGGGTCGGCCCTACGGTCTCGACTACATGGACAGCAAGCGGGCCGCCACCGATCTGGTGCTCGACGCCGTGCAGCGTGAGGGCTTACCCGGCATACTGGTTCACCCCACGTTTATGGTCGGGCCCATCGATTACAAAATAACCTCCAACGCCCTACTGCTGGCGCTGGCCCGGGGGCACGTACCCGCTATTCCGGCGGGCGGTAAAAACTACGTGCACGTAGCCGATGTAGCGGTAGCCACCGTTAATGCGCTAACTTTGGGTCGGGTGGGCGAATCGTATATTCTGGGCAACGAAAACATGAGCTACCGCGAAAGCTTTCGGCTCATGAGCCAGACACTGGGCGTTCGACCACCCCGCCTGCTGCTGCCCCGGCCGGTGGCGCAGCTGGTTGGCTGGCTGGGCGACCGCCGGGCCGATCTGTCACAACGCCCATCCCCCATCAACGCAGCGATGGCTGCCGTTTCCAACGACGAACACTATTTCAGTGTGTCGAAAGCTGTTCATGAACTTAAACTCCCCCAGACCCCCATCCGCGTTGCCGTCGAGCAAGCCGTTGCCTGGTTCCGCCGACATGGTTCCCTCTAGCGAAACCAGTCACCGTCAGTCCGGGTCGCTGGCCGACAGACCCGGGCTGTTTGCCGGCAAGGTGGCCATCGTAACGGGTTCCGAATCGGGTATTGGCCGCGAAACGGCCCGCGAACTAGGCCGGCAGGGTGCAGCCGTCGTGCTCAACGGACTCCACGCCGAACGGCTCGACCAAACCCGGCTCACGCTCCGGCAGGAAGGCTATACCGTGGCGGCCTGCTGTGCCGACATTACCGACTACGCCCAGTGCGAACAGCTCATTGCCACGGCCATCGACACCTTTGGCCGGATCGACCTGCTCATCACCAACGCGAGTATTTCCATGCGGGCGTATTTTGCCGACTTAACGCCCGAGGTGTTTCGTCGCGTACTCGACAGCAACGTCTACGGATCGGTTTACCCGCTGAAGGCGGCTCTGCCCCACCTGATCCAGACGCGGGGCAGCGTCACGTTTATTTCGAGCATCTCGGCCCTCAACGGCATGCCCAGTGGCTCGGCCTACTGCGCGGGCAAGGCGGCTCTGGCCAACCTGGCCCATACGCTCCGGCTCGAACTGCACGAAACGGGTATTCACGTGGGTATTGTGCATCTGGGCTTCACCAGCAACGACCCCGAAAAACGGGTGCTCGATGCGGCCGGACAGCCCGTTCCCATCGCCTACCGCAACCCGCGCTGGCAAATGACCCAGACTGAGGTGGCGCAGGCCATTCTGCGGCATATCCGGCGCCGGAAACAACGCTCCATCCTGTCGCCGGCCGGTAAACTCAACTACTATATGAACCGTCATTTTCCGCACCTGGCCGATCGCATTGTGCTCTGGACCATGCGGCACTGGGCACGGTTCTACGAATAGCCCCTCAGGCGGGCAGCAGATCGGCCGTCTGGATCGTGCGGGCGCACCGGAAATGGCCCAACGGGCAGCGGGCACGCCCGTGCAGATTACAGGGCCGGCAGTCGAGCCATTCGGGTGTCTGCACCACCTTCGACACGTCGGCCAGGGGGCCAAAGCCAAATTCGGGTACCGTCGAACAGAACACCGCCGTGGTAGGCGCGTTCAGGGCCGAACACAGGTGCATCGGCGCCGAGTCGTTGACGTAGTTCATACGGGCACCGGCCATCAGCGCAGCCGACTGCAGCAGCGAGAGTTCACCGGCCAGGCTCTGTACCGTGTCGCGGCCGGCTTCCTGCCGGATGCGTTCGCACATCGCTCTGTCGGACGGGGCCCCCAACAGGTAGACGCGCCAGTCGGCCGGGAGTTGCCGGATCAGTTCGATCCAGCCCTCGGCCGGGTACTGCTTGGTAAACCAGACCGACGCCGGCGAGATGCAGCAGTAAGGCGACTGCTGGTAGGGAGCCACCGCAGCCTGGTCGGCAGCCGATGGGTAAAGACGGGGCTGGTAACGCCCCGCCGGCCGGGGCCGCAGCCGCAGGGGCTCGAGCAGGGCCGCATTGCGGTCGACCTCGTGGACGCCGGGCATGATGCGGTGGTCGACGCGGTGGGTAAAGAACCGGGCAAATGGGTTTTTGCTGAAGCCGATGGTTTGCCCCGCCTGCGAGAGTGCCGTGAGCAAACCCGTGGTGCCAAAGCGCTGCAGGTTCAGCATTACATCGTAGTGCCGGGCGCGAATCTGGCCGAGCAACTGCCCCAGACTCCGGTATTTGGCCAGGGCGCCACCCGCCCCTTTCTTATCCCAGACCAGTACCTCGTTCAGAAACGGATGGCCCGCAATCAACCCTTCGTTGCCCCGCCGAACCAGCATATCGATACGGGCATCGGGTACCCGCTGATGCAGCTCTTCGAGCAGCGCCGTAGCCAGAATGACATCGCCGATAAAGGCGGTTTGAATTATCAGGAACCGGGGCGAATTGGTTGCGGTTATCATCAGTACGCCTGGTGCGTCGAAGCTACGAATGGAAGATTACCAAGTATATACATTACCGAGCGGGATTCGCATCGCGCATCGACAAATACCTCATACCCAGATTGCTCACTGCGGCATCATGCTCGACATTGGCAGTCGCGACGAGCTGCCGCATCAGCAGGGGCTGGCCCATTTCTGGGAACACATGGCGTTCAAAGGTACGGAGAAACGGAAATCGTACCACATTCTGACCCGGCTCGAAACGCTGGGGGGCGAACTCAACGCCTATACCACCAAAGAAAAGGTTTGTTTTCACGCGTCGGTGCTGGGGGTTCATTTTGAGAAAGCCACCGAACTGCTCGCCGATATCACGTTTCATTCCGTGTTTCCCGAGAAGCAGATCGAACGCGAGCGCGGGGTGATTCTGGAAGAAATGGCCATGTACTACGACTCGCCCGAAGACGCTATTCAGGACGATTTCGACGAACTGGTTTTTCCGAACCACGCGCTGGGGGGCAACATCCTCGGCACTACCGAAACCGTATCATCGTTTCGGCGCGAAGATCTGCAGGCGTTTATTGCCCAGAACTACGACACCAGCCGGATCGTGTTTGCGTCGGTCAGCAACCTGCCCTTCAAACAGGTTGTCAAGGTAGCCGAGAAGTATTTTCGGGATGTGCCGGTTCAGCACGCGGGCCGGCAGCGGCAGCGCCCCACCGACTACACACCCCGGCAAACGCGCGTGGAGCGGCCCATCACGCAGGCACAATGTGCCCTGGGCCGGCCGGCCTACGGGCTTACCGACCCGCGCCGACTACCGTTCTTTATGCTGGTGAACCTGCTGGGTGGCCCCGGTATGAACTCGCGGCTGAACCTGAACCTGCGCGAAAAGTACGGTCTGGTCTATTCGATCGACGCCAGTTATACGCCCTACCTCGACACAGGTTTTCTGGGTATCTACTTCGGGACCGATCCGAAAAAAGTCGATAAGGCTCACGCGCTGATCATGAAAGAACTGCGCCGGCTGCGCGAACAGCCGCTGACGAGTCTGCAGTTGCACCAGACCAAAGAGCAGCTGATCGGGCAGCTGGCCATGGCCGAAGAAAGCAACAACAGCTTTATGCTGATGATGGCCAAAAGCCTGCTCGATATCGACCGGGTGGAAGCGCTGAACGATATTTTCAGCGACATCCGCGCCGTTACATCCGAACAACTCCAGTCGCTGGCGCAGGAAGCCCTACAGGAAGCCGACTTCAGCTCGCTGACATTTGTGCCGGAGAAGGAGTAGTAAAGAGCGAATGAGTGAATTGTGAAAGAGCGAGAGTGATAAAACGTGAAATGCGAAAGCGCGAATGGGTCTGACCCATTCGCGCTTTCTGTCTTTTTGGCCGGTTCAGTCCGTAATGAAAGCCTGCAAAGCGTGAACCCTTACTAGTCAGCTATTGGACCACTTGTCGAAAAAGCACGCGCCGAGCTAACCCGTTCACGATCTTTCACTCTCTCGCTCTTTCACCCCCTACTCCCTCTCGATCCGAAACAGGTGCATGGGCAGCGCGTAGGGATCGAGTTCGACGTAGTTCCATTCGCCCTGCCAGGTGTAGTAGGCCCCCGTCAGGAGGTCGTGTACCGTGTAGGGCTGCTCGGGGGCAAGCCCCAGCTGCCAGATCGGCACCTGCACCATACCTGCCCGGCGCTGGTAGGCATCGGTGTTTACCACAATCAGCAACCGGTTGGCATCCGACGATGCCCCGTCGACTTTCAGGTACGCCATAATTGCATCGTCGCTGACGGTGCAGAACGTGATGTTGTTGGTTTGCTGCAGGGCCCGGTTCTCGTGCCGGATGCGGTTGGTCAGCGTAATCAGGTACGTCAGTTTGTTGGTTTTTTCCCAGTCCCAGAGCCGGATTTCATACTTCTCCGAGTTCAGGTACTCTTCCTTGTTCGGAAACGGTACGTGCTCCATCAGTTCGAACGACGGCCCATAAATGCCGTAATTGCTCGACAGCGTGGCCGCCAGAAAATACCGGATCAGGAACTGCGGCTCGTGGCCCGACTGCAGGCTGTAGGGGTTGATGTCGTGGGTGGTAGGCCAGAAATTGGGGCGGAAATAATACCGCATGGCGTCGGGGCGGCCATCGGTCTGAGTCAGCTCCGTCATGTATTCCTGCAGCTCCGCTTTGGTGTTGCGCCAGGTGTAATACGTGTACGAATGGGCAAAGCCAGCCTTCGCCAGCTCCTGCATCACCTTGGGTTTGGTAAACGCTTCGGCCAGAAACAGCATGTCGGGGTATTCGCGTTTGACCTCAGCAATAACCCACTCCCAGAAGCCAAACGGCTTGGTGTGCGGGTTATCGACCCGAACGATGCGCACGCCCCACGAGCCCCACACCAGCAGCACCCGCTTCAGTTCGTTCCAAAGGTTTTGCCAGTCTTCGGTTTCGAAATAAACGGGGTAAATATCCTGGTACTTCTTCGGCGGATTTTCGGCGTACTGGATGGTACCGTCGGGGCGCTTTTTGAACCACTCTGGATGTTCCGTGGCCCACGGATGATCGGGCGAGCACTGAATGGCCAGATCCATGGCGATCTCCATACCGTGGTTGGCCGCAATGGCAATCAGGTGTTTAAAATCGGCGACCGTCCCGAGTTCGGGGTGAATAGCGTCGTGCCCCCCTTCGGCCGATCCGATGCCATACGGCACACCGGGCTCGCCGGGCTGGCAGGTCACCGAGTTGTTTTTACCCTTGCGATGGGCCGTACCGATGGGGTGAATGGGCGGCAGATACAGCACGTCGAAGCCCATGTCGGCAATGCGCGGCAGCAGCTTTTCGACATCGCGGAAGGTGCCGTGCTTACCGGCTTCGCGCGCGGCCGACCGCGGAAACAGACAGTACCAGGTGCTGAAACCCGCTCGCGCCCGATCGACCTCAACGCGCAGGGTCTGGTAGCGGGTGGGGTGCTGCCGCTCGGGGTAGCGCTGGGCCAGAAACGTAAACTGGTCGCTCTCGGCCATCGATACGGCCTGATCGTACTGATCGCCCCCCTGCTCGCTGGCCCCCGCCCGAAACAGAGCCGCCATGGTACGCAGTGCTACCACATCGGGCGTCTCGGCATCGGCCGACACGTCGGTAGCGCCCTTGCTTTTACCCCGCCCCTTCCTGGGGGGCGTAATACCACTGGCCAGCATCGCCCGCAGCAGCATGCCATCGAGATAGAACGCACCAGCCAGCAGTTCGCTCGTAATGCGCTGGCCGTCGGCCACTTTCAGGTGTACCTCGTGCTGCCACGAGGCCGGATGGTCGACCCAGCTCTCGAGCGTGTAGTGGTACGCCCCCTGCTTCTCCACCACAAACGAAGCGCCCCAGCGGTCGTTGCCCAGACTGGCCATGCTCATTTCGGTCCAGCCGGCATCGTCGGCGTGTTTATAGAGCAGCTTGACCGCCAGCCTATCGTGGCCATCGGCAAAAACATCGGCTTCCACCGCAATCACGTCGCCGGGAACGGCTTTGATCGGGAAACGGCCGCCATCGAGTTCGGGGGTTACGTGTTCGATTACCACGCGGGACTGCCCCGCCGTGGGAAACGTAGTGTCGGTCTGAACGTTTATCATAAATAGAGGTAGTCTGTTGGTTGGGCAGGGCCCACAAATGGCATTGCTCCGGCAATATCCCTGCTTACGTAAGGGATAATGCCGGAGCAATGTTACAAAAAACCGGTCTTGTGGCCGCCCCGCCGGGCTGGCTTACTTCCGGTCGGGCGTGTTGAAAGTTACCTCCCCGTGCTGAAGCCGGTCGGCCCGGTCGAAGAGTTGCAGCGCCTTGCGGTAGGTGTCGTCGCTGGCGTTGGCCACCCGGAAATATTCGTTGTTCTGACCGCCCTTGTTGCCTTTCTGGAAGATGGTACGGGCTACCAGTGCCTTGATCTGGGTACGGATGTAGTTTTTCGAACGCAGGTACTCTTTCTCGTTGAACCGGATGCCTTCACCGTTGGCCGCATTGAGCAGCCGGCTCAGCTGGGCATCGTCGATGGTGACGTTTTTGTCGAACTCGGCAAACGTCATCTTCTCCAGTTTTTTGCGGTTCTCGTTGGTGTACTCCATGGCATACTCCCGGATAATGTTCTTGCTGAACAACTGCATCAGGTAGTTGGTCTGCCAGGTCGAGTCGCGCGGAATAAAGTAATCGGGCGTGATGCCGCCACCGCCGTAAACGATCCGGCCGTGGTCGGTCTTGAACTTCAGCTTCGGATCGTTACGGATCGAATCGGCAATGTAGTATTCGCCCCGTTTCGAGCGGAGTTCGAGGTCTTTCTCATAATCGCCCTCCTGCCCCATCACATAAGGTTTCTGAATGCTGCGTCCGCTGGGCGTGTAGTAGCGCGAAATGGTCAGCCGCAGTTCCGACCCGTCGGAAAGCTGCACCGGCATCTGCACCAGCCCTTTGCCAAACGACCGCCGACCCGCAATAAGCGCCCGGTCGTGGTCCTGCAGGGCTCCCGCCACGATCTCCGAGGCCGAGGCACTCCCCTCGTCGATCAGCACCACCAGCGGGCCTTCTTCAAACTGCCCGGCAATGCGCGCCACCGTCTGCCGGTCGTAGTGCTGGTCTTTCCCTTTGGTGTATACCAGTAGCTTGTTGCCCGAGATGAACTCATCGGCCAGGCTCGTCGCCCGGTCCATGTAACCGCCGGGATTGTTGCGCAGATCCATCATCAGCTGGGTCATGCCCTGCTGCTTGAGCGACGCCAGCGCCGTTTTAAACTCGTCGTAGGTGGTTTCGGAGAACCGGTTGACTTTGATGTACCCCGTTTTTCCGTCGATCATGTAAGCTGCATCGACCGAGTAGGTCGGAATCCGGTCGCGGGTAACAGTAAAGACTTTCGGTTCATTGCTCCCCTTACGCAGAATAGTCAGCTTCACGGGTGTGCCGCGTTTGCCGCGCAGCGCCTTGAACACCTGCGTATTCTCGATTTTGCCACCGACCAGGGGCGTGTCGTCGACCCGGATGATGCGGTCGCCACTCTGGATACCCACCGCTTCGGAAGGGCCTCCCGACATGGGCGTCACCACGTAAACCGTGTCTTTGTAAATATTGAACTCAACCCCGATGCCGTCGAAACCGCCTTCGAGCTGCGACCGGGCGGCCACGGCATCCTGCGGGTTCATGTAAGCGGTGTGCGGGTCGAGCTTCGACAGCATTTTCTCGATCGAATAATCGACCAGTTCGTCGGTGTTGACCGAGTCGACGTAGTTGTTTTCGATCAGCTGGAGTATTTCGCGGTACTTGGTGTAGCCGCGCCCGATGGAGTTAAGGCTTTTGGCACCGCCAAAAAACGTAGCTCCGATCAGCATGCCCCCTGCCAGCGTGATGCCCATCAGCATGGGCATCCGGACAGTGGCCCGGTCGTTCTGAATACCGGCCTGCCGGTGGCGCCGGTCGGCTTCGGTCTGGCGCATCGCGTCGTCCTGATTATTGTGCTCTTGCTCCATGTGCTATCGCCTTTCCTTCCGTGTCGTATATACCTCCTAAACGTTTGAATGGCAGCGAAATGTTTGCCAAACGCCCGCCCAAACCAAAAAAAACAGAAGGCTGCTGGCAATCAGCGTTTTCAACCGTTGAATCGGGCCGGCGGGCCCGATCGGCAGTCGGTCGCTGGTGGGCCGAACCGGCGGGGGCAATCCACTGTTATTCATCCAGACGGGCCAGTCACTTACCGCCCGCTTTGTTTGGCTGAATGCTCTACCCCAACACCTTAGAACACAAACTTGGCTTCGACACCATCCGCGAACGGCTCAAAGAAGCCTGCGTGAGCCCGCTGGGCCAGGATTACGTCGAAAAAATTCGCTTTACCGATAATCCGCAACTCATCGACAAGCTGCTGCGCCAGACCGATGAGTTCCGGCAGATTGTACAGTATGAGACTGATTTCCCGACCAGCAACTACATCGATGTCAGACCCCACCTGACCCGCGCCCGCGTGGAAGGTCTGGCCCTGACCGAAACCGAGTTTTTCGATCTCAAGCTGGCCCTCAAAACCATTCAGGACTGCCTGCGCTTTTTAAGCAAGCGGGAGGAGTCGGCCAGTGTGGCCGATCGGGGCTACCCGTTCCTGCGCGAACTGGCAGGACCCGTGGCTGTCGACAAGGCGCTGCTGGCGGCCCTCGAACGCATCATCGACGACCGGGGCCACGTGCGCGATTCGGCTTCGCCCGAACTGGCGCAGATTCGCCGGCGCATCATCAGCGAACAGGCCAACCTCCGCAAGCGGCTCGATTCCATTCTGCGGCAGGCCCGGCAGAACGGCTGGATTCCCGACGATCTCTCGCTCACGGTGCGCGGGGGCCGGCTAGTAATTCCGATTGCGGCCGAACACAAGCGCAAAATAAAGGGCTTTGTCCACGACGAATCGCAGACCGGGCAAACCGTGTTTATCGAACCCGCCGACGTATTCGATGCCAACAACGAAATCCGCGAACTCGAATACGAAGAACGGCGCGAAATTTACCGCATCCTGCTGGCCCTGACCGACCAGATCCGGCCGCACCTCGACGAGCTGCGCAAAGCGGTTAATTTTCTGGCTCAGATCGACTTTATCCGGGCCAAGGCGAAGCTGGCGCTGCAACTCGATGCGGTGCTGCCCAAACTGCTTGAGCGCCCATTCATCGACTGGACGCAGGCCCGCCACCCGCTGCTGCATTTGTCGTTTCAGAAGCAGGGCAAATCGGTGGTGCCGCTGTCGGTACGACTCGACGAGAAAGCCCGCATTCTCATTATTTCGGGGCCTAATGCCGGTGGTAAATCTGTGGCCCTCAAAACCATTGGTCTCATCCAGTACATGCTGCAATGCGGTCTGCTGGTGCCCATGGCCGACTATTCGGAGATGGGCGTGTTTCAGAACCTGTTTATCGACATTGGCGATGAGCAGTCGCTCGAGAACGACCTCAGTACGTACTCGTCGCACCTGACGGCGATGAAGCAGTTTGTGATTGGCGCCAACAAAAAGACGCTGTTTCTGATCGACGAATTCGGTACGGGAACCGAGCCGGGTCTGGGCGGGGCCATTGCCGAATCGATTCTGGAGGAACTGAACAAGTCGGGGGCTTACGGCGTCATCAACACCCACTATACCAACCTGAAAGTGTTTGCCGATAAAACGGCGGGACTGGTCAACGGCGCCATGCGGTTCGATGGTGAGCACCTGGAGCCCCTCTACCAGCTCGAAGTGGGCCGGCCGGGCTCGTCGTTTGCGTTTGAGATTGCCCAGAAAATCGGGCTGCCCAAGGGCGTTATCGACCGCGCCAAGGAAAAACTCGGCAGTCAGCAGGTCAACTTCGAGAAGCTGCTCAAAGAGCTCGACATCGAGAAGCGGGTCTTTACCGAGAAAAACCTCGAAATCAGCATCAACCAGCGCAAGGTGGCGCAGCAGCTGGCCGAGTACACCGCCCTGAAAACGCGGCTCGACAACGAGCAGAAGCAGCTGCTCAACGACGCCAAGCAGAAAGCAAAAGCCCTGGTGCAGGAAGCCAACCAGCGCATCGAGCAAACGATTCGGGAAATCAAGGAAAACAAAGCCGACCGCGATACCACAAAACAGGTGCGGCAGACCCTCGAAACCTTCGAGCAAAAAAACCTGCAGCCCGAAACGATTACAGTTGAAAAACCCCAGCCGGTTGATGATGAATTCGAAGCTGACAACGGCGCCATCACCGTGGGCAGCTACGTCCGGATTGGCGGCCCCAACGCGGGCACGTCGGCCCCGATCGGGCAGGTGCTCGCCCTGCGCGGCAAAGATGCCGAGGTTCGCATCGGCGACCTGAAGTCGAACGTGAAGCTGAACCGGCTCGAAAAAGTCAGTCGCAAGACCTTCCGCGATGCCACCGAGTCGAAAGACGACAAACCGCGGAGCCGGGGGATGGACATGAACGAGAAGATGCAGAACTTCAGCTTCAACCTCGACATACGGGGTAAGCGGGGCGAAGAGGCCATTGGTGAGGTCGATCGCTTTGTCGACGATGCGCTGATGCTGGGCTTTCCCGAACTGCGCATCGTACACGGCAAGGGCGATGGTATTCTGCGGACGCTGGTGCGTAATCACCTGCGCGGCTACAAGCAGGTAGCCCGCATGGCCGACGAACATGCCGACCGGGGTGGCGCCGGCGTAACGGTGGTGACCATGAAATAAGCCAACGCCGACTCATTGGGCATTAGTGGGCAGCCCCGGTCAATCGTACAGATTGACCGGGGCTGCTGCTGTTTCGGGGGGCCACGTTCCGGGTTAGGTGCTGATCCGGAACGGTGCCACGGCGTACACGGAACTGGGCACACTATCGCGTGCGATGCCCGTAACCGTGTTGCTGCTGTTTTTACCGATACCCGGGCACCCGGCCTGGTTACTGCTGCTGCCTTGCAGCTGGTAGGCGTAGATCAGGCGATTGCCTGTCTTGCCGGCAAAATACACGTTCGGGCTGGCAAAGCGCACGTACACACTGTCGCCGTACTTGTAGGTGGTACGGATGGTGACCGATGTATCCTGCAGCGTTATGGTGCGGGGCTTCTGCAGGGAGTCCAGATAAACCAGTGTGGTGGGTTTCGTTTTGCTCAGCTCTGAATACCGGAGCGAATACGACAGCACGTATCGGCATTTGCTCTGATCGACGGGCGTGGGCGTAGGAGTCGGGTCGGTTGTTTCTGTCTTGCCACAGGATACAACGAAGGCCAGTAAAAGAGGAAGGATGATAACGAAACGTTTCATTGACTACTAAAATGGTTTGTGCAAAAGTAAAAAAAGTCCCCCGGCAGGTCCTATGGCTTCGCACTCAACAAAAGTCTATTTCGCACTCATCGACAGCAGGTCAGCCCCTTGTTATCAGGCGATTATTGCGTACCTTTAATAGGTAAAACAGACAACATGACTAATGATATACCGACGATTGTCGATCGTTGGTATCAGCACCCCTATGAAGCGAAGACGCGATAATCCGAACCAGCTCCAAATTGATTTTCTGGCTGCTTACCGCCGGATGCTCATCAGCCTGGGCGGCCCCGACAACCTGCCGGTCAACGAGAGTTTGTTTATGCGAATGACCGACCAGTGGGAAAACGCCCAGGTAATTCCGGCCGATCTGCTGTTTCAGAAAAGCCCCATCGAAGCCGTGGTGTTTCGGCTGAAAAAACTGGATACCGACAGCGGCCAGCACCGGATGCAGTTTCCCGACGAACTAATTGCCGGTGAAATTCGGGGCGAGAAGGGGCTGACGGGTTTTTCGGCCATGTTTCGGCAACAGGGCTGGATTATTCTTCCAGCCGAGTTGTCGGCCATGTACAAAAATCTGTTTCTGCCCATTCTGGCGGCTTCGATCGGGCTCGACCACCTTTACCCGTCGCGGGTGCAGCTGCTGGCCGAAGCCGAACGCACAGCACTGGCTTCGTTGCTGCCCGAACCGGAAGTACAGAAGTTCTTTGGCCTGAAACTGTCGAAGTTTCCCGACAGCTTCCGGAGTGAGGTTTCCAACTACTTCAACCTGCCCTTCGACTACGTACTCAAACGGGCCAACCACCTCGGCATGGTGTCGGATCAGGTACTCGACGAAACGCTGACCAGCAAGCCGGCTCCCCGGTCGGCTCCGCTCCGCCGGGCCATTGGTACGCGGGCGGCCTGATGGGCCGTTCAGTATCTGAGGCCCGAAATCATTGCAAACGTGGCTGTCAGGGCTTTATTTTAGGCCTTGCACGGTAATGTTAGGTATACAAAGCCGGTTAGCCGGGCAGTCCTGCCCGAACCGGCTTTTCTTTTACGCGTATGTTCTGGCGACTCATCACGGGAGGACTCATTGTCTGTACACTGCTCGCTATCGTTTTTCATATTCGGGCCAAAGGGCAGCGCGGAGACGAAGACAATAGCCTGCAGGCGCTACCCCGCACCATTAGCCTGACCAGTAAATCGTTCCCGCCCCGGGGCGACCTCCCCCTGGTCTGCAGTTGCCAGGGCAGCGGCCTTTCGCCCGCCCTGGCGTGGGAGACACCCCTCAACAATGTCGTGAGTTACGCTGTGCTGGCCACCGATTACGATGCCGTGCTGGCTCGGTTTCCAATCCTGAATTTCTCGCACTGGGTGCTCTACAACCTGCCGCCCACGGTTCGCAGCCTGCCTGAGGGCGTTACGCCCGAACAGATGACCCTGCTGGGCGGTAAAATTGGCCGTAACGGGATGGGCGATCAGTCGTTCGTGCCGCCCTGCCCACCGTTCGACCGCCACAACTACGTATTCCGCATCTACGCCCTCGACACCCTACTGACCTTCACCGGCCTCCCCGACCGACAGGATCTCCTGCAGGCCATGCAGGGCCACATCATCGCCTACGGCGAACTCACCGGCGGGTTTGAAAAATAAGGAGCGGGGCAGTTGCCGCGTCAGTGGGTAGCCCTGGAGTCTGGAAGGATATAGCGTTATAAAGTTGGGTAGTTGTCGAGCGGCAAAGATGGCTGGTTGTAAGGCTGCGCGTTCGCTCTTTCACTCTCTCACTCGTTCACTCTCTTTCTCCCGCAAATCCAGGGTATGGATCAGAAACACGCGGGCGATGTGGTTGCTAACGAAGGCGTTGCCCGAAGCCAGCTGCTGAAACTGATTCATGTACCCCGCCTGAACCGACAGCGTTTTGCTGAATGGATAGGTCACCCCCACAAAAAGCCGGTTCTGGTCGAAGGTGTTGTAAACGACCTGACTACCGGCATTGACCATCAGCTCATCCTGAACGGTAAACATGGGCACGTGTGGACCGGCCCCCGGCCTGCCCAGGGGAAGCTGCAGGGTCAGCATATACCGAAAGCGCATCGTAAAGCTGTAGCTGTCGAGCACCTCCATACCATTTGTGCGCTGAATGAATCGCTCTTCGACGCGAACCCGCTGCGTGGTCGCTAGTCGGCCGTAGCGGTTATCGACGCTGAACTGCTGCCAGGGCCGATGCTCGGTTCGGATGGGCGCAGGCGTGGTCTGGGCATAGAGCCGGGCGTAGGCATAGCCAGCCACCAGCCGCGTCTGGTCGGAAGGGTAGTAGATAAGGCCGGGCCGCACAACGTGCATGCTCCATCGATCCAGAAACTGCCCCGTTCGGCGGGTATGCAGGTCCAGCCAGATCCCCCATCGTTTGCTGAGTCGGGTCTGGTTGAGATAGCCTGCCCAGGACTGCTGCTGCTGGGCAACCGTTTTGGCAGTGGGTGTTTGGCCCCGGCTGGGCAAGGTTGTACCCGTAACTAGCAATAATACGGCAGGTAATAAGTTACGCATGGGAAGCCCCGGTGAAGCAAATACTTGTTCGATTCGACGAAACGCTGGTGCAATTTGGGGAATAGCATCCGAAACAGCCCGGTATTGCGCTGATCTGTTTGGACAGAAAACAGTTCCGGCCGTTACTTTACATCCCTATTACTCCAATAGACTATAAGCACTAATAGTCTATCGAGAACCGGGAGAATACATGATTTACCCAATTCTTACTCAATCATGACAGAAACCTGATGCTGCTGCGAATGCTGCTCCGTATGTTCCCGGAGGCTTCCTGGAGGCAGCCCACATCGTCTCATCGCAGCCAGTGCGGCCCCTTTTCAATCCCCTCCGTCATGCATCGGCCAGCAATCGCTCCCCGGCCAGATTACCCGATCGGCTCTGTTTCGACCGTCAGCCCGCTGGTTACCGATTCGGCCCGATTGGCTAATTTTTATCAATCTTTGCAGTAACGTTATCGCACGAGGCACCACCAACACGCTATGAAAACACTCCATTTACTTCTGTTATTCAGTTTGTTGAATCTGTCGGCCAGCTGGGCACAGACAACGCTGTCGGGTCGGGTTACCGACGAAAAAAACCAACCCCTGCCCGGCGTTAGCCTGCAGCTGCAGGGCACCAATACGGGCACCATCTCGCAGCCCGACGGCCAGTTCACCCTTACCACCGACCGGGACATACCGCTGAAACTTGTAGTTTCGTTTGTGGGCTACCGGCGGGAAGTGGTATCGGTGCTGAGCAACAACTTCCGGTCGCTGGCCATTACCCTGCAGGAAGAAGCCATCCTGACCGACGAGGTCGTGGTGTCGGCCAGCCGGGTGCCCGAAGACATCCGCAAAGCAGCTGTAACGGTCGAGAAGCTGGGCGCGCGTCAGTTCGCCAATTCGCCGGCGGCCACGCCCTTCGATGCCCTCCAGAACGTCAAAGGTGTCGATCTGCTGACCCAGAGCCTGAGCTTTAAATCGGTCAATGTGCGCGGCTTCGGGGCCAACAACAATAACCGCTTTTTGCAGCTCACCGACGGTATGGACAACCGCTCGCCGGGCCTCGGTTTCGGCTTCGGTACGGTAGCCGGTATCTCCGACCTCGACGTCGAAAGTATCGAGCTGATTCCGGGGGCATCGTCGGCGCTCTACGGCCCCGACGCGCTGCAGGGGCTGATGCTCACCACCAGCAAGAGTCCGTTTACCTACCAGGGACTCAGCGCCCAGGTGAAGGTGGGCGTCAACAACGTGGGCAAAACAGGCTTTGGCCCCAAAGGCTACGGCGATTATGCCATCCGCTATGCCCGGCAGCTGGGCGAACGGTTTGCCTTTAAAGTTAATTTCCAGCGGCTGAGCGGCACTGATTTCATTGCCGACAACTACGACGACCGGTCGACCAGCGCCCGAACGGGCTTCTTCGTTACCGATGCGACCCGGGGCGGTATTGCCACCGGTATCGGCTACCAGCCCAACAATAACCCCAACACCAACTTCGAGTACGACGGTGTAAACGTGTACGGCGACGATATCAACAACGGGGGCGCGTTCCGGTTTCCGGCCGACTATGCTAACGAGGCCCTGCGCAACAAACTGGTCACGCGAACCGGTTACACCGAGCTCGACGTGCTGGGCAACAACGGCAAGGTGTTTAACAACCGCGCCAACGTGTCGCTGCACTACAAACTGACGCCGTCGGTCGAAGCCTCGATCGGCTGGTACTACGGCAACGGCAACCTCATCCGTACGGCAGGCTTCCGCGAATATTTCCCCAACTACCAGCGCCACCAGTTCCGCGCCGAAGTAAAAGGGGCCAACTTCTTCGTGCGGGCCTACACCACCCAGCAGCAGGCCGAAGGCTGGAACATCGGCCAGACGGCCCGGGCCATCAACAACAGCTGGAAATCGCTGAACCAGTGGGGTGCCGAGTTTGGTCAGGCCTACGTGCTCAACAAGGTCAGTATCAGCGAGGCCCGGGCCACGGCCGATCGGGGCCGATACCTGCCCGGTTCCGCTGACTTCAACACGGTGCGCGATGCCTACGCCAATACGTTCAATACCGATTTTATTCCCGGCTCCACCACAGCCCGCGGCCTGCGTTTCCGCGATAACTCGCAGCTGTGGCACTACGAGGGCATGTACAACTTCACATCGCTGCTGAAAGTAGCCGAAGTGCTGGCGGGGGCCAGTCTGCGGCATTACGTGCTGGAGTCGGGCGGCACCGCTTTCCCGCGCCGGGCCGATGGTTCGGAATACACCGTCAACGAAACCGGTGCCTACCTGCAGGTAGCCAAAGAGGTAGCCGTTGGGCCGCTGACGGTGAAGCCAACGCTGGCCATCCGGTACGACAAAAACCAGTATCTGTCGGGCGGCTTTACGCCCCGGGCCTCGGCCGTATTCAGCGCCGGGGTGCATAACATCCGGGCGTCGTGGCAGTCAGCTTTCCGCAACCCATCGCCGGGTCAGCTGTTTGCCGCACCGGCCACGGGGCTGGCGGGCGAGGTGGGGGGGCTGCCCCTCGCCTACTCGGCGGCCGGGCTCGATCAGAATCCGGGCTATCTGCAAACCGAAGTAACCCCGTTCCAGCGCAACCCGACCACCGCCACGCCCCCGCAGGTGTTTACGGTTGACCCCACCCGCTTTACGACCGAAAAAATCAAAACCTGGGAAGTAGGCTATAAAACACTGATCAGCAACAAATTCTATGTCGACGCCTTTTACTTCGCCAGCCGCTATACCGATTTCATTGCGGCCCAGAACGTACTGCAGTTGCTGACCCCCGGGGGCGGCACCCAGGCCCTGCTGACGCCGGCCAACTACCGCACCCTGCAGGTAAACTTCAACAATACCAACGAGATCTTTGTGCGGGGCGCGGGCATCGGGCTCGAATACGGCTTTGGCCAGGGCTATACCCTGAGCGGCAACTACGCGTACCAGGTGGGGCTGATTACGCTGCGCGACGCGCGCGGCAACATCCGCAGCGACCTGGCCGGGCAGCCCATCGTCAAGCGTAAGATGAGTAACCCCGAGGTGTCGCAGCTGGGCCGTAACTTCTTTATTTCGCCCGAAAACCGCTACAACGTCACCCTGGCCAACCCCCGCCTGACCGACCGGCTGGGCGCCACCATCACCTACCGCTGGACCGACCGGATGTGGGTAGAACAGGGCACTACCCAGGGCGACGTATGGTTACCCTCGTGGAGCAGTGTCGATGCGCAGGTATCCTACAAGGTACCCACCCTGAAATCGACGCTGAAGCTGGGCGGGACCAACATTCTCAACCAGTATTACGCCCAGGGCTACGGCCTGGCCCGTGTAGGGGGGCTCTATTACGCCAGCATCACCTTCGATCAGCTGTTCCGTTAACCGATATCCGGCCCGGTAGTGGGGTTGCCGGAGCCACCGCTGGTGGCCCATGTCAGCAACCCCACTACCGGGCTAAACCCGGCTGCGGTGTCGTCAAAAACCCGGCGGTGCCAACCGTTTGTCGGGCCAATCCTGGTACATTTGGCGCATTCCTCCCCGCGGTAAGCCATGCCCACCTACAAGCAATCCGTTATTTACCAGATTTACCCCCGTTCCTTTGCCGACGCTACCGGCGATGGCATCGGCGACCTACGGGGTATCATCGGCAAACTCGATTACCTGGCCGCGCTGGGCATCGATATTCTCTGGCTGAGTCCCATTTTCCAGTCGCCCAACGCCGATAACGGCTACGACGTATCGGACTACGAAGCCATCATGCCCGAGTTCGGCACCATGGCCGACTTCGACGAGTTGCTGACCGAAGTGCACCGGCGGGGCCTGAAACTAATCCTCGATCTGGTGGTCAACCACAGTTCCGACGAGCATCCGTGGTTTCAGCAGAGCCGCCAGAGCCGCGATAACCCCTACCGTGATTATTACATCTGGCGCCCCTCTCGCGACGGCCGCGAGCCCAACAACTGGCAGTCGTTTTTTTCGGGCTCGGCCTGGCAGTTCGACGAGCAGACCCAGGAATATTACCTCCACCTGTTTGCCCGCAAGCAGCCCGACCTGAACTGGGAAAACCCGGCGCTGCGCCAGGCCATCTACCGGATGATGCGCTTCTGGCTCGACAAGGGTGTCGATGGGTTTCGGATGGATGTGATTCCGTTCTTATCGAAAGACCAGGCGTTTCCAGATTACCCGGAGGGGCGTTTCGGAGACCTGACCATCCACGCCAATGGCCCCCGCATCCACGAGTTCCTGCAGGAGATGCACCACGAGGTGCTGGCCCACTACCCCGACCGCGACGGCGGCCCCTGCCTGACCATCGGCGAAGGCTTCGGTGTATCGGCGCAGCAGGCCAACCTGTACGTGGGCAGGGATCGGGACGAGTTGCTGATGATTTACCACTTCGACCACGCCATACCGCGCGAAGAACACCGGTTTCTGGACCCCGCACCCGAGTTTACACTGGTCGAGCTGAAGGCCATTTTTACGCGCTGGAACGAGGCACTGGGCGATCTGGGCTGGCAAAACGTGTATTTCGGCAACCACGACAACCCCCGGGTGCTGTCGCGGTTTGGCGACCCGGTGCGGTTTCCCTATGAGTCGGCCACCCTGCTGGCCACCGTGCTGCTCACCCAGCGCGGCACCCCCGGCATCTACCAGGGCGACGAACTGGGCCTGACCAACACGCCGTTCGACCAGGTAACCGAATACGACGATATCCAGATTCGAAACGCCTGGCAGGCCCTGATTGCTCCCAACCCATCGCCCGAACGGCAGGCCCGGTTTCTGGAAACGGCCAACCGCATTGCCCGCGACCATGCCCGCACGCCCATGCCCTGGTCCGACGCGCCCAACGCGGGTTTCACCACGGGCCCGTCGACCTGGCTAAAAGTCAACCCCAACTATGTAACGACCAACGTAGCCGCCCAGGAAGCCGATCCCGGGTCGGTGCTGGCCTACTACCGAGCCCTGCTCCACTGGCGCCGACAGCAGCCGGTGCTGCACGAGGGCAGCTACCACGATCTCCGGCCCGCCCATCCGCAGCTGTGGGCCTACGAACGGCGGCTGGATTCCACTGCCGTGCTGGTGCTGGCCAACCTGTCGGGCGAGTCGGTTTCGATCGACGGGCTGCCCGGGGGCGCCCTGCTTTTTTCCAATTACCCCGCAGCAGCCGGCGATCTGCGCCCCTTCGAGAGCCGGATCATTGACCTGTCTGCCTGATTCTGTACACGCATGCTCAACACCCCTATTCTGCCCGTTGCCGCCCGCACCACCGACCGGGTGGCCGAAATCGCCTGGTTCTGTGACCTCTGCGGGGGCGACACCGAATTTCTGGGTCAGCTCGACCCCGACCGGCGCAGCAGCTTCGAACACTGCCTGGCCATTCTGCAAACGGCCGAGCGCCATGGCTTCAAAAATATCCTGCTGCCAACCTCCTTCGTGGTTGGGCAAGACCCCATTGCCTTTGCGGCCGCAGCCTCGCAGCTGACCACCGACATCAGCCTGCTGATGGCCATCCGGACGGGCGAGTACCACCCGCCCATGCTGGCCCGCGCCATCAGCACCCTCGACCACCTGCTCAAAGGCCGACTGGCGATCAACATCATCAACTCCGATCTGCCGGGTTACAAGGAAGACGGTGCCCTGCGCTACCAGCGTTGTGCTGAAACCATCGAGCTGTTGCGGCAGGGCTGGACCCAGGATCGCATCCGGCACGAAGGCCCGATTTATGGTACGCTCGACCTGCCCGCAGCGCCTGTAAAGCCCTACCAGCAGCAGGGTGGCCCGTTGCTCTATTTCGGCGGGATTGCCGATGGGGCCCGCGAAGTATGCGCCCAGCACTGCGATGTGTTTCTGATGTGGCCCGAGCCCGAAGAGAACCTGTATGCAACCATGCAGGATGTCTCGGCCCGGGCAGCCCGATACGGGCGCACCATCGACTTCGGATTGCGTATCCACGTGATTGTGCGTGAAACAGAAGCCGAAGCCCGCGCCTACACCAAGCACCTCATGAGCCGCTTCGACGCCCAGCAGGCCGAAGCCCTCAAGCAGCGCACGCAGGACGGCAAATCGCTGGGTGTACTGCGCCAGGACGAACTGCGCCAGCGCGCCGACGACGACGGTTTCGTGGAGCCGATACTCTGGACGGGCATCGGGCGGGCCCGCTCGGGGGCGGGTGGTGCGCTCGTAGGTACCCCCGAGCAGATTCTCGCGCAGCTGAACCGCTACATGGACATGGGCATCCGGGCCTTTATTTTCTCGGGCTACCCCCTGATCGAGGAGTGTGATTATTTCGGACGGCTGGTGCTGCCCCACCTGCCCAACGTCCGCCTGGGCGATGTGCAGGGCCGGCGACCTGCCCAGACGCCCGTCACGCCCCTCACCACCGCCCCGTTGCAGTATGGGTGAGAAAATTAACCGGGTGTAGCCTTTTTGTTGGTTGACGCTAATTATCTATAAAACTTATCGAAAAGGTATGTCTTGTTTGCAGACATACTTTTTCATTTTTTCATACCATGCTGCATACCGTACACTAAATCTTTATATGAAAAAATCGGTTTAGGACCATTTTACAGCCGGCTTTTCTCTTTTACTCCCTTTCTTTGCGCCTTTGATTAACTGTCCTGTCATTCATACACTACCGAAGAAATTCTGCGTGTGAATGAGTGATTTGACAAACAGGCAGAGAAGGAGTAATTTTTTGCACTATCTACACCAACTTATACTATAAACTACGTGAACGTTCGTTACGTATTGATGGCCTTTGTGGGCCTTCTTCAAATTGGCTGCACTCAGAAAGCCATAGTACGATTTTCGCAGAAAGCGCCGGAACTCACCTCCGCAGATGTACTGACGGAGATCATGCTTGTCAACAAATCGCCACGTATCGTTTTACGCGTTCCGAATACCCGTAAGGGTATCACCAATACGCAGGCCAACGGCAACTCCCCCATTGACCAGGTAGCTTACCAGCAGAAGACAGTCAAACGAGTTGGAGCTGACGGTCCATACGACGCGTTCCAATACGACGAAGTGTCGCTCTACAACGCGATTGAAAAACAACTTTTTCGGGAGGGCTTCAGCGTTCGCGACCGGGCGCTTTTTAACGAAGTTTTAGAAGCCAACCAGCGCCCCGACTACTCTAAAATAAGTTCGCTGACCAACACAGATCTCATCCTAGAACTGGTTCGGCTCGACAACGCCATTGGGTACACAACCAATGTATGCTACGTACAACCCAATGAGCAGCAGCGCATCATTGAGGAATACAGTGACCGACGCGGGGCGTCGGTCGAGTTTAAGCTCATACACGTCAAGACGAACGAAATCGTAGGCTCGTACAAGCTGCACTATACTCCCTGCCTGACCGGTTGTTCCGGGGTTTACAAAAAAATCGGGTCGTCGGGGCTATTTCTGAATCCTGCGTTGCCGAAGATAACCGACAAAATTCGGCGCAAGCAGCGAGCTATACCGTATGAGACGCTGGACCAAGATGCCCTGGAAGCCTTTATCGTTGATGCCACGCATCAACTTGTCAAAACGATGCGCTAAACGACAAACCACATACTCTATGAAGAAAACTCTACTTCTTTTCTTTTTTGCCCTTCTCGGTGTTTCGCTCAGGCTATCGGCCCAGGATGCCGTCTACACGGCAAACGGTAGTCGGCTCGAAAAGGCACGGATTACAGATGTAACCGACGAAAAGGTTTCCTTTTCGTACCAGAATCAGGTTAAAACATTCAAACGGGAGAATATCCTGTTTGCCTTTGAAAACAATAAACTGCTGGTTTTAAGCGACCTGCCTGCCAATACAGCCGAAGCACGTCAGTTATTGAAAGCCTTTCAGGAGCAGCCCGCCCGTAACGACGGCTTCGATTACCTGATCAAGGCGATTCCACTTACCGTCATAAAAGGCACTATTGCCTACGAGAGCGAGGCTATCGTCAACTACAAGACCGCCGATGGGAAATCGGCTTCGATGGCTAAAAATGATTTACTGGCAATTCTATACCGGACTAACACCCATAAACTGCTTAAAGAAGATTACAAAGAACTAGCGCCACTCCTAGCGGAAGCGTACCAGCGAATTGCGCCACAGCCCGTAGTTGCTTTGCGCAGTGCTCCTGCCCCCGCGGCCACACCGGTAAAGATGGAACAGCCAGCGGCCGAACCGACCGAAACGCCGGCCGCCGTACCCAGCCCCATCGCGCCAGCCACCACAACGAACATAGCCCCGCCCGTGAGTACGGTTACCAACGTAGCTCCAATGCCTGTAGTGCCAGCAAACCCGTCGGGCAGCGAAGCACCCGTAACATCGAGCCGGTGGACGTTAAGTGTAGACGACCAGCAGTATTACCGTCGTAAAGCCTTAGACAAGGTTGATGAGTTTGTTTCTTATCTGAATCAGATTGTCAACAAGAACCTGCCCATGAGCCTGCGCGACCGGGCCATTCAGAATGCAGTCGATCTGTTCATGCCGGGAGCGACGATGGAGGTGACGTCAAAAAGTCGGCCCGGATCCCGGCGTTTGCCCATTGCCACTTATCTCAATAACCTGAAGCTGCTCCCCTACACAACCACCAAGATCGAATGGGCCGATGTCAGTTTCCTGAAGGAACTGTCGCAGGCACAGGATGGCAACTACTACGGCATCATTACGGGTGAACAGCACTTCACAGGCTACGGCGCCAACGTTCACTATGAAGATGTTGTTCAAAAGAACGTTCGGGTAAAACTGAAACCCATCGATTACATCCGCAATGGTATCAACCAGACCAAGTGGAATCTGCTGTTAGGGTCTATCGGCGTATCGGCTCAATAACCCTTCCTGCCAGTGGTCATTCGGGTAGCCGTGCTTTTCGTGCTGATGGTGTCATCGGCTTTCGCCCAGGATGTTGTTCCTGCGGGGGTACCACTGCGCGGACTCGTGATCGATTTCGCTACGCGGGGCCCGCTGGCCAACGCACAGATCTTTGCCCGCAATGCCACCGGCCTTACCCGGATCGGTACCACCAACGACTCCGGTCGGTTCTGGGTGCAACTGCCTCACGCGGCCACTAGCCTTGTTGTCAGGCACGATCGCTATCAGGCACAACAGCTTGGGCTACCGACACCGGCCTGGCCTGCCACCCAAGCTGTTGGGGTTCTACTACCGCTACTTCCCCTCACAGGCCAGGGCCTTGACAAAACGTATCTTCAAATTGAACAAACCAGCTTTGTCCAAAACGATACCAGCCACACCCAGGCCAAGCCAGCAAACCGTCAGTTGGCGGTGTTTACAGTGACCGATGTGCTTCGCAATACTCCCATTCAGGCATCGATTGATCTGTTTTTCACGAGAGATGGGCAAAAAAAGAAGTACACCACCCGCCCTGATGGCACAATCGAAGTCCATTTCGACCAGAAAGACATTGTTGCCATTGAAGCCTCGGCACCAGGTTATCAAGCATATGCCGGCAACCTCGTGGTCGAACAGGTGGACGGTCGCAGGCTACACCATTCAATACGGATGCAGCGCCTGCTGACCGTTCTGGCCCTGGAAGCCACCGGGGCAACGACCTGCTCTGTACAGATCAATGGTCAACAGCGTACGCTGATCCGATTGAGCGATGGGCTTTTCTCGACGTATGAGTTGTCGCCCGGCCAATACGAACTGCGGGCGCAGTATGGCAGCCAGCTTGTTCGCCAGCCGATGAGGTTACACAGCGGACTCAATCCTATGCGTTTATCCGGCCCTGCATCAGGAGACAGGTCCTCTTCAGTCAACGCGGCATCCTTATCGACAACAGAACCTACCCAACCCATTTCGCCCGATTCGCTGCCTGTTATCTACTTTGAACAGAGCAGTTACCAACTGACCCAACCCTCACAGGCAGCCCTTAAGCAACTGGCCACTTATCTGAAACGCACGCCAGGTAGTCGACTGGCCATCACGGGTCATACCGACAACGTAGGAAATGAACAACTCAATCAGACACTCTCGCATTATCGGGCGATGGTGACGGCCTCTTTCCTGACCAGACTGGGCATCAGTGATGATCGGCTCATCAAAACGGGCGTTGGCAGTCGTCAACCACTCGTTCCGAATGATAACGAATCGAACAGGGCGCTGAACCGGTGTGTATCGTTAACCTTACTTCCTGCTCAATGAGAACCGATTATTTTACTTACTACATGAGCTGGCTGATACTGCTGGTATCGACGCTGGTCGGTTGCCATCAGGAACCAGCCATTCCTCGATCAGGTATCCCGCCGACCTGTCAGATTTATCAGATTGCTACCATCAACGAGAGCAACCGCGACACTACGACCTACGCTTACGATACGTTTGGTGCATTGACCGAAAGCTACTACCGGCAGTGGAATGGCAGCAAACTAACTACTGCGTTACGACAGACGTACGCTTACGATGCCAATCATTATTTGAATCTGCGGGTCGATCAGCAAACCGTTCCGGGTTCGCTGCCCATCATCAAAAGTTACACGTACAACTACGCCGATGACAAGCTTCGACAAATTGTGGTCAAGAATTACCAGTCGAGCCAGATTGCCGGCACGTACGACTTTTCGTACGAAGGAAACTCGCTAAAGACGTTTTCGGAGACTGATGGCCAGCAAACCCTTCGGAAGTATACGTTCAACGCATCGGGTAAACTAACGGATTACCAGGATGTCTCTGTCAGCACCGCCCAAATTGCCAACGGCAAGGTCGTTTCAAAGCGAATGAACCCTGGCAGCATACTGGTTACCAGCACATTTGATAGCCAGGGACAACTTCTGAATGAAACGACGGTAAACAACGGCGTGCAGACAGTCCGTACCTATACCTACGATCAGGCGCCCATCTGGACTAAAACACAGCTCCGGTTCCGGGGCATACCCGACATAGACTTTGGTGGCCATTCGGCGATCCATAACGTAGCCACCACTACGGTAGAGCAGACGCAGAACGGGCGCATTACTCAACAACAAACCTATACCTACCGCAACGTGTACAACGCGTCGGGCTACCTACTCGGTTATGCCCGCAGCGATGGTGCCCGTCAGGTTCTTATTTACGCCAACTGCCCATGAACAGCACTACCCGTTTATTATGTCTGCTTCTGGTTCTGGCCGTGACACCACTGGCGGCCCAGAATGTGGCGTCGAAATTTTACATCGCCAAGGTTGTCAAAGACACCAACAACCTGCCTAAACGCGACCGCGACGAGATTGCGTTTCAGGCACGAACGACCATTGCCAATCTGGAGTCACTGCTGACTTCTATCACAGACTCGTCCAACGGAGAATCGGAGGTGACGCAGATCATGCAGAACAGCTACAACATCAGTCAGAATCAGCTCTTCTACAACGATGCGATCATTGTCGAAGACGACATCAATCCAGCGCATCGCTCGGCCACCAATACAGCCGACCTGCCGGTTGATCGGTACCTGAACGACCTGAATCTGTTCTACGGCAAATCGTCGACAAAAACCATCGCCTTCAGTAAACAGATTACCTCGTCGGTGATGCGTAGCACGGGCAATGGCAACGGCTACTTCTACGTCAAAGTCTTCTTCACCTCGACGTTCAGAGGTAAACGAATCGACTCCGATTCGCTGTACCAGCCGGTCGATCGGGTAGCGGAACTGCGGGCCGATAAATCGTCGGGCAAATGGCGCACTTACATTACCCGGCTTGCCTTCCCACAGCCTGGCGAAGGACTCACCGAAGTTGCCAAACCTATCCTGATTCCACTGGCGGACAAAAAGCCCATCAAGCTAAAGGCAAACACGACCCTGTTTCGGCGCAGCGATGGTTTGGCCGACTCGCTGACTGTCAAGTGGAACAGCCGCCACCTGATCATTGACCAATCATCGACCTACTCCATTCCAGCCGGTACTTATCTGCGCAGCAGTGTCGCATCAACAGATCAGGAGCACGTCACAATCGAACTGACCAACTACGATCAACACCTGATTTTTACCCGGGTCGACAATCAGCAATTGCCTTTCGATAAGGTGGGCCCCAGTAAAGCCGTCGTAAGTAAAAAGAACGGTTCATCAGCATTGCCTTCGCCCATGATCCCTGTAGTTGATGCAACTAAACGGGCAGCCCGCATGCGTACAAGGGCCTGGATCGAAATTCTGATGGGCACCGCAGCCCTGGGTGCCAGTTATGCAGGCTATAGCCAACTGAAAGGCACTTATAATACCTACACGGCGAAGCTGACGGTACTCAATGCTGAATATGCTGTCTGGCAGACGCTAACACAGCAACCGGGAGCAGCCCCTGCAACGCCGGTATCCTTCAATGCTTACGCACAGCCGGGTATCTACGGTGTGTATGGAGGTGCTACCCTAGGGGGTGGTTTGCTGATCGACGGAATCAGACTCCTGATCAGGGCGCATAAAGTTAAAGCGTCCAGTAACCCTACATCCAGCACCCGATAAACCGACACCTTATCCACCCCTTTCGACTCAACCTATGGCTGTTTATACAAATCGATTCTGGTTCCTGGCGTTATTTCTATTCACCAACTTCAGTATTGGTCAAGCCCAGCAGCCAACCCTATCACTCTTCTACGGTGACCCATCGGCCAGTCCCGACGAGGCCTTCGACGGAAATGTTTTCCGGGTAGGCACCCAATACGGCGATGCTGCTATCTACGCCAAATTTGGCGCTTTTGGTACTAAATCGTTCCAGATCGATTCGCCCGGTGAGAACAAAACCGTGACGGTGACCAACGACGGCTACTTCTTTATTCGCCCCACCAGCAGCATGGTGGTTGATGCGACCAAAATCAAAAACTTCAGCGGGTTGGTTACGGGCTCAATCAGCATCACCCTCAAGCAACTGACGATCAGCACGCTTACCAGTGGCATACCGGCACAGGTCGCTCCGGGCACCGAAATTCTTGTACCCTACGTTACCGGTGCCGGCACGTACCCGGTCGATCTGGTGGTAAACGGATTCACAGCTTATCTGATCGACGCATCGGGGAATGCGATTTCGCTTCTTAACCCGACCGACCAGAATAGCGGGCGCGAAAAACGGGCGGCCAGTTTTGGCGGAACGCGCTTTCTGAGAGCCACCATTCCAACGAGTATCAGCAATGGGGATTATCGGCTTATGGTTGCCACAAAGGGCCTGCTTCAGACCGTGACGGGCACATCGACGACGACGATAAGCGTGCGCAGCAGCAACCCAACACTGGCAACGACCAATTTATCTGGCGTTTACTGTGCCGGAGCAACCTACAGTCTGCCATTCAGTGTACTCGGTGGCACGTTTCCAACCGGAACGACTTTCACCGCCCAGATCATTAACGCAACTAACTCGGTGGTGCAGACATCGCTGGGCACAACCAGCACAACGGCGGTACCAACCTCATTACCAGCCTCGCTCACAGGCGGCACCTATTACTACCGCATTGCTAGTTCGACAGGTGTGTCGAGCCAATTAGGTATATTCACAGTGAGGGCATTGCCCACGATGACTATATCGGGCAATTCGGTTACCACACCCGGATCGCCGGCAACCGTACTCCTGAGTCTGACAGGCACCCCCCCTTATATATTCTCCTACCTCGACTTTACGGCCAGCGGATCGACCGTGGTCCGTACAGCAACAACCAGTAGCAGCAACGTAGCCATTACCCCAACGGTTTATTCGGCGATGAGTTACAACAACAACTACATCAGCAACTTCAGCGATGCCGGTGGTTGTGGCAACAGCGCTAACGTAAGCGGCTCGGCCCAGATTTCATTAAATCAACTCGCACTGACAACGGGACCCTTAACAGGGAGTTACTGCCCGGGTGCCAGTTTGGCCGTACCGTTTTCAACAAATAGCCCCCTGCCCGCTTCTGTCCAGTATCAGGTTCAACTCTCCGATGCCGGCGGTAGCTTTGCGACCCCGCAGGTATTGGGTACTGGCTTCGGTAGCCCCATCAGCGTTCAGTTGCCAACCACGTTACAGACCGGCTCCGCCTATCGGATGCGGGTGGTTATTCTCAAACCAACTACCCCGGGCGTGGTCGACTACAGCACACTGGTCAGTGTAAACAGCACCAGTCTGCTCGTCAGCAGACCCCCGGCCCCGTCGGTTACTGATGTCAGCTTTTGTGCTGGAGCCAGTCTCAGTCCGCTGACTGTGAGCGGTACAGCTATCACGTGGTATCTGGCTAATACCAACCAGTCGTATACGTCAGCGCCAACCCCCTCCAATACGCAGTCGAGTGTGTATTACGTATCGCAAACGATCGGAGGTTGTGAAAGCGACCTGGCCACGATCAACGTAGTCCGGAAACCACTCCCCGACGCGCCCATGATCGTAGGCCCATCAGCCTGTCAGGGAAGTACAGCTCAGTTCACGACTGCGTTGCCAGGTATTCTCTGGTACACCTCGGCCAATGGCGGTAGCGGCTCAACGCAGGGCCCGGCCGTAAATACCCAGTTGGTAGGCGAGCAGACGGCATACGCCACGCAGACCAGTAACGGGTGTGAAAGTCCGCGTGGTACCGTTAAAGCCACCATCAATGCAAATCCATCGGCGCCGGGTATTGCCCAGACAGGGTCGCTGTGCCAGTACAGCAGTCCTGGCCCACTAACGGCCAACGGATCGGGTCTGACCTGGTATTTTCAGGGTAGCCGGTTAGCCGCTGCACCAGTTGTTAATACCCAGAGCGCTACCAGCTATTCATACGCCGTGAGCCAGACCATCAATGGCTGTGAAGGAGCCCGTGCCAGCACTACGATCACCATTTTACAAGCACCGGCTGCTCCCACTGCTGCCGACGTGCGTTACTGCGTGGGAGAGACACCCCGCTCCCTCACCGCTACCGGCACGAACATCAGGTGGTATGTCGATGCGACATCGGGACAGGGCGCTCAGACGCCACCTGCCTTTTCAACGGCTGCTCCCAACCAGTTTACAGCCTACGCCACCCAGACCGACCCCGCTGGCTGCGAAAGCCTGCGTCAACCCATACGGGCCATCACCATTGCCCCACCATCGGCCCCATCGGTCGTTGCGAATCAGACTGTATGCCAGTTTGCCCGCGCCACCGCCTTAACGGCTTCGCCCAACGTGGGGCTAATCTGGCAGGGTACGGGTATAACGGGGATCAGCGAAACCGCCCCCACCCCCGCCACCGACAAACCAGCCACCTTTACCTACCAGGTTTACCAACGAGCCGGGGGATGCACCAGCCCACCCGCCCAGCTTGTATACACCGTTCGGGCGCAACCCGCCACGCCAACGGTACAGGCTACCATGAATGTATGTGTAGGCACTAGCGCCAGCCCACTGCAGGCGGTGGCTGCCGGACAGCTGGTTTGGTACTACGACCCCAGCCTGTCCAGTGCCATACCGACGGCACCCGTACCCCGTACGGATTCGGTAGGCGTGCGCACCTATTATGTGACCCAGAAAGATGGCTTTGGCTGTGAGAGTCAGGCCAGCAGTATCCAGGTACGGGTAGCAACCCGGGCCATTGCCCGGCTTTCCGGTGATGATTTTATTTATCCAGGCGACAGCAGCGCCATTCGTATCCGGCTCTCCGGCGACGGTCCCTGGACGTTTACGAACTGGGCCGGGCGAGGCATCACCACCAGCGACTCACTATACATCACGTGGGTTCGGCCAACCAGTACCCAGACCTTTGCCATCAGTGGGCTGCGCAGTGCCTGTGGGGCCGGCGACAACGGCAACATCTACACCCTGCAGGTACGGGCACCGCTGGCAGCCCAACCCCTTCTGGAGCCCATTACAGTCGTTGCCTATCCAAACCCAACGGTTGGTGATCTCACGGTCGACTGGAGTTCGCCAACACGACAGGCGGTGACTCTGCAGATCGTCGACGCAGCTGGACGCACTATCCAGCAGGCGAACCGCACGGCAACGACCTACCGACAGACCGATCAGTTTCAGCTAAGCGCTCAGCCGGCCGGTCAGTATTATCTACGCATAATAAGTGACAAGAACCCACCTGTGGTGCGCCCCATAATAAAACAGTAATTCATTCTTTTCATAACGTCAACCTAAATCTTATTTTCCCATGTTAAGCTTTAAACAGTTTAGTTTCCCCCCAGGCCAAGATTTTGTACCGTCGAAAGAAACCAAAAATTTTTGGCTTTATACAAATAAGAGTAAACGCACTTTTGGTGGCGTTGCTTTACCCGGCCTTTTTGAGACGATAGGTTATCCAACACAAATGATAGCTTTCTTTACTATTCTGGCACTGGAAATTATACCAACTATTTACGGAATTGATGAGGGCGTATTATGGCAAGCTGTTCTAGCTGCTGTCTTTATTGACATTTTCTTGGCAATCGTTTCTCACCTATGGCACGATAAAATATGCAAACACAGAAATGAGCTTGTTAATGCAGACAAAGAAGTTTTAAAGGAAGACCTAAGGAGAAAAATAAAAAAATACAACACGTACACCTACTTTTTCTATGTATTGATACTAAGTTCCGGCATTCTTAAATTTTACTTTTTTTACGATGCATACATGACCCCTGACGCTATAGCAGGCGCGGTATTAGTATGTTACATTCTAGGATCAATATTACACGTTGCATATACTGGATATTTTTTATACACTTCAAGATTTAATTACAAGATACAGTCAGAATACAGCAGATATGTCTCCAGTGGAGGAGTTGATTTTAAGGACAAGACCGGCCCAATCGTGCAACCTTTATTTCCGGAGGGTATAAATTTAGAAATCCAGCCAGACACGTCTGGAAACCACAAAATATACAAGAATAAAGATGGCAGGTTCTATCTTGAGACGTGTGGAATTTTAACGGATAATGAGTTGGCCAACTTAGTTGTTCGGCAACCTTACAATGCACAGGGATTTACCGCAAAAGCGGGATTGGGTAGACAAATTGAAATTTTACAAACTAATTGATTTATAGACCATGAGAGTAAATATTACGACAGTGTCCCTGCTTTCTACAATAGTCTTTTTGGCTGCAAAATGCCCTTCTGGCAATGACTCAGAAAAAGCAGCTATAAAAACTAACATGAAAATAGTTTTGGCTGATTCCTTGGCGCTAAACTACGAAGATGAGGATAGACACCTACCCGAAATAGTTCAAGAATTATGTGCAGTTTTAATCTCCGAAAACAAAGACTGCGCCAATACAATTATATTGGAACCAGCGCTGTACCGTCCAGATTTAAACAAAGAATTTTCACTAAAGACGAATATCGAAAAAGGCGGATCAAAGGATGTCAGTAACCCAAAAGTTATAGGACGATTGATCAATAAAAACCTCGAAGAACTAAGTATTCCAAAAGATTTCGAGAAACCTTATACGGGTAAAAATGCCGGAGCCGATATTTCGAGTCATGTTCAGTCAAAAGCTGCAAAGGACTCTATTTTAATTTTTATCCCCAATGGTTCAGCAGACACTTATACCCTGAATGGAAAGTCTTACAAAGCAATGAGCGATGTAGAAGACGTAAGAAATCGAATGTTAGCTGTTTTGTGCCAGAATCCGAAAGCTAACTTTACGCTCCTCGTTGATCCACCGGCTCAAACCGCTGAACCAACGGTGAAGCCCCCCAAAACAAACCAAGCCCCCCCCCAACCCGAAGCTAAAGATACTAAACCTAGTCCGACTGCCAAATCTGTAAGCGTACGCCGAGGGTTCGGCAACACACGCCCTGTAGGTGATTTGACAATTATAAAGGATAGTGAAGGCTGTGATATATGTACACGCTACTATAAGGCCTATGACGCCACAGGTCGTACACACGAAATCAGAGAACAAAACTCTACCAATTGCTGCCCCTGCAACAAAACAGTTGAAATTCGAGGACGAACGTATGTCATGAATTGCGATGGCTCTCCCCGTTTACAAGCCGTAAACTAACCCCAAAAAATATCCGGTTTACGGCAGCTCCGGGAGCCACCGTAAACCGGATATCGAAAACTGTAAACCGCCTTATTCTACCGTGACCGATTTGGCCAGGTTGCGGGGCTGGTCGACGTTGCGGCCGCGCATGACGGCCACGTCGTAGGCCAGCAGTTGCAGCGGCACCACCGACACCAGCGGCATCAGCATTTCGTGGACGTTCGGAATCTCGATCGTGAAATCGACCATGCCGGGCAGCTGCGTGTCGCCTTCGGTGGTGATGGCAATCACGCGGCCTTTGCGCGCTTTTACCTCCTGAATGTTCGATACCACTTTTTCGTACGAGCTGTCTTTGGTTGCAATGACCACGACGGGCATATCCTCGTCGATGAGCGCAATCGGACCGTGTTTCATCTCCGCAGCGGGGTAACCTTCGGCGTGGATGTAGCTGATCTCTTTCAGTTTCAGCGCGCCCTCCAGCGCCACGGGGAAATTGAGACCGCGCCCCAGGTAAATGAAGTTGCGGGCGTAGGTGAAGATATAGGCGATTTCCTTGATCTTGTCGGCAGCCTGCAGCACCTTCTCCACTTTGGCCGGAATACTCTCCAGCTCGACCAGCAACTGCCGGAACAGCGAGTCGGAGATGGTGCCCTTGCGCTTGGCTGCGGCCAGAGCCATCAGCGTCAGTACCGTCACCTGCGCCGTAAACGCCTTTGTACTGGCCACCCCGATTTCGGGGCCCGCGTGGGTATATGCTCCGGCGTGGGTAGCCCGCGCAATCGACGAACCTACCACGTTGCAGACGCCAAAGATGATGGCTCCTTTCGACTTGGCCAGTTCGATAGCCGCCAGCGTGTCGGCGGTTTCGCCCGACTGCGAAATGGCAATCACGATATCGCCTTCTTTGATGATCGGGTTCCGGTAGCGGAACTCCGACGCATACTCGACTTCGACCGGAATCCGGGCCAGTTCTTCGAAAATATATTCGGCCACCAGCCCCGCGTGCCACGACGTACCGCAGCCCACAATCACGATCCGCTTCGATTTGGCCAGCTTGTCGAGGTAATCGCGCAGGCCGCCGAGCTGCATGGTACCGGCTTCCGAATTCACCCGGCCGCGCATCGAATCGCCAATGGAACGGGGCTGCTCAAAAATTTCTTTGAGCATGAAGTGATCGAACCCACCTTTCTCAATGGCTTCAAGCTCCAGTTCCACCTTCTGCACGTAAGGCGTGGTGGTGGTATTGTCGAGCGTGATCACCCGCAGCTGGCCACCGTTGATCACGGCAATCTCGTAGTCGTTCAGGTAAATCACGTCTTTGGTGTACTCAACGATAGGCGTGGCGTCGGAGGCCAGAAAATACTCGCCCTCGCCCACCCCAATCACCAGGGGCGATCCTTTGCGGGCGGCAATGAGCTGGGTTGGTTCGGCTTCGTTCATGACCACGATGGCGTAGGCACCCACCACTTCCTGCAGCGCCAGCCGAACCGCTTCTTCGAGCGTACCGCCGTTGTTTTCCCAGATGTCTTCGATAAACTGGCCCAGCACCTCGGTATCGGTCTGACTGCTGAAGGTGTGGCCCTTCTTGAGCAGCGCCTGCTTGATGGCTGCGTAGTTTTCGATGATGCCATTGTGGATAATGGCCAGCTTCCGGTGAAACGAGTAGTGCGGGTGCGCGTTCACGTCGTTAGGCTCGCCGTGGGTAGCCCAGCGCGTATGGCCCATGCCGATATGGGCGTGCACGTCTTTCCCGTCGAGCTCCTGCTCCAGGGCCGTCACTTTGCCTTTTTTCTTGTAAACTTTCAGGCCCTGATCGTTCATCAGGGCAATACCCGCGCTGTCGTAGCCCCGGTACTCGAGCCGTTTCAGCCCTTTAATCACGAGCGGACACGCTTCGCGGTGCCCGACGTACGCTACAATTCCACACATAGGTTGTCTGTCGTTTTCAGTTTATCACAGGATTGTATCAGGAAACGTTGCCGTTCCGTAGGTAAAGTAAACCAAAAAAGCCGGCAAACCCGGCTTTTTTGGTTTGGGAGGCTACCCGTTGCCGGCGCTGTCTCCCTAAATGTGTCATTCCGGCTGCGTAGCGAATCTAGCCAGCCAGCTGCGTGTACAGATTGAAATAGCGTTCCGTAACATCTTCATCGTCAGCCCCGTCGAATTTATGCTCCGGCAGATCGGTCAGGATGGCGTTCAGGCTCTCGCTCGACTCTTCTTCGGCCCGCACCACGGCATCGGCATACGTACAGCCAATCCGGATAAAGCCGGGGAAGTCGGCCGTTTTGAGTTCGGCCAGCATCGAATCGTCGATATCCATCATACGGGCTTTCTCGATGATGTCGCCCTCGAAGCGGTGCTCGAACGAGTTATTATATACCGTGAAGACCGATTTGGTGTCTTTAAACATCGGATCGTTCTTGTAGGTCGTCTTCAGATAAAGCGGAATCAGCGCGGTCATCCAGTCATTGCAGTGAACGATGTCGGGGGCCCAGCCCAGTTTTTTCACCGTTTCGAGCACACCTTTACAGAAGAAAATGGCGCGTTCGTCGTTATCGTCGTAGAAGCGGTTTTCTTTGTCATGAAAGACGTACTTCCGCTGAAAATAGTCTTCGTTATCGATAAAATAGACCTGCAGCTTGGCCGTTGGAATAGAAGCAACTTTGATAATCAGCGGCTTTTCTTCATCGCCAACGGCAATGTTGATGCCCGACAGACGTACCACCTCGTGCAGCCGGTTCTTGCGTTCGTTGATGAGTCCGAAACGTGGCACCAGAATGCGAATTTCCATTCCCCGCTCCTGCATCGCCTGGGGCAGCTTGCGGACAAAGTCGGCGACGTCGGATGTTTTCAGGAAAGGGTTGATTTCGCTGGCCACATAGAGGATTCGTAATTTGCTCATAGAAACGGGCGGGGTGTGTTGTTGAGATGACCGAAAAACTTGCAAAATTATACAATTTTTTTCCGTATTTCAATACAGTTTGGCCATAAAAGATACCGATCCCGTATCATTGCAGCCGCAATCACAGCCTGTCTGCCATGCTACGTTTCGATACCATACACGCACTTCGTCGCCACCTCGATACCCTTCGTTCTACCCAATCCATTGGCCTGGTACCCACTATGGGTGCGCTGCACGCCGGCCACATTGCCCTCATCGAGCAGGCCAGGACCCAGACCGATGTGGTGGTAAGTACCATTTTTGTCAACCCCGCCCAGTTCAATAATCCCGACGATCTGGCCCGATATCCGCGCACGCTGGAGGCCGACTGTGCCATGCTCGAAGCCGCGGGCTGCGACCTTGTTTTTGCCCCGGCGGTCGATGAAATCTATGCCGAACCGCCCACGATCCGGTTCAGCTTCGGCGACCTCGAAACGGTAATGGAAGGCGCCTTTCGGCCCGGCCATTTTCATGGTGTCGGGCTGGTCGTGTCCAAACTGTTCAATATCGTACAGCCCCACCGGGCCTTTTTCGGACAGAAAGATTTGCAGCAGGTGGCCGTTATCCGGCGGCTGATCCGCGATCTGAACTTCCCCATCGAACTGGTTCGGTGCGCTACCGTGCGTGAAGCCGACGGGCTGGCCATGTCGTCGCGCAACCGGCTGCTGAGCGAAACCGAGCGCGAACAGGCACCCGCCATCTTTACAGCCCTCACGCTGGCTCAGGATTTGCTGCGCGAGGGTCAGAGCACCTCGCAGGCAAAAGCGTCTGTAACGGGCTTTTTCAACAGCCGCCCCGGCTTCCGGCTCGAATACGTGGAGATTGCCGATGCCGACACGCTGATGCCGGCCAATGAGGTGCTGGCGCCCGGCCAGACGGCCATTTGCATTGCCGCTTATCTGGGTACGACCCGCCTGATCGACAACCTTGTTTTCTGACCGACCGGTTTTTCACTAAAACGGCGAAGGCCCCAACCACGGTGGTTGGGGCCTTCGCCGTTTTAGGAGTGGGCCTGCCTAATTAACCTTGATCACTTTGATCAGCTGCGCTTTGGTCGGTGTAGACGCCCGCAGCAGCAGCATACCCGCTGCCTGGCGGCTCACGTCGAACGTGTGGTGCTGCACAGCCTCAGCCTGACCGCTGCGGAAGGTATCGAGCACCTGACCGCGGCTGTCGGTCAGCCGGATTTCCAGCGCCTGACCCTGCGCACCGAGCACATCGACCGACAGCTGTCCGTTATGGATTGGGTTGCCCAGCACCTGAATCATCAGCGGTTCGGTCGACTCCGCTATGCCAACCCGGCCGTTGGTATTGCATACCGCCAGCCAGTTATAGGCAAACGTCGACGTGGTGCCGCCCTGCGTTGCCTGCAAGGTGATGGTCGGGTTGTCGGTGTAGAGCCGCAGTGTGTAGGGCCCCGCAGCTGTCGTAGCCGCCAGCTCGTTCACCACCTGGAAGGTGATGGCGCTGCCGTCGGTGCCAGTGTACTGGGGCGTGAAGGTCAGCGAGCGTTCGGTAGCCGATACCTGCTGGCAATTGACCACGCTGGCCCCCGTGATCGCAAACGAGCCCGTTGGCGGATTGGTCGGCGTAGTTGTGGTGCAGGCGGCCAGCCAGTTATAGGCAAACGTCGACGTGGTGGCACCTTGCGTGGCCCGCAGTTGAATCGTGGCGTTGTCGGTGTAGAGCCGCAGCGTATAAGGGCCCGCAACCGTGGTGGCCGCCAGTTCGTTCACCACCTGGAAGGCAATGGCGCTGCCGTCGGTGCCGGTGTACTGGGGCGTAAAGGTCAGCGAGCGTTCGGTAGCCGATACCTGCTGGCAGTTGACCACGCTGGCCCCCGTGATCGCAAATGAGCCCGTTGGCGGATTGGTCGGCGTAGTCGTAGTGCAGGCAGCCAGCCAGTTGTAGGCAAACGTCGAAGTCGTGGCACCCTGCGTGGCCCGCAGCTGAATCGTGGCGTTGTCGGTGTAGAGCCGCAGCGTATAAGGGCCCGCAGCCGTGGTAGCCGCCAGCTCGTTCACCACCTGAAAGGTGATGGCGCTGCCGTCGGTGCCGGTGTACTGGGGCGTAAAGGTCAGCGAGCGTTCGGTAGCCGACACCTGCTGGCAGTTGACCACGCTGGCACCCGTGATCGCAAATGAACCCGTTGGGGTAACCAGTTTCGTCAGGTCGAAGCGCGAGATAACCGGGTTGTGGTCCGACGTGGTGTTGCCGTAGTTCGGAATGCTGAACGGCTGCAGTACGTAAGTCGAATTGCTCACGTAGGCCGGCGCCAGATCATTCGAGATAATGATATGGTCGATAAAGCTGGCCGACGAGTTGAAGGTCGAGCAACCCTGGTTTTCGAGGGGCAGCGTCAGCGGGCTGTAGTTGGCCGCATCCGTGACAAACGGCTGGTACGACGATTGTTTACCAGTGGCGATCGAACCATTCAGTTTATCGTTGTAGTCGCCCAGAATGACCAGATTAGCCGTTGGGTAATTGGCATCGAGAGCGGCTTTCAGGTCGATGATATCCTGCGCCCGACGGTTGTAATCGGCCGTAGCGCTACCCGACTTGGCGTGAATAGCCACCACGTGCACGCGCTTGGTTACGCCGTTGATCGTTGCATCGGCCACAAACAGGAACGGCAGCCGGCCCGACGACCAGTTGTTGGCCGCAGGATAGTTGTAGTTGCCATCCAGCAGCGGTTTGGTTTCTTCCAGCACGGGCGTTACCGTGGCTTTGTTGTAAATCACACATACTTTCTGCGCCAGGCTGCTTGGCCCGAATACCGTTGGCGGATTACCAGTTGGCGTCTGATCGCAATCATTCTGGAAGTAGTACGAGAAGCGGTTCGAACAGCTATAGCTGTAACTGCCGGGTATTGCGGCTACGGCTGCGGCAAAGCGGTTGATATCGCTGATTTCCTCTACGGCAACGATATCGGCTTTAAGCTTGCCCAGCACCGTAACGGCGTTACTTTGCTGCAGGTCCTCGTTGGTCGGCCCCATGTCGTTATAGTTCAGGTTGCCATTGGGGCAGATAATCGTTCCGGCATCGGCGCCGAAAAACTCCATGTTCCAGGCCGCAATGTCGAGGGTCTGATCGGTACCCAGTGCGCTGGTCGTGCCTACCGTACAGGTCAGATCCTGCGCGGGCGTAGCGCCCGGCACATCGGCCAGAATACGGGGCTGCAGTTGCAGGCCGTTGGTACCAGGTGTGGTAGCACCCGACACAAACCGATCGGCAATACCGGTTACGCTAACCGGGTTGGCTGGCTGGCCGGCACCGGCCAGGGGCGAGTTGGCACTGATGCGTAGCGTGCCCGACTGGCCACCGGCCGAAATCGTGTAGTTGGTACCGCCCACGAAGGTCGACGCTACGGGTGTGATCGTGGCGTTCGTAATCGTCACCAGTTGCCCCTGGTAGTTGGGCAGCTGATCGGGCGTGATGGCGACCGGCGTCGGTACCACGTTGCCGGCACCCGTTACGACGGTGAACGTCGTAGCAGCCGACGAGGTAATCTCGGTGAAACCGTTGAAAATGCTGATCGGGCCCCGGGCCTGCACCAGATCGCCGATCTGCACCAGTGTGCTCAGGTCGGTACCGGTCGGACCGCTGTAGACTACAATACCGCCCGTTTCGTCCTGAATATAAATCTGGCGCGAACCCAGCTGGTTAGTTACCGTTACCCGGCCCTGAATCGTGACCGTCTGACCAACGCTGGTGCGGGCCGTAGCAATAGGCGTATAAGGGCTATTCGACGTAACACCACCGCTGACGCTTACATCGGCGCTGAGCGAGCCGCTTACGTTGGTGATGGTGCTATTGACCGTGCCGATCGACGTGCCGGCCAGCCGCACCGAAATGGTCGCGTTGACTGAACCGCCCGACTGGGTAACGGTGAGGTTATCCTGGAAATTGGTACCATCCTGGCTAACCTGATAGCCGGTCGGCGCTGTTACCGTAACGTCTGCAGTCAGACCATTGGCCGTCAGGGCATAGGTTTGAACGGCCGAGGGCGTTCCCTGCGGGGTGCTGAAACCCGACAGCGTGGTGGGGTTAGCCACCAGCGATGGCGCATCGTCGTCGATCAGCGTGATCGTCTGCGCCAGGGGTGTACCCAGCGTAATACCCGCCGATGGGTTGGTCATGGTCAGCGTGGCCGTTTCGTTACCTTCTACCAGCTGATCATTGATCATGGTGAACGTAATCGAACCCGTTGTCTGTCCATCCAGAATGGTAATTGTCGCGTTGCCGTTGGCACCCAGGAAGTAATCGACGCCATTGGTAGCCGTACCGGTAGCACTCAGGTCGATTGTCTGGTTGCCCGATACGGGGGCCGAGGCCGTAGCCGTTACGGTAACGGTCTGGGCCGGATTTTCGGTAGCCGTAGTCTGATTGATCGACAGGGCTACCGTGGGCACGTTACTGGCCAGCGTAGCCGTAACAGTCAAGTCGTCGACAGACACCCCATGATCATTACCGGTGTCGTTAGCGTCAGACCACTTCAGTAAAACCTGCTCACCAGCAGCCAGGGGCGTCGGGAAGGTGATGGTGCCGCTAATGGCGGTTCGGTTGGCGCTCGCATTTCCGTCTAGAGCAGCCGCCGTAGCGCCTACTGTTGGCGTCGTAAAATCGAGTGCTGATACGGGGGTGCCGGTTGCACCAATTACCAGATTAGTACCCGTCGCGTAAGAAACTGTCAGTTTCTGCGCACTTGTGTTACCGCCATTCCGCCATTGTTCACCCGTGTACGAAACCTGGAGCGACGCAATAGCCGAGCCGGTATTGTTGGTAAAAATAACCCCGTACTGAGGGGCAGCGCTTGCTGAAGCCACCGATCCCAATGCCCGCTCTGAACTACCGCTGGATCCATAGCTGTAGAGCGCACCCGAATTACTCGAACCGGTATTCGCATTATACGTTGTCTGGGTACTCACCCAACCCGGAATCGTTGTGTTGTTAGTCCAGGTGTTGGTCGTTCCAGTCGTAGCCAGTGAATTGAAATCCTGCGTGTACGTCAGGTTTCCTGACGTTAGCGATACCTGTGCCTGCGCTGTCTGCGCGCAAAGCAAGGCCAGTACCCATAGCCATAATCGGCTAAACGAACGTAGTTGTTGATTCATGAAAAAACGGATTAGTTGGCGATACTGACAAAAGTACGCCAAAACCGGTTAATCCAGATTTCCTCTGTATTAACAACGCACGTTTAGGCCACACCCCCATCATTTCCCGTTCAGAAAATGAGGCAGGGGGCTGTGGCCTACCGCTTACTCAGTATGATCGTTTACCCGTTCGCTATAGTACGACTCGTTTATTCGTTTTTTTTCTGTTTGTCAGACCTGGCACGAGTCAAGCGTGCAACCGCCTGACTGGCAGCATACGCCCTGCCCAAACACACCAGCCGACGCGGGTTGAGCCCGGCCGACTGTCCGTTTGCCTTGGCCTGGCTGACAGCGTACCGTATAAAAACAACGACTGCTGCCAGACAAATGAATCCCACCTGTTGTTGCCGAATGGTTTAGCGCCAACTAATCCCTTTCGAATCCAAACAACTGGCATTTCCGGGGCTGCCGTTTCGGTTATCTCCCAGCAAATTCTTCGCCAGACTGAACCAGTCTTTGACCCTCCTACGACAACCGGGGCCGGGTAAGCCGAAGCAGAATACCGAGCAGACCAGCCCCAACCGCCCATACGAGCAGCAGCGCGATCAGACCAATGCCCGCGTACACGGCTTCGTCTTCCTGCTGACGCTCGTTACCAGCCGCGGCTACCTCATCCGGCGCGTTGACCAGGCCAAACACCACCCAGATAAACATGAGTATGTTGAAGCCGATGAAGACCCATTTAATTACTTTACCAAATCCGGTGCGCCGGGGTTTTTCCTGCACAAGCGGTAGTTCCATATTTGATCGATGGTTTATTCGGTGTAGCCAGACAGGGTGTTGCTGACGGCTCGCTATCAGACCGGCTTGTCAGGGCTACCCGGTTCGGCCTGTATTAAGCAAACCTGTTCCTGATGCGCCAGCGCCGTGCCGTAGCGTACTGAACGAAAGTACGGAGTCACATGACTAGTTTTCAAGGCTATAGCCAACTTTGAGGTTGAACCCGGGCTTTTCTGAGTGCGAAGCCGCGCTCCGCCCGATCGGTAAGTCACCAGATAAACACAACACCCCTGACTCCCCAAACGCACAGCGCCCCGACCAGCCAGGTCGGGGCGCTGTACACACATTGATTTAACAGGCCACCTAGTCAGCCTTCAGCACTTTTATTGTCTGCACCTGCTGGCTTGTGCGCGCCCGCAGCAGCAGCATACCGGCCGCCTGACGACCCACCTCGAAGCTGGCCGTCTCGACCACACCCGCCGACGCCGTCCGCTGCCGGTCGATGACCTGGCCCCGGCTGTCGAGTAGCTCCAGGTCCAGGGCCTGACCGGCCGCTCCGCGCACCTCGGCCCGCACTGTGCCCCCCACCACGGGGTTGCCCAGCACCTGCACCGCCAGCGGCTCGCGCGACTCGGCCACGCCAATCCGCCCCGACTTGCTCAGACACGCACCCAGCCAGTTGTAGGTAAACTGGGTGGTTTGCCCGTTCTGCGTCACCCGCATAATCACCGTCGGGTTGTCGGCGTAGAGCTTGATGGCGTAGGGGCCGGGGGCTGTGGTGGGTGCCAGCTCGTTGACAATCTCGAAAAGAATGGGCGTACCCTGATCGCCCGCGTACTGGGGCGTAAAGCTTACCTGCCGGGCACCGCCCTCCGACGCATTACACTGGGTCTGCACCGTCTGGATGGTCGCCGTAGCCGGAGCCGGCACCGGGGCTGGCGGGGTGGGCATCGTTGGCTGGGTAGGGTCGGCCGGTGCGGTTGGGTTCGTGCAGCCCGCCAGCCAGTTATAGTTCAGCGTTACCGTCTGCCCGCTCTGGGTGGCCTGCAGGGTAATCACCGCATTGTCGGGATAGAGCTTGAGCGTATAGGGACCGGCGGCCGTGGTGGGCAGCATCTCCCGCAGCACGGCAAACGTGACGGCGCTGCCATCCAGGTTGCTGTACTGGGGCGTAAAGCTTACCTGCCGAACGCCCCCCTCCAGGGTCACACAACTCACCGGCTGCACGGCGCTGATAGCAAAGCCAGCCACCGGTGTGGTGGGCGTCGTCGGGGTCGTGGGTGGTGTTGTCGGCGGGGTGGGCGTCGTGGGGTTGCTCAGACTGGCGCAGCCGGCCACCCAGTTGTAAGCGAAGCTGGTGGTCTGGCCGTTCTGGGTCACGCGCATGGTCAGCAGCGGATTGTCGGCGTAGAGCTTGATGGCGTAAGGGCCGGGGGCTGTGGTGGGTGCCAGCTCATTGACGATCTCGAAGGTGGTGGGCTGGCTGGGATCGTTGTTGCTGAGCTGGGGCATCAGGCTCACCACCTGCCCACCACCGGGGGCCGACTCACAGCCCAGCGGCTTGACAGCGCTCACCGTGACCGGACCCGCCGGACTGGCTACTCCATTCAGCGGAAGACCCACGTAGCCACCCCGGTTCAGGTGTGTGATCATTCCCTGGATCGTGCCGTGACTACTGCTGTTCATCCGCACGAACAGCGTAACATTCACCTGTCCTGCGGTGGGCTTGATGGCGAGATCCTTGTGGAAACTGATGCCATCCAGGCTTATTTCAAACTCGCCCGAACTCATCACAGTCACGTCGTCGACCACCGGCCCCGTTTTCAGCTGGTAAGTTTTGGTCTTCGATGGTGTACCCTGAATGGCGTCGAAACCCGTTAATTCTGCCGGGTATACAGCGAGTTGGGGAAGCGTAACTTCTCCCTGTATGGGCAAAACAACCTGTACATCGTTGCTATTCATCGTCAGCTCACCGGTAAACGGGCCAGTACCTGCCCAGGCGCTAACCCGCACATACACCGTCGCGTCCACGCTTCCATTCGTCTGAGCCAGCTTCGCCCAGGGCATGAAATTGACGCCGTCGAAACTCATTTCCAGCTCACTCGGTCCATGAAAAGACACATCGGCCGGTAATTGGCTCCCGGCTAGCTTGAAACTTTGCACGGCCGATGGAACTCCGGTTGCGGTTACAAACCCCTTCAGTTCCGTCACCGATGCTGTGAGGGTTGGCTTGACGGCCGACACCGCACCAGTGAGGGCCAGGCTGACCGGCGAGTAAGCCCCGGCCTGCTGGTTCACAATAACCCCGGCCAAAGGGCCCACCGGTGCTTTGGCGCTAAGTCGCACGCTGATGGTTCGGCTCGATTTGGCCTTGAGTGAGACCGGCAGCGGATTTCCAAACGTTGTGCCATCCGGGCTCAGCTCGTAGCCAGCCGGCGCCGTGAGGGTAGCCTCTGTATCGGTGTCTGCCTGGTTGGTCAGGTCGTACGATTTGGCGGCCGAAGCGGTCCCCTGCGTTGTCGAGAAACCATCCAGCTTATCGACCGACAGGGTCAGGGCCGATGCCGTTGGCACGGCCTCCACGCTGCCACTGACCGATACGAATTCAGGGTATAATGACATAAACCCGCCGTGACTTACTTCACCCGCATATGGGCCGGTGGCAGTACCCCCCAGCCGCACCCAAACCGTTTTCCCCACGCCTACGTCAAAAAGTGTCAAATCATGTTCATACGGGCCGGCTTCCTGTTCACTCAACTCAAAGCCTTCCGGGGCACCCACGAAAACAAACTCTGAATCGATATTGAACCCGGTAATCTGATAAGCCTGAGGGGCCGATGGGGTACCCAGGGTGGTTTTGAACGGCGTCAGCGCAGTTGTGCTTAAGACAATCCCCTGGTCATTGGCCGGATCGAACGCCCCCACCATAACATTGGTGCCTACTAAATCGGCCAGGGTGTTTGTCACCTCACCGCTGGCGTTTTGGGCGAGCATCTTCACCCAGACAACCTGCTCGATAGTGCCCGCCGATGTCGACTTGAGTTCCAGCGTTGCACCATACTGCGCATTGTCCGTACTGACCGCAAAGCCCGCTGGTGCTTCCACCCCGATCGTGTAATCGCCCGGCAGATCCACTCCACTCAGGAAATAGCGTTTGGCTTCCCCGACCTTATTGAATTTAAGCGCTTTAGCCGATGATCGTAACTGAGGCATCGACGTGGGTGGCTCCTCGACGGGTGGTTTCTCCTCGTCGGCGGGCTTGCCGGCCTCGACCACTTCACCACTGATCACTAATTCCTTTGTCACTTCGCCACTCGTGGCAGTCAGTTTGCCGGCTGTCTTGCCGACTGTCGCTGCATCGATCAGCTTTACATAAACGGTCTGCCCCGTCTCAAACCCGTACGGTAAATCCAGGTTTGTAGCGTAGGTCCCGTCGGGCTGGTCTGCAATCAGGAAACCAGCCGAGACACTAACCGAAATTTTCTCCTGCAAATAGTCGCCGTAGACAATAATTTCCTGAGGTGTCTGCGTTTCGCCTGCAACAACCGGTACGGGTGGTACATCTTCTCTAATACCTACCGTAGCAGTTCCTCCGTATAACTGGACGCCCACAAACTTATCTCTCCCCACTTGCGGCTGCAGGCCCGGCGTGGCCACATAAATATTGGCTTCCTGATTGCCCGTAGTCCCTTCCAGCAGACGGACCCAGACGGTCGTTTCCTTTAGCGATCGGTTGGCGATGGGCAGTGTCAGGCTCGACGAATAAGTTCCTTCCTTAGCCAGGCTCATTACATAAGTCCCTTCACTTGTCAACACAACGTTATCTTCCAATTGACTGCCCGACACGTTGAAACCAAGCGCATTGGACCGCTTTCCCGGATACCGGGAGAACGTGTTCAAGTAGTCAGGTGTACAGATAATTTCCGGTCTTGGGGGCTCAACATACGCAATCGCAACAGTAGCCTCACCGGCTTCAACAGCATCGTCTATGTCCTCCTTGATATAGTTTTTTATGGTAGCGTTGACCTCCCCTTTAACCCAAACGGTCACGGGCTGATCGGCCTTTACATCATCGTAATAGAGAATATAGTGATCGTAAGGCCCCTCTTTGGTTTTACTTATTAACCCCTCTGGCGATTCGACAATGACGTACACATGGTCATACCCATATCGATTTTTTTTTATTTTACTGGTCAACTGATAGGATTGAGGAACGAGGTCGGGGTTTTTCCAGGTCCTTGTAAATGTCAATTTATTTGTACTTGCTATCAGGTTCTGGCCCTGGGCGGTACTACCCCCTAGCAGGGCCAGCAGACAGAGGCAGGTCATTAAAAAATACCGTAGTGGTTGTCGCATAGATTAAGTCAATTAAGTGGACCCGTAAAGATACAACGCGCCCCAAAGAGCTTCCCCGCTGTCGGCCTACCTTGAGGTTGAATCGCCCCTTTTCTGAGTGCGAAACCACTCACCATCCTATTAGCAAGTCACCGTAATGGCGCAAAATCAACTCAACACCCCTCCCCAAACGCACAGCGCCCCGACCAGCCAGGTCGGGGCGCTGTACACACTAATTTAGCAGGCCACCTAGTCGGCCTTCAGCACTTTCACCGTTTGTACCTGCTGAGCCGTGCGGGCCCGCAGCAGCAGCATACCGGCCGCCTGACGACCCACCTCGAAGGAAGCCGTTTCGACCACTCCCGCCGACACCGTCCGCTGCCGGTCGATGACCTGACCCCGGCTGTCGAGCAGTTCCAGCTCCAGGGCCTGACCGGCCGCTCCGCGTACCTCGGCCCGCACGGTGTTACCCACCACGGGGTTGCCCAGCACCTGCACCGCCAGCGGCTCGCGCGACTCGGCCACGCCAACCCGCTTCGATACATTCAGACACGCGCCCAGCCAGTTGTAGGTAAAGTTGACCGTCTGACCGCTCTGGGTCGCCCGCAGTGTTACGATCGGGTTGTCGGTATAGAGTTTAAGCGTGTAGGGACCCGGGGCCGTGGTAGCCGCCATCTCGTTGACCACCGCGAAGCTGATGGACGTACCGTCGGTAGCGCTGTACTGGGGCGTGAAGGTGACCTGACGCGCACCGCCTTCCTGACCGCTACACTGGGTTTGCACCCCCGTGATGCCAAAGGCAACGGGCGTCGGGGTCGGGGTTGGTGTTGGGGTCGGATTAGGCGTGGGGGTCGGGGTGGGCGTTGGCGTGGGGGCCGGATTCATACAGCCCGCCAGCCAGTTATAGTTCAGCGTTGCCGTCTGCCCGTTCTGGGTAGCCCGCAGCGTAATGGTTGGGTTGTCGGTGTAGAGTTTAAGCGTATAGGGGCCCGGGGCCGTGGTAGCCGCCATCTCGTTGACCACCGCGAAGCTGATGGACGTACCGTCGGTGCCTACGTACTGGGGCAGCAGGCTTACCTTGCGCTCACCACCCGAGATCACCTCGCAACTCACCGGCTGCACACCACCGATGCCAAACAGAACGGCCGGGCCCGGTGTGGGGGTAGGCGTCGGATTAGGCGTAGGATTAGGATTAGGCGTGGGTGTTGGTGTTGGCGCGGGGGTGGTGCCGCAGCTGGCCAGCCAGTTGAAGGCGTAGGTGGTCGTCTTGCCGCTCTGGGTCGCCCGCAGGGTAATGGTCGGGTTATCGGTGTAGAGCTTCAGGGCGTACGGACCGGCCACCGTCGTGGCGCCCAGTTCGTTGACCACCTCGAAGCTGATGGGCGTTTCGTCGCTGCCGCTGTATTGGGGCACGAAGCTCACCAGCCGCTGGGAGGCCGTCACCGATGCGCAGCTCAGCAGCTGGGCGCCCGTCAGCACCAGCGGACCGGCCGGCTTGACCTCTCCCGTCACGGCTACGTTGCCCGAGGTGGCCCCGCTTACGTGGGTGATATTGCCCGAGATCGGCCCAACCGTTTCCCCGCTCAGCCGCACATTGACCGACACATCGACCGATCCGATCTGGTTGGGCTCGATCGATACCGTGTTGCCGAAGCTACCGGCATCGCCGGTCAGGCTTACCTGCACCCCCGCCGGGGCGGTTACCACGACGGGTTTGGTCAGCCCGTTGCCCAGGACAGCATAGATCGTAACCGCCGAGGGCTTTCCTTTAATCGTCGACAGGTTTATGGACGCTGGTCCATCGAAGCCCAGCGATCCCGTTGCGCCGAAAACGAGCACGTTTGCCTGCTGTTGTTTACCCTGCGCATCGGCCAGCGTGATGGGCCCCTCGAACAAACCGCTTTGCGCGCCCGTCAGCCGGACATACACTGTCTGGTCGATGGTGCCATCGGCTTTGACGGTTACGCTCGGCGATGCTTTGTAGGTATTGCCCAGCCGGCTTAGCTCAAAACCAGCAGGGGCCTTCAGCGTCAGGGAGGTATTTGGGGTGAAGTTACTGCCCTTGATCTGGAAGGTCTGGGGCGTTGAGGGCGTACCGTATTTGGTTTCAAAACCCGCCAGCGTACCGGGCGTCATCGTCAGCACCGGGGCCGGGGCATTGACCTGGCCGGTCACGGACAGGAATACGGGGTCGTCGCCCGGCGACAATCGATGGGACACATTACCCGTTTTTTCACCCAGCGTCTGTCCGCTTAGCCGAACCCAGATAGTTTTCTCAACCATTCCCCCTACGCGTTCAACCAAGAGGTTGACGGCATAAGTACCCGACTCGCTCAGACTGAGTTCATAGCCGGAGGGCGCGAATATGTTGACGTTGTATTGCAGATTGCTGCCTGTCAACGCATACGACTGGGCCGCCGAGGGCGTTCCCAGGGTCGTGACAAAACCCGCCAGTGAATTGGGTGTCACCGTCAGCACCTGGGCGGGCGCGTTGACCTGGCCGCTGAGGGCTACTTTGGTACTTATGGTGCCTTGACTAATTACTACGTCTCCACTGAATGGACCTACGCTGGCTCCAGTCATACGCACCTTGATATCATCGCTGATGGTTCCATCTGGTGTAACAGGCACGCTTGTTTCAGCGCCATATCCCAATTCATTGATAGCTGATTTCACCTCGAAGCCGACAGGTGCCTTTACCAATACAGGCACCTTCGGATTGAGGCTACTTCCTTTGACTGAGAACGAGCTTTCTGTCGATCGAGTACCGACCTCAGTGGTGAACGCAGGAAGCGAGGTAGGCGTCGCCGTGAGTTGCGTACCCGCCACTGTACCACTCACATCAAGCTTTGTCGTGATTGACCCGCTGGTGTGGATGATGGTCCCCTCTACGAGACCTGGCGCAGCGTTGGCCGACAACCGAACATCAATCGTATAGTTGATCGAACCGTCGACGGGCTGGATGACGGGTGGCTTGTTCGTAAAGCCGCCAATGCCACCCCAATCCATTTCATAGCCTTCGGGTACCGTTATAGTTATCGGTGCAGTGAGATTGCGACCTGTTAGCTGGTAGCTCTTGGATTCTGAAACTTTGTACTGATTACTCGTAAAACCCGCCAGTGGGTTGGGCGTTACCGTCAATTCAGGATCCTGTACAGGCGGTTGCTCTTCAGCAGGTGGCTGCGGGGCTGTAACCTCACCGCTGAGGGGTACTGTAGTCTTGGCACTCCCGGCTTCAACCGTAAGCTCACCGCTCGTAAGCCCCGGCGTCGCAGACGCTGCCTGAATTACTTGAATTGTTCGCGCAAAATCACCACCATCGTTAGGTATACTGATTTTGGTATAATAGCCATCTGCGTAATCGTCAAGCAGGAAGCCTTTTGGGGCAGTTATCACCACAGAGCCCTTCGGTAGGTTTTTTCCCTCAACGGTCAACTTCTGAGGAGCCGATGGCTCGTTGACCAGGGCCGTAAACCCCGCCAGTGAATTGGGTGTCGCCTTTAGCGTTGGCACTAAGGCAGTGACCTGGCCGCTGAGAGGTACTTGGATAACGGGGCCCATATAATACTCTATGAAAAAATTACTGCTCGTAGGCCCCACCTTCACAGACGCTCGCTGGCGTATCTTGATCGTTGTCTTCGTAAACGGCTGAAATGTAAAGTCACCCTGGGCAACATAGTTTCCGTTATAGAAAAACTCGAAGCCTCCACCTGTAAATACCTGTACATATAATTCGGAGGATTCTTTATTCTCGATAAGTAACTCCTTTGGATCTGAAGGCTGGTTGACCGGAGCGGTGAACCCCGACAGCTTGTCGGGGGTAATTACTAGTTGCGCCCGGGCGGTACTCCCCCCCAGCAGCAGGGTCAGTAGCCAGACCAGTGTTGTTGTTAAGACAAGTAGTTGTTTACGCATTGTTTATCACGGTTAAATGAAGCATCGAAAATACGATACGGTTGTCGATAGCGTTGGCACGGACGCCGACTTTGAGGTTGAATCACCCCTTTTTTGAGTGCGAAGCCACGCACCTTCCTGTCAGTAAGTCACCAGACAGGCACAAAACACCCAACCCCCTATACGACAATCGCCCCGACCGGTAGGGTCGGGGCGACGAGTCTATGCAATCCGTATGATCAGAATGGTTTGGATACGACTGGGGGCAGGCTCGGCTTTAGTTTACCGTGCCGCTTACGCCTACCCGGGCGCTGGCACTGCCCATCAGTTCCGAAGAACCCTGGATATCGATGCTGCCGCTTACCGGGCCAGCCTGCTTGCCCGTCAGTCTAACCCAGATGGTTGCATGGCCGCTGGCCGATACCGAGTGGCCGTAGCCACTGCCTTCCTGAAGGCTGATCTCGAAACCGTCGGGAGCGGTGATATTGGTGTGTTCCATCGAGCCCGTGAGGTCGTACTTCTTGGGTGCCGATGGCTTACCCACGCTGGTCGAAAACCCCGACAGCGACGTTGGCGACACCGACAGGGCACCACCCGTGCCGCCTAGACTCGTGTTTACATTACCGTTGTTGGTTGCCTGCGCCTGCGCGCTCATGGCTGCACCCATCATCAGAAAACCGGCTACCAGGGCAACCCGTACTTGCTTTTTCATAGATTAAGATCTGTTTACGTAGGCGGCAAAGATAATCGACGCGGGGGGATCCGGGTCAGTGTTTCCTGGGTTTGAGGCTGAACCGCGGGTTTTCTGAGTGCGAACACACCCGGGCCGTTTCGCCGATTACCTGAAAAGCAACCGGCGCGACCACTGCTGCTACCGCCCGGAGCTACTCGACTACCCCCTTTATAGGCACTTCGAGCTGCACACCGGGCTTCCTCGTCGGCGCGCCCTGCAACAGAATACCGCCGTTGATAGCCGTAACGTTGCTACCATCCAGCCGGACCCAGATGGTGGTCGGCAGCCCCTGGACCTCGAGCGCATCCGTATAGCCCCCTGTTTCGCTCTGGCTGATCTGAACACCGGGCGACGCCCGCAGGCCCGCGTAGGGCGAGGTGCCGGAGAGGGTGAATTTCTGCGGGGCCGAGGGCTTGCCCTGTTTGGTGGCAAAACCCGTCAGTGCCGACGGCGTGGCCGACAACGAGCCCGGGGCATCCTCCTGCGCGGCTGTTTCTTCACTATGTTGGGTCTGCGCCTGAGCGCTCAACGTGCCGGCCAGCAGCAGCAGGCTAATGGCCAAAACAAAATGTAGGGTCTTTTTCATGGGATATACTTTGTTTACGGGATAGTCTGTGCCGACTAAAATTGGCGGGTGCTGGCGGCTAATCGGCCCCGCCACCAACAAGACATGACGGGCGACAACGTGCTTAGTTGACCCGGCTGCTCACCGGGAATGATACCGATCGTACACTCCCCCCTTCCTGCGAGCCCTCGATCCGTACGGTACCGTTGGCACTTTGCGCCGGGTTGCCCAGCGATCGGATATACACCATGAATTCCCCGTCTTCCGACACCTGCTCACTGAACGGGCCATCGGCCGACAGGCTTAACTCAAAGCCGGGAGTTACGCTTACGTGTTTGGTCGTGATTGTTCCCCCAACTCGAACTGAGCACGGGCGGGCCTGAGCGTCTTTGGCGACCGGCACATCGCTCAGGTTATCGGTCATCATCAGGTAATAGACCGGTTTAAAGCGGTAGTCGGTTGTGCGGGGCGGGCGGGGAGTCATCTGTGCCCGGGCGCTAAGGGTACCGGCCAGCAGCAGCAGGCTAGTGGCCAGGACAAAACGTAGGCTCTTGTTCATGGGTTACGGGTCTATTTACGTGGTCAGCAAACCTACATAATCCGCTTCTGTTCAGCCGCTCGCCGGTGCTGCGTTGTGGCTGAACCGCCCTTTTTTTGAGTGCGAACGGCCCGGTCATTACCGCACGGGGCTATACGTGGCTTTGGCACGGGCCCGCGACAGGGCGTTGAAATGCCACCATTCGTATTCGATCCGCATGAAGCCCGCCCGCTCCATGGCCTCGCGCAGGATCAGGCGGTTGGCCAGCTGCGCCCGGGTAAGCCGCCCCGTCTGCACCAGCTGGGCTTCCCGCTTCGGATAGGCCAGTTCGCCAAAGTAGTCGAAAGGCGTGCCCATGTCGAGGGGTTGGCCATCGGCCGTGGCCACCGTCAGATCGACGGCACAGCCGTAGCTGTGTATGGAGCCCTCGCGCGGGTCGGCCACGTACTGCCGGCGCTGGCGGGGGGGCATCTGCGGCAGGGCGTCCCAAAGGGCCTGCTGCGCCCGCTGGGGCCGGGCCGCATCGTAGACCAGCAGCCGCAGGTTGGGGTGGCGCTGCTGCAGGTAGCGGCTGGCCGTGGCCAGTTTCAGGGCAGCCATCGGCTGGAGATACGCCCGCGTCAGCTCGCCATACACATCGCGGCCGACAAAGTTCTGCGTGGTCGAATACGCCAGCGCCACCTGGATCGATGGGTCGGCCTGCTGCACATCCACCAGCCCCTGCCGAATCATAGCCGCTTCGTAGGGCTGGGCGAAAGTTATAAACGGCGAAAGCGCGAACGAGAGAAAGAGCGAAAGCCGTTGTGTGGCTGCGCGCATGAGCGAAAGAGTGAACGAGCGAACGAGCGACCAGGCCGGCCGTTGTGTGACTGCGTGAATGAGCGAATGAGTGGATGAGCGGACCCGCGAACGCACTGGCGAACACAGGGCTGGTTGGCGCAGCGGGCGGGCAGGTGAGGTGGCTGAACAGGCAGGGCGCATCGGTAAGGCGGGTAGAAAGTTGATTTATGCCGGGCTATGGCGTAAACTTACGGCATTTGCCGAACGGGCCGTGCCCCCACCCGTTGGCACGCTCGCTCTTTCACTCATTCGCTCTTTCACTCTTTACCTCTTCTCCTCTTGGCGCTCAACTACATCTGGGTTCTTTTCTTTCTGATTGCTTTTCTGGTGGCGCTGGTGAAGCTGGTGCTGTTTGGCGACACGGAAATTTTCAAACTCATCGTGGAAGGGCTCTTCGATTCGTCGAAAGCCGCCGTGATGGATATTGCCCTGCCCCTGGCCGGGGTCATGACCTTTTTTCTGGGGTTGCTCAACATCGGCGAGAAAGCCGGCGCCATCAATTTTCTGGCCCGGCTGATCGGCCCGTTTTTTCATAAGCTGTTTCCCGAAGTGCCGATCAATCACCCGGCCAACGGGCAGATGATTATGAACTTCTCGGCCAACATGCTCGGCCTCGACAATGCCGCCACGCCCTTCGGGCTTAAAGCCATGGCGAGTTTGCAGGAGCTGAACCCGCAGAAAGACACGGCCTCCAACGCCCAGATCATGTTTCTGGTGCTGCACACCTCGGGCCTGACCATTATTCCGCTCAGCATTATGGCGCAGCGGGCCATTCTGGGGGCCAAAGACCCATCCGACATCTTTATTCCGTGCCTGATTGCGACCTACGTGGCCACCGTGGTAAGCATGATTGCCGTGGCCCTCAAACAGCGCATCAACCTGCTCAACACCACGGTGCTGGGCTGGCTGGGCGGTATCACGAGCCTGATCGGGCTGGCGCTGTGGTATCTGGCGGGCAAACCGAAAGAGGAAATCGAAATGATTTCGAAAGTAACGGGCAACCTCATCCTGATGCTTATTATCGTGGCCTTTCTGCTGGGTGCCCTGCGCAAACGGGTAGATATCTTCGACGCCTTCGTGGAAGGAGCCAAAGGAGGCTTCGAAACGTCGGTGCGCATCATTCCGTACCTCGTGGGCATGCTGGCGGCTATCAGTGCCTTCCGCACCTCGGGTGCCATGGATTACGTGATCGACGGCCTGAAATACGCTTTCAGCCTGACGGGCCTCAACACCGAATTTACCGATGCCCTGCCGGTGGCGCTGATGCGGCCGCTGAGCGGCTCAGGTTCGCGGGCGCTCATGATCGACGCCATGAAACAGTTCGGCCCCGACTCGTTTGTGGGGCGCCTGGCCTGCATGTTTCAGGGCGCGGCCGACACCACGTTCTACATCGTGGCCCTGTATTTCGGCTCGGTTGGCATCCGCAATTCGCGCTACGCCATTCCGTTCGGATTGTTTGCCGATCTGATGGGGGTGATTGCCGGCATTGCGCTGGGCTACTTCTTTTTTCACTAACCCGCGCCGGCCGGGCTGGTAAACTTTCCCGGTCAACAACACATTATACCCCTGCAGGCCCTCTGACCCGGCCTGCCGCTCTCCGTATGAATATCAATCAGGTTCGCGAACAGCTCCACCTGCTCATCGACGAGGTCGATGATCTGTACGTACTCAATGGCCTTTACCGGAACCTGCTGGCCGACAAGCGGCAGCGGGATGCCTACGAAAAAGAACTTGCCGAGAAAGCGAAGAAACAGCCCCGCAGCGGCCACCGGGCTAGCTAATCAGCCCCGACAGCCCGCTGATGGTGAGGGCAATAATCACCGCGTTGAACGCAAACGACAGTACGCCATGCACGAGGGCCGTTCGGCGCATGGGCTTCGACGCAACCGCCACGTCGGACACCTGACTGGTCATGCCGATCACAAACGAGAAGTACGCGAAATCGAGGTAATCGGGCTCCTCGTCGTCGGGAAACTGCAGGCCGCCGGGCCTTTTTTGCTGTGTCGGGCTATCGCCGTAGTACAGATGGGCGTAGCGGATGGTGAACACGGTATGCACCAGTGTCCAGGAGCACAGCACCGACAGCACGGCCAGCACCACGCGCCAGGTCCGGTTGTCTTTGGTCAGGGCATCGAGCAGAGCAATCACTACGAAGAGGCTGAACACGGCAGCCGCAAACACAAACACCGATATCCAGACGCGGCTCGAATCCTGCAGCCGCGACATGGCCGGCAGATCGCGCGGGTGGGCCACGGTGATCGTGATCCACATCAGCGTGAGGGTGGTCAGCGAGAAGCCCAGCCATACCATAGCCACCCGGGCGGGCCAGCTGAGCTGGGGCGAGGTGAGCACGGCCACCAGACCCGCCACCACAAGGGCGCAGATCAGGCGGTGGTGGGCGTCGAGATGACTGATTCGAAGCAGCATAAGCAGGACAAAAACAGAGATTAAGCGTAACCAGGCCCCATACGGATGTCAAACGTACGGGTTGCTGCCTATCTTACGCAGCCGATCGATTGCAGCAGCCCGGTTGGTTTCGCCCATGATACAACCTAAACTATCGGCTTTTGATTTAACCATGATCGTGGTTAGTCTGGTGATTGGCATCGGTATTTTCCGAACGCCGGCCATTGTGGCCCAGGCCGCCGGCGACTCAACCATTTTTTTCGGGGCCTGGGTTACGGGGGGCCTCGTTAGTTTGTGCGGGGCCCTGACCTTCGCTGAAATCGGTTCGCGCAAACCGGTAGCCGGCGGTTTCTACAAACTGATCTCCGACGCCTTTCACCCCGTTTTCGCGTTCATGCTCAACTGGGTGATCGTGCTGACCTACGGAGCGGGCAACGCCGGGGTGGCGCTGATTGGAGCCGAATACATCAACCCCCTCCTGCCCGATGCCCTCCACGGCCCGGCCGGTATCCGCGGCACGGTGATCGTCACCATCCTGCTGTTCTACGGCATCAACCTGCTCGGCATTCGCTCGGGCGCCCGTACCCAGAATCTGCTCAGCGGCCTGAAGATCGGGATGATGGCGCTGCTCTGCGCCGGGGCGTTTCTGGCGCCGATGGGGCAGCCAGCGGCTACAGCCCCCACGCCCTCGCCCACCTATTCGGCCGGCATGGCATTTTTCGCCAGTCTGATTGCCGTTTTCTACACCTACGGCGGCTACCAGCAGGTGCTTAACTTCGGCGCCGACGTAACCAACCCCCACCGCAACACCCCCCGCGGTATCATTGGCGGCATGCTGCTGGTGATGGCGCTTTACCTGACGCTCAACTACGCCTACGTGCACCAGCTTGGCTTCGGGCAGCTCGCCCAGTCGAAACTCGTGGCGGCCGATCTGGCCCGGGCGCTCACCGGCAATCTGGGCTACCAGTTTTTCTCCATCGCCATTTTCGTGTCGGTACTCGGCTATCTCAACGCCAGTTTGCTCTCGCTGCCCCGCGTGTACTACGCCATGGCCGAGGATGGTATTCTGCCGCCGATTTTCAAGCGCGTCAACAGCCGCACCCAGACCCAGGAGTTTGCCCTCACGTTTCTGGTGGTGGTTATGCTGCTGTCGCTGTTCTTTCTGGGCACCTTCGAAAAAATCGTCAGCTACGTGATGTCGATCGACAGTCTGGCGCTGGCCAGTGCGGCCGCCACGCTGTTTGTGTTTCGCCGGCGGGCCGCCGGCAGTCCGGCGTATACGGGCTACCGGGTCTGGGGCTACCCCGTACTGCCGGCCCTGTTTATCGGCTTTCTGCTGGTCGTATCGGCCAACGTAATCCTGACCGACCCCGGCCCGGCAGCTATTGGCTGGGCCCTGTTTCTAAGCGGCTGGCCACTGTATCATGTACTGAAGCGGACTTTTTAAACCCGTGCTCCGGCTCCTTGCCCCCATACCAACCGCGGGGTTGGATGCGAAACATAATACACTTAAAACCCCTTGACTGACTACCGAATACTGTAATGGACCTTTCCTACATCCTCAACGAACTGGGCGAAGAGCGCGACCAGTATTTCAACGCCATTGCGCCCCCCATTATCCAGAGCAGCAACTTCACGTTTCCGAGCGTGGCGGCCATGCGCGCCGATCTGCAGTTCGAAAACGAGCGGCACTTCTACACCCGCGGCAACAACCCCACGGTGGCCATTCTGCGGAAGAAGCTGGCCGCCCTCGAAGGCACCGAAGACTGTCTGGCCATGGCCAGTGGCAGTGCGGCCATTGCGGCCGCCGTGCTGGCCAACGTACAGCAGGGCGACCACATCGTTTGTGTGCAGAAGCCCTACAGCTGGACCACCCGGCTCCTGCGCGACTACCTGCCCCGCTTCGGCGTTACGACCACCTTTGTCGATGGTACCGACGTGGCCAACTTCGCCAACGCCATCCGCCCCGAAACACGCCTGATTTACCTTGAATCGCCCAATACGCTTACGTTTGAACTGCAGGACCTGCGCGCCGTGGCCGACCTGGCCAAAGCCCATAACATACTGACCCTGATCGACAACAGCCACTGCACCCCGCTTTTCCAGCGCCCCGCCGACCTGGGTATCGATATCGTATTGCACTCAGGCTCGAAGTATTTCGGGGGTCACTCCGACACGGTAGCGGGGGTTATCTGCGGATCGACGGCTATGATCCGGAAAATTTTCTTTGGCGAATACATGACCCTGGGCGGCATCATCTCGCCCCAGAACGCCTGGCTGCTGTTGCGCGGTCTGCGTACCCTGCCCCTCCGTCTGCAGCGCTCCGACGACAGCGCCCGGCAGGTAGTAGCCTTTCTGGAGCGTCACGCAGCGGTGAGCCGGGTTTACTTTCCGCTGGCCGACAGCCACCCGCAGATCGAGCTGGGCCGGCGCCAGATGAGTGGCTGTGGCGGGCTCATCACCATCTCGCTCAACACCGATCAGGTAGCCGCCGTCGATGGCTTTGCCGACCGGCTTCGGCGTTTCCTGTTGGGGGTGTCGTGGGGTGGTCACGAATCGCTGGTCTTTCCGGCCAGTGTGGGCTACGCGTCGGGCACCGCCGAGCCCGGCGATACAGGGTTCAACTTTATCCGGCTCTACGTAGGCCTCGAAGACCCAGGCGTGCTGATCGACGACCTGCGCCAGAGTCTCGACGCGCGCTAAGGGGGCATGACTCGACCGACGGCATAGCCGGTTACGGCTTACCCACCCACTACCGTGCCGCCTGTTCGGGGCGGCCTGTAGCCCCATGCCGCGGCCGTTTGGGACACTCCGCCAAACCAGTTCATGCCCCAAGCCGTACCTTTTCGTACTTTTACCCGCTCAAGTCTCAACGCTTTTCGTGCTTATGCCTCGTTGCCGGTTCCTCGTCGTTTTCCTCTGCCTGCTCAGTGCCGCGTTTGCGAACGCCCAATCCAGTCAGCCGCCGTTTCTGAAACCCGATCCACGGATCAATCAATGGGCCGACTCGGTGTTTGCCACCCTTACGCCCGACGAGCGCATCGGCCAGCTCATTATGGTGGCGGGCTACTCCAACCGCACGCCGGCTTACGAAGATTCGCTCGTTACGCTTGTCCGGACCAATCGGCTGGGTGGGGTGGTTATGTTTCAGGGCGGTCCCGTCCGACAGGCCAAGCTGACGAACCGGCTGCAGGCCCTCTCGGCGGTGCCGCTGCTGATTGCCATGGATGCCGAATGGGGCCTGGCCATGCGGCTCGACAGCACCGTACGCTACCCCTACCAGATGACGCTGGGCGCCATGGTCGGCAACGATTCGCTGCTCTACCGCATGGGCGCCAACCTGGCCCGGCAGGCCCGCCGGCTGGGCGTTCACGTTAACTTCGCCCCGTCGGTCGACGTGAATAACAACCCCAACAATCCGGTTATCAACTTCCGGTCGTTTGGCGAAAACAAGTACCTGGTGGCCCGCAAAGCCCTCGCCTACATGCAGGGTATGCAGGATAACCAGCTGCTGACGAGCATCAAGCACTTTCCTGGCCACGGCGACACGGGTACCGATTCGCACTACGACCTGCCCCTGATTGCCAAGAGCCGCGCCGATCTCGACTCGCTCGAACTGTATCCGTTCCGGCAGCTGATCCGGGCCGGAGCCGCGGGCGTCATGGTGGCCCACCTGAGCATTCCCGCCCTCGACACCACCCGCAACCGCCCCTCTACCCTCTCGCCAGCCATCGTGACCAATCTCCTCAAAAACGAGCTTGGTTTTCGGGGGCTGGTCTTCTCCGACGCCATGAACATGAAGGGGGTTACGAAGTATTTCCCGTCGGGGCAGGCCGACGAACTGGGGCTCGAAGCGGGTATGGATGTACTGGAGTTTACGAGCGATGTGCCGGCCGCGCTGGCGCAGATCAAACAGGCCCTGGCCGACGGGCGGCTCAACCAGGCCTCGCTCGATGCCCGCTGCCTCAACGTGCTGCGCGCCAAAGCCTGGGCCGGGCTTGACCGCTACAAACCCGTTGTACTCGACAATCTGGTGCGCGACCTGAACCCGGTAGCCGATGAACTGCTGAACCGGCAGCTCATCGAAAAAAGCCTGACGGTACTGAAAAACGACCGCAACCTGCTGCCGCTGCAGCGGCTCGATACCCTGCGCATTGCGTCGATAGCCGTCGAGAGCGATCAGGTAACGGCATTCCAGCGCATGGCCGCCAACTACACGCAGGTCGATGCGTTTACCGTGTCGTCGAAAACGCCCGACTCGACCCTGGCCGTACTGCGCGATTCGCTCGAAAAATACAACCTGCTGCTGGTGGATGTGCACCTGACCAACATCCGGCCCACGCGCTACGGCCTGCAGGCCCGCACGGCCGCTCTCGTGAGCGACCTGGTAGCTACGGGAAAAGCCGTTGTCACGGTATTCGGCAACCCCTACGCTATCGACAAACTGACGCTGCCCGCCGACAGCAGCACCAACCGCTCGATTGAGCAGGCGCGGGCGCTGGTGATGCCTTATCAGCTGACTACCAACACCGAGGAACTGGCCGCCCAGCTTATTTTCGGCGCTATCGGGGCCGAAGGCAAACTGCCCGTTACGATCAACCAGCGTTTTCGGGCCGGCGACGGGCTGGCTGTTCGGTCGCTGGGCCGGATCAAATACACCATTCCCGAAGAGGTGGGTATCGACGGCGCCTATCTGGCGCAGCAGGTCGATTCACTGGTCAACGTGGGCCTGACCAAACGGGCATTCCCGGGCTGCGTGGTGCAGATGGCCAAAGATGGCAAGGTGATTTTCCGGAAAGCCTATGGGCAGCACACCTACGATGCCTCGCTGGGGGCCGAGCCCCAGGCCGTGCAGATCGACGACCTGTTCGACCTGGCGTCGGTCACGAAAGTAAGCACCTCGACGCCCGCGCTGATGCGGCTCGTGGATGAGAAGAAGTTTAACCTCGACGGCAAAATGGGCGATTACCTGCCCGACTTCAAAAAATCGAACAAAGCCGATCTGGGCTGGCGCGACGTGCTGACCCACCAGGCCCGGCTGAAGGCCTGGATTCCGTTCTGGCAGACCACCAAAAACCCTGACGGCAGCTGGAAACCCAAAACGTTCAAAAACGAGCGGTCGGGCCGTTACCCGATCGAAGTAACCGACAGTCTGTACGAATTCAAGAATTATCCGAAGGTTATTTTCGAGCAGATCAAAGACTCGCCCCTCAACGCCAAGAAAGAATACGTGTATTCCGACCTGTCGTTTTACCTGTACCCGCAGATCGTGAAGCGCCTGACGGGGGTGCCGTTTGAAGAGTACCTGAAAAGCACCTTCTACCGCCCGCTCGGCGCCACCACCCTGACCTACAACCCGCGCCGGTTCTATTCGCTCAACCGCGTCGTGCCGACCGAATACGACTCGCTGTTCCGAAAAACGCTGATCTGGGGTCGGGTGCACGACGAAGGAGCGGCCATGCTGGGCGGTCTGTCGGGCCACGCGGGGCTGTTCGGTTCGGCCAACGACCTGATGAAGCTGATCGAACTTTACCGACGCGGAGGCAGCTACGCGGGGCAACAGTTTATCTCGAAAGCAACGCTGGCCGAGTTTACGCGCTACCAGTTTCCGGAGCAGGGTAACCGCCGGGGCCTCGGTTTCGAGAAACCGTCGTTTACCTACACAGGCAACGCGCCCCGCTCGGCCACCAAAGACAGCTTCGGCCACTCGGGCTTCACGGGCACCTTTGTGTGGGTCGAGCCGGCCAGCAACCTGTCGTACGTGTTTCTGTCGAACCGGGTCTACCCCACCCGCAACAACAACCTGATCAGCACGCTGAATACGCGCACCTACGTGGCCGAAGCGCTCTACCGCGCTGTGAAGCGGGGGATTCAATAAAAACCGACAGCCAAAAACAGGCGCCCCGATCAACGAACCTGATGGTTTCCGTTGGTCGGGGCGCCTGTATTTGGTCGTCCGCGTGTTCGTTGGCCAAACCTATTTACCGGCTTTGCCGCCTTTTGCGTCGTCGAGTTGCCTGAGCAGTTCCGTAACGGCAGTACTCAGCTGGGTATTCTGTTCGGTATAGCTTTCGCCGATGGGGCGCGACACGGTGATATCGACGGGGCGCGGAGCCAACTCCATATTCTTGCCCCGGTTATCGGTGATGCGCGAGAACGGCAACCGGATCGTCGACCCATCGATAAGCGAGGCCGACGACGTGAAAATAATCCAGCCCGCCGTGGGCTCGCCCACCACCGTACCCAGTTTCAGTGTCCGATAGCCTTCGGTAAAATCTTCGGCGTCGGACAGTGAGTGCTGATTCGTTACCAGAATAGTCGGTGTTTCGAGCGCGCGCTGCCCCAGCTGCGTGCGGGCCGGGGCCGGCGGCAGGCCCCGCGACGTCATGGTCAGGTAGCCTTTGCGGGCAAACACGTCGATCGCGTAGGGGTTCACAAACCCGCCGTTGTTGTTCCGCACATCGATCACGACCCCTTCGCGCGCGTGGTTGTCGGCGTCCAGATCGAGATAAAGCTGATTGAGCGACTCCGACGACATATCGAACATGTGGACATAGCCCAGCCGCCCGCCACTGGCCTTATCGACGTAGGCCCGCTGCTGCTGTACCCACTGCTTGTAGAGCAGCCCTTTTTCGGTGGCCAGGTTAACCGGCTGCAGGCTCACGTCCCGCGGGGTGCCGGTCGGGGTGGAGGCTACACCGATCGTTAGCCGCCGGCCAATTTTGTTATTCAGCAGCTGATCGAGGTTGGTCGTCCCGTCAATCGGTTCGCCATCGACCGACAGCAGGTAGTCGCCCGGCTTCACGGTGCCCGCCAGCGCGGCCGGTCCCAGATTCACCACTTCGGTAATCAGCAGCTTGCCCGTAGTTTCGTAGGTAATGCGGTCGAAACGCAGCCCCAGCCGCCCGGTCGTAATGTCGACACCGCCGGCCGGCCCTGCCACACCCGAGTGCGATGCGTTCAGCTCGCCTACCATCAGGTTCAGCAATCGGCGCAGTTCGTCGGGGGTGCGGACACCGGCGGCCAGCGGCTCATACTGCTCCCGCACCGCCTGCCAGTTGGTGCCGTGGAATGTCGAGTCGTAGAATGCTTTCTGTTGTACATCCCACGCCTGCCGGAATACCTGCAGCTTCTCCGTGTCGAAATCGACATCCAGTTCGGCCGTAACGGCCAGCGGCTTAGGTTCGCGCCGGTCGAGCGTTACCGACTGAATCCGGCCCTGCTCCAGGTAAAAGACCTCTTTTCCATCGGCCGTAAACTGGGCATCGCTTTTCGAACCCGGCGTGGTGGTAAGCTGCCGCGCCACCGGGCGTTCCGGGCTCGTTTCGTCGAGCGAGTAGGTGTACAGGTTCTGCCGGTCGCCCACGGTGGCAATCATGAGCAGTGTTTTACCGTCTTTGCTGATCGACTGCTCATCCACTTCTACGCCCACCGGCAGCAGACTCAGCCGTTGCCGGATGCCGTCGAACACGATGGTTGTAGCCGCAGGACCCGATGTTTTGGGTTTGGCGGCCGTCGTGTCGGCGGGGGTCTGCCGGGTCGACCGCTCGGTGCGGGCGGGTGGCGTTGCGGGCGTCACGTTTTTCGGCGACTCCTCGTTGAACAGCTCCCGGAACTGATCTTCCCGGAATCGGGGCAGGCGCGGCACCAGATCGACCCGGGCCAGCTGCGCCGTTTCGGTACGCTGGGTGGTGCCGAACAGGATGTATTTGCCGTCGGGGCTCCAGTCGATGTTGCCGCCGAAGGTATTAGCCAGAAAACTCACGGGGCGGCTCTCGCCACCGGCCGCCGGTACCACCCACACATTGCGGAAGGTTTTGGCACCGTAAGCCACAAACGCCACCCATTTGCCATCGGGCGACCAGGCCAGCGTGCCGGTACCGGCAAACGGCGCCCGGCCCAGGTAGCCCCGGTACAGCACACGCTCCTTTTTGGCCGCCAGATCCAGCAGCCGCAGCTCCTGCCCGTTGCGCATAAACACCACCGATTTGCCATCGGGCGACACCACCGGCGAACTATCGTCGAGTTTATCGCTCGTCAGCTGTGTTTCGGTGCGGGTCGTAAATGAATACTGGTAGAGGTTGGCGCTGCCGTTGCGCGTGCTTACGTAGAGCAGACTGCGGCTGTTGGGCAGCCAGGCCAGCTGCGACTCGAGGGCCGGCGTGGCACTGACCCGAACGGCGTCGCCCCCGTCTTTGGCCGACGCGGCAAACACGTCGCCGTGGGCCGTGAAGGCTACTTTTTTACCATCGGGCGATAGGGCCAGCCCCCGAAACTGCGTAGTCAGCTTAAGGTGATTGACCGCCATGCCGGCAGCCGCCCCCCGCAGCCGGATGGGAACCGCCGTGGCCTGTTTGGCGGCCAGATCGTACCGGTAAATCTGGAAGTCGCGCTCGAACACGATCGACCGGCCATCGGCGCCCATCGACGGCCAGAGCACCCGGCCGTCGGTGAAGTTCGTCAGTTTGACAGCCTCACCGTTCAGGGGTTTCGACCACAGGTTCTGGGTGCCGCCCCGGTCCGAAACAAAGAAGATGGTTTTGCCATCGGGGCTCCACAACGGCCACAGCTCTTTGGCACCACCGGTGGTCAGCCGCTCGTAGGCCGGCTTATCGCCTTTTTTGGTGCCAATGGCGCAGGTCCACAGCTCGGTCTGGTCGAGGTGGCTGCTGCCCCGGCGCCACCACTGGGCCGCGGCAATACCCCGCGCCGAAAACGCCAGTTTCGACCCGTCGGGCGAGGGCGCCCCGAAAAACTCACTGGCGTAGCGGTCGGCCGTAACGGGCATGGGCGTGCCGCCCGTGATGGCTACCCGGTAGATGTCGTTCATACTCGAAATGTCGCGGCTGGTCGACTGGAAATAGACCATCCTACTGTCGGGCGACCAGGCCGAGAGGCTCTCCGCCCCATCGTCGTAGGTCAGCCGGCGCAGGGCACCGGTTTCGAGTGTCAGCACGTAGATGTCGCCATTGCCCGAGCGCGTCGACCCGAAGGCCAGGTACCTGCCATCGGGCGAGTAGAGCGGCCGCGATTCGTTGTCGGCGTGCGACACCAGCAGCCGGGCTTCACCCCCGGCGGTGGGTACGCTCCAGATATCGCCCCCCGACACAAAGGCGATTTCGCGCCCATCGGGCGAGAGGGCGGGTTCGGCAAAGGCATAGCGCGGGGCGGCCGGGGCGGGTGCCTGTGCCCGGCCGGTCGGGGCCAGGCCCGCCCATAGCGCGAGCAGCAGCGCCGGAGTTCGCAGCGAGTAATGACGTATCATGCAGACTTTGATTAGCGAAACCGTTCGGGGCCGAACGGCCAATCCGTAATAATACAAAAAGAGACGCAGTTGCCGGCGTCTCTTTTTGATGAGTGGTTTCGTTCGCAAATCGCCTAGTAGGCGCGTACCAGCCGGCCTTCCATGAAATTGACGAAGGCTTTGTTGACTACGTTGTTGCCACCCGGCGTGGGGTAATTACCGGTAAAGTACCAGTCGCCAATGTGGTTGGGGCAGGCTTTGTGCAGGTTCTCGACCGTCTGATAAACCACCGCTACCTCGGCCCGCAGGTCGGACGGCGTGACGATCTGAGCCACCTTGCGCGACAGCTCGTCGTGGGTGAAGGAGTCGAACAGCGCCTTCACGTAGTTTTGCTGGCTGGCATTGCCCGACTCGATGGCGGCTACGCTCTGCGCATACACTTCGTCGACCACGTTGTCCATGCCGCGCTCGCGCAGCAGTTCGAGAGCCGCCCGGAAGGCCACAAACTCCTTGAACTTCGACATATCGATGCCGTAGCAGTCGGGGAAGCGAATCTGGGGGGCCGACGATACGATAATGATCTTTTTGGGACCCAGCCGGTCGAGCATCCGCAGAATACTTTTCTCCAGCGTGGTGCCGCGTACGATCGAGTCATCAACAACGACCACGTTGTCGATTCCTTTCCGGATCACTTCGAAGGTCGTGTCGTACACGTGCGACACCATCTCGTCGCGCTGCGAATCGTCGGCGATAAACGTCCGCATCTTCACATCTTTCGACACCAGTTTTTCGACCCGGGGCCGGAACGACAGCACCCGGTCGAGTTCTTCCTCGAACAGGATACCATCCATAATGGCTTTTTTACGCTGTTTGGCCAGATGCTCTTCCAGCCCTTCTACCATGCCAAAAAACGCGGTTTCGGCGGTGTTCGGGATGTAGGAGAACACCGTATTCTCGAGGTCGTAGTCGATCTCTTTGAGAATCTGCGGAATCAGCAGTTTGCCCAGTGTTTTGCGTTCGTTGTAAATATCGGGGTCGGTAGCCCGCGAAAAGTAGATCCGCTCGAAGCTGCAAGACCGTTTTTCGATGGGTTCGACAAACTGCATTTCGTTGTACTCGCCGTATTTGTCGATGATCAGCGCGTGGCCGGGCTGCACCTCCCGAATTTCGCTGTACTCGGCGTTGAAGGCCGTTTTGATGGCGGGCTTTTCCGAGGCTACCACCACCACTTCGTCGTCGGCATAGTAGTAGGCGGGCCGGATGCCAGCCGGGTCACGGGCGACGAACGCAGCGCCGAAACCGGTCATACCCACCATGGCATAGCCCCCGTCGAAGTCGCGGCACGAGCGGTGCAGCACGCGCTGCATGTCGAGGTTGTCTTCAATAATATCCGACAGTTCGGGGTTTTCGTAGATGCCCTTGAAGCGATCGAACACGCGCTGGTTTTCTTCATCGAGGAAATGGCCGATTTTTTCCATCACCGTCACCGTATCGACTTTATCCTTGGGGTGCTGCCCCAGCGATACCAGCTTGTCGAACAGGTTGTCGACGTTGGTCATGTTGAAGTTACCCGCCATAACCAGGTTACGACTGCGCCAGTTGCTTTGGCGGAGCATGGGGTGGCAGTTCTCAATTTCGTTGGCACCGTGCGTACCGTAGCGCAGGTGGCCCATCCAGACCTCGCCCGTAAAGGCCACGTTTTCCTGGAGCCATTTAGCGTCTTTGGCGTTTTCCTTGTTGCCTTTGATGGCCTTCCGGAATTTCTTGTTCACCTTCTCGAAAATGTCGGTAACGGGGCGCTGGTCGACCGAGCGGTACCGGCTGATGTAGCGGTGACCGGGGGGCACATCGAGTTTGATATTGGCGATACCGGCTCCATCCTGGCCCCGGTTTACCTGCTTTTCCATGAGCAGGTAGAGTTTATTAGCGCCGTAGAGCGCCGTACCGTATTTGTCGATGTAGTACTGATACGGTTTGCGGAGCCGAATAAGGGCAATACCGCACTCGTGTTTGATCGCGTCGCTCATAACTGGGGCCGTTGGAAGCGTGTGTGTCGCCGGAGCAGTTGATTGTTCAGGTTGATGGAGTCGTAACGGGTCGGGCCTTACTTTCGTTCGGTCCGGGCCGCAGACAATGGGTATGCAAAGGTAGACAAAGCGGGTCGAAATGGTCGGGGCAATACGCCGGCGGGGCGCAACTTTTTGCCAAGTTGCGCCCCGCCGTCTGGTTAGTTTACCCGTCCATCGACCGTAAACGTATTTTTATCGAAATAAGCCAGTTTCTGGTAGCCGTCGAGCCGGTAGTGGCTAATGCCCCAGGGTTGCCCGCCCGCCGGGCCGCCGTCGAGGGTCAGGTGCCGCTCCGACGAATAAAGCGGATTGCTGGTTCGCAGCACAGCCTCGATATGCCGGGGTTTGCGGGTGGCCGGATCGATCCGGACCAGCAGCGACCGCACCGTCAGTTTTTCTTCCGTCGGCTTCAGCGTGTACTGGTACGTGAGCGAATCGGGGCGGCTGATCTGGTAACTGGTACGAAGCGCCGGCTTGTTGATATCGACCTGCGTAAAGAGTTCCAGTTCGCGGGTCCAGTTGATGGTTCGGGTCGTGTGCTCGTCGCGCTTTTCGTTGACCAGTACCGACTTCTTTACCAGCGGCTTAGCCGCCGAAAGCGCCTTGATCTGCTGGTGAACAAAGCCCGCTACGTCGTAATAGACGGGGGGCTGGTTGAGCTGCGCGGTTTCGTTACACCCGCTCAGGAGCAACGCCAAACCAGCACAGACGGAGACGACTAGTCGCATAAATAGGCACAAAACGAAACCCAGTAAACAGGGGCCCCGCCGGTTCTGCAACACGAATTTTTGGAAATCGGTTTAGTCAATCGAATTGTGAACCAAATTTGCACCCGTAATGCTAAGCATATGTATGGTTTACAGGATTCAGTTTACAGTTTCCGGTTATCGCTGAATGGCGATTAGCTTTCTGAAAACTGTGGACCGAAAACCGAAAACCCAACATCTCTAATCTGACCATGGAATACGACGTAATTATTATCGGCTCAGGACCGGGTGGTTACACCGGGGCGATCCGCTGCGCGCAGCTGGGCCTGAAAACGGCGATCATCGAGAAATACGACACCCTGGGCGGCACCTGCCTCAACGTAGGCTGTATTCCGTCGAAGGCCCTGCTCGACTCGTCGGAACATTTTTACAACGCGGCCCACACCTTCGCCGAACACGGGATCAAACTGGCCGACCTGCAGGTCGATCTGGCCCAGATGATTGCCCGCAAAACAAACGTGGTCGATCAGACGACCAAGGGCATTACGTTCCTGATGAAGAAAAACAAGATCGACGAACTGCACGGCATGGGCTCGTTCGTTGATCCGCACACCATCAAAATTACCAAGGCCGACGGCAGCGAGCAGACCATTAAAGGCAAGAACATCGTGATTGCCACGGGCTCGAAGCCCATGTCGTTTCCGTCGATGCCCATCGACAAGAAGCGGGTCATCACCTCGACCGAAGCCCTCAACCTGACCGAAGTACCCAAGCACCTGATCGTGATCGGGGCGGGTGTAATCGGGGCTGAGCTGGGCTCGGTCTACGCCCGCCTGGGTGCAAAAGTATCGTTCGTGGAGTTTGCCGACTCGATGATTCCGACCATGGACAAAACGATGGGGAAAGAGCTGCAGCGGGCCATGAAAAAGCTCGGTGCCGACTTCTACTTCAAACACAAGGTAACCAAGGTCGAAAACACGGGCGATGACGTTGTTGTCAGTGTCGATACGCCCGATGGCAAGTCGATTACCCTCAATGGCGACTACTGCCTGGTGTCGGTGGGTCGCCGGCCCTATACCGACGGGCTGAACCTCGAAGCCGCCGGCCTCAAAACCGACGAGCGGGGCAAGATCGAAGTCGACAGCTACCTGCGCACGAGCGTACCCCACATCTACGCCCTGGGCGACGTGATTCGGGGCGCCATGCTGGCCCACAAAGCCGAGGAAGAAGGCACGTTCATTGCCGAAACCATCGTGGGTCAGAAACCCCACATCCACTACCGCCTGATTCCGAACGTGGTGTACACCTGGCCGGAAGTGGCTGCCGTGGGCTATACCGAAGAAGAAGTGAAAGCCGAGGGCATTCCCTATAAAACGGGGTCGTTCCCATTCAAAGCGCTGGGCCGGGCGCGGGCCAGTATGGATATCGACGGGCTGGCCAAAGTGCTGGCGCATAAAGAAACCGACGAAATCCTGGGCGTTCATATCATTGGCCCCCGGGCCGCCGATATGATTGCCGAAGCTGTGGTGGCGATGGAGTTCCGGGCCTCGGCCGAAGACGTCTCGCGGATGTCGCACGCCCACCCGACCTACACCGAAGCGTTCAAAGAAGCCTGTCTGGCCGCTACCGACAACCGGGCCATCAACATGTAGGCTGTCGCTGATAACTCGAGGAAAGACGCAAGAAAAGCGACGCCCGGCCACTCCTCCTGAGAGTGGCCGGGCGTCGCTCTTTTGTGGGCAGGCAGTTTTGGCAGGCGGTAGTCCATGTGGGGCCACGTTGCGGTTGTTCGGGGCGCAGGCGGACGAACGCTGCATACCGGTCCGGCCCGGGAACACAGCCGAAGCGCATGCGGCCGACCGGGCGCGTCGAAGAAGGGATATTGGCAGAAGACCGGGCCTTTTTGTATGTTGCCCGTTCACGAATACAACCTCGCTGCATGAAATCAATCGGTACGCTTCTCGGCCTGCTGCTGGCCGGCACTACACTGGCCCAAAATCCGGATTCGGTCGCCATCCGCCGGATCTATAACGAAACCCTCGGACAGGGCAAATCCTACGAGTGGCTCCGGCACCTCACCAAACAGATCGGGCCCCGGCTCAGTGGCTCGGCCGGCGCCCAAAAGGCGGTCGACTGGACCAGGCAGCTGATGGAGCAACAGGGCTTCGATCGGGTGTTCGTGCAGGAAGTTATGGTGCCCCACTGGGTACGGGGGGCCAAAGAAGAAGCCTATTTTCAGACCGGGCGGCAGAAAGTAACGGTGCCCATTGCGGCACTGGGCGGCTCAGTAGCCACCGGCCCGAAAGGTGTGCAGGCCGGTGTGGTCGAAGTCAAATCCTTTCCGGAACTGCGGGCTCTCGGCACCGCGAACGTGAAGGGTAAAATCGTATTCTTCAACCGCCCCATGGACCCCACCAAAATCAACACCTTCGACGCCTACGGCGGAGCGGTCGATCAGCGGGCCAACGGCGCCACCGAAGCCGCCAAGCTGGGCGCCGTGGGGGCCATTGTCCGGTCAATGACCAACGTACGCGACGACAACCCGCACACGGGCGGCACCCGCTACGGCACGGGCGTACCGCTTATTCCGACGGCGGCCATCAGCACCAACGGTGCCGACCGGCTCAGCCAGGCCCTGCAGGCCGACCCGAGTCTGACGTTCTATTTCAAACAAAACTGTGAAACCCTGCCCGACGCCAAATCCTATAATGTGGTGGGTGAGCTCAAGGGCACCGAAAAACCCGACGAGATCATTGTGGTTGGCGGGCACCTCGACTCGTGGGATCTCTCGGAGGGAGCGCACGACGACGGGTCGGGTTGTGTGCAGGCCATTGAAGTGTTGCGGGTACTGAAAGCCCTCGGCATCAGGCCCAAACGTACGCTCCGGGCCGTCATGTTCATGAACGAGGAAAATGGCCTGCGTGGCGGCATCAAATACGCCGATCTGGCCAAACAGAACAACGAAAAGCACCTGGCCGCCGTCGAATCTGACAATGGCGGTTTTACCCCACGCGGGTTCGGTATTGTGGGCACGCCCCAACAGCGGGCCAAAGCACTGGTCTGGAAACCCCTGCTCGAACCCTACGGCCTGACCGATATCGGCGCGGGCAGTGGCGGGGCCGACATTGGCCCGCTGGCGCAGCAGGGCACGGTCCTGTTTGGATTCAAGCCTGATTCGCAGCGCTACTTCGATTACCACCACACGGCTGTCGACCGGTTCGAGGCCGTGAGCCAGCGCGAACTGGAGCTGGGAGCGGCTTCCATGGCCGCCCTGGTGTATCTGCTCGACCAGCACGGCTTGTAAGGCGCTGGCCCCCTGGCTGGCGCTGGCCCATACCGGCGAGCCATGCGGCTGGTCGAGTACACAATGGCGTAGCCCAGGCATGGGTTACGCCATTGCTTTTACCCTACTTATTCATCAAATAGTATCAATTCGACAGAATGAGTATATTTGCTCAGGTTCTCCGCGTAGCTGCTCCTCATGTCTGCTTCATCACCTTCCTTTTCGTCACTCACCAGCGACGACCTGCTGCTGACGGCGCTGCAGGCGGGAAACCATGACGCGTTCGCGGCCATCTACGACCGCTACTGGAGTGCCCTCTACCGCCTGGCCTACCAGAAGGTACGCTCCCGCGAAGGGGCCGAAGAACTGGTGCAGGAGCTGTTTGTCAGTCTCTGGGCCAATCGCCACCGCACCACCATTCAGCAGCTGCGCCCGTACCTGTTCAGTGCGCTGCGCTTCTCGGTCATCGACAGCATCGAGTCGCAGCGGGTGCAGGAGCGCTTTATAAGCTACTACGAGTCGTTTCTGCTGCAAACCAGCGAACCACCCGCCGATACACTTGGGCTGCGCGACCTGACCAATGCCATCGAAGAAACGCTGCGCCCCCTGCCCGAAAAATCACAGCTCGTATTCCGGCTCAGCCGCTTCGAACAATTGTCTATCCCTGAAATCGCCGATCGGCTGGGACTTTCCGAAAAAGCCATCGAGTATCATCTGGCCAGGGCGCTAAAAGCCGTACGGGCTCAACTCCGCGACATCGCAACGATTGCCGCTCTTATACAACTAGCCGAAGAAATATAACTATAAAAAGATAATCAGACAGAATACACAACCGTACTATAAACTTTCCATGATTCAATAAAATCATTCAGGGCAAACCGGCTCACTGACCGACTTACACTATGAGCGCCCATCTGGGCGGCTCGCCCCCTGAATGACGCCTTCTGAATTTCGACAACTGCTCCAACAATACCGACGCGGTCAGGCGTCGCCGGCCGATGCGCGCCGGGTCGAGGCCTGGTACGACACGCTGGGTACCGATGCCGAACAGCCCACCGATGCCGACGAACAGGATGCGCTACGGGCCCGGATGTGGCAGCAGATCGACGCCCGCACCCGCCCCACCGCCACTGTCCGCCCATTGCCCCTCGTTCGGCAAAGCTGGTTTCGGGCTGCGGCTGCCGCCGTGCTACTCATGGGTTTGTTTGGCTACGGGCTCTGGCAGTGGTCGGCAGGGCGCCCCGACCGGGTAGAGCTGATGACGGTTCGGATGAACAATACCCGCATCCCAATCCGGCTGACACTCAGCGATGGCAGCCGGGTGACGCTCGAACCGGGCAGTTTTCTGCGGTATCCGCGCCGGTTTGCGCGGACCAAGCGCGAGGTACAGCTGACGGGCGAAGCGTTTTTCGACGTAACCCGCCACCCCGATCAGCCCTTTCTGGTCGTAACCGAACGGGTGATTACCAAAGTGCTGGGCACCAGTTTTCGGGTGAAAGCCTACGGCGGCACAGCCAATACGTCGGTGGTCGTCCGAACGGGGAAAGTATCGGTCTTCAGCCGGTCGACCCCTACGACCAGCGCGGCCGAACTGTCGAATGCGGTGGTGCTGGTACCCAACCAGCGGGCGGTGTTTTACGCAGCCAACGCCCGGCTGGTGAAAACCCTGGCCGAAGACCCCGTCCTGCTCACGCCGGCCAGCCAGTCCCCCCGGTTCGAGTTTGCCGACACCCCGTTGCCGGTGGTCTTTCAACAGCTTGAGCAGGCCTACGGCGTCGATTTCGTGTATGACGAAGCGGCCCTGGCCAACTGCACCCTGACCGCCCGGCTGACCAACGAGTCGCTCTACGAAAAGCTGGCGCTGATCAGTGAAGTAACCCACGCCCAATATGACATCATCGATGGTCAGGTCGTGATCGACAGCCGCGGCTGCCGATCGTCGGCCCGGCCCGGTGCGCCCTAGTTGTCCGGCGGCCCCGGGCTGCCCTGTCCATAAAAAAAGCCGGCGATGCTCCACCATCACCGGCTTCCATGCCCCCTACTGCTGCCGACCAGCATAGCACCGATAAGCGGTGGTAGGGATTGTTTTTGCCCAGTTTTCCAAAACCACAACAAAAACCATCAAACCTATGCATCGACAGTCAACTTTACCAGCTTTGCTGCAGGCATTTATGAAACGTTCACTATGCCAGCTGTGCCTGGCCCTACTGTTCGTCAGCGTATCGCTGGCCCGCGAGGGGCGCGCGCAGGAAGTACTGAGCCGACGGGTATCGATCAGTGCCACCGATCAGCCCGCCCGCACCATTCTGACGCGGCTGGAGCAGCAGACCAGCATTCGGTTTATGTACAGTGCCGAGGTGATTCAGGCCGACCGTCTGGTGTCGGTATCGGCGCAGGATCAGCGGCTCGATGCCGTGCTCAACCTGCTGCTAAGCCCGCTCAACATCAGCTACCGGGTGGTGGGCCAGCAGATCGTACTCAACGCCGACGGCGAGCCCGTCAAAGCCGCCGAACCGGCCGCAAGCCCCATCACCGGCAAGGTGACGGCTAAAAACGGCGATCCGCTGCCCGGTGTCAACGTAACGGTCAAGGGTAAAACGCGTGGAGCCTCCACCGACGCGCAGGGCCAGTACCGGCTCGACGCCAATGCCGGCGAGACACTGGTTTTTTCGTTTATCGGCTACAAAAATCAGGAAGTAACCCTGTCGGGCCAGACAACGGTCGATGTGGTGCTCGACGAAAGCCAGGCCACGCTGCAGGAAGTAGCCGTGATCGGATCGCGGTCGAGTGTAGCCCGCACCGATGTCGAACGGGCCGTACCGGTCGATGTGCTGAGCGCCAAAGAGCTGCAGTCGACGGGGCAGGTCGAGCTGAGTCAGCAGGTGCAGTTTACGTCGCCATCGTTCAACTCGGCCAAAAACGGCATCAACGGTGTGGCCAGTTACGCCGATCCGGCCTCGCTCAAAGGCCTTTCGCCCGATCAGATGCTGGTGCTGGTTGATGGGAAGCGCCGGCACCAGTTTGCCGCCGTCAACCTGAATGTAACGGTGGGGAAAGGCACCGTTGTGACCGACATGAACGCTGTGCCGGCCCTGGCCGTGGAGCGGCTGGAAATTCTGCGCGACGGTGCGGCCGCTCAGTACGGCTCCGACGCTATTGCCGGTATTGTGAACCTGAACCTCAAAAAATCGGTCGGTACGGGTACGGCCCAGATTCAGTACGGCGTAACGAGCCAGGGCGACGGCGGTGGCTACACGGCTGGTCTTAACTACGGGTTCCGGCTGGGCAAAACCGGCTACCTGAACCTGACCGGCAGTTATCAGGACGTAGGCGGCACCGACCGCTCTGACCCCTACAACCCGCAGCCCGTAACTGGTGGCGCTTATACTGGTATCTACACGACCAACAAAACCACCGACGAAGCCGCCCGCGAAGCACGGGGGGTGTATGGGCCCTACGGCACGTTCCGCGTTACGCAGTACGGCAGCAACGCCATGAAGTCGGGGCAGCTGTTCTATAACGCCGGCATCACGCTCTCAAAAACCTGGTCGCTCTACTCGTTTGGGGGCTACTCGCGCAAACGCATCAACGCGCTGGGCTTTTTCCGGACGGCGATCCCCACGGTGGGCACCACCAACCCCGCTATCTATCCCGACGGTTTTACCCCCCAGCTGCCGGGTACGGTGGAGGATTACTCGACCGTGGTGGGCGTTCGCAAAAAAGTGGCCGAGGGCTGGAACATCGATATCAGCACCGGCTACGGTTCAAACTACCTCGACCAGAACGTAACCAATTCGACCAACGCATCGCTGGGCGCCAGTTCGCCCAGAGAGTTCTACGTGGGGCGGATCCGGTTCGGGCAAAGTGTGAGCGAAATCAACCTCAACAAAACCCTGTTTGGCGTGCTGGGTACCAAAACCCTGAGCCTGGCCCTCGGCACGCAGTACCGTGTCGACCAGTTTCAGCTCACGGCCGGCGATCCGGCCAGTTATTCGGTCGGGCCGCTGGCGGCTACCAACAACAAGATTCCCGGCTCGCAGGGGCGCGTAGGCATTGGCCTCTCGGACGAAACCAACCGCACCCGCTCGAACATTGGCCTCTACGCCGATGTGGAGAGCGACCTCACCGACCGGGTGTTGCTGACGGGTGCGCTGCGCTACGAAAACTACAGCGACTTTGGCAGCAACCTGTCGGGCAAGCTGGCCACGCGCGTCAAGCTGACAGATAATTTCTCGCTGCGCGGTTCCATCAACCGGGGCTTCCGGGCGCCCCTGCTCCAGCAGATCGCCAACGCCGTTACCACCTCCACGGTGCAGAATGGCGTGGTATCGTCGACCAAGGAAATCCCCAACGCCGACCCGCGGCTGGCGCAGATCGGTATCGAAGACCCCAAGGCCGAAACCTCCTGGAACTACAACCTGGGCCTGACGGCCAAGGCCGCCGGCAACCGCCTGCTCTTTACGCTCGATGCCTACCAGATCGACATCAAAGACCGCATCATCATTACCGAGAACCTGCGCGTAGCCAACATTGCCGCCCTGAAACCCCTGTTTACGGGTCTGCAGGAAATCACGTTCTTTACCAACCAGGTGAATACCCAGACGCGGGGTGTCGACTTCGTGACGTCGTTCCGGCAAACCCTGCGCAAGGGCAATGCCTTCACCGCCAGCCTCGCCTTCACGGTCAACAAAACCCGCATTGTGGGCACCAAAGGTACCCCCGCGCAGCTGCAGGCCGGCACCACGGCGCCCATTCTGCTGATCGACACCGTAAGCCGCGCCCTGATCGAAACCAGTCAGCCCCGCACCAAAGTGCTGCTCTCGCTGAACTATCAGCTGAACAAACTCACCATCAACCTGCGCTCGACGTATTTCGGTGCCGTGACGGCCTGGGAAAAGCCAGCGGGGCTGCCCCACCGCGCGCAGACGTTCGGCGGCAAAAACGTAGTCGACCTGTCGCTGGTCTATGCCTTCAGCAAGCGGCTGTCGCTGACGGCGGGTGGCAACAACCTCTTCAATGTCTACCCCGACAAGGTATTCGCCAACTATGCTTCCTACAGCAACGGGCAGGTACCCTACACCCGAAACGCCAACCAGTTTGGCTTCAACGGGACCTATTACTACGGCAATCTAACCGTCAATTTCTAGCCATGCAGACTACGCTCATTAACCTGGCCGCCATGCCACCCTACACCCAGTTTCAGGGAATCTGTCAGGCGCAGGCCATTCAGTTTGTGTACCTGATCCGGCGTCGGGAGCCGCCCCCCCGCCCGCCGAAACGGCTGCGCCATACGTAACGTCTGACTAAGGGCTCCGGCGGTTACCCAGACACGGGTAGGCCGGAGCCCAAACCGATTCCTGTTTAAACTGCCCCCGGGCTACTGCTCCCTGCCGATGGTCAATCTGCTTCTGCTGCTGGTGTGCCTGCTGACCGGCGCGGGCCTGCGCTACGGCCGGGTAGTTCCGCCTACGGCATCGCAGGTCATCAATCAGTTGCTGGTGACGGTCTTCATCCCGGCCCTGACCCTGCGTTACATACCCGACATGCACCTCTCGAAAGCCTTCTGGCTACCGACACTCACGCCCTGGCTGCTATTTCTGGTGGGCCTGCTGTTTTTCTGGAGCGTTGCCCGGCTGGCGGGTTCACCGGGCCCCATTCCCGACCGGGCTACGCTGGGCAGTCTGCAGCTCACGGGTGGCATCAGTAGCGTTTCGTTTGTGGGCTTTCCCATTTTCGAGTTGCTCTACGGCAAAGCCGGACTGGCCATGGCGCTGGTGATGAGCCAGGCCGGTACCTTTCTGGTGGCTATGACGCTCGGCGTGGTGGTGGCCAGCTGGCACACGAGTACCGCCCCCCCGTCGGCGCGTACCCTGCTGGGCAACATCCTGCGGTTTCCGCCCTTCCCGGTTTTTCTGGTCGGGCTGGTGGCCAACGGGCTGGGCTACCACCACCCGCCCGTGGTCAGGGCCGTACTCGAGCAGTTGAGCGCCCCTTTTTCGATGCTGGCCATGCTGACGGTGGGGCTGCAGCTCAACCTGCGCGTGGCCCCGGCCGACCGGTCGGCGCTGGCGCTGGGGCTTGTTTTCAAGCTGCTGCTGGCCCCCCTGCTCATTGCCGGGCTGGTGCGGGGCCTGCTGGGACGGCACGACTACGTAGCCGACCTATGCATTCTGGGCGCGGCCATCGGCCCCATGAACACGGCCGCCATTCTGGTCAGTCGCTACCGGCTCAATACCCCGCTGGCCGCGCAGATGGTCGGCATCGGTATTCCACTGTCCCTGCCTGTTCTCTTTCTGATCTATCGTTGTCTACAGTAACCTGTGTATGAAAAAAATCGTCACCAACCTCACCTTCTGGGTCCTGACCGCCATCGTGTCGGGGGCGCTGTTGGGTCATTTTGCCCCCGCTACGGCCGTTCAGATGGAGTTTCTGGGCAAGTGGTTCATCAACGTTGTCAAGCTGTTCATCAACCCCATCATTTTTCTGACCATCACGCTGGGCATCAGCAGCATGGGCGACCTGAAGAAAGTTGGCCGCGTGGGCGGCAAGGCACTGCTCTACTTCGAAATCGTGACGACACTGGCGCTGCTGATCGGGGTGGTGGTGGCCAATGTGATTCGGCCCGGCGAGGGCGTTTCGACCGGCACGCTCAACGAAAGCGCCATCGGGCAGTACACGCAGCGCGCCGAAGCCTTCTCGTGGTGGAAATTCCTGGCCGACAACCTGACGCTGCAGGTACTGCTGGCCTCCATCGTCATCGGCATTTTTCTGAGCCGCTACGCCGGCCGTGAACGCATCCTGAACGCCCTGACGGTAGCCTCGAAATGGGTCTTCAACGGATTACACGTAGTAATGCGGTTTGCGCCCATCGGCGCGTTTGGCGGCATGGCCTTCACCATTGGCAAATACGGCATTGCCACGCTGCTACCGCTGGCCAAACTCATGACCACTGTCTACGCCACCATGTTTCTGTTTGTCTTTGTGGTACTCAACGCCATTCTGCGCTATTACCGCGTCAGTCTGTGGGCCTTTCTGGGCTACATCAAAGAAGAGCTGCTGATTGTGCTGGGTACCTCCTCGTCGGAAGCCGCGTTGCCGGCGCTGATGGAAAAACTCGAACGCATGGGCTGCGCCAAACCCGTAGTGGGGCTGGTGGTACCGGCGGGCTACTCGTTCAACCTCGACGGCACCACGATTTACCTCTCGCTGGCGACCCTCTTTCTGGCCCAGGTGTTCGGCGTTGAGCTGACCGGGTCGCAGATCCTGACCATCATCGGTATTCTGATGGTGACCTCCAAGGGGGCGGCCGGCGTAACGGGCAGCGGCTTTGTCGTGCTGGCCAGTACGCTCACGGCCGTACGGGTTATTCCGGTGGAGGGACTGGCCCTGCTGCTGGGCGTCGACCGGTTTATGTCGGAAGCCCGCAGCATCACCAACTTCATCGGCAATGCCGTGGCCACCATTTTTCTGGCCAACAACGAGAAAGCCTTCGACCGGGCGAAGATGGCCCGGGCCTTTGCCGATGCCGGCACGCCCCCACCCGCGCCCGACCCGGCTCCGTCGCAGCCTGTACTGTCCGACTAGGCCCGCCAGGACATACTATTTCAACGGCCCATCGCCCGGTCTGATACCCTCTGGTATTGGGCCGGGCGCTATTGTTTCATACCGGCTCAAACCGGGCCCATACCCAACAGCGTGCCATCAGGTTACTTAAGCCAGTCAGTATCAATTCATTCTGACCAAAATAGCATTAAGCCAATATAATTTTACAATTATTTATAAATGCCAAATAATAAATTAAAAAACACTTTGAACACACTATATCGCACCACTAAATTCAGCAAAAACAATACAACCTGACTAATCACAAATCGCTCGATCACGTATGAAAAACCCCTACAAATCGTCGGTATGGCTGGTGTTACTCGTCGGATGGCTGTTGCCCCTGTCGATCGTTTACGCGCAATCCAGCCGGGTCGTTACGGGCCGCGTACTGTCTAAAGCCGACGGCAAAGGCCTGCCCGGCGCCAACGTACTGATCAAAGGCACGTCGGTGGGTGCCGTAACCGATGCCGACGGAGCCTTCTCGCTCAGCACACAGCCCAACACCACCCTGACGGTGTCGTACATCGGTTTTATCGGCCAGGAGATAGCCATTGGCAACCAGACCCAGCTTACCATTACCCTCGCCGACGATGCGTCGCAGCTGCAGGAGGTGGTGGTAACGGCCCTGGGCATTGCCCGCGACAAGAAAGCGCTGGGCTACAGCCTGCAGGAACTGAAAGGGGGCGACATTACGCAGGCCCGGCCAACCAACCTGGTCAATGCGCTGTCGGGTAAAATTGCCGGGGTGCAGGTCACCTCGACCAATGGCGTACCGGGGGCCTCGTCGCGGATCCTGATTCGGGGTGCCAACTCCATTGGCGGCAACAACCAGCCCCTCTTCGTGGTCGATGGTGTACCGATCGACAACGGCAGTTACAACGTCACCCCCGGCTCGACCTCGAATACCAACAACGTAACGACCGACTATGGTAACGGAGCCTCGTCGATCAACCCCGACGATATCGACAACATTTCGGTGCTGAAAGGGGCCAATGCGGCTGCTCTCTACGGCTCGCGGGCGGCCAACGGGGTTATCCTGATTACCACCAAACGGGGATCGGCCAGCAAAAACATCGGCGTGTCGGTCAATACGAATACCACCTTCGACAACCCGCTGCGCCTGCCCGATTTCCAGAACGAATACGGCCAGGGGCTGAAGGGGCAGTTCAGCTACGTGGATGGCCTGGGCGGTGGCGTCAACGACGGTGTCGACGAGAGCTGGGGACCCCGGCTCGACGGGCGCCTGATTCCGCAGTACAACTCGCCCGTGGTCAACGGTGTGCGGCAGGCGACCCCCTGGATAGCCCGGCCCGACAACGTGAAGAATTTCTACGACACCGGCGTAACAACGACCAACAGCGTGGCCCTCACCGGCGGCAGCGACAAGGGCGATTTCCGGATCGGCTACACCAACCTCTACCAGAAGGGAATGCTGCCCAACACCAACTACAAGCGGCAGAACGTTTCGTTCAACGCCGGCTGGAATTTCACCCCGAAATTCAACGTCCGGACCAGCATCAACTACATCAAAGACGGCTCCGACAACCGGCAGAACCTGAACCTCTACTGGATCTGGTTTGGTCGGCAGGTCGACCTGGAGGACCTGAAAGCCAACCCGGTTGTGGACGGGACCGACCCGGCACAGTGGCCCGTGCAGCGCAACTGGAACGCCAACTACTGGAACAATCCGGCCTACGCCCTCAACTATTTCAAGTACGCCAACGATAAAGACCGCATCATCGGCAACGTAACGGCCACGTATAAACTCACCGACTGGCTGTCGCTGACGGGCCGCACCGGCACCGACTTCTCGACCGACCGGCGCGTAACGAAACGGGCCAAAGGCGTGGGCCTCCCCAACGGCGATTATACTGAAGACATCGTGTATGTGCGGGAAACCAACAGCGACTTTCTGCTGACGGCCGATAAGCGGTTCAGCGATTTCCACGTGGTAGCCTCGGTGGGTGGCAACGCCCGGCGCAATGTGACCCAGCGCGACTACCTCTACGCGTCGGAGCTGACCATTCCGAACCTGTATAACATCGGTAACGCCAAGTCGCGCCCGACGGTACTGGGCCGCACCACCGACAAGCGCGTCAACAGTCTGTATGGTTCGGCCTCGCTGTCGTTCCGCGATTACCTGTTTGTCGACCTGACCGCCCGTAACGACTGGTCGAGCACGCTGCCCGCCAACAACCGCAGCTATTTCTACCCCTCGGTATCGGCCAGCCTGATTCTGACCGATCTGCTCGATCTGCAGTCGAACGTGCTGTCGTACGGCAAGCTGCGCGGGGGCTACGCCATGGTGGGCAACGACACCGACCCCTATAACCTCCTGCAGGTCTACAGCGCCGAAACGGCCTGGGGCAGCACCACCACCTTCTCCGAAAACAACCTGATCTACAACCAGAACCTGAAGCCCGAAATCACGACGGCCGTCGAGTTTGGGATGGAGACGCGGCTGTTCAACAACGCGCTGCAGTTTGAATTCACGTACTACGATAAAAACACCAAAAACCAGATTCTGCAGGCCAACGTGGCCCAGAGTTCGGGCTACTACAACTCGGTGATCAACGCCGGGCGCATCCGTAACAGCGGCTTCGAGATCGAGCTGTCGGGGGCTCCGGTAAAAAGTGCCGGTGGCTTCCGCTGGGACGTGGGCATCAACTTCGCCCGGAACCGTTCGCAGGTAGTCGATCTGGGAGGGCTGTCGACCTATCAGATCAACACCGGCACGCTGCTGCGCAACGTGATTCTGGAAGCCCGCCCCGGCGATCCGTACGGCAATTTCTACGGCACCTACAACCGGCGCGACCCGAGCGGCAACCTGATTTTCAACAGCCAGGGCTACCCCATCATGGCGTCGGACCGGAAAGTGGTGGGCAACATCATGCCGAAATGGACGGGTGGGTTTCAGAACACCTTCACCTACAAGTGGGTATCGCTCAGCTCACTCATTGATGTGCGCTGGGGCGGTAACGTGTTCTCGCAGGGCATCAACATCGGACGCTACACGGGTGTGCTGGCCGAAACGCTGCCCGGCCGCGAAGGCAATATTGTCGGGCAGGGCGTGGTCGAAAAAGCCAACGCCGACGGTACGTTCACCTACACGCCCAACACCACCGTGGTGGCCGCTGCCGACGACTATTACCACAACTACTACAACCGGAACGTCAACGAGAACTACATCTTCGACGCGAGCTACGTGAAGCTGCGCGAGGTACGGCTGGGGTTTGCCTTCCCGCAGAAGTGGTTTGGCCGGCTCCCCTTCCGCAACGTGAATTTCTCACTGGTGGGCCGTAACCTGGCGCTGCTCTACAAAAACATTCCCCACATCGACCCCGAAACCAGCTACTACGGCGACGGCAACGTGCAGGGCTTCGAGAGCGGCAACACCCCCTCGGCCCGCAGCATGGGCTTCAATCTGACCTTCGGCCTTTGATTTCTCAACCCACAGACGCCGACAAACCGATCATGACGATGAAGAAATCGCTCTTTCTCTCTTTCGCTCTTTCGCTCAGCCTGCTCACTGGCTGCGACTCGAAATTCGACGAAACCAATATCAATCCCAACGACCCAACCAGCGTGCCGGCCGAGCGGCTCATGCCCCACGGAATCTACACGGCTGTCAACGGGGTAATTGGCACGCTGGGCCTCGACGTAGGCAGCGACTGGGCGCAGCACATGGCCCGGATCCAGTACACCGAAATCGATCAGTTCAGCTTCACCAGCGACACGCAGGATCTGCCCTGGCGCAACCTCTACAACGAGTCGCAGGCCGATTTTCAGAAAATCTACGAACTGGGTAAAGCCTCGGGCAACGAGAACTACCAGGCCATCGGGCTCATCATGCGATCGTACGTGTTTTCGATCCTGACCGACGTGTACGGCGATATTCCCTACTCCGAAGCGCTGAAAGGCACTACGAGCGGCCTGGTAGCACCCAAATTCGACATGCAGAAAGACGTGTATGCCGGGCTGGTGGCCGACCTTAAAACGGCCAGCGATCTGATCAACAGCAAAGCCGTGTCGGCCGAGGGCGACATCCTGTTCGCGGGCGACATGACCAAGTGGAAAAAGTTTGCCAACTCGCTCAGTCTGCGTCTGCTCAACAGAATGGTGGGCAAAACCGGCCTGACCATCGACCCGAAGGCGGAGATGACGCGCATTCTGAGTGACCCGACCAAATACCCGGTTATGACCGCCAATACCGACGGGGCGCAACTGGTGTATCTGGCCCGGCCCAACAACAACCCGATCAACGAGAACCGGCGCACCCGCGACGATCACCGGGTAAGCAATACGATGGTCGACAAGCTGGTGGCGCTGGCCGATCCGCGGCTGCCGGTCTTCGTCAGCAAAACGGCCGCAACGGGCGAGTACAAAGGCGTTCCGAACGGTCTGTCGAACTCTGAGGCCAGTGCGCTGGGACTCACCAAGACCTCTAAAATCGGCACGTACTTCGTGCAGGAAACCACGCCCGGTGTGCTGATGAACTTTGCCGAGCTAAACTTCATCCGGGCCGAAGCGGCACTGAAAGGCATTACGGCCGCCGGCGATGCGGCCACAGCCTATCAGGACGGTATCAAGGCGTCGATGAGTTACTACGGCCTGACCACGCCAGCCGCTTACCTGACCGCTACGGCCCTCAAAACCGGCGATGCGGCCCTGACGCAGGTGCTCGAACAAAAGTGGATTGCCCTCTTCGGACAGGGTGTCGAAGCCTGGACCGAGTACCGCCGGACGGGTGTGCCGGCGCTGATGGTGCCCAAAATCAACTACAACAACAACGTGATTCCGACGCGGCTGCCCTACCCCTCATCGGAAGAAAATCTGAACAACACCAATTTCAAAACTGCCCTGACCCAGATGGGTGGCGCCAACACCATGCAAACCAAACTGTGGTGGGCGAAGTAGAGAGTTGGTTTGTGATAAGATCGTTGACTAGTATGAATAGACGGCAGCGCGCAATTATCAGAGCAATTATGAGTGGGTTTATCGCCTTCGCATTGGCTAACGCCTACCGGTTACTACACAGTGAAACACCTACATCCTTAGCATGGCCTGCCCGGCTGGTATCGCTGCTACTATCGATGGGATTTATGTTGCTGATGTATCCGGGTCAGTACCCGCTTATCCTGATTAATTACGCCCTCATTATCGCCATCCTGCTATACGCAATCTTATAAGGCATTTACAAATTCCTGTCGATCAACTTTTTAGCCTCTTCGAACGCGCCCGGCAAGGGCGCGTTTCGTTTAATGATCTTACCAACCCGGCTGATTAATGTACCGCTCACGCCGTCGCCACTGCGCAGCCGCGATGCCACGTCGGCAAGCTGGTCGCCCGTGAGCAGCAGGTGATCGCCTTCCAGCTTGTTGCGAGTCGCCAGTTCGGGCCACAGTGCCGGGTTGGTGCTCGTGTCGGGCAGGTAGATGAGGGCCATGTCGCGCGCGCTGTAGGCATCGCGCAGGCGCTGGGCATCCAGAGCTGCCTGCCGCCCCGCTTCGGTATCGGGCGTGGTCAGGAGCACGTAGATGAGCTTGCCCCGGTTGGCATTCACCACCTGGTCGAACAGACCCTGCCCGCTGGCGCCCGCGTTGCGGGTCACGAATACGCCGGGGCTCACCTCCAGCTCCGCTACCGACGGGCCCGCTTTGGCCAGCCGACTGTTGGCCGCCCACACGGCCGTACTGTCGCCGGTTTCGAGCCGGTACAGTTCGTCCAGCGACTGCCCCAGCGTCGACTCCGTGATCCGGGGCCGGGCGTAGGCATAAAGCACATTGGCCTGCCGGATGGTTAGGGCCGGCAGCGATGTGGCCAGCCAGTAGGCGGTCAGGTAGTTCACCGACGGCGTATCGAACTTGGTTGTGGCACGCTGGATCAGCAGATCGTAGTTGATCAGGCGCTGGATCGTGTCGTTGCTGCGTTTGACGAGTCCATCGAAAAAGCGCAAATCCGAATTACGGGCTTCGTTGCGGGTCGAAAATTCGTTCAATCGCTGCCGCTCGGCCTCGCTAAGCCGGGGGCTAAACCGCAGCAGCAGCTGGGCCAGCTTCTGCACCGACAGCCCCGCCCCGCGCTGCAACGCAGCATCTTCGTTTATGGTCTGCGTAGCGTAGGTTGCGAAGCGGTTCATAGCAATAGCCCGTGCCCCAGTCAGCAGCGGATCACTGGCCGGACGCAGCTGGTCGCCCAGTGCATCGGGCTCCTCGCCCCCGCCGTAGATCAGCCGGTCGTAGAAAAAAGCCGCAGCGTTGTATGTATTGACCGAACCAAGCCAGCGATCGGTCAGCGGTAACAGCGGCTGCCGTTGCCGAAACGCGGCCAGGGCTTTGCCGTAGGCATCTGTCAGGGTAGTAAACGAACGCACCGTTACGGGTCCGCTGATAGCCGTCGACAGCGCTTCGGGTTTGGGCGTGCCGGTGTATGTCGCTTCGAAAGCCTTGTACCGCGCATATTCCTGGTTGATGCGGGCGTTAGCCCCCCCGAACTGAAACGGCACCGAAGTAGCAAACAGCGAATCGGCATTGAGGTCGATGGTTACCGTGCCCGGCACCGCCAGAAAGGCCGTCGAGATGCGGCCGTAGTTGAAATAAAGTTCTTCCTGGGGATAGATCAGCGGAACAGCCACCCGAAACGACCCATCGACCGCCAGCGGGGCGGGCCGCACCAGCTCGCGGCTGGCCTGCAGGATGTTGTTGCGGGCAATCAGCACCGTGGGGGCATCGCGGTAAAGCCGCGCCGACAGATTCCGGATTCGGCCGGTTACGATCACCGAATCGGTCTGGGCAAACAGGGGGGTTGCCAGCAAACTGGCAGTTAACAGAACAAAAAGACCACGCATGGACGGAGTGAATTGAAAAACCGAAACGGGGCCAGGCGCCGACCCCGTGCTGACACGACACGTCAGCGCCTTACTTTGTTTGAATACCGTGATACTGCTCGGCCTCGACGTAGTCTTTCCGGAGCGGGTAGCCCACCCAGTCGGCCGGCATTAGAATCCGGCGCAGGTCGGGGTGTCCCTCGAAGCGGATGCCCAGCAGGTCGTAGGCTTCGCGCTCGTGCCAGTCGGCGGTGCGCCAGAGATGCGTCAGCGTAGGTACGGCGGGCAGGCGATTACCGACGGGTGTACGCGGCACCACCACTTTCAGCATCAGCGTATGTTCATACGGAATGGAACACAGGTTGTAGATCACCTCCATGGTATCGGCCACGGGGCCATTGTCGATGCCCGTCACGCAGGAAAGCATGTCGAAGAATAACCGTTCGTCGTTACGCAGCAGCAGGCAAAGGGGCTGGAGCTGATCGGCCGGCACCGTCAGGTAGGGCTGCAGACCATCGGGGTGAGCGGTCAGCGTGGAAAAGCCCGAGGCTTCGATATAAGTAACCAGTTCGGTAAACGTCATCAGCGGGGGCCAGCGCGGTGGGTGGCCTGTTCAGATAGGTCAAAAGATCGATAAAGAACGCCAATCAGGCGAGCCACGCCAGCCACTGCATCCAGTTCTGCACCCAGAACAGGACCCGCACCGCCAGGCTGGCCGCCGGAGCCGACGAGGGCGACAGCGTCAGGCTGTTGTTGTTGACATTAACGTCCATAAACACCTTCTCGTTCGGATCGACCTTTGCCCACAGCACCCGGCCGGGCAGCGTAAACGTATGCCGGCGGTCGATACCGTTCCAGGTCAGCAGCCGGTCGACGGGAGCAGCGCCCGGCCGGGGCTCTACCCGCACCAGCACCTCCACCGGCATCTGGCCATCGCGGTTGCGCTGCACCACCACCTCGCCCCGCCGACCGCCGGCCGTGCGGTTGCGGATCGACAGCAGCTGATAATCGACCACCTGCTCGCCGTAGAGGGCCTGCGCAAAAAACCAGTTCATATCGGAGCCGTACTGGCTGCCCAGCCGCTTCGGCACCACCTCGTTCACGATGTCGATAAAGCTTTTGGCGTTGGGGTGGCGGAATTTCCAGCGGGCAAAGTACGTCTGCATGATCTCATCCATCACCGACCGGCCCACCAGCCCCTCCAGCGTTCGGAGCCAGGTGGCCGTTTTCATGTACGTCAGCACCCCGTATTCGCCGTTGGGCAGTTGCCAGGTGTTGCCAAACGACGAGCCGACGGCCGGGTTGGGCCGGTGCGCGTATTGATCGCGCGACAGTTCCAGATCGCCCATCCGGAAGCCGAACAGATCGACCTGCGACGATTTCGGTCCGTAGGTCGCATCCATGATTCGTCCTTCGTAGTACTGGTTGAAGCCCTCGTCGAGCCAGGCTTCTTCGGCTTCGTTGCTGGCCAGCAGCTGCATGAAATACTGATGGCCGAATTCATGCACCGTAACCACTTCGGGCGCGCGCAAACCGGCGGGCATTCCCCAGCTGGTACCGGCCGTGATAAACGTAGGGTATTCCATGCCGCCCGACCCGCTGGCGTGCAGGGGCGGATCGACGATGGTCAGATTCGGAAAGGGGTAGCGGCCCAGGTGTTTGTCGAAATACGCCAGCGCGGCCTTCACAGCGTCGAAATGGCGTTTGGCCTGATCGGCGTGTTCGGGCTGGAGCAGCAGCTCGATGGCCACCGCCCCGCCACCGGGCCGCTGCCACTTGTCGTTCACAACCTGAAAATGGGGCGAGGCTGTCCAGGCAAAATCGACCACATCTTCGGCGTGGTAGCGCACCGTTTTAGTGTTGTTGGCGTGGATTTTTTCGGACTGGTACAGCCCCGTCGCGCTGATCCAGTAGGCCTTCGGTGCAGTGATGTTTACGTCGTAGACCCCGTAGTCGGCGTAGAACTCCGAGTCGGCATGAAACTGATGGCAGTTCCAGCCGCCCACCGTCGCATAGCGCGTGCCGGCGGGCTCGTAGACCCCGATTTTCGGAAACCACTGCCCTACCAGGTAATAGTCGCGGCTGTAGCCGGTGCGCGCAAAAATCCGGGGTAGTTTGGCCCGGAAATGAATCGACAGCGTAATGGTCTGCCCCGGCCCGACGGGTTTGGTCAGCGGCACCCGAATCACGGTCCGGTCGGCACGGTTGGCATCGTCGGGCTGGATGTAGTCGAACGCCAGCGGCTCGCCGGCGGCCGTTTTCATCGACACGATGTCAGTCCAGCCGTAGGGGCTCTCGGTGCCCGACTTATCGATCTGATCGCCCCGCAGCTGCCCCCCCGATTCGCGCATAAACGTCGACTCATCGTTGCGAAACGCGTTGAGGTACAGATGAAACCGCAGTTCGCGCACCACATCGGTTGAGGGGTTTCGCCAGGTGAGGGTTTCACGGCCCGTCAGTTTCCGGGTGGCCGGGTCGAGCGTCACGTCGATCTGGTAGTTGGCCAGCCGGGGGCTCAGGGGCTGCGGAAAAATAGGAGCCGTGGTTGCGGCCCCGACGGTCGACGGACGCCACAGCAGCAGGAGAACAAGGGGGAGCAGACGGTTCACGATGAAGAGAGCGGGACAGACGGTTGGGCCGAATGGGCAAAGAGCGCTGACGGGCGGGCAAACGGGCCGGGCCGACACGCTGCCAGCCCGGCCGTGTGGCTAAATACCGAAAAACCCGACGGCTTTGCAACCCATTGGTAAACACCCGCCGGCCCGGTGGCCTTTTGCGCCCACCGGAGCCTGAACTTTTGCGCCGTATTTCGTTACTTTGCCCCGGCAGCGCCATGATCCAGTATGATTCTGGTAATCAGCGCCGAAAAAATTAGCTTTTTCGTTGTTAACCCTTCTTATTCTTTGCAATGAGTACAATCCAAAGCATTCATGCCCGTCAGATCCTGGATTCACGCGGCAACCCGACTGTTGAAGTAGACGTACGCACGGAAAATGGTTTCCTGGGCCGCGCGGCTGTGCCCTCGGGTGCGTCGACGGGTACGCACGAAGCCGTTGAACTGCGCGACGAGGATGACAGCGTGTACGTCGGTAAAGGCGTGCTGAAAGCCGTTTCGAACGTCAACGAACTGATCTATCCGGAACTGGTTGGTATCTCGGCCTTCGATCAGTCGCTGATCGATAAGGTAATGCTCGATCTGGACGGTACCCCCAATAAAGGTCGGCTGGGTGCCAACGCCATTCTGGGCGTATCGCTGGCGGTGGCCAAAGCGGCTGCGCAGGAAGCCGGTCTGCCCCTCTACCGCTACATCGGTGGTGTCAACGCCAACACGCTGCCCGTACCGATGATGAACATCCTCAACGGGGGTTCGCACGCCGATAACTCGATCGATTTCCAGGAATTCATGGTGATGCCCGCCAACGCGCCGACCTTCTCGGCTGCGCTGCGTATGGGTACCGAGATTTTCCACTCGCTCAAGAAAGTACTGAAAGGCAAAGGTATGTCGACCAACGTGGGCGACGAAGGTGGCTTTGCGCCCAACATCCCCTCGAACGAAGAAGCCATCCAGATCATTCTGCAGGCCATCGAGAAAGCAGGCTACCGCCCCGGCGAAGACGTGTGGGTGGCTATGGATGCCGCTACCTCGGAGTTCTACGACGCCAGCACCGGTACCTACCACTTCAAGAAATCGACGGGCGATAAACTCACCTCGTCGGAAATGGCCGGTTACTGGAAAGAGTGGGTTAGCAAATACCCCATCCTCTCGATCGAAGACGGCATGGCCGAAGACGACTGGAACGGCTGGAAACTGCACACCGACGCGCTGAAAGGTACGCCTACCCAGCTCGTGGGCGACGACCTGTTCGTAACCAACGTGACCCGTCTGCAGGAAGGTATCGACAAAGGCATTGCCAACGCCATTCTGGTGAAGGTAAACCAGATCGGTTCGCTGACCGAAACCATCGATACGGTGAACCTGGCCAAGCGCAACTCGTATAAAAACATTATGTCGCACCGCTCGGGCGAAACCGAAGACGCTACCATCGCCGACCTGGCCGTAGCCCTCAACACGGGTCAGATCAAAACGGGTTCGGCCTCGCGTTCGGACCGGATGGCGAAATACAACCAGCTGCTGCGCATCGAGGAAGAACTGGGCGAAACCGCTTACTTCCCCGGCCTGAAGTTCTAATGCCGGTTTTGGGTCGACGGGGGTTGGTTTGCGGCAGTACCCGCCAATCAGCCCCCGTACCTTATACCGGATAACCCCCGACCGCCATGCTCCGCCGGATTCTTCCCTACCTGCGCAACTTCTACGTAGCCACCACGCTGGGGCTGCTGTTGTGGATGACGTGCTTCGACGCCAATGACTTCATCACCCAGTTTCAGAACTGGCGGAAGCTGCATGAGCTGGAAAACGAGGTGAGCTACTACACCGCCCAGATCGATACCATCCGGGCCGACCGGCGCGAAGTGCTGGGCAACGACCGGCTCCGCGAAAAGTACGCCCGGGAAAAGTACCTGATGAAAAAACCCACCGAAGATGTCTTCGTGGTGGTCGACGCGCAGAACGAGCCTCTCGAAAAATAGCCCGGCCTGCGCCCGATCGTGGTTACGCGCTCTTACCCATCAACGCGTCGCGCTCTGCATGATAAGCGTTCTCTTCGTCTGTTATGGCAACATCTGCCGGTCGCCCGTAGCCGAAGGCGTCTTTCGGGCGCTCGTGGCCGATGCGGGCCTGCAGGATCAGATCAGCTGTGACTCGGCCGGAACGGCCTCCTACCACATCGGTCAGCTGCCCGACCTGCGCACCCGCCAGAATGCCCTCGAACACGGCCTCACCCTCACCCACCGCGCCCGGCGCATGACGGGCGACGACCTGGCCCAGTTCGACTACCTGGTGGCGATGGACGAGCAGAATCTCGAAGCCATCGAAAAACTCAACTACCGCAGCACGGGTCTGTACACGACCGACACGATTTTTCTGCTGCGCGAATTCGACCCCGACACCAACGATCAGCCCAATGTGCCCGACCCCTACTACGAAGGCCCCGAGGTTTTTGAAGAGGTGTATCAGATTGTGTTGCGCTGCTGCCGGCAACTGCTTGTGTATCTCCTGAACGAACGCCCCAAACGCTGACCCCCGGACGCACCCCAACACGCGGCTACCGACACAGCCTGGACTCGCCCGTTCTTTCTTTCGCTCCTTACATCCCATGAACAAGAAAGTCATTCTCGTTATTCTCGACGGCTGGGGCATTCCGCTCAATCCGGCTGTCTCGGCCATCAAAGCGGCCAAAACACCCTTCATCGATTCGGTTCTGGCCAACTACCCTCACAGCACGCTCGAGGCATCGGGTCTGGCTGTAGGGCTGCCCGCCGGGCAGATGGGCAACTCCGAAGTCGGCCACATGAACCTCGGCGCCGGCCGGGTGGTCTACCAGGATCTGGTCAAGATCAACAAAGCCGTTGAAGAGCACACCCTCGATACCGAACCCATTCTGGTCGATGCCCTGACGGCGGCCAAAGCGGCTGGCAGGAACGTGCACTTCATCGGCCTGGTTTCCGACGGTGGCGTACACGCCCACATCGAACACCTCAAAGGGTTGCTGTCGATTGCTCATGCCCACGAGCTGACCAACGTATTTGTACATGCCTTCACCGACGGGCGCGACACCGACCCCAAGGGTGGTATCGGTTATCTGACCGAGTTGCAGCAGCACATGGCCCAGACTACCGGTCAGCTGGCCAGCGTGGTGGGCCGCTACTACGCCATGGACCGCGACAACCGCTGGGACCGCGTGAAGATCGCCTACGATGCCATGGTCAATGGCGTGGGCACGCCTGTAGCGCCCGAGGGTGTTATCGCGGCCCTGCAGGCGTCGTACGATGCCAACGTAACCGACGAGTTCATCAAGCCGCTGGTAGTGTCGAAAGCCGACGGATCGCCCGTGGCCATGATCGAAGACGGCGACGTAGTACTGTGCTTCAACTTCCGCACCGACCGGGGCCGCGAAATCACCCAGGCCCTCACGCAGAAGGATTTTCCGGAGCAGGGCATGAAGAAACTGGCCCTCACCTACATCACCATGACCAAGTACGACGATGAGTTTACAGATGTCAGCGTGATTTTCGAAAAAGATAATCTGGAAAAAACGCTGGGTGAAGTCGTTGCCGATGCCGGCCGCACCCAGATCCGGATTGCCGAAACGGAGAAGTACCCGCACGTTACGTTCTTTTTCTCGGGTGGGCGCGAAGAGCCCTTCACCGGCGAGAAACGGTTGCTCTGCCCCTCGCCTAAAGAAATGACCGTTTACGACGAGCAGGGTGTGGCCACGGTGGTGCCGGTGAAAACCTACGACCAGAAACCCGAGATGTCGGCCTACGATATCCGCGACGCCATTGTGCCGGAGCTGGAAAACGAAGCCACCGACTTTATCTGCCTTAATTTCGCCAACACCGATATGGTGGGCCACACGGGCGTGTTCGACGCGGTGGTCAAAGCCGCCGAAACGGCCGATGCCTGCGCCCAGGCGGTCACCGAAGCGGCCCTGGCTCACGGCTACACCACCATCATCATTGCCGACCATGGCAACGCAGAGTTTATGGTCAACGAAGACGGGACGCCCAACACGGCCCACACCACCAACCTGGTGCCCTGCATCCTGATCGACAAAGACTACCGCCCCGCCCTCAACGACGGTAAGCTGGCCGATATCGCCCCCACCATTCTGCAGCTGCTGGGCGTTCCCCAGCCTCCCGTCATGACCGGCGTGAGCCTGATCAGGGAATAAAGCATGTCAGCGCGGGACCTGTATCATAGTCTGGTTGTAAAAGCACTCGAGAAAGATGGCTGGGTCATTACCAACGACCCGCTCTTCCTGAAATTTGGTGACCGCAAGCTGTACGTTGATTTAGGTGCAGAGCGGAATACCATTGCTGCGGAGCGGAGCGGTGAAAAAATCGCTGTCGAGATAAAAAGCTTCCTCAGTGTTTCGCCCGTTGCGGATATGGAAGGAGCCGCTGGCCAGTATGCACTTTACAAACGCATACTGGCCATGCAGCAGCCTGATCGTATGATTTACCTGGCAATACCCCAACGGGCTTACGTGAATCTGTTTCAAAATGAATTCGGCGAACTGGTACGCGACACGTTCTCTATCAGTTTGCTTATTTTTGATGAAGACCACGAAACGATTGTCCAATGGATACCGTAAGCCACTACCGCCAGTTAGTATGTCGTCAACTACTGGCCTATGCCGACTACTCCAAGACCAGCCCGGTGAAAGACGACGTTGTTTTCGACACTGAACATGACCGGTATATGCTGGTCAGTACCGGCTGGGAGGGTGTTAAACATATTGTCCAGCCTGTCATCCGAATCGACATTATTGCCGGTAAAATCTGGATTCAGGAAGACAACACCGATCGCTCGGTTACCGAAGCGCTTGTTGCCGCGGGCGTATCCAAGCAGGATATTGTTCTGGGTTTCCACCCTGAACATCTGCGGCAATACACGGGCTATGCCGTTTCCTGAGATTAGATTTACACGTCACAAAAAAGGCGCTTCCTAAGTCAGGAAGCGCCTTTTTCTATGAAGCAGCGTTAGCTTACATCTCCAGCAAAATCCGGGCGGGGTCTTCCAGAATCTGTTTCACCCGAACCAGGAAGCTTACTGACTCTTTACCGTCGATGATGCGGTGATCGTACGACAGGGCTACGTACATGATGGGGCGCACCACGATTTCGCCGTTGACCACAACAGGCCGCTCAACAATGTTGTGCATACCCAGAATGGCCGACTGGGGCGCGTTGATGATCGGGGTCGAGAGCATCGACCCAAACGTACCACCGTTGGTGATCGTGAACGTGCCGCCCGTCATCTGTTCGATGGTCAGCTTATTGTCGCGGGCCAGCCCGGCCAGCCGCACCACTTCTTTCTCAATTTCGGCAAAGCTCATCTGCTCGGCGTTCCGGATTACCGGCACCACCAGCCCACGGCCCGTCGATACGGCGATCGAGATGTCGCAGAAATCGTTGTAGACGATATTGTCGCCATCGATCTGGGCGTTGATAGCCGGGAATTCTTTCAGGGCTACGCACACCGCTTTGGCGAAGAACGACATGAAGCCCAGGCCAACGCCGTGCTTCTCTTTGAATTTGTCTTTGTACTTGTTGCGCAAATCCATCACCGGCTTCATGTCGACCTCGTTGAAAGTGGTCAGCATGGCGGTTTCGTTTTTCACCGACACCAGTCGGCGGGCAATGGTCCGGCGCAGCGACGTCATCCGTTCGGTGCGCTGGTTGCGCGCGCCAGCCGGCGCAGCCGCTGGAGTTGGCGTTGCGGCAGCAGGGGCCGCCGGTTTGGGAGCCGCCGGAGCCGCGGCAGGCTGAGGAGCCGGAGCGGCCGTAGCGCCCATAGCATCTTCCTTGGTGATCCGGCCACCAACGCCTGTACCCTGCACCTGCTGAGCCTGAATGCCTTTTTCGTCCAGAATCTTGGCAGCCGCCGGCGAAGGGTGATTGGCCGCATAGCCGTTGGGGCTGGCGGGTGCTGCCTGCGGGGCCGGAGCGGCCGCGGGCTGGGCGGGTGCCGCCGGCTGAGCCGGAGCAGCCTGGGGCGCTGCCGAACCCGTTTCGATCCGGGCAATCAGGGCGCCGATCGCCAGCGTAGCACCCGCTTCGGCCACGATCCGGAGCGTTCCGGCGGCCTCGGCAGGCAGTTCAAACGTTGCTTTATCCGATTCCAGTTCGCACAGCGTTTCGTCGAGTGCAACCTGATCGCCGTCTTTTTTATTCCACGAGGCAATCGTGACTTCCGTTACCGATTCACCCACGGCCGGAACCTTCATCTCGACTACGGCACTCGACGTAGCGGCCGGAGCCGGTGCGGGCGCAGGGGCTGCGGCCGGCTGGGGTTCGGGAGCGGGGGCTGGCTGCTCGGCCGCCGGCGCTGCCGGAGCCGGAGCACTGCCGTCGGCATCGATGGTGCAGATGCTGGCCCCGATGGGCAGCACATCGCCCTCCTGCGCCAGAATGTGCAGCACACCGGCAGCCTCGGCGTTCAGTTCGAACGTTGCTTTGTCGGACTCCAGCCCGCAAATGACTTCGTCCATTTTCACCACGTCACCTTCTTTTTTATACCAGGTGCCTACGGTTACTTCGGTAATGGATTCCCCAACCGGGGGGATTTTCATATCAACGGCCATTATGTATGTAGTTTTCGGTTGCGGGTGTATGGTTCACGGTTCTGTCGGCAGCAAACCTAACCGAAAACCGTAAACCATCTACCCTAAACCGTTATTCAAATGCACGCCGAACAATGTCGGCCTGTTCCTGACTGTGAACTTTGGGGTATCCGCTGGCCGGCGAAGCCGACGCCTTGCGCGCAATGATCGGCAGGGTCAGCCCAATGCGCAGCAGGTAAGTCCAGTAGCCCATGTTCTCGGGCTCTTCCTGCACCCAGTATACCTTGGCGCCTTTGTACTTGGCCAGTTCGGCGTCGAGCTGCGTTTTGGGCAGCGGGGCAATCTGCTCCAGCCGGATAATGGCCACGTCGTCGCGCTGATCGGTCTGCTGTTTTTCGAGCAGATCGTAGTACACCTTGCCGGTGCAGACCAGCACTTTCTTTACCTTCTTGGGCGCAGCGTAAGTGTCGCCGAGTACTTCTTTGAACGAACCGGTAGCCAGTTCGTCGAGCGACGATACCACTTTGGGGTGGCGCAGCAGCGACTTGGGCGACATCACCACCAGCGGCTTCCGGAATGCCCAGGCCAGCTGCCGACGCATCAGGTGGAAGAAGTTGGCCGGCGTGGTTACGTTGGCCACCACCATGTTGTATTCGGCGTAGAGCTGCAGGTAGCGCTCCGGCCGGGCGTTGGAGTGCTCGGGGCCCTGGCCTTCGTAGCCGTGGGGCAGCAGCATCACCAGCCCGTTCTGAATACCCCATTTCGACTCGGCGGCCGAAATGAACTGGTCGATAATGATCTGCGCACCGTTCGAGAAATCACCGAACTGCGCTTCCCAGATCACCAGGGCATGGGGGTTGGCCATAGCGTAGCCATACTCGAAACCCAGTACCCCATACTCCGACAGGTGGGAGTTGTAGATCTGCAGCTTGGTCTGTCCCTCGGCAATGAAATCGAGCGACGAATAGGTTTTGTTGGTGTCGGCATCGTGCAGCACCGCGTGGCGGTGCGAGAACGTACCCCGCTGAACGTCCTGCCCGCTGAGTCGAACCAGTTTGTTCTCCAGCAGCAGCGATCCGTAGGCCAGCAGTTCGGCCGTACCCCAGTTCACCTGCCGGTTCGCAGTCAGCATCGTCTGCCGGTCTTTCAGCAGTTTATCGATCTGTTTCAGCGGTTTGAAGCCTTCCGGAACCGTTGTTAGTGCTTTGCCGATCTTGTCCAGCGTTTCGGCCGGCACCCCCGTTTCGGGCGACTGCTCGAAGTCGGCGGGTTCGGCGTACCGAAGTTCGGCCCAGTCGCGGTCGAGCCGCAGCGGTTTATACGGAATCTCGGCTTTCTGCTTCACCTTGTCGAGCCGGTCCTGCAGTTGCTTCTTGAACTCGGTGTCCATGCGGCTGGCCAGTTCGGCATCCACATCGCCCCGCTCGATCAGGGTTTTATTGTACAGTTCGCGCGGGTTATCGTGCCGGTCGATGATGTTATACATCGTCGGTTGCGTGAACTTGGGTTCGTCCGATTCGTTGTGGCCGTAACGCCGGTAGCAGACCATGTCGATAAACACGTCGCGCTTGAATTTCTCACGGAATTCGACCGCCAGTTTAGCGCAGAAAATAACGGCTTCCGGATCGTCGCCGTTGACGTGGAAAATCGGAGCATCGATGATTTTGGCTACGTCGGAACAGTAGATCGACGAGCGGGCATCATCGAAATCGGTGGTAAACCCGACCTGGTTGTTGATGACGAAGTGAACCGTGCCACCGGTCGTATAGCCCGCCAGCTTGGCCATTTGCATGACTTCGTAGACGACACCCTGACCCGCTACAGCGGCATCGCCGTGAATCAGGATCGGCATGATGCGGGTAAAATCGCCGTTGTATTCTTCATCGGCCTGCGCCCGTACGAAGCCTTCGACCACGGGATCGACGGTTTCGAGGTGCGAGGGGTTGGGGGCCAGCTTCACGCTGATTTCCTTACCCGCCGGCGTACGCAGCAGGCTCGAATAGCCCAGGTGGTATTTTACGTCCCCATCGCCATAGGCGTGCTGGGGTACATTGCCTTCAAAACCATCGAAGATGGCTTCGTAGGATTTACCCATGATGTTCGACAGCACGTTGAGCCGGCCCCGGTGGGCCATCCCAATCATGACTTCTTCAACGCCCATATCGGCCGCCTGGCTGATAATGGTGTCGAGCGCCGGAATGGTCGACTCGCCCCCTTCGAGCGAAAACCGCTTCTGACCCAGGTATTTGGTAGCCAGAAAGTTTTCGAACACGGTGGCTTCGTTCAGCTTTTCCAGAATCCGCTTTTTCTCCTCGATAGTGGGCGTAAACTCCAGCGCTTCTTTTTCAATTTTGTTGCGCAGCCAGTTTTTGACGTCCATCTCCCGGATGTACATATACTCGAAACCAATGTTGCCGGCGTAGATTTTACGTAGCGACTCCATAATGGTCCGGAGGGTGGCGGGCCCGATGCCGAGCAGCTTGCCCGATTCGAAAACGGTGTCGAGGTCGCTCTCCGACAGGGCATAGTCGGGCAGGTCGACGCGGGGCTGCCGATCTTTGCGGTCTTTGAGCGGGTTTGTTTTGGCCAGCAGGTGACCGCGCGAGCGGTAGGCCTTGATCAGGCTGGCAACGGAGACTTCTTTCTCGGCGTGCGAGGCATCGACGGGTTTGGTGTCGGTCGCTTTGCCGTTGACGGCAACCCCATTGGCTTTACCGTTGGGTTTCTCGGCGTAGGTAAGGGAGAAATCGAAACCTTTGAAGAACTGCTGCCAGCTTTCATCTACCGACTGTGGGTCCTGCCTGTAGGCCTGATACAGTTGATCGACGTAAGCGGCATCGGAATTAGCAATATACGAGTACTGATCCATGACGGTGGCGCGTCGTTGTTTTGATCGGCAAAGGTAGCGTATCGGTCAGATACTTAACCGCAAAAGTTATGGTTTTTATCCTATTCAATGCCAATGGCGACACCCCTTCTCTGTAAACGGGTTTCGGCCCCAATTAGTTGAATATTGCCCAAATCGGCCCGATTGAGGGGCTGCCCGGGCTCTCCGGCTGCGGGAGAGGCCATCGCGGCTACGCAGTACGCTCAGTGTCAGCCGGGTCGGGGGCGGGCCGCTCCTGACACAGCTCGATCAGCACGCCGTTGGTGCCTTTGGGGTGCAGAAAACACACTAGTTTATTGTCGGCACCGGGCTTGGGCGTTTCGTTGAGCAGCGTGAACCCCTCGGCTTTGAGCCGCGCCATTTCGGCCACGATATCGTCGACCTCGACGGCCAGGTGATGAATGCCTTCGCCCTTCTTCTCCAGGAAGGTGGCAATGGGGCTGTCGGGGCGGGTGGCCTCCAGCAGTTCGATCTTGGTCTGGTTGATCCGGAAAAACGAGGTTGTTACGCCCTCCGTCGCTACGGCTTCCTGTTTGTAGGGAGCCACGTTAAGGAGGCTGGTAAACAGCGCATTGGCCTGGTTCAGATCGCGAACGGCAATGCCGATGTGTTCAAGGTTGGTAAGCATAGGGGTAGTAAAGAACTTTTCCGACGGGCCGAAAGTTAACAGGTCAGCGTCGAATCGCACTCCGTTGGCGCGCCGATCACCATGGTTACTGTATCTGAAATCGCCAAAGATAAAATCATTGAACTCCGCCAGAAGGAGGGTCACACCGCCGATTACGCCATTCGCGTAGCCGTGCAGGGTGGCGGTTGCTCGGGTCTGATGTATGACCTGCAGTTCGACACCGCGCAACAACCCACCGACCATGTGGTCGAGGATAAAGGCATCAAAATTCTGGTCGATCGCAAAAGCCTGCTGTACCTGGCCGGCACTGAACTCGACTTTTCGGATGGCCTGAACGGCAAGGGGTTTCAGTTCAAAAACCCCAACGCCAGCCGCACCTGCGGTTGTGGCGAAAGTTTTGCCGTATAATCGGGCCCGCCCTATATGTTTGCAGAAGCACCGTTTATCGACGGTGCTTTTTTTTGTCTCTGCTAACAGCCCACCTTATGGCCGCACTCCCCAAACCCGTTTCGCACTCCCGCACCACGCTGACCGAACTGATGATTCCGGCCTATGCCAACTTCGGCGGTAAAATTCACGGGGGCATTCTGCTGTCGCTCATGGACAAGGTGGCATATGCCTGCGCGGCCAAGCACGCTGGTCACTACTGCGTAACGGTCTCGGTCGATGGGGTTAACTTCCGGCAGCCGGTCGAGGTGGGCGAGCTGGTATCGCTGCTGGCGTCGGTCAACTACGTCGGGCGTACCTCGCTCGTCATCGGCATCAAGGTGATTGCCGAAAACGTGAAGACGGGCGTGGTGAAACATACCAACACCTCGTATTTCACGATGGTGGCCAAAGACGACAGCGACCAGCCCACCGAAGTACCCGCCCTGCTGCTCGAGTCGGCCGACGATGCCCGGCGGTTTCTGGAAGCCATGAAACGCAAGGAACTGCGCCAGGCGTCGAGCGAACACTTCGATAATGCCAAGAACGCGCTACAACTGTTCGACAACCTCGATCAGCTGCAGGGCGAGCGCTGCGTGCTGGGGTCGGCGCTGCTCACCTGAGCACCCGCTCCCACCACAGCATTTCCTCCAGCCGGTCGAACAGGTGAAAGTCGTTTTTCTCGAGCACCCGCTGCGAGGCCACGTTCTCGCAGTGCGTATCGGCCGTAATGCGTCGAATGTCGGGCTGCGTACGGGCCCAGTCGACGAGGCCGCCGACCATTTCGGTCATGTACCCTTTACGCTGCCGGGCCGGATAGGTGCCGTACCCGATCTCGACGGTGCCGGTTTCGTCGGGTTCCCCCTTGAACTTGGCATCGGCCACGATCTGCTGCCGCTCCCGGTCGATACCCACCCAAATAGTATGATAGAGCGGATCGTTGGCGGGGTCCTGCAGCCGCGGAATGGTGTAGTGCCGGATAATGCTCAGCAGCGGCTCAGCTACGTCGCGCGGGCCGGTTTTGAGCCCCATGGCGCGTTCGAGCTGGTGACTGTCGGCAATGTGCAGCCGCAGTTGCGGCAGGGTCAGCGGCACCAGCGTCAGGCGGAGGGTGGCGATCATGGCTCCTGTCCTTCGCTCACACTCCAGCCGCCATCGATGGTCAGGATCTGCCCGGTGGTGAAGCGCGACTGATCGGACAGAAAATACACCGCTGCGCCATCGAGGTCGTCGGGTTGCCCGATACGCCCGCCGTCGAGGGGCTGCTTGGTTTTGATAAACGACATGATGGCGTCGTCGTTGACGGCCCGCTGCGACATGGCCGTCTCGACCAGCGACGGGGCCACCATGTTGACCCGTATGTTCTGCGGAGCGTAATAGGCCGCTACTGATTTCACGAACCCCACAATGGCCGATTTGGCCGCGGCATAGGCATGGGTAGCAAAGTAGGTGGGCGAGGGCGACTGCCCCAGCACGGAGCCCATGTTCAGAATGGAACCGCCTGTACCCTGCGCCTGAAAAGCCCGCACGGCCGCCTGGTTCGACAGCATCAGGCCCGTCAGGTTCAGGTTGAGCGTGTACTGCCAGCCTTCGAGCGTGAGGTCGTGCAGCGGTCCATCGCCAAAGCGCCGGCCACTCCCGCCCGCCACGTGATACAGTCCGTCGAAGCCCCCGAATATCTGCTGGCAGAGCGAAATGGCTTTGGTGGCCGTTTGGGGGTCCGACGCATCGCCCGACAGGGCCAGCCCGTTGCCATCCAGCAACTGCTCGGCAGCCGCGCCATTTTCGGGATTACGCCCCACCACAACCACCTGCGCACCTTCGCGTACGAAAGCCGTAGCCGCCGATAGTCCCATGCCGGTGGTGCCGCCAATCACCACTATTTTTTTATCCGTTAACCACATTTAGGTAAGCGTGCCTTTTTTGTTTGGCCGGTAAGAAACGAAATTGCTGACCAACGGTCAACGATCGACCCAAATACCGATTGTCTGACCAGCCTCACCAACCTGTCTGACAGCCCATGAACCTACTGTTTACCTGCCTTGGGCTCCTGCTCGCGGCTGCCCCGCTATGTGCCCAGCCCGCCCCCGCCCCCATCAGTTACGAAACCAGCGCCGTTCACCCGCTGCTGGTGCAGTTCGAAGCCGACCGGGGTAGCCTGAGCCGCTTCTATACCGTCGACAACTCGCCCGAACGCCGGGAGCGGTTTCGCCAGCTGCGCACCGACTACCTCACCCGACTGCAGGCGCTGCCCTTCGACCAGCTGAATACCGATAGCCGGGTCGACTACCTGCTGTTTCAGCGCAACCTCCGCAACGACCTGCGGCAGCTGGAACAGGAAGCCCGCGAAATGGAGCAGATCAAACCCTGGTTTCCCTTTGCCGACAAGCTCTACGCCATGGAGAAAGCGCGCCGGCGCGGGGCCGTACCCGACGCCCGGCAAATGGCCGCCGACCTGACCGCCATTGCCGAACAGGTCGAATCCAGCCGCCAGCAGGTTGGTAAGCTGGGCACCATCGAACCGGCCCTGGCCCGGCGCGCCAACCGCACTGCCAACGGCCTCAAAAATGCCCTCGAATCGGTGTTTGCCTTCTACAATGAGTACGACCCCCAGTTTACGTGGTGGGTCCCCAAACCCTACCAGCGCGTCGACAGCCTGCTGGCCGACTATGCCACCCTGTTTGGCCGGCGCGCCCGGCGCTCATCGGGCGCCAAACCCGACAGCAGTGGCATTGTGGGCGTGGCGGTGGGCCGCGATGAACTGGTACGGCAGCTGCAGTTCGAGCTGATTCCGTATTCGCCCGATGAGCTGATTCAGATTGCCAACCGCGAATTTGCCTGGTGCGACCGCGAACTGCTGAAGGCCTCGCGCGAGATGGGCTTTGGCGATAACTGGAAAGCGGCCCAGGAGAAAGTAAAGAATACCTACGTGGAGCCGGGCCACCAGCCCGAAACCATCCTGCGGCTCTACAACGAATCGATCGATTTTCTGAAAAAAAATGATCTGATTACCATTCCGCCGATTGCCGAAGAAACCTGGCGCATGAGCATGATGTCGCCCGAGCGGCAGCTGGTGAATCCGTTTTTTCTGGGGGGCGAAGAAATCATTATCTCCTACCCCACCAGCGGCATGACCGAGCGCGACAAGCTGATGAGCATGCGCGGCAACAACCCCCATTTTTCGCGCGCCACCGTTCACCATGAGCTGATTGCGGGCCACCACCTGGAGTTTTTCATGAACAGCCGCTACAAAACCTACCGCAACTTCGACACCCCGTTCTGGATCGAAGGGTGGTCGCTGTACTGGGAAATGCTGCTCTGGGATAAGGGCTTTCCGCAAACGCCCGAAGACCGGATCGGGATGCTGTTCTGGCGGATGCACCGCTGCGCCCGCATTATTTTCTCGCTCAACTACCACCTCGGCAACTGGTCGCCCCAGCAGTGCATCGACTTTCTGGTCGATCGGGTGGGCTTCGAGCGGGCCAATGCCGAGGGCGAGGTGCGCCGGTCGTTTGTGGGGGGCTACCCGCCCCTCTACCAGCTGGCTTACATGACGGGCGGTTTTCAGTTCTACGCGCTGCAGAAGGAACTGGTGGGGTCGGGCAAAATGACCAACAAACAGTTTCACGATGCGGTGATGCACCTCAATGCCATGCCCGTGGAGATGATTCGCGCCATTCTGACCAACCAGCCGCTCACCCGCGACTACCAGACCAGCTGGCGGTTCTATCCCCTCGACGGCCGCAAGTAACGGCAACAGCCCCCGCCCAGACAGGGCGGGGGCTGTTCATTCCGGGTCAGGCGCGGCTAGCAGGCCAGATCGAGCAGAAGCAGCATGGCCCCTTCCGACAGCGCTTCGAACGGCACCTCGCCGTCGGGCGGCCGGGTCAGCGACAGGCCATCGCGGGCGTGCAGCAACCGGTTGGCCACTTCAAACGCGCCCTGTAGTACAAACACAAACACCTGCCCGCTCCGGCCGGCGGTTGGTTGCAGCCGGTAGGTAGTCTCCTGCCGCCCCCCGTACCGCCCTATGTAGACCTGGGTGGGACTGTCGGTGCCCAGCAGGGGGAGCAATTGGTTAGGCTGCGTCAGGTCGAAGGTCTGTACGGTCAATGCCGGCCGGCCGGGCCGGGGTGCTGCCCGTAACCCCAGCTGCAGCAGGCTGATGGTTTCGGTATCGTACGGATTGCTTACGGTACAGGCGTCACCGGCGCCGAGGGCCAGCACCCCCAGCTGGCCCGGCTCCAGAAAACCCGTCCCGGCGGCTTCGGTCTGGTAGGCCAGTCCGCCGGTCAGTGGCAGCAGCAGGATATCCGTAGCGTCATCGACCCGACTGGTCAGGCTGGCACCGGCCAGCAGGGCATCGTCGCTGAGCAGCTCCAGCGGCCCGTACGGCTCACGGCCTTCGGCGCGGTACGTCTCCGCATTGAACGTATGGTAGCGCCGGTACCCGGCCGATTCGACCGTGCCCCGCCCATCGGCAAGGTAAATCCGGGCCTCCGTCTGTGTGTCCATTATAGGGTTGTGGTCGGGCTAGTCTGGCGCGACCCGGTCTGGTAAGATTCCGGCTGGATTGACCCGGTCTGGATTGACCCGGTCTGGCGCGACCCGGTCTGGATTGACCCGGTCTGGCGCGACCCGGTCTGATACGTCCAGATGCTCAGCTGCGAATCCAGTGTCAGCAGGTGCGTGCTGATGAACTGCCCGGCCTGCAGCGCAGGCTGCTGGTCGGCGGTGGCCAGCAGCAACTGATCGCCAATGGTGTCGAGCCACAGTAGCGGATCGCTGTAGAACACAATGGCAATCCGATGCGCATCGGACCGGTGCAGGTGCGACGCCAGCACCTCAAATGTAAACTCGGTGAAGGGCACCCAGCGGCTACCCAGGCTATCGACCACATCGGGCAGGCGCTGATCGAGCTGTTTCAGGTAGCCCACAGCCGCCCGGCTGGTCAGGTAGTGCAGTTTGTCGGCACCGGGCACCTGGGCCAGCAGTTCGGCCAGCGTCTGGTACTGCCCGGCCAGATCGTAGCGCTGCGCCTGCATGTACAGTTCCCGGTACGTTTCGTCAAACACGGTCCGGTCCCAGGCGGCCGTAGCCGATGCGTCGATCACTTTGCGATACGCCAGCCGAATCAATCGGTTCATCCCTAGTTCAGTTACGGTCGGCAGATTGATCAGGCGCTGACAACGATCGTATGCGTCAGGGTGTAGCCAGCCGAAAGGCTGCCCGACACCGTGGCCAGTTCGGTCGCGTAGGAATCCGAAAACACATTATCCCGCTCGTTCTTCGTGTCCTGCGCGCCTTTGGTGTAGCCATACGACTGCCCGGTGGTATAGACTGTGTTGGTAGTGTCGTAGGGAAACGCGATCTGGGTAACGAGGAGCGACTTGCCGGCTGCGTTGTAGATATGTACGTGGATGTGCGGAGCCCGGCCGGAGTACCAGCCCGGAAAAATCGACGTAAACGAAACCAGTCCATTGGCATCGCTTGTTTGCCGGCCCCGCAGAAAATCGACGTTCTGAAAGTTTACACTCTGCATGCCCGATCCGCCGTACTCCGAGTAGTAGCCGTCTTTGTCGCAGTGCCACACATCGACCAGGGCACCGGCCAGCGCGGCACAGCTGTTATTGTTGTTTTTAATGGTGATGTTCATGGTGAAAGCCACCCCAGTACGGTCGTCACGTATATCCTTACGAACGAAGCTGGCCGGCACCTTGGTTGGAAAGGGGCCTTCGGTTTCCGACGGGCTCACCGTACAGTTGCTGGCCGAACTGCCGTTGGTCGAACCGGTCGATGTGGTTGGTGTGGTCGTGGTGGTCGTTACCGGATCGACACTGCTTTTCGAGCAGCCTTCCAGTACGGGTACGATGGCTGCCATGCCCAGAATGCTGCCAAATCCACGCTTCAGAAATTCCTTACGTTCCATGTTTTTGCTTGTCCAGTTGGTTACCTGATTGCCCAGTTACTCTCCTTAACGCGGCACCGGGTAGCCACCGTTGCAACCGCCGGCGACTTGTCGGTAAAAGCCGGCAATGTGTCGGTCAATAGGGTGTTGGGCCGGGTATCGGGCTGCTGTGGCAAAAACTTCGGATATTGCCGGTCCGGGCCCGTGGTAACGGCCCCGACTGCTGACCTAAAGCCGCTGTCTGCGTGACCCAGTTTTTCGACATTCATTCCATTCTGTTTACCGTCTGGGGGTACTCCATGAGCTACCTCGAATTTTTCGGCGTTGTGTCGGGGGGCGCGGCCACGTGGCTGGCCGCCAGGGCCAACGTCTGGAGCTGGCCCATCGGAGCGGCCAGCGTTATTCTTTTTTTCTTTCTGTTCTACCAGATTCAGCTGTACCCCGACATGTTTCTGCAGGTGTTTTTCTGCATCACCAACCTCTACGGCTGGTGGCGCTGGACCCACCCCGCCCCCGTCGAAGCCGACCGGCGCAACGAGCTGCGCATCACGCGCCTGACCGGCCGGCCCCTGGTGGGTATGCTGCTGGGCGGTGGCGTGGCGACGCTGGCCCTGGGCACGCTGGCCCAGAACCTGCACACCTGGTTTCCAATCCTGTTCAGCAAACCCAGCGCTTTCCCCTACCTCGACTCGTTCACAACCGTCATGAGCATCATCGGCACGTTCATGATGATTCAGAAAAAACTCGAATGCTGGTGGGTCTGGCTCGTAATCGACCTCATCAGTACGTACATCTATTTCGTAAAGGGCGTGAAGCTCGTCGGCATCGAATACGCCGTGTTCTGTCTGATTGCGTTTCAGGGGGCCTGGCACTGGACCCGCGAATACCGCGCCTACCCCGCTCAAACCACCGAACCAATAGGCTAAGCAGTGCCAGCCCATACCCTGCCGGCTATCGGCCTGTCTTTTAGCACCTTACCGGCCGGCCGTTACAAGTATAAAACAAGATACATAGATTATAACTATTTAAAGAAAAAATACCTATAACCACCTGATAATTATGACTTTATTTTTATTGTGATATAATTTTGCAGCACAAACCAAACTTAAACGTCGTATGGCAATTGCCAAACAATACCTGAAAAGTAAGCCTGTTGCTAAAGTAACGTTCGAGCTGCCGGCCGAAGCGGTGAATGGCGCTAAGACGGTCGCCGTTGCGGGTGAATTCAATGGTTGGGATGCGAGTGCACAAATCCTGAAGAAGCAAAAAGACGGTTCGTACAAAACCACGGTCGAGCTGCCCGTAGGCAGTGAATATCAGTACCGCTACATCCTCGATGGCACGACGTGGGAAAACGACTGGGCCGCCGACAAGTACGTTGCCAGTGGTATTTCGGCCGATGAAAATTCGGTTGTTGTGCTGTAAGACACAAAAACAGGTGCTGTAGTAACCGGCCTGAAACCGATGACTACAGCACCTGCGATTCTTGTTGCGAATGGGTCGGGCCCGTCAGATCATGAAGTTGTCGGACTCCTGATAGGCTTTGATAACGGCCATCTCGCCCTCTTTGCCCGGCATCGAATTGCCGTGCTCCATGCCAAAGATAAACTCGCGGTTTTCGGCTTTGGCGCGTTTGTAGATCTGCTTGAAAATACCCCTGTAATTTATCTCGCCCGTGGTTGGCTCCTTCCGGCCCGGGTTGTCGCCGATCTGGAAATAAGCAATCTCATTCCAGGTCCAGTCGATGTTGTTCAGCACATTGCCTTCGTTTTTCTGCATGTGGTAGATATCGTACAGCAGCTTGCACGATTTGCTGTTGACACCCCGGCAGATTTCGTACGTCTGGTCGGACGTGCGCAGAAACAGGTTAGGCGTGTCGCTCAGCGGCTCCAGCACCATGGTCAGACCGGCGGGCTCCAGAATGTCGGCGCCCCGGCGCAGGGCATCGATCACATGCCCCGTCTGCACCCCGATCGGTAGCCGACGCTCAAAGTCGCCCGGCACCACCGTTGTCCATTTGGCGTTGACACGCTTGGCCGTTTCAACTGCTTTCCGGCAGCCATTCAGAAAAATATCGATGTACTCGGGTTTGCCGGCAGCCAGCGTATTGGCCCCGTTGCCACCCTTGTCGAGCACAAAAACGCCCATCGTGATGCCCAGTCGGGCCATTTCACGCCCCATTTTTTCCTGCATCGCCACATCGCGTCCCATCATGCCGTTGTCTTCAAAGGCCGTGAAGCCCATATCGGCCATGAATTTGAGCTGGTCGATGGGGTCTTTGCCGGCGCTGTTCTCAAACATACCCAGGTGGGGGGCGTATTTGAGCTTAAAGGAATTTTTGGCCAGCTGGGTTGGCTGGGCGTGCCAGTTGTCGGGCACAACGCTACTGGTGAAGGCTGCGGCCAGGCCGGCGGTCGATTTAACGAAACTGCGTCGTTGCATTGAGTCGAATTTAGGAAGAGGGAACGATACGTTTTTATTTCTTTTTCAGGGTGGCCAGATACTCGACCAGATCGACCAGCTGCTGCGTGGTCATGGCTTCCTGCAGGCCCGAGGGCATCATCGATGTTTCGCTCATGGTCATCGACACCACATCGGCCATCTTGTATTGCTGGGTAACGCCCCCCGGAAACTTCATCTGCAGGTCGGTTTCGGTTTTGCTCGATACGATGCCGGTCAGCGTGCTGCCGTCCTTGAACTTTACCGCCCAGGTTTCGTAGCCAAAACTGATGCCCGCGTCGGGGTGCAGAATGGCCAGGTACTGCCCTTCTTTCGGGAGTTTAGAGCCGATTTCCGAGAGCTTGGGGCCGAAGTCCATGCCGTCGCCGTTGACCTGATGACAGATCGAGCAGTTGGTTTTGAAAACGGCCACACCCCGACCGGGATCGCCGGTCATCGCCAGCAGTTCGCCAATGGCGGGCAGCTTTTTGCCTTCGGTGCTCTGCCCGCCGTCGAGGTAGCTGGCCGCTTTGGTACGGATCTGCTTCCGCCAGTCGTTGCTCACCCCCTGTACGGCTGCTTTGCGGTAGTCGCCGTTGATGGCTCCCGATTCGAGCAGGGCCAGTACCAGATCGGCCCCGTCGGTACTGCCGCCCAGGGCGCGGGTAGCGGCCATGCGCAGACTTGTCGGATACTGATCGCCGGTGGCCACCTGTTTCAGAATGGTCAGGGCGTCTTTGCTGCCCACCCACCGAAGCGCCGTTACCATCTGCGTGGCGGCATCGGCATTGGCGCCGTTGATCGTGGTCATGATCAGACCGTGGCCCTGCTGCCGCAGCAGCTGCCGGGCGGCATCGCGGCCCATCCCTTCGGTGCTTTTGGCCAGCGCCAGTTTATGGAGCCGATTATTTTCAGTAGCCGGTTCGTAGCGGGCCACAAGCTCCAGGTACTCGGGCTGGCCGTAGGTCTGCTCCATCAGGGTAGCCAGGGCCGATTGAGCCACTGTATTCTGCCGCACAAAAGCGGGGTCGAGGTGGCGCAGCGCCAGACGCGTCACGTCAGCCGAGCCGGTGTTGGCTTGTAGCAGGGCCAGCAGCGCCTGCGACTTTTCGGTAGCACCGGGGTTGAAGTCGAAGGCGCGGAAGTAGCGGAGTCGGGCCGTCAGGTCGGTGCTGGGGTCGCCCGCTAGTTTGGCCAGCATCGGGACCGACGCGCGGGTACGCGCCCGCCACACAATGTCGCGGCCGGCCGCCGTAGCGGTTGGATCGGCACCGGTCTGGCTGGCCCAGGCCGCGTAGAAGCGATCCCAGTTGCCCTCGGCGCCGATGCCCAGCGCTTCCAGATACCAGCGATCCTGCCCATCGTGCCGGCTGGCCAGCTGCGCCCACAGGCCCGGAGCCTCGGCCGCCTGACTGCCGCGCAGCGCAATGGCACACTCGCGCCGTACCTGCGGATCGGCATCGTTCACCGCTTTCTTTACTGCAGCCAGTGCCGATGCCGGACCCAGCTGACGGGCGGCCCGGATGGCCGTAATGCGCAGGTCGGCATCGGTACTGCCCAGTGCAGCATCGACGTATTTCTGACCATGGGGCCCTTTGCTCAGCAGCCACAGCGCCCGCGCCTGCATCCGGCTGTCGGAACTGTTTTTGTAGAAAGAAGCCAGGGCTTTTTCGGCTTTGGCACCCAGCCCGTGCAGGTGTTGCCAGGCGGCATAGCGAACGCTCATGTTGGGGCTCTGCAGGGCATCGATGGCCCCGGCGGTAGTCGTCAGATCGACCGCCGGAACCGTGTAGGGCGTGTTGCGGGGTGCTACCCGATACACCCGCCCCCGGCTCTGATCGCCGGCCTGATGCCCGCCCACGCCCGGATCGTACCAGTCGGCAATAATCAGTGAACCATCGGGGGCTACGCAGATATCGGCCGGCCGGAACCACTGATCGCGCGCGCCTTCAAGCAGGTTGACAAGGGTGGCCGAATAGCCCGCCCCGGCTTTGGTCACCGGGTATGACCGGACCACATTGGGGCCAGCATCGCAGTGAATGACCTGGTTGCGGAATACATCGGGCAGCAGCTTGCCCTCATACACAATGATACCCGTTGGCGAGCCAGCCCCCGTCTGGAGCAGGTTGGGCACCGCTCCCGGATCGTTGAGGTGCCAGTGCCGGCGCGGAATATCTTTTTCCAGATTGGTGCGGTTGGCCTGCCAGCCCGCCCCCGTCAGCTCATCGGTATAGCCGTAGTTACCATACTCCATGACGTAGTTGATCCGCACGCCCTTGTTCCCATCGTCGTCGTTGTCCGACTGCCAGAGCGTGCCATACGAATCGACCGCCACCTCGTAGTTGTTGCGGAAGTTCTGGCCCAGCATCTCCACGTTTTTGCCATCGGGATCGCAGCGGAACACCATACCCTGCCGGAAATTCTGCCGGTTGATGGCCTTGCCGGTGGCGATGTCGATAACGGGCTGTTTGTTTTTGTCGAGCAGCTGTCCGCCCTCGTTCCCGAAGTTGAAATACCATTTACCGTCGGGGCCGAATACAAAGGTGTGCATGCCATGGTCGTGTTGTTCCCCTCCGACGCCGGTAAAGAGCAGCTCTTTGCGGTCGGCTTTGTCGTCGCCGTTGTCGTCGGTCAGCACCCAGACATTCGGGCTGTCGGACACGATAACGCGGTTGCCCTGCACCCAGATACCGAGGGGCGATTCGATGTCGGGGCCCTGGTAGAACACCTTGGTTACGTCGGCCCGACCGTCGTGATTCTGATCGTCCAGAATAATGATGCGATCGCCCTCAGGGCGGGTAGGGTTGCCGTTGATGGCGGGCCGGTAGTTATAGGCTTCGCACACCCACACCCGGCCCCGTGCATCGACGTCGATATCGGTGGGGTTGGTGAGCATGGGCTCGGCGGCAAACAAGCTCGCTTCGAGCCCGGGTGCAACATTCAGACTGCCCACCGCATACTTCGGGTCGTGGGTATCGTCGGCCGATAGTCCGGCAAACAGCCGGTTCAGGTAATCACCCGACGCCTGGTTGAGGCTCCGGTTCTGGTAGGCCCCCATCAGCGCGGTACTCACGGCCAGACCGGCCGCAACAACCACGGCCGTTGGACGACCGAAGCGAGAAAACGTTTTTTTTGAGATCATGACGCGGTAGTTGCCGACAGCGGGTCAGGCTATATGCTACTAAAGTGCCGACTTTGCTAAACTTTACCTATCCGGCCGCGGCAACCGGGCAGGCCAACAGAAACGGGTGACCACGGCCCTACTGGCCACAGTCACCCGAATCGGCAGAGCCAGCTGTGGCCGGCCTGTTAGATATTCCGCTTTTTCATTTCTTTCACGGCAAAATCGACCGCGCGGGCCGTCAGGGCCATGTAGGTGAGCGACGGGTTTACACACGATGCCGACGTCATGCAGGCGCCGTCGGTGACAAACACGTTCTTGACGCCGTGGACCTGGTTGTTGCCGTTGAGCACCGACGTTTTGGGGTCGCGACCCATCCGGGCGGTACCCATCTCGTGGATGGCCATACCCGGATACGATCCGTTGTCGTAGCCACGTACGTTTTTAAGGCCCGACGCTTCGAGCATTTCTTTGGCGTCGTTCTGCATATCGACGCGCATTTTCTTCTCGTTCTCCTTGAATTCAGCGTCGAACACCACCAGCGGCATACCCCATTTGTCTTTAGCCGTTTTGTCGAGAAACATCCGGTTTTCGTGGTATGGCAGCGTTTCGCCGAAGCCGCTCAGGCCCATGGTCCAGGGGCCGGGCTTGGTCATGTCTTCCTTGTAATCGGCCCCGAACGACAGTTCGGCAATTTCGCGCTGCCAGTTCTGCCGGCTGCCGCTACCCTGGTAGCCGAAGCCCCGCAGGTAATCGCGCTTGTCGTTGCCGATGTTGCGGTAGCGCGGCACGTAAATACCGTTGGCCCGGCGCCCCACGTAGTATTTGTCGAGGTCGCCTTCCCAGACGCCCGATGCACCCGTACGGAAGTGGTGGTCCATGAGGTTGTGGCCCAGCTCACCCGAGTCGTTACCGAACCCATTGGGGAACCGGTGCGACGTGGAGTTGAGCAGAATGGCCGTTGTGCCGAGTGCACTGCCACACACGAACACCAGCTTGGCGAAATACTCGCGCTCCTGCAGCGTCACGGCGTCGACCACGCGCACGCCCGAAGCCCGCTGGGTTTTCTCGTCGTAGATCAGGTTGGTCACCACCGAGTCGGGACGCAGCGTGAGTCGGCCGGTTTTGGCGGCATAGGGCAGCGTACACGACTGGGTACTGAAATACGCGCCGTAGGGGCAGCCCATGGCGCAGCGGTTGCGGTACTGGCAGGCAGCCCGGCCAATGCCCATCTGGGCCTGCGTGGCTTTGGAGAGGTTGGCCACCCGACCAATGGTCATGGTGCGCCCGGGGAAGTTTTTCTCGATCCGTTTGCGCACTTCTTTCTCCACGCAGTACATCTCCATGGGCGGCAGAAAGTCGCTGTCGGGTAGCTGGGGCAGGTTCAGGGCTTCGCCCGAGATGCCTACTACTTTTTCGACGTAGCTGTACCAGGGGGCCACGTCTTTGTAGCGAATGGGCCAGTCAATGGCAATGCCGTCTTTAAGGTTGGCCTCGAAGTCGATATCGCTGAGCCGGTACGACTGCCGCCCCCACATGATCGATTTCCCCCCCACGATGTTTGGCCGATACCAGTCGAACCGTTTCTCCTCCTTGTAGAGCGAGTCGGTATCTTTCATCCAGTAGGTTTCGGTGTTTTCGTTGTATGGGTAGTCGCGCATCAGCTTCGGGTGCGACTCCTTCTGCGCCATCGTGAGCCGACCATTGTACTTGGTCTCCCAGGGGTCTTTAGTGGCGTTGGGATAGCCCGAGATGTGCTCGAGCTGATGCCCTTTTTCGAGCATCAGTACCCGTAGCCCTTTCTCGGTCAGTTCTTTGGAGGCCCAGCCCCCGGTTACCCCCGAGCCGATAACAATCGCATCGTAGGTTTGTTCCTTTATAGAGTCAATGTTGAGATACATGCGTTTTCTGATTGAAAAGTCGGAGCATTTGAAAAAGCGGGGGTGTGCCCGTCAGCGGCTACATCTATCCTTTGTGCTTAAGCAGGCGCGCCTGCTGGCAGATGGCTTATACCCCGTCGGGCAGCAGCCTGACAAGCCCGGGGGCACTACATCGCCCAGGTTTTCTGGCCGGGCTGGATAGGCATACAACCGTCAAACCGGCCGGGAACAGGCAGATACGCCAGCGCTTTGGTGGCACCGATTTCGGAGGTAAAGTAGCCCGTAGTGGTCAACTCTTTCAGGCGAAGAAAGAACGGCTTGTTGCTGACGGTTAACTCTTTGACCATCTCATTCTTCTGGGCCGTATCGAGGTCCATGAAGCCTTTGCTGAAGCGGGTTTTGCTGTCGGCATCGAGTTTGGCCAGACCGGCATAAAACGCATCCTGATCGGCTTTGGGGTAACAGTCGCGCATAACGCGGATGATAAACTTCTCGGCACCGGCCGCTTTGGCACCGGGCGTGCTCGTGGTCGGGATAATCACATCGGCCACCTCGGCAACGAGGGCTTCCTGAGCGGGCGTAAGGGTCACGCCGGGCTCCGTGTTCAGAATCTGCCCCATGGCACCCGCCACGGTTGGCGCGGCCAGTGCACTGCCCATCAGGAGGGCTACATGCTGCAATGCTTCTCTGCGTTTCATCGGAAATAGTCAGTTTACCGCCAATATACCGGTCGGCTCGCCAGCAAAAGCGAATGGCCCGCCCTTTTTCACCAGTAAGCGCATTAAAATAGTCTATTAACCCCACCGAACGTTCATACCGATGCACGCATTAACTGTATTTATTGGCCTGCTGGCACTTGTAACGGCTCTGGCGGCCGTGGCCGAACGGGTAAAGATTGCCTCCCCGATCGTACTGGTGCTGGCCGGCACGGCCATCAGTCTGGTTCCCGGCATTCGGGTTGTGGGCCTGCAGCCCGAAGTGGTCATGCTTGTTTTTCTGCCCCCACTGATCTACGCGGCCGCCTGGAATACGTCGTGGGCCGATTTCAAAGCGAATTTCCGGCCCATCTTTCTGCTGGCGTTCGGGCTGGTTATTTTCACGACGGCGGGGGTTGCCTGGGTAGCCCACAGCCTGATTCCGGGTTTTTCGTGGCCGCTGGCGTTTATCGTGGGAGCCACCGTTTCGACCACCGATCCCATTGCCGGCACGGCCATCATCCGGCAGATGGGTTTGCCCCGCCGGCTCATCGTAATTCTGGAGGGCGAAAGCCTGGTCAACGATGGCACCGGGCTGATCGTGTACCGCTATGCGGTGGCGGCCGTTACCACGGGGCAGTTTGTGTTGCTCCAGGCTGGCGAAGAATTTGTCATCAGTGTGATTGGGGGGGTAGCTATCGGCCTGGCACTGGCGTGGGTGGTGCGCTATATCCACCGCCTGACGGCAGGCGTCTCGGCCGTCGAGACCACGCTGTCGTTGCTGACGCCTTTTGCGGCTTACCTGCTGGCCGAACGCGTCGAAGTATCGGGCGTGCTGGCGGTGCTGGCGTCGGGCCTGTACCTGACGCTTCGCTCCTCGGAATACATGTCGCGCCGGGGCCATCTGGAAACCCTCGGCGTCTGGAACGTAATGACGTTTATGCTCAACAGCACCGTATTCGTGCTGATGGGGCTGCAGCTCCGGCGGCTGCTGACCGACAATCGTGACTACACATTTGGAACGCTTATCGTCTACGGCAGCCTGGTGAGTCTGGCCGTCATTGCCACCCGCTTTATCTGGGTGTTTGTAGTCTATTATGTACCCCGGCTGTTCAGTCCCAGCCTGCGCAGCAGCAACCGGACGCTGTCGCTCAAACTCGTTACGGTACTGGCCTTTACGGGCATGCGGGGGGTATTGTCGCTGGCTACGGCGCTGGCGCTGCCCCTGACCCTGGGGTCGGGCGCTCCATTTCCTAAACGCGACCTGATTATTTTCATCGCCTACTGCGTCATTTTCGTCACCCTCGTTATTCAGGGTACGGCCCTGCCTTACCTGATCCGGCTGATGGCCATCAAACCCGACCAGCGGGAAGAGCAGGAAGAGCTACGGCTGCGGATTCAACTGGCTACCCGGGCAATCGAGCACCTGGAAGCCAATTATTCACTCAGCGACGAGGTATCGGACGAAGCGCTGGCCATGCTGAAACATAAATACGAAGCCCGTATCGACCGGTTACGGGTGCGGCAAGGCGGAAAAAAGCGGGCCTCGGTCAACGAATCGGAGTTGCGCGAGACCCGCCGGATTCAGCTCGAAATTATTCAGCTCGAGCGCGATGAAGCCACCCGACTCCGGCGCGCCGGTCAGCACGACGATGAGGTGCTGCGGGCTGTACTGTTCGAACTCGACCTCGAAGAAGGCCGGCTTGAGCTGGAGGAAGGGTAATTTCTGTTTGTGGTTGGTGGTTGGTGGTTGGTGGTTTTCAGTATACAGTTTACCGTCTTCAGTTTTCAGGCAGTACTCCGCTTTCAGTGTACAGTTATCCATTTTTTGTACTCGGTGTGCCGGCAGTACTCCGTCTTCAGTGTACAGTTATCAGCACTCAGTACCGAGGCTACGGATCTGCCCGCTACGCGCTGCAACCTGAAAGCGGTAAACCGTAAACTGAAAACTACAAACCACCAACTACAAACCCTCCTCCCTACCGGAAGAAGAAGCGTGTGGGGGCGATTTCGGCTTTGACCGAGTCGATCAGCGCATCGTTTTCGCGGTAACGCAGCACGTAGCCCGCCTGCACGTAGTTGGCGGGTGCCTGGCTGCCGTAGAAGGTTCCCGTAGCCGGATCGATCCCGATGGCACTGAAGCCCCGGTTCTGCACCGCCGTAGTGGGCGCCGTCGCGTCGGTGATATTGAAGCGGTACGTGCGGGTGCTGCTGGCGTAGTAAAAGTTTTTCTTGTCGCGGCTGATGGCAACCGACGACGGCGTTGCTACCAGTTTTACCCGTTTTTCAATGCTCCGGCCGGCTGGATTTACGCAGATCATCTCCTGTCCCACTAGTACCCACAGTTTACCGTTGGCGTCGACGGCGATGGGCTCGGCTTCGGCGCCCATATCCATCTTCTGTACAACCTCGTCCGTTTCGACATTGATAATCGCCAGTGCTTTGCCACCGCTGTAGCCAGCGCTACCCAGAAACACTTCCCTGTTGACCAGAACCATGCCTTCGGCCCCTTTTACGGCCGCGATTTTCTTGGTCACTTTGCCGCTATTCATGTCGATCACGGCTACGTAGCCCGGATCTTTATAGAACGTACCGGCCGAAAAACTGCCCGACACATCCCAGCAGCTCACATAGGCTTTGTTGGGCGCTGCGTAGATAGCCCGGCGGGGATTTTCGATGTCGGGCGTCTGGAGCGTGGCGCGGCTTTTCAGCGTGCCCGCTTCCACGATCTCGACCTTGTCTTTGCCAGCCGCCGAGTTATCGAGCACGAGCAGCCCCTTGCCGTTGACCTCCGTATAATCGTTGAGCAGCCCCGCCGTCGGAATGGATGGGTTGGCCGTCACGAAAATGTTGGTCTGTACCGCGCTGCTGTTGGCCGCCAGAAACGACAGCGTCCCGTTGTTCTGCGAGAAATTACCCTGGTTGACGATATAAACGCCCGATTCAAACGGCGATGGTTCGGGATCGGTGGTCTTACAGTTCCAGAGGCTCAGCGCCACAACGCTCAGCAGCGCGCCGGCGGTAAATTGATTTTTCATTGGGTATTGGTTGGTAAATTGATAAGCACGTTGAGCGCCACACTCCGACCGGGCATGGCTGTTCGACGCACGCTGATCAGCAGCGCATCGAACAGGTTGTTGAGCTGCCCCTGCACCCGAACCGACGCCCCGGCAACCCGGAGTTCCGTTTCGGCCAGCAGGTTGGCCAGCACGACCCCCTTGAAAAACTGACTGTTGTCGAACGTAATGTACCGGCGCGAGCTGGTCTGTACCTGCATCGACAGCCGCGAGCGCCCCCGCGCCAGGTGGGCGTTGAGCGTACCCGTATGGATAGGCACATAAGGAAGCTGCTTGCCCAGAATGTCGCGGGCGTAGGTATCGTAGGCCCGCTCCTGCGTCGAGCGGGTCAGGGCGTAGCCGATGCGCAAACCGGCCTGCCAGCCCGATTGACGGTAGGCCAGCCCGGTGGTCAGCTCGCCCCCGCGCGCCACTACCTGCTGCAGGTTCTCGACGTGATAGTTCGTAGCCGGGTTCCAGTAGGCCCAGTCGTCGACGCGGTTATGGTAGGCCGTGGCCTCGGCTGTCAGTGTGAGCGCATCGGTCAGGGTTTGGGTCAGGGCCAGCCCGGCTTCGGTATTCAGACCGCGTTCGGGCCGCAGGTCGGGGTTGCCCAGCCCGATCCAGTAGCGCTCATTCAGCGTCGGTACGCGGTAGCTGCGCCCGACCGAAGCCTTGGCCGTCAGCACCTGCCCCGGCCGGTTAAGCACCTTGTACTCGGCACCCAGCGAGGGCGTCAGGGGTGGACTGAAACGCGTCACGAACGCCTGCCGCAGGTTGGCCGTCAGCAGCCACCGACTGGTCTGCAGCCGCAGCAGCGCGTACAGATCCTGCCGGTTTTCGGTAATGAGGGCTCCGCCGTAGCCATCGGTTCGGGTGCGGTAGTGCGACCACTCGCCCCCCAGCCGCAGCGTGGTAGCCACCCGACGGTTGCCCGGCCACAGCGCTAGTTCGCGCTCGGCCCGGCCAATAAACCGATCGGTTTCGGTATGGCTGGGGTGGTCGAAATCGCTCTTGGCGTAGTCAATAATATCGCGAATCCAGCCCAGGCGCAGCGTCAGCGCATTGGTTTCGTAGGTCGTCAGCACCCGCGCCGACTGGGTGCGGGTCCGTTCGCGGGCCAGCGTATCGGTCGGGCTCAGAATGAGATCGTTGTCGGTCAGCCAGGCGTTGAACGACAGCTGCCGGCCGTTGCGGTGCCGCAGGTACAGATCCTGCACCAGCCCCCGCTGCGCCGTGGTCGACTCATCGACGAAGTAGCGCTGCCGTTCGGTATAGGGGTAGTCGTTGTTGTGCTTACTGCGGTAAGCGTAGGTACGGCCCGCAAGCTGCCAGGTCTGCCCCGGCGCCGTGGCGTAGCGGATGCCCAGCTGCGTCTGATCGTTCCGAAACGAGGCTATCTGCTGGCCAAGGGTAACGCCCAGTCGCTCATTCCACCGGGGCGTACTGCCCAGCAGAATACTACCGCCCACGGCATCAGAGCCTACTACGCAGCCCCCCGCCCCGTACTGCACCGACAGCCGGTCGAACCCCGCCACGGGAAGGGTCGAAAAATCGGACTGGCCGAGGTTGGGCTGGTTGATGTTGATGCCGTTCCAGAGTACCGCCGTATGATTCGCCGATGTACCACGAAACGATACCGTGCTGAGCTGACCGGGGCCGTAGCTTTTAAAGGCCAGCGGGGTGTTGTAGGCCAGCACATCGGCCAGCGTACTGAACCGGAACTGTTGCAGCGTGGTGGAGTCGATGCGCTGCAGCTTCTGGCCGGCCAGAAACCGCTCGGGCGCGATGGCCCGCACGGTCACGGGGGTGAGCGCCACCGCCGTATCCGAGGGATTGGGTAGCTGCGCGCCAACGAGCGGCCGACTACTAGCCAGCAAACCAGCCAACAGGGTGCTATGAAGCCACCAACGGGTTATCAAAATAAATCGAATCAGCAAGAGTGCGTCAAACAGGCACGCGGCCAGCACGTTTCCTCCGAACGCGGCAACAGCGGATGGTCGTCGGCAGGTCTCCTGGCTTGTTTCGCCGGCTCGGGCCTTCCCGCCCGACAGTCGGGCAGTGGCCATGAAGCATGAACCGGGGGGTACTGAAACGTACAGTTGCGGGGACAGCGCTGGCTTTGAACCAGCTTCCCTATTAAGCCTTGAAAGCTGCCACGAAGCAGCATCAGGCACCGATAACTCGCTACAAAGGTAGCCGAAAGCAACCAAAAAAAGCAACCCCGACGAGCGGGGTTGCTTTAACTAACAGGTGGAATAGTGCGGAAAGCCTTACGTAGGTTTGGTATCCGAGTGGTCCGACACGGCGGTCGGCCCATCCCTCAAACGTATGCCCGCATCTTAATTTGTCCAATGATTATTGACTGAGCGGTAGCAACCAGCGAGTAAACGGTCGATAAGCGCTGGTTACTTAGAACCCCTCGGCCTTGATTTCTTTCTCCGTTACGGTACCGTACTTGGCCACTTTATCACGAATGGCGTCGGCCTTGCCAATCAGCACGAACTGCAGGTTGGCCTTTGGAAAATACTGATCGATGATCTGCCGGGTTTTGGCAACCGTCAGCCCATCCACGTTTTTCTGAAAGTTGTTGATAAACGATTCATCGAAACCCATACTAAACATATCGGTCAGCAGATTGGCCAGCGCACTCGCCGATTCGTAGCGGGGCGGAAAATCGGCCTTGATGTAGTTTTTGGCCGAGCTGAGCGTTTTTTCGTCGATACCAGTGCGTTGCAGGCTGTCGAGCACGTGCAGCGCCAGATCGATGGCCTGCACGGTGCTGCTGTTTTTGGTGAAGGTCGACACGGCAAACGTACCGCTGTTGCGAAATGTACCGAACCGGCTGCTGGCGCCGTAGGTAAGCCCCGAGTTGACCCGCAGCGCATCGTTGAGCCACGACGTGAACCGACCGCCCAGAATGGTGTTGACCACCGTGACCGGAATAAAATCGGGGTTGTTCTGGGTGATTCCCTTGCTGCCGATGATAAAGGTCGTTTCGCGGGCATCGTCTTTATTCACCAGCAGCACCCGGTTGCCCGATGCAGCCAGCTGGGGTTCGCCCAGCCGGGGCGAGGTCGCCGGGGCCGTTTTCCAGCTGCCGAACAGATCGGTCAGCCGTTTTTTCATGGCCGCCGTATTGAAATCGCCGACGACGGCGATGGCCGCCCGGTCGGCCGTGTAGTTTTTCAGGTAGAACTGCCGCGCGTCGGCCGCCGTGATGGCCGATACCGACGAGGGGGTACCGCTGATGGGGTTGGCATACGGATGGTCGCCAAACAGCTGCCGGTTGAAATACGACCCGATCACCGACCGGGGGCTTTCTTTCTGCTGGGTCAGCTGCAACAGCAGGCGCTGCTTGAACTTATCGAACTCGACCGGATCGAACGTGGGCCTGGTCAGCACATCCTGAATGATGCCGAACAGCAGGTCCTGATCTTTCACCGCAAACGAGGCCGTCAGTTTGGCCACTTCCTTACCGCCGTAGGTTTCGACGTTGGCCCCTACGTACTCGGTTTTGGCTTCCAGCTCGGCCTTGGTGTAGCGCGAACTGCCAAACAGCAGGGCATCGGCCGTCATGCTGGCCAGGCCGTAGCGATTGCCATCCTGCACCGCGCCCGCATCGAACACCGCCGATACGTTGATGAGCGGCACCTCATGCTGCTCCATGAGGTAAATGGTCAGGCCATTTTTAAGTTTTACTTTCTGGTAGGGCGGCACCTTGAAGGTCTGCGCCGTAGCCGCATTGACGAGCAACAGGGCCGTAATGAGTATAAGCAGTTTTTTCATGATCCTGGGTTAGTTGGCACCGGCCGATTTTTTGGTTTCGGGCAGCAGATAGCCCACCGTGCGGTTGCGGGCGGTGAGGTAGGTTCTGGCCACGCGCTGTACGTCGGCCTTCGTCACTTTCTCGTAGAGCGACGGCGCTTCGTAGAGCTTTTTGTAATCGCCGAAATACAGTTCGTAGGTGCCCAGCGAGTTGGCTTTCCCGTTGATGGTTTCCATGGTGTGGTAAAACTCCATCAGTTTCTGGTTTTTGAGTTTCTGCAGCTCCTCATCGGTGATTCCACTGCTGACCACCCGGTCGATCTGGGCGAGCACAGACCGCTCCAGCTGCTCGGCCGACACGTTGCTGGCGGCTACGGCATACACCGAAAACAAGCTGGGGTCGAACGAGATATCCATGTTGGTCGACACGCGGGCGGCTATTGTGGAGTCGAGCACCAGCGACTTGACCAGCCGCGACGAGTTGCCCGTGCTCAGAATACCACTCAGCAGATCGAGGGCGTAGTAGTCGGGGTGGCGCGTGGCCGGCACGTGGTAGGCCAGCAGCACGTTGGGCGTGGCAATGTCTTTATAGGTGGTGGCCCGGCGCTCGCCGTTCTGCGGGGGCTCCACCGTGCGCAGGCTGTCGGGCAGCGGCTGGGCCGGAATCGACTCCAGGTACTGCGTAGCCAGTTTTTTCACCTGATCGGGCGTTACGTCGCCCACCACCACCGCCACGGCATTGTTGGGCGAATAATAGGTTTTGAAGTACCGCTCCAGATCGGCCTGGGTCCAGCGCTTGATGTCGGACTCGAAGCCGATGACGGGAAACATGTAGGGGTGCTCGACAAAGGCTACCGACTGTACCAGTTCGTTCAGCACGCGGTAGTTACTGTTCTCGAGGCCCGTGCTGCGCTCCGACAGCACTACCCCCCGCTCACTCTGCACCATGTTGGGATCGATGGCCAGATCGCGGATGCGGTCGGCTTCGAGATCAAAAATGGTTTCGAGGGCACCACTCTGAAACCAGTCGGTATAGACCGTGGTGTTTTCGGTGGTGTAGGCGTTGTTGGAGCCGCCATTGGCTTCCATCACCCGGTCGAACTGCTTGGGACCGTACTTTTTGGCCCCGTTGAACATCATGTGTTCGAAGAAGTGCGACAGGCCCGTAATGCCGTGCACTTCGTTGCGCGAACCTACTTTCCAGAACGTGTAGAAGTTGGCGTTGGGAATGGAGTGGTCTTCGAGCACCATAAACTTCATGCCGTTCTTCAGCGTGAACGTCTGGACATCTTCGGGTTTGGGCTTGTTCTGGGCCAGCCCGACGCCTGCCATCAGGCAGAGTCCGGCCAGCAGCCCCAGTTGGTTGGTCATACCGATACGTTGGTTGGGATTCGCTGAAAATACGGCTGCTGTCGGATATTGGCAACGGAAATAGTTTTTTCGGCCATTGCAGCACAGGAAACGGCAAAATCGTGTTGACCGTTTATATGCAACTCTCCTCCTCCACTCCTCCGTCGCTCTGGTCGCTGAGCGGCCAGCGGGCCCTTGTTACGGGCGGCACCAGGGGCATTGGCGAAGCCATTGTCCGGCAATTTCTCGATCTCGGGGCATCGGTATTTCTCGTTGCCCGCGACAACGACCGGCTCCAGCAGCAGCTCACCACCTACCGGCAGCAGGGCCATACCGTTGCCGGACTGGCCCTCGACATGGGCCAGCCCGATGCGGCCACCCGCCTGATTGACGCCGTTCAGACGCAGTGGGGCGGCCTCGATATTCTGGTCAACAACACGGGCATGAACATCCGCAAGCCCACCGTCGAGTACAGCCCCGCCGAATACGATCAGGTGCTGACGACTAACCTGCGCTCGGCCTACGAACTGAGCCAGGCGGCCTACCCGCTACTTAAAGCGTCGGGGCAGGGTCGCATCGTCATGATTTCCTCGGTATCGGCGCTGACCCACACGAGCAGTGGCTCGCTCTATGGCATGAGCAAAGCCGCCATGCTGCAGCTTACGCGTAACCTGGCCGTGGAGTGGGCCGCCGACGGTATTCGGGTCAACGCTGTGGCTCCCTGGTACATCAACACCCCGCTGGCCGCGGCCGTACTGACCAATCCGGTCAAGCTGGAAGGTATTCTGAAACGCACGCCCATGAACCGGGTCGGCGAACCCCACGAGGTGGCTTCGGCCGTATCGTTTCTGGCCATGCCCGCAGCCAGCTACATCACCGGCCAGACCCTCTCCGTCGATGGTGGTCTGCTGGCGTGGGGGTACTAGGGAAGTTGGCTGGTTATGGAGTTGTAGCGTTTTAACGTTACTGCGTCAGAGCGTTTTAACGTTGGCGGGTTGTAGTATTAGTCCGTTGAATGACTGGACGTTTTGGTGTCTATCCTTGTCAGGGATCAGGCGGTCTGGCCTTCCTCGATCAAGGCTTTAGCATTTGGAGAATACTGTCGTTTATCGGGTATTTCACCGTCACTTCACAGGCTATTCCTCCTGTAACACGCCAACCCCATAACTCGCCAACTCTATAACTTTCCAACCCTACAACTCCACCATCTCCCCTCAATGCGCCTTTGCGTAGACTTTCTCGCCGGCTTCGATGGCGACAGACAGGTGGTTGGCTTTGGGCGGAATGGGGCAGGCATAGCCGTCGGCAAAGGCACAATAAGGGTTATAGGCCTTGTTGAAATCAAGCACGACGGTACCCTGCCGAATGTCGCCCAGGCGCAGGTCCATGTAGCGCCCCCCGCCGTAAGTCGTCTCGCCCGAGGTAGCGTCTTTAAAGGGTAGAAACAGATAATCGCGGTATTCGGGTACCTTCATCAGGTTCAGACTGCGGTAGAGGGTGAGCTGCTGCGGCTTCCCGTTCAGTACAAAATCGACCACGGCATAGGCCACATGCGGCTTGGTGGTACCGCTGTAGGTGGGCATGTCGAAGGGTTCGGCCCGGTCGATGCGGGTGACGGTGCCCACCACCCGGTAGCGGGCGTCGGGCGCGTAGAAGCGCAGATACGACAGGTCGTCGGCGGTATGCAGCGGCCCGCCCGGCGACTTCAGAAATTCGGCCCGGTAGGTCTCCCGGTGCCGGGCAATGGTGTCGGCATAGGTCGACGACTGGGCCTGCGCGGTCAGAACGGCGAAGCAGGCGAGAAACAGGGCGATACAGCGCATACAACAAACGAAACAAACGGTAAGGCCCCACTACCCGGTGGCGCCGGCACGAAACAACTACTTTGACGGGCCAAAAGCAACGCCGGCACCACCGCGCTTTTTTTACCAGTCGACGCAACCGATTGACCAACGGGTCCGTACTACCCCTGAACCGGTTCAACTGTTCTGTTTTCCCATCCTAAAACACCCAGTTGACCATGCCTGCTATACGCGCTATTTTACGTCCGATCCTGTTGGCGGCCTTATTGGCCCCGGCTCTGCTGTCCTGTACCTCAGATTCGACACCACCCGGCCCCGACCTGTCGCTTACGACCACTTCCCTCGGCCCTGTGCTGACGGGCAGCGGGGGTAAAACGCTCTATGTATTCGCCGGCGATGTCGACGGTACACCCACCTGCACCGGCAGCTGTCTCGACACCTGGCCCGCGTTTTATCAGGCGACGCCAACGCTGGGCGCCAGCCTGAAAGCCGCCGACTTTACCACCATTACCCGCACCGACGGCAGCAAGCAAACAGCCTACAAAGGCTGGCCGCTCTATTATTTTAAAAACGACGCCAAAGCCGGCGACGTGACGGGCGACAACGTGGGCGGCACCTGGCTGGTGGCCAAACCCAACTACAGCCTGCTGCTGGGCGCGCGGCAACTGACGGGGCTCGATGGTAAGAATTACACGTTCGACACCAAAGAGGGCACTGGTCAGTCGGTTTACCTGACCGATAGTCTGGGCCGCACGCTCTACGCCTTTGCCAACGATAAACGCGGCAAAAACAACTACACCAAAGCCGATCTGAGCAACAACCCGACCTGGCCCATTTTCACGACAACACTAGTCGACCTGCCCTCATCGCTCAACCGGGCCGATTTTGGCACCATCACCGTGTTTGGGCAATCGCAGCTCACCTATAAAGGCTGGCCGCTCTATTATTTTGGCAGCGATCAGGGCGTTCGGGGCAATACCAAAGGCGTCAGCGTACCGCGGCCGGGAGTCTGGCCAGTGGTCAACAGCACGTCGCCCCTGGCTCCCCAAAGCTGATAGCGGGTGTTTCGAACCGCCAGCCAGTTCGCGTTGTTTAGGAGGTACGACCGAGTTTTATCGGCCCCGTAAACACGTTACGCCCATGAGTCAGCGAGCCGAAACATTCCACGACATTATCAATGGCGACAAACCTGTGCTGGTCGATTTCTACGCCGACTGGTGTGGTCCCTGCAAGCAGCAGGCGCCCATTCTGAAGCAACTCACCGACCGGGCCGGCGACAAGGTTCGGGTGGTCAAGATCAACGTCGACAAGGCACAGAAAGCGGCCAATCAGTACCAGATCCGGAGCATTCCGACGATGATTCTGTTCAAAAACGGCAAGATCGTCTGGCGGCAGTCGGGCGTTCAGCCGCTGCATACGCTGGAAGGGCTGGTGAAACAGCACAGCGCCTAACCAGTACCCTACTCCCATACAGCACGCGGGAACGCGCCTGCCCTACGGCATGCACGTTCCCGCGTCTCGTTTCGGCCAGTCTACCTAGTGCCGGCCAGCCGACTGGGCCAGCGTAAATTCACGCAGCCGGCTAATGGCCACTACGCTCACCAGTTTCCACTGCCCATTTATTCGTTCGAGCACCCGCGATTCGCGCGATGCGGTGCGGCCCCGGTTATCCGAGAGTGTCTGATCGTAGGTCACAAAGGCCATGTTGCCGTTCTGGTGCAGGCTGAAGTTGTCGTGCTGAATCTGCACGGGCTCGCCCTTGCGCTGACGGGAAAAATAACCCGCAAACTGCTTCTCGATTTTCTCCCAGCCGTCGAGCAGCAGAAAGTTGCCCCCGTGCAGACTGGCCGTCAGGCTGACGTAGGATTTATGCACCCAGGCGCTGGACCAGCGGGCTTTGTCGCGGGCATAGAAGGCATCCGTTTCGTCGCTTATGACAGCCCGAATCAGCTCGCTGTCGGTCTGCGCCTGTGCTCCCAGCGCGGTCAGCAACCACATCAGTAAACCTATTTGCCACCCTGCTTTCTGCTTCATAGTCCGTTGATTTGTCGACCAATATACGTAACCCGACGGTATTGCCCCACCGCGCATCGAGAAAGTCATGGCGGCTGCCAGACAAGCTCGTTCTGCCAAAAGTAGATTCGTACCCAAACCTATTCGTACCTTGTCATGGAAAAACGTGAATTTCTCAAACTGTCGTCGGTTATGCTGGCAAGTCCTTTCCTGTCGCCCTTCGAGGGCTGGTTGCCCGGCGAACCGCTGCTGAACTGGGCCGGCAATATCCGGTACAGCACCGATCGGCTCGCCCTCGCCGGCTCGACTGCCGAAGCGGCTGCGCTGATTCGTAAGCACCCGAAGCTGAAAGTACTCGGCACCCGACACTGCTTCAACACCATTGCCGACAGCAGCGACCAGCTACTGAACCTCCCCCCCGACACCGAGGCCATCCGGCTGGATACCGCAGCCAATACGGTTACCGTCGATGGCGGCATCAAATACGGCCAGCTGGCCCCGTGGCTGCACAGCCGGGGCTATGCGCTGCATAACCTGGCCTCGCTGCCTCACATTTCCGTAGCGGGGGCCTGTGCCACAGCTACCCACGGGTCGGGTGTGAAAAATGGGAATCTGGCCACAGCCGTGCAGGCCATGACGTTTCTGGATGCCAACGGCGACACCCACACCCTGTCGCGGGCGCAGGATCGCGCTGCGTTCGATGCCGCGGTAGTGCATCTGGGCGCGCTGGGCGTAGTTACGCGCCTGACGCTGGCGGTCGAACCTACGTTCATGGTGGCGCAACGGGTCTACGAAAACCTGCCTATGGCACAACTGAAAGACCATTTCGAAGCGATCATGGGCACCGGCTACAGTGTCAGTCTGTTTACCGACTGGCAGCAGAACCGAGTGAGCGAAGTGTGGGTAAAAAGCCGTGTTGGCACCGACGCCATGCCGGGCGATACACTCTTCGGCGCCACGGCGGCCACGCGTGAACTGCACCCCATTGCGGCCATTTCGGCCGAGCACTGTACTGCGCAGCTCGGTGTTCCCGGTCCGTGGTACGAGCGGCTTCCGCACTTCCGGATGGGCTTCACGCCCAGCAGCGGCAAAGAATTGCAGTCCGAATTTTTTGTACCCCGCCAGCACTCGGTCGAGGCCATGCTGGCCCTCGAACGGATGCGCGACCAGATCACCCCCCACCTGCTGATTTCCGAAGTACGCACCATCGACGCCGACACGCTCTGGATGAGCCCCTGCTACCAACAGGCCAGCACGGCGCTCCACTTTACCTGGAAACCCGACTGGCCGGCCGTGCGGCAGTTGCTGCCCCGCATCGAACAGGAACTGGCTCCCTTCGGCGCCCGGCCCCACTGGGGCAAGCTCTTCACCCTGGCGCCGGCCGTACTACAGCAGCGTTATCCTAAATTCGACGATTTTCGGGCACTGGCCCGGCGTTACGATCCGGCGGGCAAATTCAAAAACGACTTTCTGACCCGCAACCTCTACGGCCACTGACCCGCAACGCAACGGGCCGCCCTGATAATCAGGGCGGCCCGTTGCGTTTTGCCCACTCAGGCAGCCATTTAACGAGGCTGGTTCTGGTAGCTGAATCGGCTGCTTACCCCGGGATACGGCTGCCCATTTCGTTCGGCGTAGGGATACACAAAAAAGTTGAGCGGTTCGGGCTGCTGCGGATACAGGCGCAGGTCGCGCCCGATCGTAAACTCGATGCGATGTTCGTCGTGCGCCCCAAAGAAGTAATCCCGGCGCGCCGGATTTTTGGCGGCTTCCGACGCATCGACCGGTACCCACCCTATCCCCGTCAGGTAACACTCGGCCCAGCAGTGGTAGCCGCTGATTTGCCCCGACGGGCGGTCGGGCGGCAGCGATATCCCGATGGCAAACCGGGCCGGAATACCCACGGCCCGGCAGTAGCCGATAAAGACGGCGTGAAAATCGGTGCAGTTACCCCGGCGGGCATCACAGGCATAGTAGATGTCGCCCCGCCCCCAGCCCGTTCCACTTTTGTCGTAGCGCACCGTTCGGATAACATGGTTATAAATAGCGCGGGCCCTGGCCAGATCCGTTTTGGCCTGGGCCGAGTCGACAACGGCCTGCGCCCAGCGTTTCACCGGCCCATCGATTGGCACCAGGCGGTCGGGCATCAGCCAGCGGGCCATGTCGGGCTCCGCCAGTAAGGGAGCCGCCTGCGAACGGGACACCAGCTGCGTTTGCCGATGCTCGAGCCGGCGGGCCGTAAACCGCATCGTCACCACCGTACTGTCGGGCAGTGGCTGCGCCAGATGCAGATGCAGCCACTGGTTGCCATACGCGCCCGACTCCATCCGGTAGGCTACCGGCGACTCAAGGCGAAGATCACTGATCTGCTGAAACGGACTGTTGTGCGGGACCGGAATCCAGAGATCGGTGGGCCCGGCTTCCGTCGGGTCGGCACGCAGTACGGTTTGGTACGTAAACGCAACAGTACGTTCGCGCGGGGGCGTCTGCGCCCAGGCACCCACTGCCGGCAGGCACAGAAGCAGCCCGGCAGTCAGTCGATTGAGGGGGTTATTCATCGTTCATACAACGTTCAGACGGGGCGAGTCTGTTCAGGCCTGAAAGCCCTAATATGCCAACGCCCGGCTATGACTGGCATAACCGGGCGTTGGCATATCAAATCAGGGCGGATCACTAGCTGCCGCACATCTCGCATCCTTCCGGATCGTCGAGCGAGCAGGTCATGGCCGCGTACTGCTGTTCCAGATCGGTTACCATCGGCACCGGCGTGGGCGTGGCGCTGGTGGCGTGTTCTTTGGCGTACTGCACGTAGTCGAGCGGTTTCTCCACGGGAGCAGCCTCGGTCATCACGGCTTCGAGTTGCGGCTCGGCCTGCGGCTGTACTACCGTAAACTTCACGGCGTCGGCAGCCGCCTTGGTCCGCAGGTAGTACATACCTGTTTTCAGCCCCGCTTTCCAGGCGTAGAAGTGCATCGAGGTCAGTTTGCCGAAGTTCGAATCCTGAATGTGAATGTTCAGCGACTGCGACTGACAGATATAGGCACCGCGGTCGGCAGCCATATCGATAATATGTTTCTGCTTGATCTCCCAGACCGTTTTGTAGAGGTCTTTGATGTGCTGCGGAATATTCGGAATCTGCTGCACCGAACCGTTGGCCAGAATCAGGTTGTTCTTCATGGCATCGTTCCACAGCCCCAGTTTCACCAGGTCTTTGAGCAGGTGTTTGTTCACCACCACAAACTCACCCGACAGCACGCGCCGGGTATAGATGTTGCTCGTGTAGGGTTCGAAGCACTCGTTGTTGCCCAGAATCTGCGAGGTCGAGGCCGTAGGCATCGGCGCCAGCAGCAGCGAGTTCCGAACACCGTGCTCCATCACATCGTTGCGCAGGCTTTCCCAATCCCAGCGATTCGACTTGGGTTTCACTCCCCACATATCGAACTGGAAGATACCCTGCGAGATGGGCGACCCTTTCCAGGTTTCGTAGGGCCCCGATTCCCGGGCCTGCTCCATCGACGAGGTCATGGCCCCGAAGTAGATGGTTTCGAAAATATCTTCGTTCAGCCGGCGGGCTTCGTCCGACTCGAACGGCATGCGCAGCATAATGAAGGCATCGGCCAGCCCCTGCACACCCAGTCCGATGGGCCGGTGACGCATGTTCGAGCGCCGGGCCTCTTCAACCGGGTAATAGTTGATGTCGATGATTTTGTTGAGGTTGCGCGTGGCCGTTTTCGTTACCTCATACAGTTTCTGGTGATCGAAACGCATCACGCCATCGGGGTCGCGCTTGATAAACTTCGGCAGCGCAATCGACGCCAGGTTACAGACCGCCACTTCGTCGGGGGCCGTGTATTCGATGATCTCGGTACACAGGTTCGACGATTTGATGGTACCCAGGTTTTTCTGGTTCGACTTTTTGTTGGCCGCATCCTTGAAAAGCATGTAGGGGGTGCCGGTTTCGGTCTGCGACTCCAGAATCTTGAACCACAGCTCCTGCGCCTTCACCGTCCGGCGGGCGCGGCCTTCGCGTTCGTAGCGAGTGTATAGCGCTTCAAACTCGTCGCCGTAGCAGTCGGCCAGGCCGGGGCACTCGTGCGGACAGAACAGCGACCACACGTCGTCGTCTTCCACCCGTTTCATAAACAGATCGGGGGTCCAGAGCGCGTAGAACAGGTCGCGTGCCCGGGCTTCTTCTTTCCCCGAGTTCTTCTTCATGTCGAGGAAGTCGAAGATGTCGGCATGCCAGGGTTCGAGGTAAATGGCGAACGAGCCTTTACGCTTGCCACCGCCCTGATCGACGTAGCGGGCCGTGTCGTTGAACACGCGCAACATGGGCACAATGCCGTTGGAGGTGCCGTTGGTGCCTTTGATATAGGTACCCGTGGCCCGTACGTTATGGATGCTAAGCCCGATGCCCCCGGCCGACTGGGAGATTTTGGCCGTTTGTTTCAGCGTATCGTAGATGCCGTCGATCGAATCGTCCTTCATCGTCAGCAGGAAGCAGCTTGACATCTGCGGCTTGGGCGTACCGGCGTTGAAAAGCGTCGGGGTCGCGTGGGTAAACCACTTTTCCGAGAGCAGGTTATAGGTTTCGATGGCCGCGTCGATGTCGCCCATGTGGATACCCACAGCCACCCGCATCAGCATGTGCTGCGGCCGCTCGGCAATACGTCCGTCTATCTTGAGCAGATACGATTTCTCGAGTGTTTTGTAGCCAAAGTAGTCGTAGCCGTAGTCGCGGTCGTAAATGATCGTCGAGTCGAGCAGGCTGGCGTGTTGCCGGACCACATCGTATACTTCTTTCGAGATCAGCGACGCATTTTCGCCCGTTTTGGGATCTTCGTAGTGGTAGAGTTTTTTAATCGTACCGGAAAACGATTTGTTGGTTTCCTTGTGCAGGTTAGAGATCGCGATCCGGGCCGCCAGAATAGCGTAGTCCGGATGTTTGGTGGTCATCGAAGCCGCCGTTTCGGCAGCCAGATTGTCGAGTTCGGTTGTTTTTACGCCATCGTACAGGCCACTGACAACCTTCACGGCCACTTCAACAGGCTGTACGTAGGCCGGGTCGAGGCCGTAGCACAATTTTTCGATCCGGGCCGTGATCTTATCGAATTTGACCGATTCCCGGCGGCCATCGCGTTTGACTACAAACATGGGCGATTGGGGTTAAAGCGTTATATATGAATGAATAAACAAGTCTGCGAAGTCGAAAACGCACGGGCCTGCGAACGAGCCTGCCGCTACGCGGGCCAGCCGGAATGCGTTGTTAAAGTTCTCCTGATTTGGACGAAAAACCAAGGCCGATAGTTCGGCCCGGCCGTCGATTCTGAGAAAGATGCAAGTCTGACGGGCAGGTTAATAAATTGTTACGTCGTCAGTCTTAGCGACTTAACAAGGTCCTGCCGCAGAAGCCGGATTGGAATAAAAAAAATGATTGATTTTATCGATAAAAGACCCGGCCCCTTCGATCTGGCCGGTTGTCGAGCGCTAAGCAGCACGGCTATCGACAGCCCTAAAATTAATCAAAAAACGGGATGGGTAACAAGCTCATTTTACCGAATTGTTAGGCAACGGCGCGGGCCTGGCAACTCGCCTAGTTGCCTGAGAAAGAAGTAAAAAAAGGCGTTGGCTTTCCCGCGCAAAGCCCCTATCTTTGCACTCCTTTTCGGTCGGAAACCGAGAAGATGACAAGAAACTGACTAGTAGACCATGAAAAAGGGCATTCACCCGGATTACCGCGATGTGGTATTCCACGATCTGTCGAGCGACTACAAATTTCTGACGCGCTCGACCGTTCAAACCAAAGACACCATCGAATTCGAAGGCCAGACCTACCCCCTGGTGAAAATCGAGGTTAGCTCGCAGTCGCACCCGTTCTACACGGGTAAGAACGTGCTGCTCGACACCGCTGGCCGCGTGGACAAGTTCCGCAAGCGTTACGGTACGAAGTAATCGCCCGTATAGCCAGCCGCCCGCCGGCTGGTTCTGCACCGCCCCCGATACACCCGCTGTATCGGGGGCGTTTTTGTTTACTCGCTACCTTTGCCGTATGACCCATATCCAGACGGACACCATTACCATCAACGGCTACGACTGCGATGCCTACGGTCGGCTCAGCGTTCCGGCCCTGATGAATTTCATGCAGGAAGCGGCCAACCGCAACGCGCTGGCCTACGGCATCGGCATTGCCGATCTGGCCACCCGGCAGGTTGGCTGGATGCTCATGCGCTTCCGGCTGCGTATGCACCAGTACCCCACCTACGGGCAGACCATCCGGGTGGTTACCTACCCCACGGCCGTCGAAAAGTATTTTATCTACCGCGACTTTCAGGTACTGGCCGACGATGGCACGCTGCTGGCCGAAGCTACCAGCACCTGGCTGGTGTTCGCTACCGATACCCGTACCATGGTGCCCATGCCCGCCTTTATCCGGTCGCTGGTGGTGCCGCAGGGCATTACACCCCAGCCCCATCTGCCCGCCAAACCCGACTTCCTGAATCAGGCGTTTGTGCGGGCCACCGAAAAGCTGGTAGAGGTAGGCTGGCTGAGCATCGACATGAACCACCACGTCAACAACGTCGCCTATGTGCAGTGGCTGCTCGAAAGCATCGACCACCAGTGGCTGCACACCCGCGAGATAGCCGAACTGGATCTGGTGTATCGGGCCGAATGCCACCTCAACGACAGGCTCCGGGCTCAGTCGGCCGTGGTTTCCGAGGGCGAACAGCTGCACCGCATCGAACACAGCGAAACGGGTAAGGAGGTGCTGCTGGCCCGCAGCCGGTGGCGGGGTTTCGGTTTGTCGCCGTTAGTTGGTATTTTGGGGGGTGGGTCGGCCCCTGCCCGCCTGGGCTAGTCCGGCCGTTCCCGACTAAACCGACAGAACCATGCTTACTTCATCACCAACTACGCTCGACCAGGTGCTGGACGGCCTCATGCAGCGCTACCGCGACCGGGTGCCCGACGTGCAGGGTATCGTGCAGGCCATGCTCGACGCGGGCATCGTCGACTCGGCCGATGCCATTGAAAACGACCATATCGCGTTCCGAACGCTGGGTGTACCCAATCTGGGACTGGCTTCGTTCGAGAAAATTTTTCTGCACTACGGCTACCAGCGACGCGACCCGTACAACTTCGCCGAAAAGAAACTGTCGGCCTACTGGTATGCGCCCCCCGCCGACGGCCGTAACCTGCCCCGCATTTTTGCCAGTGAGCTGCGCGTACACGAGTTGTCGGAATCGGCACAGCGCATCATTCACCGGTATACCGATACGGTTACGAGCGACCCGGTCGACAGCCTCGACCTCGACGATGCCGACGCCGTCGACCGGTTTCTGCACCAGCCGCTATGGCCCCTGCCCACCCTCGCCGACTACCAGACGCTACTGGCCGAAAGTGAATATGCCGCCTGGGTGATTTACAACCGCTACTACCTCAACCACTTTACCATCAGCGTCCACAACCTGAAGCCCGGCTACAACACCATCGACAGCTTCGTGGCGTTTCTGCAGGCGCGCGGCTTCCGGCTCAACGGGGCGGGTGGGATTATCAAGGTAAGCCCCGACGGGGGGCTCCGGCAGGCCTCAACGGTGGCGCAGCTGGTCGACGCGCCGTTTGCGGGTGCTGCCGGCGGCCCCGACGATGTGTTCCGGATTGCGGGCTCATACGTCGAGTTTGCCGAACGGCGCGTGCTGCCCGAATTTGCGCACCTGCCGGCCAGTCAGATCGGGCGGGCGCACCGGCGCGATGGCTTCGAAGCCGGCAATGCCGACAAGATTTTTGAAAGCACGTTCACGACCCAGACGCATCAGTAAGTAGGGCGCGGCCGGTTGGTGGTTTGTCGGGTAACCGACCGTCGCCGACTGGTTGCGGCCCCTTCCTCCTAAACCCCGCCTTACCATGACCCGTATCGTTTCTCTTCTGCTGGCCGGCCTGCTGCTGGCGGGCCGGCTACAGGCTCAGAAGCCCGCCCCGGTGGGCCTGCAACTCTACAGTTTCCGTAGTGAGTTTGCCAAAGACGTGCCCGGCACGCTGGACAAAGTAAAGGCGCTGGGCTTTCGGGAAGCCGAAATTGCGGGTACCTACGGCCTGTCGCTGACCGACTTTCGCAAACTGCTCGACCAGCGCGGTATCAAAGCCATCAGCACAGGGGCCAGTTTTGACGACCTCACCAACAACATCCCCAAAATAGTGGCCGAAGCCAAAGCGCTGGGCGCCAAATACGTGATGTGCGCCTGGATCCCGCATCCGCTCGACACGTTCTCCCAGTTCGATGCCGACAAAGCCATCGACGTGTTCAACACCGCCGGCAGTCTGCTGGCCGACAACGGGCTGATGCTTTGCTACCACACCCACGGCTACGAGTTTCAGACGTTTAAGGACGGCACGTTTTTCGACTACATGGCCGAGAACCTCGACCCCAAATTCGTCAATTTCGAGATGGATGTGTACTGGGTGAAATCGCCGGGCTACGATCCGGTGGCGCTGTTGCAGAAGTACCCCAAACGTTTTTTGCTGATGCACCTCAAAGACCGTAAACCGGGTACGCCCGACAGCAATACGGGCCACGCCGATGTCGAGTCGAACGTGACGCTGGGACAGGGCGACGTGGGTATTGCCGCCATTATGAAGCAGGCCCGAAAATCGGGGGTCCGGCATTTTTTTATCGAAGACGAATCATCGCGGGCGATGGAACAGATGCCCGGTAGCCTCGCCTTCCTGTCGGGGCTAAAGTAAATCACGCTACAGAAAAGGGGGCGACCGGATCGGATCCGGGCGCCCCCTTTTCTGTATGGGCGGGGCCGCTATTTTTTCCCCTTGAAGTAATAGCGGTACAAACTCTGCTGCGTCGGGTCGGTGTCGATGCTGATCGTTGTGCCGTCGCTGCTGCCTACTTTCAGGGTCTGCACGTAGAAGTCATAGCCGGTGCCATTGGCCGTAACATCGACCCGGCCCAGTGGCAATACATCGTCGGTCGAGCCGGCCTGGCTCAGCGTAACGGTGAGGCTATCGACCTGTTCGCTGATGCGGGTGGCCCGAATCAGCCCCGATACCACGGTCTGGCCACCGACTTTATAGGGCAGGGTAAGTGAGTCGAGTAACACCCCCGCCGAATCGAGCCGGATAAATGTCATTGGATAGTCGCCGGCCACGCGGGTACCGGCGTCGGGAGCCACATCGTTGCTTTTCGAACAGGCCGCCAGGGCAACCATCAGTACCGGGAGCATCAGGTATGTTTTTTTCATGAAGCTGAGTCGTTTACTACCTATACGCTCACAAGGCGCATTCCGTGTCAGACCCGCCTGAAAATCACTTACTTTTTCGCCCGGATACGCACGTCGTAGAGCTGGCTGTTGATCAGCGTCTGGCTGTCGTATGACAGCGTGGTGTTGTCGAGTGTACCTACTTTGTTGGCTCCATCGTACATATCGTAGCGCTGCCCGCCGGCCGACCGTACGCTCAGCAGCAGCGAATCGGTACGGGGTAGATAGCCCTGTATGCCAAACCCGTAGGCCATCATCAGTTTGCCACCCGGCCGCGACCCTACGCTGACCACGCCCGTGTATACCTGGTTGTTTTGCGGGTTAGTATAGGGAAAATTGTAGGTGATGGAGGTGGCACTGCCCACACTGGGAGTTACGTACTGCGTGATCGTGTAAACGCCCGAAATGGCAGGTTCGGGGTCGCCCCCGCCGGTACAGCCCACCAGCAAACCCATCAGCACAACCGGAATCATTCGTTTGATCATCATGGCAACGTCTTTTTCTGACCTGTCCTGCAAATTCCGTTCCGTTGCTGCCCTTATAATCCGGTAACCGATCAGGGTTTATCGTAGCTCACCCGAAAGCGGCTCAGGTCGGGCCGGTGCCGGCGGGGCCGTGCGGCTTCGTAATCGTAGAGTATGCGGCCCAGGTTGCCCATAAACGGGAGGCCAACGGTGTCGTATTCGTAGTGATCGTCGTTGAAAATACCGTCGTCATTTACGTAGACCACCGCCGACAGCATGAACTCGATGCCTTTCTCGAAATCCACGATGTACGCGTTGTCGATCAGGTAGCCGTAGGCATCGCCCACCTTGTTGAATAGGCGGACCGACGGCGGAAAGGGCGTTTTACGGTCGCCCGTCAGCAAAAATTTGCAGTAGCTGTCGTAATAGGTCGAGTCGTAATGCGGATACGTGGTTTCGCGGGGTAGCTGCGAGAGGTACTTATACAGAAAGCGGTAATTGGCGGGGGTCAGGTTGAAGCGCTGCGCCGGCACCACCGACTCCGGAAACAGCACGGCCCGCAGCATGGCCTGCTGCTCCTGAAGCGGAAAGCTGTTTTTGTCGGTGAACGCAAACGGCTGGCGCACCAGCGAATCGCCCGTACGGGCCCGGGTCATGTAGCCGCTTCCGCGCAGGATGGGCGCTCCGGCCCGGGGCGGGTCGGCACACACCTGTGCCGGCTGGGTGTAGCGAAGCCGGCCAGCCGAATCGAGCAGGCGAATGGGATTGGTGTAGCGATTCTGTTCAGTACTGACCGGCACCGACAGCCGGTGTACGATGCGCAGATCGCGATAGCCTTTGCGGTACAGGCGCTCATTCATACCGCACTGCCCCACCCATTCGAACAGCCGGTTGTAAGCGTCGTTATCGCTCACCAGCAGAATTTTGCGGGCATAGTGCGCAACCGACGGCAGGCCACTGGCCGAAGTCGGATCCGTGTATTGCCGGGTCTGGCCGGCGTGGGCCGAGTCGGTGAGCATCGTCGACGCCGGATCGATACCCAGTTCGTTTAGTTTTTCCAGCGCCAGCAACACGGCGGGCAGTTTAACGGTACTGGCCGGATAGAAATAACGGTTCCTGTCGAGTCGGTACCCGTACGAGCGGAACGACGGCCGGTTGCGGGCATCGCGGTCAATTTGTGTGTACAGAATCTGCACATCATAGCGAGCGGGGTCGCGCCACACCGGCCCCAACTGTGCGGCATGCTGCTGCAGCAACCGGCTGAGCAGACTATCGGTGCGGGGCTGGGCCAATGCCTGCCCCAGCAGAAGCAGCAATAGCGCGGGCAGCAGCGCCCGGCGGCCCTTAGTCAGCGTAGGCATAGAGTGCATCGGCGAGGGTTGCGATATCGTCGGGGGTGTGAAAAGCGCTGATGACAATTCGGTTGTTGGGTGGATCAGCGGGGCCGGGGTAGGCAAACGAGTACATAAAAATGCCCCGGTCGAGCAGGTACGGATACAGACCGGCATCGTCGGTGCTGAAGACGGGGTAGCCGGGTGCCTGCCTGAACAGCCCGGTGGGCAGTAGCAGCTTTTCGGCCAGACCAACATTGGCGAGCAGCCGGTCGTAGGCCGCCCGGTACAGCGGGCCGGCCTGTTCATAGGCAGCCAGATAGGCCGGCGGTATAGGCGAGCAGGCCCCAAAGAACGCCGTTTGCCGCAGTTGCGCCAGCGTGTCGGCATCGCCAAAAACTACCCCGCCGGGCAGGCCCATGCCCTTGGCCAGCGACCCGGTCAGTATCAGACGCAGACCGGGCCGCTGCGGCAGCTGTGCCCAGATACCCCGCCCGTCGTTGAGCACCCCCAGCCCGTGCGAATCATCGACAACCACCGTGACGGGCCGGTCGAGCGGCAGTGTCGACAACCAGTAGAACGTGTAGGGCACCGATTGCAGGGCGTCGATCGAGTTGGTCAGAATCACCACGGGCTGCCCGGCCGGCAGTGCTCGTACCTGAGCACCCAGCTGCGCAGCCCACTCGGCATGCGTACCGGCTGGTAGTTCAGGGCGTGCATCGGCCCAGAGTGCGGGATGGGTGCCGGGGGCATACAGAAACCGGGTGTGGGGCTGTCGCAACCACTGCACCACCAGTTGCCCGGCCAGCATGCCCGACGACAGGGTAAGGGCGGCAGCGGGGCGGTTGGCGGCTGGCCCCACGGCGGTGGTCAGCTGCGCTTCGACCCGCTCATACAGCCCCAGCCGCAGGTTTCCGTTGCGCGAACTACCGTACGAAGTGCCGTAAGTCTGCATGGCCTCGGCCACCAGTGCCCGAAAAGCGGGCAGCTGCGGTAAGCCCAGATAGGCGGTACCACTGAAAAAAAGATACGACTGGCCGGCCTGCGTAATGACCCGGTCGGGCAGTTGATCGATGGTGAACGGAGTAGGCATAAGCAGCGTAAAACGGAGCGGTCGACCGGCGGGTCAATCAATTATGGGGTGCGCAACCGGGCGCCGGTGCCGGGTTCGGCAGCGTACTGAACCCGCCCCTCCCGGAACGTTACGCCCGTGGCAGGGTCGTTGGCAATGAGCAGCGCACCGTCCAGATCGGCGTAGTCGAGCAGGGGCAGCAGTTGGGCGATGGCCGAAATACCCACGCTCGACTCGGTCATGCAGCCCACCATGACCTGCAGGCCCAGGGCGCGGGCCCGGTCGATCATACGCCGGGCGGGGGTCAGCCCGCCACATTTGGTCAGCTTGATGTTGACACCGTGGAACAGGCCTGCGCAGCGCTCCACATCGGCTTCCACGATGCAGCTTTCGTCGGCAATGATGGGCAGCTTGCTTTGCTCGAACACGCGCCGGGCACCGGCTATATCCGAGGCCGGCAGCGGCTGTTCGATAAACTCGACACCCAGCCGGGCCAGTTCCGGCAGCAGCGTCAGCGTATGCTCAGCCGTCCAGCCCCCGTTGGCGTCGACCCGGAAGCGGGCGTCGGTATGGGCGCGCAGAGCAGCCACCGTCGCCAGATCGGTATCGGGCCGGCCCAGCTTGATCTTGTAGAGCGGCCACGGAAACGCGGTCATCTTCTCGACCATGCGGGCGGGCGTGTCGAGGCCGATGGTATAATTGGTGAGCGGGGCGCGGGCCGGGTCGAGGTGCCAGAGCTGGTAAAGCGGAGTACCCTGCCGTTTGGCCCACAGGTCCCAGGCTGCCTGATCGAGGGCACAGGCCGCAAACGGATGCGCAGCCAGATAGGGTTGCAACAGGGCATGGAACCCGGCCGGATCGGTCAGTTCGTGGGCTTCGATCAGCGGCCGAATCGACTCCAGCACGGCCACCATACGCTCGATGGTTACGCCATAATAGCGGGTCGCGGTGGCTTCGCCCAGCCCCGTGGGTCCATCGGGCCCATCGCTCAGGGCAACCAGCAGCGTGGGCTGCACATCGCGGCTGTCGTGGGCAATGGTAAAGGTGGTGGTAAGGCGCAGATCGACCGGGTGCAGGTGTAGGTACATACGCATGGATTCAGACCTGCAAGGTACGCCCCGTTTCCTGAAAATGCCCCTTCGCTACTTACAGTAGGCCTCCGACCGGATTTTCAGGCTCCACTCGGGCTTGTCGACCAGGTAATTATTTTCCCGCAGGGGCCAGGTGGCGCCCCCATCGGTGCTGGCCCGGAAGTCGTAGCGCCGGCCTACCTGAATTTTGTAGGAAGCCACTTTACGCTCGGTGCGCGTGGCCGAAAACAGATCGCGCCAGTTTTCTTTACCCACCTCGCTGTACTGCGTTTTGATGAGCGAAGGCAGTAACGACTCATCGAGCTGCGTACCGCCGGGGCACGAGAACGAGAACTCCAGATTCATGACCGGCGGCACCGGCAGGGCAGCCAGCGAAATACCCACCGGCGTCTGGTTGCAACTTTCCGCTACGCCCGATTCGGCCATCAGGCCGCCCTTGGCCCCTTTCCCCCAGGCATCGGTTTCATCGAATACCTGAAGCTTCAGCCGCAGGCCCGAGGGCTGGTTATAGATACGGATCAGGGCGTTGTTGTTAATGTTGGCGTAGAAGCTGCTAATCACCTGCCCCGTGCTCACATTGACCAGTTTACAGAGGTAATTAACATCGACATTGGCCAGTTTGCTGCTCACACTGAACACCGGCCCCGCATCGCAGACGGCATCGGTCCAGGTAGCCACGTAAGCCACCAGCCGGGTGGCCGTAGCCTGATACTCGAGCCCACCTGTCACGGTTCGAACCACCTGCCCGGGCGTTTCTTCCTGCCAGCGGTTGGTAATGGCATCGTAGCTGTAGAGCGGAATTCGGTCGCCAGCCTGAATGGGCCGCCCTGTTTTACCGTTGATCGTATTCGGATTCAAATCCATGCGCCATTTGATAGGCTGCGAACTGGCGTGGGCCAGCCGGTACTCCCGGGCAAAGGCTTCGAGCGTGATGGAGCCGGCCAGCGAGGTTACCCGCATCGTACCCAGCGACGTGCCCGTAGTCAACGCCCCCACATTCCAAAGTATCCCCCCGCCCGGCACCTGACTGGTCAGCGCCCCATCGCGGGCATTGGTGTAGAGGGCCGTCAGCGTCAGATCGCCGTCTACGGGAGCCCCATCGCGGTCGGTCAGTTGCGTACCCGGCTCCAGAATTACCGACGCTTTGTCTTCGGAGCCGGCGGGCGAGGGTGTGAGCAGGGCCATTGGGCCCGAGATAGCCCCATCGGCACCGGCGCGCCCTTTTATACGGCCGGCCGCCAGCGTACGGGGCGGCTTCTCCAGATTGATCCAGCGCACCACCCGGGTTACCCGACTATCGTTGGTAATCGTAAAAGGCTGCACCACCGTCAGGTAGCCATCGGCCTCCACAACCACCGTAAAGCGCAGGGGCTTTTGCGCAGTAGCCACCACACCCGGCATGGCTGCCAGCAACAGTACACCGTCGGCATTGACTTTGTATCGGTTGGTATTGAGGGTGGTCACGAGCTTGTCGGCATCGGGCCCAACCAGCTGTACCTGACTTGTTTTGGGCAGCGGGTTACCCGCCGGATCATATAACCGCACCTCGATCACGCCCGTATTGATTGGATCTTTGGTGCGCAGTTTTACGCCTTCGAGCGGGTTCTGGCAGGCATCAATCAGTGCCAGCATCACAACAAACAGACTAAGCAGCCGCAACATGCGCATGACAGAAAACAGTTAAGGTCGGTTGAGTCGGTAAGTGACCGTGACGTTCAGGGAAGGCAGGTATCGATAGCCGGCCAGGTTTTGCTCGACACGGGGAATCTGTTCATCGATGGTTGTCGTCTCCAGAAAACCACTGTAGTCCAGGCTAACGCGCGGGCGTCCCAGATAGAACACACCCAGCTCGACCCCGACACCCACCCGCCGGCGGGGTATGGTCCGGCCGAAGCCCAGGCCGGCATAGCCTACCACCGAGTGCCAGCGCAGCCCCAGATTCACCGTTCCGACGTCTTCGGGCGTTAGTTCGATGCCATCGAGATCCAGCTTGTTATCGGTCGTCATGACTACGTTGAGGTTGGGATGCCAGGTGTATCCTGCCCCACCCGTTACAAAAAACGAGCCGCGTTTGAACGGACGCCAGACCAATCCAGCCTGCACCACCCCAATCATGAAATCGGGCGAGAGCGTCAGGTTCGATTCTTTCGAAACGGCTACCTGAAACGGCTGCCGATAGGCTATATATTGAACCCCGGCCCGGACGCTCAGTCGGTGGGCGGGTAGCAACGCGTGGTTGTAGAACAGGCGAGGCCCCGTGGTGCCCAGGTGTAGACTCACCGATTGCGCGCGCCGGCTACTGTCGGGGTAGACCGGCGCAGCCCGCCCGATCGACCAGGTTGACAGTACGAACAGGAAGAGATAGCATACCCTGACAAGGTGGCTCATGGGCTGTTTTCAAAAATCTATTATTACTATTTAACCAACTTAGGTAACATTACAAATGTAAACATTCTTGTTTGACAGGCCGGTTGGCCCCCGGCCTTTTTTATTTTTCGTAGACGAAACGTTCTACGGATTAGACGCCTACCTGCTGAATATACTTATCGGCCGGGCCGTTACCAGTACGTTTTCATTTTTTGTCTGAACGGATGGAGTTCGTCCTTTTTAGGTCGACCGTCCGCTGAAAAAACAACTAGTTTGGGAAAAATCAGTCCATTTGTTAACAATAATCAAATAAAGAAAACACCTTATTTACTATATTTGAGTCAATATTAAGCCTCTCTGTAAGCCTGTATCCGGTGCAAAAACTACTCATATGATCCGACCTGCTCGCTGCCGACGGCCTCAACAATCAATCTAACTAGTAGATAATCAACCTATTCCACTATCTGTTCAGCCAGCTGGCTGTTGCCTGCCTTATGCGCCCATCACATGCTGCCTCGCTACGCATCGCCCCCCGGGCGGGCCTTGTCTCCAACGCTGGTCATCTTACCCATTCGTACCCTGCACGCGCGAATCTCAAGCTGATTATCAGTGCGTTTTCGCTTCGCCCACACGGTCGGCGCACAGCCGAACTGGCACAGCAGAATGGTTCGCTGGCACCGATTTTGCAAGGCAGGCTGTCGGTTACAGCCCCGGTTATTGCCCGCGCATAGGGCGGTGCATAAACCTTACCCGAACAGAAACACATGGCCAGCCAACCCGCATCTGCTCCCTACCCGCTCTACGAAGCGGCCCCCCACCCCGACATCCGGGTACGGCTGATGCGGTATGCCCGGCAGTGGAAGTGGTTCGTAGCGTCGGCCCTGGGTGCCGCTGCCGCTGCCTACGGGTATCTGCAGTTTCAGACACCCGTGTACCAGACACAGGCCAGTCTGCTCATCAAAGACGACAAGAAGGGGCTCAGCGAAACCAGTATCCTGAAAGAGATGGATATTCTGGCGCCGAAAAAAGTTATTGAGAATGAAGTCGAGATTCTGCAGTCGTATGCGCTGATGGCCAGCGTTGTTGACCGGCTGGGGCTGGCGGTGCGCTACCTGGTCCCCGGCACAACCCGCAACCAGGACTGCTATGACCTGTCGCCCCTGCGGGTGGTTGTCGAAAAAGCAACCCCTGCGCTCTACGAGACCCCGCTGACCATGCAGCTGGTGAACCCGGCCCAGGTAACCATCAACGAGCGTACTTACCCCACCAATACATCGATCCGCCTGCCGCAGGGCCAGTTGCGGGTGCTGGTACGCCAGCCCTTCCGCACCAGCGACGGCCCGCTGATCGTGGCCATTGGCAAACCTGCGGAGGTCACTGAGGGGTTTCTCAAAAACCTGACCGTGACACCCACCAGCAAGGCATCGACCGTGCTGCAACTGGCCCTCCTCGATCCGGTTCCCCGTAAGGCCCGGGCTATTCTAAGCACCCTGATCGACGAGTACAACCGGACCGCCATTGCCGACAAAAACCGGCTGGCCGCCAGCACCCTGTCGTTTATCGACGATCGCCTTAAACTCATTGCTGATGAGCTGGCCGTTGTTGAAAAAGACGTCGCCACGTATAAAGCCGCCGAGCAGGTAGTAGACCTTGGCCAGCAATCGCAGCTCTTTCTGAAAACCATCCAGCAGAACGATGAACAGCTGAACCAGACGGCCATGCAGCTGGGCACTGTCGATGCCATTGACCAGTATGCCCGTCGGCAGGGCAACGAGCCGGGCCTGGCGCCGGCTACCTTTGGCCTCAACGACCCCACACTGGTGATGCTGGTGGGGCAGCTGGGCAAACTCGAACAGGCGCACGAGCAACTGAGCCGCACGACAGGGCCGCAGAACCCCATGCTGCTGGCGCTGGAGAGTCAGATCGCGGCAGCACGAACCAGTCTTACCGATCACGTAGCTGGCCTGCGGCAGCAGCTGACGCATTCCCGCCAGCAACTGTCCCGGACCAACCAGCTGCTCGAAAAACGGATCAGCGCCGTGCCCCGTAAAGAACGGGGACTCGTCGACATCACCCGGCAGCAGTCGGTTAAAAGCAAGCTGTATACGTACCTGCTGGGCAAACGCGAAGAAACGGCGCTGTCGTTTGCCGCTACCGTAGCCGACAGCCGCGTTGTTGACCCAGCCCGCACGGGTCGCACGCCCGTCAAGCCTGTGGGCACCACTATTTTTCTGCTCTTCGGGCTGGCCGGCCTGCTGCTGCCTGTTGGGGTGATGGCTGGTCGCGATGCTCTCAACGACCGTGTCAGCCAGCGGACCGATATCGAGTCGGCTTCGCAGGTACCGATTCTGGGCGAGATTGCCGCCAGCCGCACCAACGATCCGCTGGTGATGGTATCGGGTCGGCGCTCGGCCATTGCCGAACAAATCCGGACGCTGCGTACCAACCTGCAGTTTCTGCGAACCAACCCAACCGACAGCCAGATCATTCTCTTCACATCGAGCATCGGGGGTGAGGGCAAATCCTTTCTGTCGCTCAACCTGGGGGCCAGCCTGGCCCTGGTCGATCGGCCAACCGTTATTCTGGAGATGGACCTGCGCAAGCCCCGACTGCACCAGGTCATGAACATGGCTAATACCGTTGGCCTGAGCAACTATTTGATTCAGGAAGCCCCGCTCGATGCGGTGTTGCAGGACGTGCCGGGTTTGCCGAACTATCACATCATCACCAGCGGGCCCATACCGCCCAACCCGGCCGAACTACTCAGCAGCCCGCAGCTGGGCCAGCTCTTTGCCGAACTGCGCACCCGCTTCGATTACGTCATTGTCGACTCGCCCCCGATCGGGCTGGTTACCGATGCCCAGCTCATTGCGCCCCATGCCGACGCCACGCTCTTTATGGTTCGCCACGATCATACGCCCAAAGCTTACCTGACAATGATCGACGGACTTTACCGCGATAACCGGTTCAACCGGCTGAATCTGATCCTGAACGGCGTTGGCCACAGCGAATCTTTCCAGTACGGCTACGCCTATGGCGGGTACTACGAAACCACCAGTAAACCCGAAAAACGAACCATACGCCGACTGCGCACCTAACTGTCTACTTATCCATACGCTGCTTCCACTTTACCGCTCCCTCCTATGCTCGATATGTCTCTTCCCACCTTCAGCGGATCTGCATCGACGCAACCCACCACAACTGTAACGCCGGCCAGCCGGGCGGTTTTCGGTAAGCGTTTTTTTGATGTGCTCATCGCGTTGCTGCTGCTGATTTTCATACTGTCGTGGCTACTGCCGCTTATCGGTATACTGGTCCGCCTTACCTCGCCGGGACCGGCGCTGTTTATTCAGCTCCGGATGGGGCGCAACGGGGTGCCTTTCCGGTGCCTGAAGTTTCGGACTATGACCTTCGACCCCAACGGTGAGTTCAGACAGGCCCAGCGTAACGACCCCCGCATAACCAAGCTGGGTGCCTTTCTGCGCAAATCGAACCTCGACGAACTACCGCAGCTGATCAACGTACTGACCGGCCAGATGAGCCTGGTCGGGCCGCGCCCGCACCCGCTTCGGCTCGATGCCGAGCACTGGCACACCATGGCCAACTACCCCAACCGGTATGCCGTTCGGCCCGGCATTACCGGTCTGGCGCAGGCCCGCGGCTGCCGGGGCGAAACGGCCGAGCTTATTCAAATGCAGCACCGCCTGCGGCTCGACCTATTTTACATCCAGAAACGGTCGATGAAACTCGACCTGATGATTTGCTGGTGGACACTGGCCAAAATGATACTGGGCGACGAGAAAGCCCATTAAACGTCTTACTCTTTATCCAACGAAAAAACCGGGTCCGGTCGAAACAATGCTGTTTCGACCGGACCCGGTTTGTGTTTGTGCGGCCGGGTCTTTTACACCCGTACTTTCTCGAGGTTGCGGTAGCTGATGGCGATCGACTCCAGAGGAGGACGCTTGCAGACGTCCTGCTCCACGAAGTAATGCTTCAGGCCGGCGGTTTTCTGGGCGTCGAAGATGCGCTGGAAATTAATCGAGCCCGTGCCCACTTCGGCAAAAGCGCGCTCCTGCGTTTTCTCCATGTCTTTCACGTGCCACAGCGGGAAGCGGCCGGGATGTTTCTTGAACAGCGCCACGGGGTCTTGTCCGGCAAACGTTGCCCAGTACAGATCGAGCTCCATTTTCACCAGCTTCGGATCGGTCTGGCTCAGCAGCAGATCATATGGCACCTGCCCCTCGAGTGGCTGAAATTCGAAGTCGTGGTTGTGGTAGGCAAACTGAATACCAGCCGCTTTACACACTTCGGCCGACTTGTTGAACAGCTCGGCAAACTTCTTGTAATCGTCGAGTTTGGTACGTTCGGGCGGGAACAGGTAAGCACAGACCATGTATTTCTGTCCTACGGTAGCGGCATCGTCGACGGCCCGTTTCCAGTCGTCGGTCAGGGTTCCTTTACCCTTCATCACGTTGCCGGTGGTATAGTGACCACTGGGGGCGCTCAGCCCCAGGCTCTTGAGTAGTGCCTTGAACTCGGTGGGCGTTTTGCCAAAAAACTTGCCATCGGCATAGGAGAAGAGTTCAACTTCCTTGTACCCGATTTTAGCCACCTGCCGCAGGGTACCCTCCAGGTCTTTGGGCAGTTCATTACGCAGGGTGTACAGTTGAACGCCCAGCGACTGGGTAGCGGGTTTGGCCAGCAGATTGGTGCGGGGCAGCAAGGCGGCCGCCGTAGCCAGCGCGCCGGCCTTCAAAAAATCATGCCGGGACAGTTTGGGGGAAAATGCCATGGGGCGAAGGGGGTTTATGCGACTAAATGAATCCGGGTGGTTCGACACCCGGCTACCAGCCAGGTTTCAGACCGTAAATTAGGTATCCAGACCGGACAATAGTTTAATCGCGTCTAAAAATAAGTCTATCTCGCCAGACCGAAGTTATTTCTGATTCGCCATTCGGGCTGGACACGTCGCTAATCAGCTGATTGCTTGCGCTTCACCCGCGCGGCAACGCCCGCTCTTCAGGCTGATTAAATCGCCATTAAATAAGCAAGTTGGCCGCTGGATAGACAAAACGGACTGCCGGTGGTTCACTCTATGGACAGTACGCTCATCTCTTTTTTTCTCTATGGAAACTCTGGTAAATCCGCCAACCGAACAGACCCCCTCGGTCCCTACGGCGCAACCCGTCAGGCTAACGGTCAACGGGGTCGAAAAAACCCTCTCGCTGGCTCCCTGGACCAGCTTGCTCGATGCCCTCCGCGAACACATGCACCTGACCGGCACGAAAAAGGGCTGTGATCATGGTCAGTGCGGAGCCTGTACCGTACTCGTCGATGGCAAACGCATCAACTCCTGCCTGACGCTGGCCGTTATGAAAGACGGTTCCAGTATCGTCACCATCGAGGGGCTGGCCAACCAGACCGCCGGTGCCGACCTGCACCCGCTGCAACAGGCCTTTATCGACCACGATGCCTACCAGTGTGGCTACTGTACACCCGGGCAGATTTGTTCGGCTGTAGGTATGCTTAGCGAAGGTCGCGCCAAAACCGACGACGACATCCGGGAGCTGATGAGTGGCAACATCTGCCGCTGTGGTGCCTACACCAATATAGTCGACGCCATCAGCGAGGTCATGCACAAAACCGACAACGCCTAACCCATGAACAGCTTCTCATACACCCGCCCCGACGAGGTGGCGCTGGCGATCGACGATCGCAGTCAGCACGCCCACGCCCGGTTTATTGCCGGCGGCACCAACCTCCTCGACCTGATGAAGGAAAACGTGGAGCGGCCCGACCGGCTGATCGATATCAATCAGCTGCCGCTGAGCACCATCACCCCCACCGATGAGGGTGGTCTGCGGCTCGGCGCCCTGGTCACCAACGCCGACACGGCCTACCATCACGACGTTGAAACGCGCTACCCCCTGCTCTCGCAGGCCATTCTGGCCGGTGCTTCGCCCCAGTTGCGCAACATGGCCACCAATGGCGGCAACCTGTTTCAGCGCACCCGCTGCTATTACTTTTATGACCTGGCTACCCCCTGCAACAAGCGGGAGCCGGGCTCAGGCTGCGGAGCCCTCAACGGTTACAACCGCATCCACGCTATTCTGGGAACGAGCCACTCATGCATTGCCACCCACCCGTCGGATATGTGCGTAGCCCTGGCGGCTCTCGACGCCACGATTCGGGTAAGCGGCCCCAACGGCGAGCGCACCATCCCAATTGCCGATTTTCACCGCCTGCCCGGCGATGAGCCCCAGTTCGACAACACGGTACAGCCCGGCGAACTGGTAACGGCTATCGACCTGCCGGCCGATGGCTTTGCCGACAACCATACGTACCTGAAAGTACGCGACCGGGCCTCGTATGCCTTTGCACTCGTATCGGTAGCGGTGGGGCTCAAGCTCGACGGCGATACCGTAACCGACGTGCGGATTGCCCTCGGCGGAGTGGCCCACAAGCCCTGGCGCAAGCCCGAAGCCGAAGCCCTGCTGACGGGGAAAGTCGCCACCAAGGCCAACTACCGGCTGGTTGCCGACGCCCTGCTCGAAGGTGCCCGTGGCTATGCCCACAACGGCTTTAAAATTGAACTGGCCAAACGCGCCATCGTCCGTGCGCTGAGCATGGCCGCCAAACAGGAACCTATTGACTAACCCCGACATCATGAGCAACGCAATCGGAAAACCCCTCAACCGGGTCGACGGTAAGGCCAAAGTAACCGGCGAAGCCAAGTATGCCGCCGAGTTCAGTGTGCCCGACCTTACGTATGGCTACGTGGTGTCGAGCACCATTGCCAAAGGGAAAATTACCCGCATCGACACGAGCAAGGCGCTGAGTCTGCCCGGTGTGCTGGCCGTACTGACCCACGAAAACCGGCCCAAAGTGGCCTGGTTCGATATCAGCTATAACGATCAGGATGCCCCGCCGGGGTCGCCCTTCCGCCCGCTTTACGACGCCAGCATCAAATACAGCGGCCAGCCAATCGCGCTGGTCGTAGCCGAATCGTTTGAACTGGCCCGCTATGCGGCATCGCTGGTCCAGACAGACTATAAGGAAGAAACGCCGGTAACGGATTTTGAAGCCAATCTCGACAAAGCCCACAAACCCAAAACCGGGTTTGCCACCCTGCTCAAACCACCACCACCCAAACCACGGGGTGATTTCGAAGGTGTTTATAAGGCATCGGATGTGAAAATGAAAGGCACGTATGTTCACGCGCCGGAGCACCACAACCCGATGGAGATGTTTGCTACCACCGTTGCCTACGAACGCAATGGCAAGCTGACAATCTACGACAAAACGCAGGGCGTTACGAACTCCAAGATGTACGTAACCCAGATCTTCGGCATGTCGTCCGACGATGTACGGGTTATCGCACCCTACATGGGTGGCGGATTCGGATCGGGGCTACGGCCCCAGTATCAGTTGTTTCTGGCCGTACTGGCGGCCCGCGCGCTTAAACGCTCGGTACGGGTCGTGCTGACCCGCCAGCAAATGTTCACGTTTGGGCACCGCCCCGCCACCGTGCAGCACATCGCGCTGGGCGGCACTGCCGATGGCACGCTCAACGCCATTTACCACGACGCCGTTGGTGAAACCTCGCGTTTTGAAGATTACACCGAAATCGTGGTAAACTGGGCCGGCATGCTCTACCCCGCTAAAAACGTGATGCTCGATTACAAGGTAGTCGACCTCGACGTATATACCCCCCTCGACATGCGGGCACCGGGTGGCGTAACGGGTGTATCGGCGCTCGAATGTGCCATCGACGAACTGGCCTATACTATGAAGGTCGATCCGGTTGCATTCCGCTTGCAGAACTACGCCGAGCGCAATGAAGCGGAAGACCTGCCTTACTCCAGCAAAGAGTTGCGGGCCTGTTTCCACGAGGGAGCCGAGCGGTTTGGCTGGTGGAAACGCAATCCTGAACCCCGGTCTACCCGTCGGGGGCATAACCTGGTGGGCTGGGGTATGGCAACCGGTATCTGGGATGCTAACCAGATGTTTACGACCGCCGAGGCTGTGCTGACGGTCAACGGCAAGTTGCGCGTGAGTTCAGCCACGGCCGATATGGGCACGGGTACCTACACGATCATGACGCAGATTGCAGCCGATACGCTTGGCTTCCCGGTCGAAGACGTCATTTTCAGACTGGGCGACTCGGACATGCCGTTTTCGCTGATCTCGGGTGGTTCGTGGACGGCGGCTACCGTGGGCACAGCCGTAATGCGGGTCTGCGAGGACCTGGGCAAAACGCTGCTGAAGATGGCGCAGAAGATGCCCAAATCGCCCTTTAGCAAAGCCAAGCGGGAGGATGTTACGTTTGCCAACAAGCACATGCACCTCACCAGCGACCCCACGGTCACGATCGCACTGATCGAACTGGTCAACCAGAACGGGGGTCGTGCCATTGTTGAAAAGACAACCACCCTGCCCAACGCGCTGGAGCAGCGCAAATACACCCGGAGTGCACACTCAGCCGTATTCGTAGAGGTCGAAGTCGACGAAGATCTGGGCAATGTGCGGGTAACGCGGGCGGTAACGGCCGTAGCGGCTGGCCGGATTCTAAACCCCAAAACGGCCCGCAGCCAGATTCTGGGCGGTATGGTGTGGGGAATCAGCAAGGCCCTCGAGGAAGAAACAAAGATGGACACGACCTACGGCCGGTTTATGAACCACTCGCTGGCCGAGTACCACGTGGCCGTCAACGCCGATATTCATGACCTCGACGTCATTTTTGTGGATGAAGACGACACGATCGTCAATCCACTGGGCGTGAAGGGACTGGGCGAGATTGGTATCGTTGGCATGCCGGCCGCCGTGGCCAATGCCGTTTTCCACGCCACCGGCAAGCGGGTCAACGACCTTCCTATTACGCTGGATAAGTTGCTGTAGTGGCGACTTCACCCAACAGACCAACGCCCCCGGCTGCGCACTGCGTGTAGCCGGGGGCGTTTTTTGAATCTATCGGAACGCGTATACAGACGAGGTCAGGGAGACAGTCGTCCAAGACCGGGCCTGCCTGCGTTTTCCATCGTTAATCGAACAGGCAGGGCATAAATCAGCTTCTGCCCCAATGTCGTTACCGTTAGCGGTACGGTTAGCGAATGCCGAAGCCACACGATATCCTGATCGGTGGGTACCCGGCTGCACGACCAGACCGTCGTGTCGCTCCAGGAACCCGCTTTCACGGTTTGACAAACACCCCGGGTTCTGAAACGCACGGGTTCACTGAACATAGCGGTGGTATCGGTACCACAATCAGCTTTGACCTGCCACTCGTAGTCCGTTTCCCGCTGCAAGCCCCCCAGCGCATACTGGCCAGCATCATTAGTGACCAGTAGGTTCTCGACCCGTTTCCAGGTCGTGTCGGCCGTCGCTCGCCACCGCAATGTAAATCGGGTATCTGTGGTAGCCCCTTCCCCAAGCCAGGAAAGTACAGCCGTCGTATCCGTGATTGCCCCCATCCTGGTCGCTGTTGGTACCAGACAGGGCTGCATCTGATAAGTTACCCGAAAAGTAGTGCTGGTATCGGGAACAATGAACGTCTGCGAACTGTCGGGAGGATTATTCCATTCTTTGAAGGTATAGGTTATACCGTTGACTGTCTGCGATGCGGGGGCACTCAGGGTCAACTGGATGCCGGCCACATAGGTTTGCTGGTGGGGGGTTGACATCAACGGTCCATTCAGCGCCACACGTAGCCCCGGCCGATTCGATTCGAAACGAAGTGTCACCAGTCTGGGGTGGATGTCAATTGAGTCCATGCCGATTCCTCCGTCTTTGTCCATGACCGTGAGCATAAGCCGGTAAAACACATCCTCGTCGGTCTCACCCAGCCGCGGCACTACAAACTGGCCCTGGGTTTTGCCTACCGCGATCGGCGGACTATCATGGTAATGGGTGTGGTGGTGGAACGACAACGTCCAGACATAAACACTGTCGGGCAATAGTCCGTCCTCATTATCCCTGGCCCGGCCAGTAAATCGAATTGTATCGCCGGCTGAATACATCAGACTGGCGCCTGGTGTCAGGATAGTAGCGACAGGTGGCGCATTGGGTACATCGACCGACAACGACGCGGGCTGGCTAACAACCTGCCCGAATGCATTGCGCACCGATACGCGATACGACCCTGAGTCGGCAGCCGCTACCTGCCGGATGGTATATACGGGTCCCGTCACGTTCGGGATAGTATCGTTATTATGCGTCCAGGTAAAAACAAGCGGGGTCGACCCCATAGCCATTACACTAAACCGTGCCGACTGCCCCAGGGGTACGCGCTGGCTGGCTGGCTGTCCCGTCAGGTGTGGGGGGGCGTTGCTGGCGTAGACTATTTTGTACAAGGCTTTGAAGTGACGACTTAGAAAATATAGGTTTCCGTCGACGCCAACCTGTAAGCCCACCGGCTGACCGGGCAGATTCTGGCCAAACACCACGGGTACCGCCTGTCCGTTTTCGTTGAAGGTCAGGTAATGGATGATGCTGGTACACAGATCCTGATAAAAGTATTTGCCTATGTAATTGACTGGATAGCTAGTCTGATCCGGATTGAAAAACGTGCCCCCCGTTATGGCGCATCGGGCGTTGGTATGATCATACGCAAAGACGGGATTTGTGTAACTGGAATCGGTTCCTGTGCCTTCAACCAACGGCCAGCCAAAGTTCTGGCCACCGGTTGTTGCATCGTCAATTTCTTCCCAGCTGCCCTCGCCTACATCGTTCACGTAAATCCGGCCCGTGACCGGCTGAATCGAGAACGAAAACGGATTGCGGAGGCCATAGGCCCAGATACGCCGGCGCTGTGCCGAACCAACCGGAAACGGGTTGTCTTCTGGAGCCGTGCCATCCGGATTGATACGCAGCAGTTTACCGAGGTATTTGTCAAGGTTCTGGGCGTTATCGGGCACCCGGCTTTCACCCACGCCAACGTACATCTTACCATCGGGCCCAAACCGCATGGTCCCACCATTGTGCTGTTCGGCATACCCCAACGGATCAAGGTCCAGAATCGTCGTTGCGCTACCTGCCACGGCCTGATCGCCCACCACCCTGAACCGACTGATCCGGTTGTGAAGCGGGCTACCAGGCACCGTATAATAAACGTAAACGTAGCCATTCACGTCAAAATCAGGATCCACCACAACCCCTGTCAGGCCAGCCTCCCCATTGGCGTATACGTTGATTTGCAGCAGTGGTGTACTTAGCAGCGTTCCATTTTTGATCAACCGTAACCGTCCCGCCTGTTCGGCCACAATAATGCGACCGTCGGGCAGAAAGGCCATGGCCGTTGGGTACTCAAACCCACTGGCCACCATGGCCTGATTGAAACCGGCCGGATAGACTTCATATTGCGCCAGCATGGGCCGGGCCAAACAAACCAGACAGAAAATGACCAGCCACCGAACCGTTCGGCCGGAACCGAATCGGGCGGGCGACTGCATAGCCGTATAAATACCAGACGAAACAAAGCACATTGACTACCCCGCAGACTACCTGTGCAATCGGTGGGTATCCATCGGTGTTGCCAAAAAATGTACCAATCGCACAACTAATTGTCTTTTTTACTCATTGATCGGGCAAAAACGCGGTGGCCGGCTTCTCTTTACCACCAGGCGCATAGGTAGTCAGACGGTCAAATGAGCAGAAGTGTCTCGCTCTTGCCCCCCACACCGTTCCGGCTTCAGAACCATTTAGTAGCCGATTGGCCGATAAACGCGTTTAATCCCGTTCTTTTGGCAAACTTTGAGGGTCCAATAGCCTTTGCTGTCCGTTGTCCATGAAAATCAGAAAAGCCGTTATTACCGCTGCGGCCCGGGGTGAGCGTTTGTACCCCGTTGCCGATACCATCCAGAAAGCCATGCTCCCGGTCATCGACACCGATGGCCTGCACAAGCCCGTTATTCAGGCCATTGCCGAAGAAGCTTTCCTGAGCGGTATTGAGGAAATCTGCGTGATCTGCGCGCCCGGCGATGGCCCGCGCTACGTCAGTGCGTTCACCTCGCTGCGGGATAGTCTGGTCAAATCATTCAAAAACGTCGACTGGGCGCGCGAAGAAGCCGACAAGATCGACAACCTCATCAGCCGCACCCAGTTTATCGAACAACCCGAACCGCTGGGCTACGGCCACGCGGTGCATTGTGCCCGCCCGTTTGTCGACAATGAACCCTTCCTGCTGCTGCTGGGCGACTACCTGTACGTGTCGAACCTGATCGGCAAGCGCTGCGCCACCCAGCTGATCGAGCTGGCTACGCAGGAAAATTGTTCCGTTTCGGCCGTAAACCCCACCATCGAGCACCAGATTGGTCGCTACGGCACCCTGACGGGCAAACACGTACCCAACCGGAGCGGGGTCTATCAGATCGAGAAACTCATCGAAAAGCCGTCGCTCAGCGTGGCCGAACTGGAGTTACAGACCCCGGGGCTGCGCGTGGGCTACTACCTGTGCTTTTTTGGCATGCACGTACTCACGCCCACTGTTTTCGACATTCTCGACAAACACCTGGCGCAGGGAAACGCCAATACCCCGCTGACGCCGGCTCTGCAGGACCTGGCCGATACCGAAACCTACCTGGCGCTCGAGGTAAAAGGCAACCGCTACGACCTGAGCACCCGCAATGGGCTGCTGCGGGCGCAGATGGCCCTCGGGCTGGCCGGCGACGCCCACGACGAAACGCTCTCGGCCATGGTCGAAATGCTGGCCGAAGCCAATATGCGCAAAGCCCAGCTGGCCTGACGCCGTTGACCGCCGTTCTGCTTCGCCCCGCCCGGGGTTTCGTTCTCAAATCAACACCACATGAACGTTTTCATCGAAACGATTACGTCGACCGATCCGGCGCTGCGTGATCGCTCCTTTTTCGAGCTGAGCCAGACGCTGTCGTCGCGCCGGTTGCTGAGCGACCTGCGCGAACTCGACGATTTCCGGAAGGCGACGCCCAACCTCTATGACAAGGTCCGGGCCATTCTGTTTCTGTACGCCGGCTTCCGGTTTGCGCTGCAGGAAGCCCCCGAAACCCCCATTACGGGCCATATTCCCTACCACGGGTTCGAAGACCTGCTGGCGCGCCGGTTCGAACAGGCCATTACTACGTTTCTGCACGAACTCGACCGCCACGGTCCCTCGGCGGCCCTGTTCAGCGCCCTGGCCGACAGCTACCACCAGCTCTCGTTCCAGACTCTGGCCGATCAGGTTCGGCGCAGCGTGCGCTCCAGCAAGGGCAACCAATGGATGTTCCGCGTAGGGCACCAGGACGAACACCCCATCCGGATTCATCCGCGCCTGCTGCAACGCCCCGACGGGTCGCTGTTCTACCCCATTCTGCACGAGCAGACCTCGGTGCGTATGGACCTGACCCACAGCGGCTGGTCGGATATTTTCTTTCTGGGGATGGACTACCCCGAGGGCGCCCGCGTGGTCAACATCTCGATCGACCTCGGCGTATTCGGGCGCGACAAGGCCATTCGCCCGCCCCTGCATGCCTACGTGCGGGTCATTGCCGAACCGGTGCTGCGCCTGACCAGCATCGACCTCAACACCACCAAAGACGTGTCGGACCTGGCCGACCTGTTCAACTTCGGGAATGACTACCTGAGTCTGGTCAAAGCCGGTGTGATTGCGTCGGGCCTGATTCCGCCGTCGTTCGAAGGGACCAACCAGTCGCTGGCCGAGATCCTGGCGCGCATGGTAGCGCCGGGCATGGGTATCGAGCTGGTTACCAAGGTTAACGACATTCCGAAAGGGTCGCGCTTTGCGGTATCGACCAATTTGCTGGGCTGCATCATCAGCCTGCTGATGCGGGCGTCGGGTCAGACGCGGCAACTCGAAGGCGGGCTCGATGAGGCCGAACGGCGGCTGGTGGCCTCGCGGGCCATTCTGGGCGAGTGGATTGGTGGCTCGGGCGGGGGCTGGCAGGATTCGGGCGGGGTATGGCCCGGTATCAAAGCCATTCAGGGCACCTTTGCGCAGCCCGGCGACCCCGAACACGGCATCAGCCGCGGCACCCTCCTGCCCCGCCACCGGGTGCTGCAGGGCGACGAGGTGCACCCCGACATTCAGGAAAAAATCATGAATTCGCTGGTGCTGATGCACGGCGGTATGGCCTCCAACGTAGGCCCCATTCTGGAAATGGTGACGGAGAAATACCTGCTCCGGGGCCAGCAGGAATGGGCCGCCCGCCAGCAGACCAACCAGATTTTCGACAATATCCTCGACGCCATCCGGGAGGGCGACATCCGCAAGCTGGGCGCCAACACCGCCCGCAACTGGGAGGGACCGATCAAAACGATTATTCCCTGGGCATCGACCTACTTCACCGAGCAGCTCATTGCGAAAGCCAAAAAACAGTTTGGCGACGACTACTACGGCTTTCTGATGCTCGGCGGCATGTCGGGCGGGGGCATGGGGATGTTTGTCAATCCGGCCCATTATGCCGCTTACAAAGAGCAGGTGCTGGAGCTGCTGCGTACCACCAAAAACGAACTGTCGGACTCACTGCCGTTTGCGATGGAGCCCGTTGTCTACGACTGGCGTATCAACCAGCGCGGCACCTGGTCGGATCTGCTCGACGGCAGCGATGCGCTCATGCCCGAGCCTTATTACGGTATCCACGTGTCGGAACTGGTCCGGAAAGACCCGGCCACGATCCCCTACATACGACGGGCCGAAATCGACTACTTCACTACCCACTGCGACCAGAACAGCCAGGCCTACCCCCTGCTGCGCACCATTGTCAGCAACCTCTTCAAGGTCTCGGACCCCAGCACGCAGGGCAACCGCAGTACCGAGAACGACAAAGCCGATCGCATCAAGAAAGACAACGGCTTCGACTACATCCAGCACGAAGAAATTCGGGAGGAACTGCAGAAGGGCCGCATCGGGCTGTCGCGCAACCGCCTGCCGGCCGATACGCGCATCGACGACGTGCGGCCCGACGAGTTGGTGCAGCTCCGCAACCTCGACAGCCATCGGGCAGCCGGCGAAGCCGCCCTGCGGGCCGGCAAAGTAGCCGTGTTGAGCCTGGGAGCGGGTGTAGGCAGCCGCTGGACCAAAGGGGCGGGGGTCATCAAAACCATCAACCCCTTCGTCGAGATCGAAGGCGTTCACCGGAGCTTCCTCGAGATCCACCTGGCCAAAACCCGCCGGCTGGCCGAACGCTATGGCAACCCCATTCCGCACGTAGTGGCCACCAGTTACCTGACCCACGAGCCCATCCGCCGGAAGCTGGCGCTGACGGGTAATTTCGGGTACCCCGGTCCTACCTACCTCTCGGCCGGCCGTTCGATCGGGCAGCGGTTTGTACCGATGGAGCGCGACCTGCGTTTTTTGTGGGAGGAGATGCCGCAGGAAACGCTCGACGAAAACAAGCAGAAAGTACGCGACGCGGTGCGGCAGACCCTCATTGGCTGGGCCAGGAGCAAGGGCGAAGGCACTGACTATGTCGATAACCTGGCGTCGCAGCGGTTCTCGCCCCTGGGTCACTGGTACGAAGTGTCGAACCTGTTACGCAACGGCACGCTGGCACGCCTGCTGGCCGAACACCCCGCCGTCGACACGCTCATGCTCCACAACATCGATACCCTCGGGGCCGATGTCGACCCGGCGGCCCTGGGCTATCACCTGGCGTCGGGCAACGTGCTGACGTTCGAGGTGGTCCCGCGCCGGATCGAAGACCGAGGGGGTGGACTGGCCCGCGTCAACGGCCACATCCGTCTGCTCGAAGGACTGGCCCAGCCCCGCGAAGAGGATGAGCTGAACCTGAGTTATTACAACACCAATACCACCTGGATTCAGATCGATCCGCTGCTGCAACTCTTCGGCCTCACCCGCGCCGATTTGCAGACGGGCGACGAAGCGCGGCTGGCCAAAGCCGTGCGAACCGTAGCGCAGCGCATACCAACCTACGTGACAATCAAAGACGTGAAGTACCGCTGGGGGCATGGCCAGGAAGATATCTACCCGGTAGCGCAGATCGAGAAACTCTGGAGCGATATGTCGGCCCTGACCGATTTGCGCTGCGGCTATATCGAAGTGCCCCGGATGCGCGGTCAGCAGCTGAAAGACCCCGCCCAGCTCGACGCCTGGGTCACCGACGGCACCAAAGCCTACGTGGCGGGCCTGTGCTCGTTTCCGGCCGGGGCTGATGCAGAAAAAACCGACTAGCCGTATCTGGTGAAACCAACGAAAAAGCCTGGGTAACAATTCATTGTTACCCAGGCTTTTTCAATCTGACAGGGAGCGCTTCGCAGCAACGGCGCAGCTAAACTAGAAAGGATTCTGAATAGTCAAACCGCCGTCGATACGCTGACCAGACTGCATATCTTCCGAATACAGCATGGAGCAGCCTGCTTCTAACGCAGCGGCCAGTATAAGCGAATCATAAAACGAATAGCCATATCGATCGGCTAATCGAATGGCGTCGCTAACGGTTGATGGTGAGTTGACATGGATGCTGAACTGATCCATTATCTCCAGCAACGTGGCGTCAATCTCCGGCCAGTCTTTTTTAAACTTTCGTCGTAAGGTATTGGCCAGTTCCTGCAACACCTGCGTCGAGATACAGCGGCCTTCACCAGCAACGGCCCGTTGCGCCCGAGCCTGCTTGTCTGGTTCGGTGACCGTGTAGCAATAGATGAGCACGTTGGTATCGACGAAGAACTTATCGTTCATTGGCTTCTTCCCGGTTGAAGCGGAATCCGGCTGTATCCAGCTGGATGGCGTTGAACGTAGGTTTTTGCGATTTGTCGGTAAGCGGCTTCGCTACATCCGCCTGCTGAATTCGAACGAAGTCAAACCGTTTCAACAGCGCCGATAAAAAGCCCCATTCGGTATCATTCACGTCAAGGATTACACGCATAGTAGTCTCGAATACAGGTGTAGTCAGCAAAGTACGAAATTTTCGTAGCGGTTTACCAGCAGCCGTCATGAACGTAATCCCGGATGCGCGGCCAGCAGCTGAAAGACCCCGCCCAGCTCGACGCCTGGGTCACCGACGGCACCAAAGCCTACGTGGCAGGCCTGTGCTCGTTTCCGGCCGGGACTGCCGGGTGATGAACGGCCCACCGGCTATCGCGCCTGAACCCTTGCCCCCGGGCGATTCGGGTTCAGGCGAAGCCATGTTTGGGTGTTTAGGCTTATTTTTACGCTTACTCCACTCTGCCCCGCTTATGCGCTTCCTTACCTCACTGCTCATCGGTCTGTTGCTCGTCCGGTTCGCCACGGCCCAGCCCGCGCCCCAGAAACCACCCCTCAAGGTCAGCCGGCTCGACGACCGGGTGTATGTGCATACCACGTACGGTATGTATCAGGGCGAGCCGGTGCCATCGAACGGGCTCATTGTTCGCACCGACGACGGGGTGGTGCTGCTGGATACGGGCTGGGACACCGAGGACAACACCGACAATACCCGGCAGTTGCTCCGCTGGGTGGCCGACAGCCTGCGGCAGCCCGTTCGGCTTTGCATTGTGACGCATTCGCACGACGACAAGGTTGGTGGTATTGCTGAACTACAGAAAGCGGGCATCCGGGTGGTCAGCACACCGCTAACGGCCCGGAAAACCGTTAACCAGGGTTATCCCTCGCCCGATGGCGTGCTTCCCAACGACACCACCTTTACGATTGGCAACGTACCCATCCGCACGTATTTTCCGGGCGAAGGGCACACAAGCGATAACATCGTCGTCTGGCTACCCAGCCAGCGAATCCTGCACGGCGGCTGCTTCGTCAAGAGCGTGGCCGCGTTTGGACTTGGCTACACGGGTGAGGCCAACCTGAAGGCGTGGGCCGGTTCGGTGCGCAACGTGAAAAGCCGCTTCGGAAACGCCCGTATCGTGGTGCCGGGCCACGACGAATGGGAAGGCCCGCAGGCCCTCGACCACACCATTCAGCTCCTGAAAAAACACGCCCAGCCCCCCCGCTAACACATGGCTGCCGATGAGCTTGCCGGTTTGTATGAACGCCACGCGCTGGCTTACGACCAGGACCGAAGCCGCAGCCTTACCGAACAGGTCTGGCTCGACCGGTTGCTGGCGCTGTTGCCACCCCGGCCAACGGTACTCGATCTGGGTTGCGGCATGGGCGAACCCATTGCCCAGTACCTGATCGGGCGGGGGTGCGCCATAATGGGGGTCGATACCAGCCCCGCCTTCATTGCCCTCTGCCAACGCCGTTTTCCCGACCACATGTGGCAGGTGGGCGATATGCGGACGGTCGAGTTGCCGCATCCGTTCGATGCCATACTGGCCTGGAACAGTTTCTTTCACCTGCCCCATGCCGATCAGCGCCGTATGTTCGGGCGGTTTCGGCGCTATGCGGCCCCGGGGGCAGCCCTGCTGTTTACGTCGGGCACCGACCATGGCGAATCCATCGGCACCTACCAGGGCGAACCACTCTACCACGCCAGTCTCGATACGGCCGAATACCAGACGCTGCTCCGAAACCACGGCTTCTCGGTGGTGTCGCATGTCGTATCCGACCCAACGTGCGGGCACCTGACGGTCTGGCTGGCGCGGCAAAACCAGGCAGCTGCCGGCAGCACCCCGGTTGACCGCTGAATCCCCTTGCCTGATAACTGACCTCCCCCAACGGACCATCGCTCCAGCGCCGAAAGTGCCCTTCGCACCCAAGAAACATATGGTTTGTCCACAAAGCCGACGCACCTGACTGGTTTTCAATTAAACTTGCTCCCAGCGATCACGGCGTTGCCAGTGACCGGTTCTCCCAACCAAACACGTAACGTATCTAAACCGTATGACAAACCAACCCATCTGGCTATCGGCGCTGTTGGTGGCCACCAGCCTGCTGGCGGGCTGCCAGCAGAAGCCCGCCAGCGACGAGTCGGAGAAGCAGCCCACGGCCGACTCCGTGCAGACGGCTACCAGCAGCCTGTTTGCCGGTACCGACCCGGCCACCAGTTCTACCTGCCTCGATTCCTGCATTATTACGTACCCCAGCTACCGCGTCGTCACCAAGCCCCATACAGGTGGTATGGGCGACCATATTACCCTTATCAACACGGAAACCGACGATCAGCAGGCGATCGTGGCGCCGGGCGAGGGTGGCGCCCAGTACTTCGCCGGCCTGTCGGGCAACAACGTCTTTGTCGACATTGGTACCGGGGTAGTGCGACAGATTTTTGTTTATGATCTGGCCCGGAAGAAAGCCGTTGCCTTACTCGATAACGTAATCGAAAGCCCCGTTCTGCGCAACGGGCAGCTGAGCTACCTTGCCCAGATGACACCCGAACGCGCCACCCAACTGAAGTTGCCTGCCTGTACGGGTCAGCAGCACGAACTGAGTGGCAGCTACCAGGAGCGCATGACCTTCGACCTCAATACCAACAAGCTTATTCCCTCCGGTAACTATGAATGCATCAGGTAAACTCTTCACCGCGTTCTCGATCCTGGCCCTGGCCACAGCCGCCAGTTGCAGCAACGACACCAAAACGCAGGCGACGACCGGGCCGGCCAGTGCCGATTCGGTTGGCAACGCGATGGCTACCGACTCAACAGCGCCCCCGATGGTGGGCAGCGATGTCGACGCGCACGGGTGCAAAGGTTCGGCGGGCTATACGTGGTCGAGTGTGCGAAAAGACTGCATCCAGCTGCACCAGGATGCTATTCGATTAGAGGATCAGGGCGAAAATGGCAGTAAAACCGTGTCGGCCTTCGTTGTCGTAGCCGACGACGACCGTATGGCGGAGCTTTTTTACCCGGGCGCGCCCGAGCCTTTTCTGATGAAACAGGTGCCCGACAGTGGCGCCGGTACCTGGCGCTACGGCGACTATACCCTTACCCAGTGGAAAGGCATGTACACGCTGGAACTGGGCAAGCAAATAATCTTTCAGGGTCATCAGTAATAACCGTCCTGACCGGCCCTGAATAGCGTCGCCCCGGGGGGGAGCGACGCTTTTTTTATGCCCAGTGCCGACTAGTTTTGTGGGGTGGGCTATCCCACCCGGCCTTGCTCCCTACCCCCTCGCCTATGCGCTTTCCGATACGCTGTTTCTGTTTTCTCCTGTGGCTGGTTTTGGCTGCGGCATCTGCCCAGGCGCAAACCCCGGCTAAACCAACGCCAGCAGCGGCCCGAAAACCCTTTGTGCTGGGCGTTATCGACTCCCTGCGCTCGCACCGACTGGGCGAAACCCGTACGCTGAACATCTACCTGCCCGACGGCTTCCAGGCCGCCGATACAACCACTTACCCAGTTATCTACCTGCTCGACGGATCGGCCGATGAAGATTTTATTCACGTAGTCGGGCTGGTACAGTTCAACACCTTTCCCTGGATCAAGCGCATCCCGAAATCGATTGTGGTGGGCATTGCCAATGTCGACCGCCGGCGCGACTTTACGTTTCCGACCACGATCGCGGCCGATCGCCGGCAGTTTCCAACAACCGGGCAGTCGGCCGCTTTCATCGATTTCATCGAGCAGGAGCTTCAGCCATTCATGGCCCGGCACTACCGCGCCGGTGCCGGCCGCACCCTGATCGGGCAGTCGCTGGGTGGGCTGCTGGCAACCGAGATTCTGCTCAGTCGCCCCACCCTGTTCGACCGGTACGTGATCATTAGCCCCAGCCTGTGGTGGAACGACGGGTCCTTGCTCACGCAGCCTTCGCCCCTGTTCCGGGCCGATTTCCGACAACCAACGGCAGTGTACATCGGCGTAGGCAAGGAGGGCCTGACGCCCGGCACAACGCCCCGCGTGATGGAGGTCGACGCCAATCGGCTGGCCGACCGCTTGCGGGGCAGCGCCAGCAAACACCTTGTTTGTCATTTCGACTACCTGCCGCAGGAAGACCACGCCACGATCACCCACCAGGCCGTTTTCAACGCGCTGCGGCTGCTCTACCCCATTCCCGCGCGTTAGCGTCGGCTCAGTACGCCTGCCTTCACGCCCGAACCGAGTTCGACGTCTTTAGTCGCCTTCGTACCATCGGTGCGCAGCAGCCGCACCCCCGCCGACCGATCGCCCAGTACGCTCAGCAACAGGGCTTTGCCGGGCGTATAACCAATCTGATCGAGCACTACATTTTTGCTGTTCTGCACCTGCATGACGGTGCTGGCCTGGGTCAGCAGCGTTACGTTTCTGAGCTGCACATCGGCAGCCTCCACGCAGACCAGCCCTTTGTTGCACTCGATCATGGCGTTTTCGATCTGGATGTTGCGAATGGCCATCTCGGGCAATCCGCGCATCAGAATACCCGTTTCGGCGCCTTTGCAAACAATGTTTTTGATAAAGAAATTACGAAACTGTGGCGTGCCAGCGTTGATCGGCTGGGCCTGAATTACGGGCAGTTCGCCCGGCCCGCCCGCGGCCGGCACGGGGTCTTTGGCCGCGTAGTACATGTCGAACAGAATGGCCTCGCCGGGAATGTTGGTCATGTTGACGTTGCTGACGTAGATATCTTCGACCACACCCCCGCGGCCCCGCGTGGTTTTGAAACGCAGCCCTACGTCGGAGCCCATAAAGGTGCAGTCGGAGACGTAGAGGTTACGCACCCCACCCGACATTTCAGAGCCAATCACAAATCCGCCGTGGGCATGGTACACGATACAGTCGCGGATCACGATGTTTTCGGTGGGAATACCCCGGGCGCGGCCCTGCTCGTCGCGCCCCGATTTGATGGTGATGCCATCGTCGCCGGTAGCGAAGCGGCAGCCTTCGAGCACCCCGTTACGGCACGATTCGAGGTCGATGGCGTCGCTGTTCTGCGCATACCACTCGTTCTGCACCGTTACGTTGCGCACTGTGATGTGCTCGCAGAGCAGCGGGTGCAGGGTCCAGGCCGGGGAGTTCTGAAACGTCAGACCGTCGAGCCACACGTGCTGGCAGCGGGTCAGGCTAACCATGTTGGGCCGCAGAAAGTCCCTGATCTCCTTCAATGCTTCGGGTGTGGGCTTCACCCCGTCGATAATCCGGCCGGCGTTAGGCAGCTGGTTGCCCTTCATCGAGCTGGCCGACGGGTACCACATATCCCCTTTTTCGTTCACCACGCCCCCCGATCGGGTCAGCCTGGTCCACTGGCCGGCCGTTAGTTTATCGCGTTTGACGGCCCGCCACGCATCGCCCCCGCCATCGATGATACCGCCCCCCGTAAGCGCCACGTTGACCAGCCCGACACCTGAAATCGGCGCCTGACAGCGGTACGAATCCTGCCCCTCCCAGGTGGTCAGCACAATCGGATAATCGTCGACGTTGCGGCTAAACTGCAGCAGTGCCCCCGTTTCGACGTAGAGGTTCACGTTGCTTTTGAGCACGATTGGCCCCGTTAGCCACAGCCCTTTCGGCACCATAACCGTGCCGCCCCCTGCCTGGCTTTGCTGGTCGATGGCCTGATTGATGGCGCTGGTGCTCAGCGTGCGGCCGTCGGGTTTAGCGCCATAGCGTACAATGCTGACGGTATCGCGCCGGAAATAAGGCCGGTAGGTAACGGGCAGTTCGTAGGCGTATTTGCCGTTGAAGTCGGTTTTGCGCAGAAAGTTGCGGAGCGGACTGCCTTGCTGCACCAGCGCGTCGGCCACCCGGTTGGCAACCAGCCGGGCGCCGTAGGGCGAGAAGTGCGTATCGTCGTCGATGCCGTTGGCGTGTTTGGGAAACAAACCCGGCCCGTAATGCATAAAGAGTTTGGCCGATCCGTCGGGGCCATGCTGTTCGAGCAGGGCGCGGGTCGATGCGTGGAGGTCGAGCAGTGTCAGGTGATACTGGCTGGCTACAGCCCGCACCACGGCCGGGTACTCGCCGTGCTGATCGACAAACTGTCCGCGCTCGTCGAATTTACGGCGCATCACGGGGGTCAACAGTACCGGTATGGCGCCTTTGGCCTGCGTTTCTTCGATGTACCGTATCAGGTTGGCGCGGTAGTCGGTCTGGGGGGCGGCATAGCGGGTCGTGTCTGACTGCTTCTGGTCGTTATGCCCAAACTGAATAAACACGTAATCGCCCTTGCGCAGCTGCGTCTGCACCGCCTTCCAGTGGCCCAGCGTGCGAAAGCTTTTGGTGCTGCGGCCGTTGACAGCGTGATTCTGAACGGTAACGGCGGGGGTAAACAGCTCGGGCAGCAGTTGCCCCCAGCCCGTTTCGGGTGCGTCGTAGGGATTTTTATTGGCGCAGGTCGAATCGCCGATCAGGAAAACACGAACACCATCTTCAGGCGCCCGCAGGGCCAGACCGGGCAGCAACAACAGGAGCAGGAGCAGTTTTTTCATAGCGGGTTAGTTTTCAGTATGCGGTTTACCGTTTTCAGTGTGCAGGTTGCAATGTGCAGGTTTTCAGTTTTCAGTATACGGTTTACAGGTATGGGACACGGCCTGACAGGGTGGTTGTTACGGCTGACGAATTGGGCAGTATGAGGTTAGCGTAGACTCGGTTTCATCGGGTCGCCGAAAGCAAAACCAGACCACATAACACACTGACCACCAATTTTTTACCAAAAACCAAAAACAGTAAACCGAAAACTGTATACTGATAATCGTAAACCACAACCTGTAACCTGCCTCACGGTTTCCAGCGGCCGTCGAAGGCCCAGTCGAGGGTAATCGTACGCGGATCGATGGGGAGGTTATTGGCGTGCCAGGCGTAGTCGCCCCCGGCGCGGTGACAGTTCTGGTAATAAACCCGGTGACCCCAGGCCGGCTCAGGACTGCTCGACACGTGGTAGATCGGTGCATCGGCCAGGTTGGCGTCGAACCGGCAGTCGATCAGGAAAAACTGCGCCGGCCGGTGGTAACGCCCCAGCTTGTAGCCCGGGTCACCTTCAAACGTGCAGTTTTTCAGTACCGTTTTGGCCGACTCGTGGTTGGTGCCATCGTGCCAGATGGCGGCATTCAGGTTGTGGCAGATGAAGCGGCAGTTTTCGGCCCAGGCCCAGCCCCGCGGGCAGTAGAAATCGACCCCGCCCTCCATCGTGCAGTCGGCAAAGTAATACAGCCCCCCGTCTACATCCCACGGACTGACAGTATCGCCCCCGCCGGCCCGGAACGTGCAGTGGCGAAACTGAAGCCTCGTGGCCCCCGGCATCGACCGGAACGCAAACTGATGCCCGTCTTTACGGACGATTTTGGTGCCGGGCGTTTCGCCCTGTTCACGAGGCAGCGCGTAGCGATTCTGCGTCGAGGTGGTCGTTTGCCCCGATTCGTTGGTACAGGCAATAACGGTGTCGCGGGTGGCGTTGAAGCCATACTCATTCAGCACGGTCAGGTTCTCGAACGCCAGATCGTGTCCCCGCACGTTGATCGTAGCCGCCCCGTAGTCGTCGGGGTGCTGGCACCGCCACACGTCGCGCGGCAGCGACTGCACGATCACGACCCCCGCTTCGCTCTCGCCCCGCAACCGCACAAACGACCTGTCGATCAGCAGTTTTTCGCGGTAGGTACCGTTCCGAATCACGATGGTACGCATGCGGGTGCTGGTGGTATCGAGGCTGTTGAGCGCAGCCTGAATGGTGCGGAACTGGCCCGATCCATTGGCGGCCACCGTAATGGTTTGCGCCCGGCCGAGCAGCGGCAGCAGGCCCATGAGCAAAAGAACAACGCGGTATTTCATAGACGAGAGAAAGACGGGTAGCGGGCGGGGTTACTTACCCCACTGGTTCACCCAGGCGGGGTAATCGGTTGAGAGGAGTTTGGCGGGCCAGGTGCCGTAGTAGGCATAGCCCACACGCCGTTCGTTTTCGATATCGGCCAGGGCCGGCCGCGGTACGCTGTTACGCCCCGTAAAGAAAGGCCTGTTGGTGTCGAGGTCGTAGAAACGGGCCCAGAGCACCGAGCCCGGATCGGCAACTACCACCCGGTCGTGGCCTTTCGGCTGGCGGACATCGGCCACATCCTGCACCCGAATACCCACCAGCTTCGACCGCTCGAACCAGGCAACGGCCGCATCGACAGCCTGCCTGATAGCCGGCGTCGGGTTAGGCCGGCTCATCAGAAACTGCACAATACCAACGCTTTCGTTGCCACTCAGCGACGGCAGTTCGAAGGCCCGCGCTTTGGCCGGTTTAAGGGTCTGGCTGTCGTGCTGGGCGCACCAGACCGTACGAACACCGTTTTGGACTACCTGGGTTTTCAGGATACAGTCGATGCCACGACTTACGGCAGCTTCGGCCCGGGGCGCCAGTCCGGCGTCCAGATCGGCAAAGTTGCCCCGGCGGGCCGCCACATCGGCCATCACCCACAACACGTTGACCATAGCCTGATCGTTGAAGGTAATGTGTTTATGGTAGCCGCTCGAATCGGGGTAGAACTGGGGCCAGCCCCCCGCCTGGTTCTGCGCCTGCAACAGGTAGCGCACGCCCCGCTGGGCCGCATCGCGATAGGCGGGGTTACGGGTACGGTGCCAGGCCTCCAGCAGCTGCCGGATTTCGAGCGTCGTGGCCCGGTCGTCGATGGTGGCATCGAGCCGGCTCTTGCTGGCCAGGAGCGTTTGCCGAAGTGCATCGGATATGGGCTTCCGGTAGTCGATGGCATCGCCACCGGGCTGGGGCCAGCCCCCGTTGTCGCGCTGGTAGAGCAGCATCCGCTCAGCCAGCGAGTCGGTCGGTACGGCGGCCGGCAGCCGCCCGGCGGTGGGTGGCTGTATGGCCCGGCAGGCCGGCAACACGGCCAGCAGGAGCAATCCACAAATCAGGTGTTTAACGGCCATTGGGTACAGGTCAGGTTAAGGCGCTGGCGACCAACCGGCCGCCAGCAGCGGGCTTAGTAGCCTGGGTTCTGCTTCAGTTTACCCTGGTACGAATCGACCGTAGCCTGGTCGTAGGGAAACAGTTCGCTTTTGCCGGGGGTGAAAAAGCGGGCCATCGCCTGGTGGAGCGGCAATCCATCGATCACGTTGGTGGTCAGGTGCTGCCCCCAGTCGAGCCGGGTCCAGCCGGTGGGGGCCGTGGTCAGCGTGATCGGCTTATAGAAGGAGTTGAGCCACTGAATTTCCTCGCCGTTGTTTTTCCAGTACAGGTATTTGGGTACGTTGGTGTAGGGGCCGGTGGCATCGCGCATCTGCTGAATTTTCAGGCGGGTGTCGGCAATTTTGGCACCCAGCAGGTTCCAGCGAACCAGGTCGAATTTCCGGATGCCTTCACTACCGAACTCAAGTAATCGTTCGTTGACGATGGCATTGAAGAAGCCCTCTTTGGTGGTGGGGGTGGTGCCAATCCGGTCAGGGGTCAGGCGGTAGGCCCGTTTGCGCACCTCCTCGAAAGCGGCAATGGCAGGACCCGTGGGGCCATTCAGCTCGTTTTCGGTTTCGGCAAACATCAGCAGTACGTCCGAAAACCGGATAAAGGGCCAGTTATAGCCGGGGTTGAGGGCCGTACCGGGCAGCAGGGGGTTGCGCCAGTCTTTCCGGAATTTGCCATCGGTCAGTTCGGCCAGCCGGCGGGGCGATTTGAGGTTGGTAGCCCCCACCGCGTAGAGCGTTACCGTTACGTCGCGCCGGGTATCGGTCGAGTCGAAGGCGTAGAAGTAAGTGGGCAGTGCCAGCAGGCCGCCCCCACCCGTACCGTAGCGCGAACTCGCATTCATCGACGGGCCGTTGTAGTTGGCCATCCGGCTGTCGGAGTTCGAGTTGGAGCCCCCCGCCCCGGCCTCGAAGATGATTTCGCCGAACGGATCGTACTGAAAGGCGCTCAGGTACCGTTTCCAGATATCCTCAAAATTGGGGTTCAGCGTGTGTTCCGTACGTTTGGCCATCAGGTCGGCACACTCGTCGCGGGCAATTTTGTAATAGGTCTGGTAGTCGGGCCGGCGCTCCATCTGGCCGCTGCTGCGGAGCGCGTAGCCCCCCCGGAACAGGGCCAGCCGGGCGCGCAGCGCTTTCACGGCCCCTTTGGTTATGCGCTCGTTGCGTACGGCTATTTCCGAGCGCCAGGGCACCAGGTCAGTAGCGGTTTTCAGGTCGGCCAGTAGCTTGTCGTAGGTTTCGTCGCGGTTGGCCTGCGCCAGAAACAGATCGGTTTGCCGGTAGGCAGGCACCATTGGCGCCGGCACATCGCCCCAGTTCCGGATCAGCTCGAACAGGAACTGCGCCCGCAGTGTCAGCACCTCGCCGTGCAGCCGCCGAAGCTCCCGTTTGTCGGCATCGCTGCCGCTGGTGTAGGCCGGCATCAGCGGAATCTGTTCGATGCAGAGGTTGGCTTTCTCAACGCCCCGGTAGAGCTGCAGAAACGGGTTGCGGATTTCGGTATTGGTCAGTAGCAGCTGGTAGCGCCCGATGCCGCGCCGGCCGTTGTCGAGATTACCCGATACGATAATCTCATCGGAGTCGTAGGGGTAGTACATGTTGATGCGGATACCGTAGCCATTGTCGCCCATCAGTTCATCGTACACGCCGATTACGGCGTTGGTGGCGTTGGGCACATTGGAAAAGGCATCGCTGATGCTGATCTGCGATTTCGGTTCGACGTTGAGGTATTCTTTGCAGCCGATCAGCAGCAGCAGGGTGGCCAGCAGGCAACCGCTCAGCCGGCGAAAAGGTGTCAGGGACAGATTCATAGCAGTTGACTCGTAACGAATAGGGTATAGATCAGAATGTCAGGTTGATACCGGCTACCCAGGTACGGGCGCGCGGGTAGCCGGCAAAATCGACACCCTGCGTCAGCGGGTCGGCCACGCGGGTGTTTACTTCGGGGTCGTAGCCCGAATAGCGGGTAAAGGTGGCCAGGTTGTTGACCGTGCCGTAGATGCGCAGCCGGGCAATCTTCACCTTCGACAGCAGGGTCGAGGGCAGGCTGTAGCCCAGCGTCAGGTTGTTGACCCGCAGAAACGACCCGTCTTCGACCGCCCACGAGTGGAGCCAGTAGCGCTGCACCCGCACCGGCGACCAGATGGTGGCCCCCGCGTTGAGCGCCTTCAGCGCGTCGGGGTCGGTAACCACCTGCCCCTGATCGTTGAGGTTGGTCCAGCGCGTTTTCATGGTATTGAGTATGTTCAGGTTCGGAAACGACCCGTCGGTCATCTCCAGCTTGTTGGCGTTGTAGATATCGTTGCCCACCACCCAGTTCACAAACACGCTCAGGTCGAAGTTTTTGTAAGCCAGCTGGTTGTTCCAGCCGCCAATAAATTTGGGGTTGGCATTGCCGATTACGGTGCGGTCTTTATCGGCCGTTACCAGCCCGTCGCCATCGATATCTTTCCACTTCAGCCCGCCCGGCTGCGGCACCCCGTAGACCGAGTTGTAGGCAATGCCCTGTTTGATGGTATACGTCTGCGTAGCCGCGTTGTAGGTAAAGTCGTCGACAGAATAGAAGCCGTCTGTTACGAAGCCGTACATCAGACCCACCGGCTCACCTACCTTCACCAGGTAATCATCGGTGCCGTCGGAGCCCTGCCAGCCCGAGTTGCGGGTCAGCTGCGACACGTTGCCGAGGCTCGTTACGGTATTGCGGTTGGTCGACAGGTTGAGGCTCGAATTCCAGGTAAAGTCCTTTTTCTGCACCAGGTAAGCACTCAGCTGAAACTCCAAACCCTTGTTGGTGGTCGAGCCGAGGTTTCTGATCTGCGACGAATAGCCTGAGGTGGGCGGAATGGCCACCGCCAGCAGCAGGTCTTTGCCTTTATTGTAGTAGGCATCGACCGAGAGCTGGATGCGGTTATTCAGAAACGACAGGTCGAGGCCCAGGTTCTGCGACACGTTCGACTCCCAGCGCAGGCTCTCGTTGGCGAGGGCCATGGGCGCGTAGCCGGGCAGTACCGTGTGGTTGAGGGCGTATTCGCCCGTGACGCCGTAGAGCTGGCGGTAGAGCAGATCGCCGATGCGGTTGTTGCCGGCGACCCCGTAGCCGAAACGCAGCTTACCATCGCTGAGCCACCGCCGGTCTTTCATAAACGACTCCCGGGCAAACCGCCACGCCACTGTTCCCGACGGAAATACCAGCGATCCGTTGTCGTAGTTGAACTTCGAGGAGCGGTCAGACCGCAGCGACACCGTGGCGAGGTAGCGGTCGTCGTAGTTGTAACTAACCCGGCCAAACAGGGAGAACAGCCGGTTGGGGGGCGTCTCGCTGGAAACGGCGCGGGGCTGCGCAGCGCCCGTGGGGGGCGAGCCCAGACTCATGTTGGCCAGTGCCTGCTCGGCGGCAATGTCGGCCGGGAAATAGCGTGTTTCGATGGTTGTGCCCCGCGACCGGTTCTCGTAGATCTCCTGCCCGAGCAGTACGTTGAGATCGTGCCGGCCAAATTTTTTGGCGTACTGCAGCGTATTGGCGTTGTTGAACGTGGTAGTGTTCTGCTGACTGATCGACGCAACCGGCAGCGAGGCATACTGGCGGGCCGTGCTGGTCACTTTCGACGCGAACTGGTTATTTCTGCCGTCGTTGTTGTCGATCCCCACCGTCGAGCGCAGGGTCAGGTTAGGCAGCAGGTTATAGCTCGCGTAGCCGCTCAGGTTGATGGCCCGCGTGTAGGCCCGGCGGTAGTCGGCCTGGGTCAGCACGATGGGGTTGACCAGCTGCCCCGATGAGATATAGAGATCTTCGTCGAACGTATCGACCGTGGGCGTGGCGTCGGACAGAAACGGGCGGTACTGTACGGAGTGGCGCAGTCGGTTGGTTTGCCGCGTGCCACTGTTGGTCGTACCGGCCCCTTTAATGGTCTGATCGAGCAAGCGGGCGTTGATACCCACCCGGAAGCGATCGCTGGCGCGGTGGTCCATCCGGAAGGTGGCCAGGTAGCGATCGAAACCCGATTCGAGCAGAATCCCATCTTCCCGGTTGGCGGTCAGACTCAGGTTGAAGTTGGTGTTGGCATTGCCGCCGTTGAGCACCAGGTTGTGGTTCTGATACTGAGCCGCCCGGCCAAACACTTCATCCTGCCAGTTGACGGGCGCAATGGTCTTGTAGCGGTCAATGGTTTCCCAGGTGCCGTACTGATCGGCATAGCTTTTTTCCAGCGCAGCGTCGCCCCGGCTGCGCTCATACTGCCACCGCACAAAATCGTAGGGGCTCATGACGTCGAGCTTTTTGAAAATCTGGCGCACCCCGGCCGAGCCGTTATAACTCACGGTGGTTTTACCAGCCTTACCCGATTTGGTCGTGATAACCACTACCCCATTGGCGCCCCGCGCCCCGTAGATAGCCGTGGTCGATGCATCTTTCAGGACGTCGATGCTTTCGATGTCCTGGGGCGACAGAAACGACAGCGCGTTTTCGACCTGAATCCCGTCGACGACGTAGATGGGCGAATTATCCTGCGTGATGGAGCCGCCCCCCCGAATCCGGATCTGGACATTGGCCCCCGGTGCGCCCTCCGAGGTTGTCACGCGCACGCCCGCCAGCCGGCCCGTCAGCGCCTGCGCAGCATCGGTCAGCGGAATATCTTTGAGCTGCCGGGCCCCCACCGACGATACCGACCCGGTCAGGTCGCGCCGGTTTACCGACTGGTATCCGACCACCACCACTTCTTCCAGTATCTTCTGATCCTGCAGCAGCGTTACGTTGATTTCGGTACGGTTGCCTACCACGATCTGCTGGGCCGTGAAGCCGATGAACGAAAACACGAGCGTGGCGCCGGCATTGGGTACGCCGATGGTGTACTCGCCATTGGTGTTGGTGACGGTGCCGGTACCCGTACCTTTTACCACCACGCTTACCCCCGGCATACCCTCCCCCTTATCGTCGGTCACGCGACCCCGCACGGCCGTTGCCGCCACACTGGCAGCACTCCCCCCGGCCAGATCGGCTGCGGTCGACGCAGGCGACGGATCTTTGAACAGCACAACGCGGTTACCCTCTGCCCGGTACCGGATGTCGAAGGGCAGCAGCAGTCGGTTCAGGGCATCGGCCAACCGCAGGTTGGTAACCGACAGCGTAACTTTCCGGTTGACGGCAATGATGGTTGAGCTGTACGTAAACCGAACGTCGGTTTGTTTCTGAAGCTCGCTGATTACGGCTTTCAGTTCGAGGCTGTTGGCATGAATCGTAACGGGCGTGTTCAGCACTTCCTGCGCTTCGGTGGGGCGGGCCGTCACCAGATTCACAAACAACAGGGAAACAAGCAGCTGGCAGAGAGTGCGCTGCACCACGGGCAGCATCAGCCGCAGCGGATGGCGAAGAATAATCATTGTTTGTTGTACGTAGTAGAGGATTATAGGTAGGTAGCAGGCTTACTCGCAGCCTTTGGCACTGATACTGATCTGATCGCCCGTGGTCTGGTACGTGGCGTTGATTGCCTGACAGATGGCGCTCAGCCGCTCGGGCAGCGTTTCGTCGATGAAGGCGGTCGTGATGCGGCAGTTGGCCAGCTTCTGTTCGTCGAAGCGCAGGTCGATGCCGTAGGTATGGCTCAGTTGCCGGAATACCGCCACCACCGGCTGATCGTCGAAGCTGACTTCGGCAGGCCGGATGGTTTCGGCCGCAGCCCGTGCATCGGTTACGGGCTGTTTCTCCAGGCGGCCGCTGGTACGCGTCAGCACGGCCTGCTCGCGGGGGCGCAGCACCACCTCGCCGGTGCCCACAGCCTGTTGCCGGGCGGCTTGGGCAAACGCCGTTCGGGTATAAACCGCCACGCGGCCCGTCCGAACGGCCACCTGCACCGTGGGCGCGCCGGCCGTGGCCCGAATCCGGAAGCTCGTACCCACCACCCGGGTCACCGATTCCCGCGTAAAGACCAGAAAGGGCCGCGCCGGGTTTTTGGCGATGTCGAAAAAAGCTTCGCCCACGAGCGATACCGGGCGGGTAGTGCCGGCAAACCGATCGGGAAAGGTGAGGGTACTGTTGCGTTCGAGCGTTACCACACTGCCATCGTTCAGGAGCATAGTCATGGGATGACTGGTGGTGTTGGTACGCACCAGCATCCGGGGTCGGCCGGCTGCGGCAGCCTCAGCAGGGCGTTGCACCGTACGCGCCGGTACCAGCCACCAGGCGGCCCCAAGCAGCAGCAGCACGGCAGCGGCCACGCGCCACCAGCCGGCCCGCCCCGCCCACAGGGGCCGAACCGGGGCTACCGGCTGCGTCACCTGCGCCATCAGGCGGCTCAGGTCGTGGCGGACGACATCGTCGGTGAGGTCGTCGCGGTAGCGCTGGTGCAGGGTCAGCAGCAGCAGCCGGGCCTGCTCCGCTTCGGCCGCGCGATCGGGGTGCCGGGCCAGCCAGGCTGCCCAGAACGGGGCTTCGGTCGTTTCGGGGTTCAGCACCCAGTCGCGAAACGACGCATCGAGCGCAAAATCATTGGCGGAGTAGGAGCGGTAGTCTTTTTCCATGCGGCATCTGGCAGGCTTCTTACCTCCTTAGTCCGCACGGGGGCCAAACATCACCAAAAACCAGACGATTTTTTTAAAAAATCAGATAATACCTGGATTGGGCAGGTAAAACGCAGCCGATGATCCTGCTTTACGACCAGCCGCCGAGCAGCATGAGCAGCGGCAGAATCGGGTCGAACCAGTTTTCTTTCAGGCGCCGGAGCGACTTGCTCAGCAGGTTGGCTACGCTGGGCCGGGTCAGCTCCATAATACCGGCAATGGCCTCGTAATCGAGTTGCTGGTAGAAACGAAGGTAAATGATTTCCTGCTCCCGGCGCGTCAGGCGCCCGATGCGGTCGTTGAGCCGCTGCAGTTGTTCCTGCTGCCACTCTGTTTCGACAATTTGCTGTTCGACCGGATTATCGACGGCATACAGATCGAATGCCCACTCTTCGGCCGACTGCCGGCGACGATGGCGCTCGGTTTCTTTGAGCAACCGGTGCCGAAACGCCTTCAGCAAATACGCTTTCACAACGGGCGGATCGCTCAGGGTTTCACGCCGGTTCCAGAGGTCGAGCAGCAACAGCTGAATACAGTCGCGGACAAATTCGGCATCGTCGGAGAAGCGCCGGCCGTAATTGTAAAGCAATCGGTAGTGCGCATCGGCCAGCTGCCCAAACGACACGGTACAGCCCTCCCGAAAGCGCTGCCAGCGCTGTTCGGCCGTATCGTGGTCGGAAAAAGCAGGGCTATGGGGCATGTTTTATATCCGGCAGCGGGCAATCGACACCATCCGTAAAAGCCTAAAAAATAACCGTATCGTGCAGATTCGACAACCGGTCGTCGGGATCTGCCGGCAGGTCATAAAGTCGTACGGCGGGTGCAGATACTGCTCAATTATCCAGTGGTCCATTCTTCCTCACCTTCGGGCCGAATTTTGCATACGCGGGTGCCCCATGGCTCAACCCGCCGTTCAGCCTCAAAAAACCAGAGTTTGGCATACATTTTTTAAAAAGTGCCTCTTCCTTAGCCGTCCTTAGCGCCAAAATCCGGTTTAGCACGATTTTTCGTAAGCAGGAACAATCAATTACCAGCACACCGATTCTCAACGTACGAATCATGAGTACAACTCTGGATAAGCTGATGCCTGCTACCGAACCAGCCCGACGCTGGACCGCCGTTGGCCTGACGGTGGTCGTTTCAGGCCTGCTGACCTTGTGGGGCATTTACGGCATTGGCCAGTACGGCCTGGCGCTGTTTGTCTGTACCCCCCTGCTGATCGGCGCGGGGTCAACGCTGCTCTACGGCTACGGGCGCCGGATCAGCCGGGCCGACGCGGCCGGTGTCGGGTTTCTGGCCCTGGCGGTTTTCACCGGCCTGCTCCTCCTCTGCGCCATCGAAGGCTTTATCTGCATCGCCATGGCGGCTCCCTTTGGCATACTGCTCACCTGGGTCGGTACGCTGCTGGGGCATACCATCTGCCAGCATACGCCCGGCCAGGCACCGGTTACGCTTCTGGTGCTGGTCGGCTTTGTGCCGCTCACCGCAGTTATCGAACAGGAAGCGCCCCCCACGCTGTCGTCGGTGGTGTCGTCGATCGACATCGGGGCCCGGCCCGAGCAGGTCTGGCAGCAGGTCATTCAGTTTCCCCGGCTCGCCGAGCCCACCGAATTTCTATTTAAAGCGGGCATTGCCTACCCCATCGATGCCCACATCAAAGGCACGGGTGTCGGGGCCGTGCGGCACTGTAACTTCAACACGGGTAGCTTTGTCGAGCCCATCACGGTCTGGGACGAGCCCCGCCTGCTCCGGTTCGACGTGGTCGAACAGCCCGCCCCGCTGAACGAACTCAGTTTCTGGTCGGTCGATGCCCCGCACCTGCACGACTATTTCGTGTCGCGGCAGGGGCAGTTCAAACTAACGGCGCTTCCTAACGGCCACACCCGGCTCGAGGGTACCACCTGGTACTATCACAACATCAAGCCAGCCGCCTACTGGCACCTCTGGAGCGACTACATCGTCCATGCGATTCACGAACGGGTGCTGACCCACATCAAGGCCCGGGCCGAGGGCCGGCGCTGAACGTTTCGGTCCGTGGCCGGCTGGCAGTAGGATTGCCCCCCGCCCCCGCTTTTCCCGATGCCGGCCTACGCCTTTCCGCCGGCCGTTGTCCGTTTATGATTTCATCGCATCGTAGGTCGGCCCGTCTGCTGACCATCCTGCTGCCCCTGGCCCTGCAACCCAGCTTCGCCACCACCCCACCCGTTCCCCGCCGACCGGCTCCGGTCGCCACCGGCCTGGTGTTGCCTGCGGGCTTCAGGGCCACCATCATGGCCGACGACCTCGGCACAGCCCGCCACGTTGCCGTATCGAAAACGGGCGATGTGTACGTGAAACTCGGTGCTCTGAAAGACGGCAAAGGCATCGTCAGACTGCGCGATACCAACCACGATGGCGTAGCCGACGAACGGAGCAGCTTTGGCGACTATCCCGGCACGGGCATCCTCATTCACAACGACTATCTGTATGCCTCGTCGAACAGCAGCGTATTTCGCTACCGGCTGGCCCCCGACCAGACCGTGCTGAACCCCGACCAACCCGAACGGCTGGTGTCGGGCCTGCGCGAAAAAGAACGCGACAAATCGAAGTCGATCGCGGTCGACGACCGGGGCAATCTCTACGTCAACATTGCCTCCGACAACGACCGCTGCCGGGAACCGGGTACCGGCAAGGGCATGATGCCCTGCCCCCTGCTCGATTCGGCCGCGGGCATCTGGCGGTTCAGCGCCACCACACCCAACCAGACCTTTGCCAGCGGTACCCGCTTTGCCACGGGGCTCAAAAACGTGGTGGGCCTCGACTGGAACAGCCGCACCCGGTCGCTGTTTGTGATGCAGCACGGCCGCGGGGCGTTCGACGATTTCTACCCGCAGTACTACACGCCCAGACAAAGTGCCGAGCTGCCGGCCGAAACGCTGTATGAGCTGCACCAGGGCGACGATGCCGGCTGGCCCTACGTGTACTACGACCACCTGCAGAAAAAGAAAATCCTGGCGCCTGAATACGGGGGCGATGGCCGCCAAACCGGCACGGCCAAAACCATCGACCCACTGGCCGCTTTCCCGGCCCACCTGGGTCCCAACGCCCTGCTGTTTTACACCGGTACGGCCTTTCCGGCCCGCTACCGCGATGGCGCCTTTATTGCTTTCCACGGGCAGTCGCAGGCCATTCACAAAGGCTATCTGGTGGCGTTTGTACCCTTCAAAAACGGCAAACCGTCGGGGCCCTGGGAAATCTTTGCCGACAATTTTGCCGGTACCGATCTGGTGAAACCCAAGGGCCCTGTACAGCACCGTCCCTGCGGCCTGGCCCAGGGGCCCGATGGGTCGCTCTACGTCACCGACGACCTGAACGGCACGCTGTATAAAATCAGCTACGCGGGGGCCAAATCCCGCTAGCGAATCCCCTGCGGCAGCGCAACGGACGCGTCGGCCAGACGTCTGTTTCCTGAAATTGACCGTATGTTTGCTGATGAAACAACGGTGATGTATGCGTAAGAAAATTGGCGTGGGGTTGCTGATCGGGTTGGTGCTGGCGGCCATCTGGCAGCGGGAGCTGATCAGCTACGGCTGGATGCAGGCGCGGGGCCAGCTTCGGATCATCTGGAACACGCAGCCCGTGGCCGACCTGATGGCCAGTCGCAGCGTGCCCGACTCGCTCAAACAGAAAATCCGGCTCATCGAGGAGATGAAGCGGTTTTCGGTCGATTCGCTGGGCCTCGACCCCTCGGGCAGCTACACGTCGTTCTACGATCAGCACGGCAAACCCATTCTGTGGGTCGTTACGGCGGCCCAGCCCTACGCCCTGGTAGCCCGCACCTGGGATTTTCCCATTCTGGGTACGTTCTCCTACAAGGGTTTTTTCGAGAAAGACCGGGCCGACACGCTGGTGGCGGACCTGAAACGCGAAGGGCTCGATACGCGTATCGGCGAAGTATCGGCCTGGTCGACGCTGGGCTTCCTCAACGACCCTATTCTATCGAGTATGCTCGACCGGCCCGTGGGCAGTCTGGCCGAACTGATTTTTCACGAGCTGACCCACGGCACACTGTTTGTGAAAGACAACCTGGCGTATAACGAGAACCTGGCCGATTTTGTGGGCGAATACGGCGCCCTGCGTTTTCTGGCCGCCCGTTATGGCAAACAATCGACGGCTTACCGGGATTATCTGGCAAGCAAGGATTTTTACAATCGGTACGATGAGCACGTGCTGCGGGGCACCCGTACGCTCGATACATTGTATCGGTCGTTTAAACCCGACACCCCGATTTCAGTCAAAGATTCACTGAAGTGGCAAACCATTGACCGGATTGTGGCAACGGCCGATACGCTGACCGATGAACGCAGTCGGCCATCGGCGCGTTTACTAAATAAACCACGCTCGAGCAAACTAAAGGGACCGAATAATGCGTATTTTATTGGTTTTCTGACGTATAGAAACCAGCAGAATCGGTTCCGCCGGGAGTTCGAGACTCAGTTTGGCGGCAACTTTACCCGCTATTTGTGTTATCTGAAGGAAACCTATCCATCGTTGTAACAAACGAAGTCCCACCTGGGCGACTATGTTGGTATGAAGAAGGTATTAATTGGACTTGGCGTGCTGACCGTACTGGGTTCGGGCTTTACGGCCCTTAACACGTATCGGCGCGTCGTAAACAACAGTTTTGGACCGGGCGAACACCTGGAATATCGGGTACACTATGGCTTCATCAACGCGGCAGAAGCCGTCGTCGACGTGAGCCCAACCCTCTATAAAGTAAACGAACGCCCCTGCTACCGCGTCAACGTCGACGGCCGGACGGTGGGTGCTTTCGACCTCGTAACGCGGGTGCGCGACACGTGGCGCTCCTACATCGACACCTCGGCTATTCTGCCGCAAAAGTTTTATTCCAGCATTCAGGAGAATAGCTACCGCAAGGAAGAAAACATCACGTTTAACCACGCGTCGAACACGGTGAAGGCCGAAGAACGCACCGAGAAAGACGTGTTCAAAGTGCCCGACAACGTGCATGACCTCATCAGCGGGTATTACTTTCTGCGGACCATCGACTTCAGCCACCTGGCCAACGGGCAGGTTCTCGAAGTGCCTGCTTTCTACGACGATACCGTTTACAACATGAAGGTGCGGTACCGGGGCCGCCAAACTCTCAAGACCAAACAGGGCAACATCAATGTGATCCGGCTCAACCCGGTACTGCCGGCCAACAAGCTGTTTAAGGAAGAAGAGTCGATCCGGATCTATGTTTCCGACGACATCAACAAGGTACCGGTCAAAGTCGAAGTCGACCTGTGGGTTGGTTCGATGGTGATGGACCTGAAAAAAAATACCGGGCTCAAACAGGGGCTGAGGTACTTCTAAAACGAATTGTATAGCAAAAACAGCCGCCGGGGTACGTACCCCGGCGGCTGTTTTTGCTATACGGTAAATCACTGTTCTGACACCGTCTGCACGGTTGGAGCCGATTCATACTGTCCTCCATTGACATCCATAAAAAGTCGGAGTAGCGGTTCGTTCACATAGTAATTACTACGGCCTACTTTCTGCTTGCCAATGAACCCATGTTCGTGCAGAGAGTCGAGGTAGCGGGTTGCCGTCAATCGACTGACATTCAGATCATTCACAACAAACTCGATTTTAGTATACGGATGTCTGAACAGATTATTCAACAAGTCCTGACTGTATAGTTTCGGCAGCTTACTACGGATGTCGCGTTTGTATTGCTGCATCAGATCGCGGATCGCTTCAACCATTGAAATTGTCTGCCGGGCCGTTTGCTCAACGCTGTCCAGCATGTATAGGATCCAGCTTTCCCAGTCCTGCTCATCCCGCACCCGCTGAATAAACGTATAATACGACGCTTTATATTGAATAATGTAGCGACTCAGGTAGAGAATCGGGAGATTGAGCAACTCTTTCTGAACCAGATAAAGAATGTTGATGATACGACCGGTGCGCCCGTTACCATCGTAGAACGGGTGAATGCTTTCAAACTGATAGTGAATAATTGCCATTTTTACCAGCGGATCAAGGTTAAGCATCGTATCATCATTGATGAACTGTTCCAGGTTGCCCATCAGGTTCTGGATAGTTGCCACATCCTGCGGTGGGATGTAGACAATTTCACCCGTTTGGCCATTGCGTAAATTAGTACCTGGCAGGCGCCGGAAACCTGCTTTATTCTGCTCAAGTTCTTCCTGAATAGCCAGTATATGCCGGACAGTCAATAGTTTTTGCTGTCGTACCAACGTAAACCCTTTTCTGAGGGCATTAGCATACCGCTGTACTTCTTTCGTATCGGGGTTCGTGACAGCGTCGGCGAACAATTCTGCCCGGAATAGCGCATCGTGCGTCGTAATGATGTTTTCTACCGCCGAGGAGTCTTTTGCTTCCTGCAAAGACAAGGTGCTGATGAGGATAGACTCGTTAGGTATTGTGGCCGCAACACCTTTCAGTTCGGCCAAATAGCGATGAGCGGTTGCCGCTTTACGAAGTACAGCCTTTGTTTCAAGATCAACTGACGGTGGTAGCGGTAGTAACAGGAAAGCCATTGGTAGTATTTCATACGTACAATACACATACAAAATACTACTTTTCTATACACGTCGGTCGGGATATGCATAGAAAATGAGATTTTCTATGCATATCCCGACCGCCATTGCCCATCTACAAACTAGTTGGCAAGGCTGTCAGGTACAAACGCGGTAGCGTAGGGCAGTTCGCTCGCACACGACGACACTAACGCCAAAGCCATGAAAGGAGTAGTGTAGGTGGTGTCGGCCGACCCCTACCGGTCTGGCCGCGCCTTTTCGGGTGTATAGAACCGAGAAAAAACCCCGACCTTGGTATTATTGGCCAATCTGGGCCTTTTGGCAGCTATATGGTTTATTTACTTCCAATCCGCCCGGCGCGACGGCATTTATCGGGTAACAGGCAGACCGCCTTGCTGGCGCTCGCCCTCCTCCTGTATCTGCCGGCTACACGGGCCCAGCCGGTGCTGCGCCCCACCAATCTCCGCTGCGAGTACCTGACCAATCCCCTCGGCATCGACGCCAGTGCGTCGGGCACCGCACGGCCACGGCTGTCGTGGCAGCTGGCCCCCGCCCCGGGCACCACAGCGCCCCGGGGTGCCCGCCAGACAGCCTACCAGCTCTGGGTCGATACCGATTCGACCGCAGTGCGGCAGGGTAAAGGCAAGTTGTGGTCGACGGGCAAACGCACTTCCGACGGGCAGCTGGTTACCTACGCCGGTCAGCCCCTGCAACCCTTCACGCGGTATTACTGGCGCGTCGACACTTGGGACCAGACCGGTACCCGCGTGCCGGGCAGCGCCCTCGCCTGGTTTGAAACGGGGATGCTGCAACAGCGCCACTGGCAGGGCGCCTGGATCAGCGACTCGCCCGACATAAACCTTCGTCCCGCGCCGTATTTCCGCAAAGCCTTTGTGGCCCGCAAACCCATCCGCAGCGCCCGCGCCTACATCGCCGTAGCCGGCCTCTACGAACTATCGATCAACGGGCAGACGATCGGCACCCAGCGGCTCGACCCCATGTACACCCGTTTTGACCGGCGGACACTCTACGTAACGCACGACGTAACGGCACAGCTCCGCAGCGGAGCCAACGCTATCGGGGTATTGCTCGGCAACGGCTGGTACAACCACCAGTCGACGGCCGTTTGGGATTTTCACCGGGCCCCCTGGCGCAACCGGCCGGCCTTCTGCCTCGACCTGCGCATCACCTACACCGACGGCACCACCGAAACCATCACCTCGGGCAAAGGCTGGAAAACAGCCCTCAGCCCCGTAACCTTCAACAGCATCTACACCGCCGAGCATTACGACGCCCGACAGGAGCAGCCGGGCTGGAATACGCCCGGGTTCGACGACAAAGCCTGGAAAGACGTACTGTATCGGTCGGCCCCTTCCGAAACCGTGGTCGCGCAGGCGGTGCACCCCATCCGCAACGTCGAAACCATTCCGGCCAAAACCATGACCCGGCTCAACGACAGCACCGTTGTGTTCGACCTGGGCCGCAACATCGCGGGCGTCAGTCAGTTGCAGGTAGCCGGGCCGGCGGGTACCGTGCTGCAGCTTAAACACGCCGAGCGGCTCTATCCCGACGGACGCGCCGATCAGTCGAACATCGATGTGCACTACCGACCCACCGACCAGAGCGACCCCTTCCAGACCGACCTGTGGACGCTGAGCGGGCGCGGCACCGAAACGTTTATGCCGCGTTTCAACTACAAGGGATTTCAGTATGTGGAGGTAACGAGCAGCCGGCCCCTGACACTAACTACGGCCAGCCTGACCGGCCAGTTTATGCACAGCGACGTGCCTCCGGTGGGGCGTATTCAGTCATCGAACCCGACGATCGACAAGATCGCGTGGGCTACCAACAACGCCTATCTCTCCAACCTCTTTGGCTACCCCACCGACTGCCCGCAACGGGAGAAAAACGGCTGGACCGGCGACGCCCAGATTGCCATCGAAACGGGGCTCTACAGCTACGATGGCATTACGGTCTACGAAAAGTGGCTGGCCGATCACCGCGACGAGCAGCAGCCCAACGGCGTGCTGCCGTCCATTATCCCGACCGGGGGCTGGGGCTACGAATGGGGCAACGGGCCCGACTGGACCAGCACCATCGCCCTGATTCCCTGGACGATCTACCAGTTCTACGGCGATCCCAAACTGCTGGCCGACTGCTATGACAACATCAAACGCTACGTCGACCACATCGATGCGCAGTATCCCACGGGCCTGACCAGCTGGGGGCTGGGCGACTGGGTGCCGGTGAAATCGAAAGCGCCCGTTGAACTGACCTCCACGGCCTACTATTACGCCGACGCGCAGATACTGGCCCGGGCCGCCGGCCTGCTGGGCAAAACCGCCGATCAGGCCCGCTACACCCGCCTGGCCGACAAAATCAAATCGGCGTTCAACGCGAAGTACCTGAACCCAAAAACAGGTCTGTATGGCACGGGCCTGCAAACCGAACTCAGCGTGCCGCTCTACTGGGGCCTGGTACCCGACGGCCTGAAGACCACCGTGGCGGCCAACCTGGCCAAACGCGTGGCGGCCGACAACAACCACCTCGACGTGGGGTTGCTGGGCACCAAAGCCATACTGAATGCCCTCAGCGAAAACGGGCAGGGGCAAATGGCCTACACCCTGGCCGCGCAGGAAACGTTCCCCTCGTGGGGCTGGTGGATTGTCAACGGCGCTACTACCCTTTACGAAAACTGGCCCCTCGACGCCAAGAGCGACATCTCCATGAATCACATTATGTTTGGCGAAATTGGGGCCTGGCTCTACAAGGCATTGGGCGGTATCCGGCCCGACGCGGCTCAGCCGGGCTTCAAAAACATACGGCTCGAACCTACCATCGTAACGGGCCTGAATGGGTTCGAAGCTACCCATACGGGGCCCTACGGCCTGATCCGGTCGGCCTGGAGCCGGCAGGGCAACACCCTGACTTACGCGGCCACTGTGCCTCCCAACTCGACGGCTACGCTGACGCTGCCCGTTGGGCCGGGGCAGCGGGTCTATGAGAGCGGTAAGCCCGTATCGGCGTCTACCGCCTACATTCGTCCGCTCGACGCGTCGGCGCAGGGACAGCGTTTTGCCCTGCAGTCGGGCACTTACTCATTCGAGATCCGCCCCTAGCCGGGCGCCCCTAGCCCCCGGCCGAAGTCCGAACAGGTAGACGTAAACGCCGGCGGGCCAGGGATTTTCCCTGGCCCGCCGGCGTTTACGAGTTAGGTATTGCGTTAGTCGGCCAGGCCATAGAGCTGGTTGAACAGCAGCCGGAACGTGCCCTGTGCCTGCGCCCGGAACGTGATTTCGGGGCCGAAGGCATAGAGCTTGCCGGCCCCCACGGGCGCCATGAAGGCGGCTACGCCATTGCGCAGGTAGGCCTGCCCCCACGCCCAGCCACTGCGGAGCGGCTTATCATTGGGGAACCACAGCAACGGCTTCACGGTACCTTTGGCAATGGCTTCGGGCGCCAGCGAGAAAACCGGGCTCGAATCGAAGTACACATCGGTCAGCGAGGACATCCCCCAGGTAGCCTGCTGCGTCGAATCGAGCGAAACGCGCAGGATACTGCCGGGAATAAAGTATTTCTCAGGACTCAGCGGTTTCTCACCGGCAGCCGTCATCTCGGTCAGAGCGTTGCGCACGGGCAGGCCCAGATGGTAGGCCAGATTGGTACTCGTACCCATCGTAATCACCTGACCACCCGCTTCCAGAAACTTCTTCAGCTCGGGAATGGATTTCTCGGCGGTGATGCGGCCGAGCCACGGCCGGAATTCGGCGGGCAGCTCTTCGGCTTTGGGTTCGCGGGGCGCGTAGCCGCCGTACTCGTTCTCGCCCCGGCTATTGCCCACCGCCGGGATGGCGCGGGTCACAAACACAATGGCGTCGTATTTCTTCCGCAGGTTACCCGCGTCGATGTCCTGGGCGTAAATCACCTGCGCCGGAAAGTGGTACTGCTCCATCAGCCACCGCACCCAGCCCGACGCCATCGACCCGCCGTAGGTATCCCAGAGGGCAATGCGCATGGGTGCCATCTTGACCAGCGAAGCCGGCCGTTTGGCCGCTGCGGTCACGTTGAGCCCCAGTGTCGGCGCCGACGCATCGAGCACCCGTTTGGCACTGGCCGATGCCGGCACGAAGAATGAACCCGAACCCGGCACACGGTACACCTCTGCCCCCGCCTTCAGGAGGTCGTTGACCGCCAGAAACGAGTTGTTGACCTGTCCGCTGAGCACATAGCCCGCGCCCGAGCCGGCAACCTTGCCGGCCGGCGACTGCAGTTCGCCGTAGGGCAGTTTTTTGAAGGGACCATCGAAACCCGCCAGCACGCGATCGAACTGAACGCCCATCTGGTAGGCCAGGGTCCAGCCGGCGGCATCATAGGGACGGATGGGCGGACCACCCGGATACGGAAAATCGTTGGGGTGATCCTGCGGCTCGAACATATCGAGTACGTGGGGCCGGAACGCCTGATCGAGTTTTACCACGTAGGAGCCAGCCGGGTAGCGCTTGCCCGCCACGCTGAAGTCGGCCGTAGCCTGCTGAATCTGAATACCCGTTTTGATCAGCGCATTGACAAACTTAACCGCCGTGGGCCAGTCGGTCTGGCTGGCCGGAATGATGTAACCGCGGGGGTCACGCTGGGCCGTATCGCCCAGTACCGCCGTAAAGTATTTGGTGGGCAGGCCTTCGCCCCGCCGGGCGGGTGCCTGATCGGTGAGAGCCGTGCTGCTGCCCGGCGCGGTGGTGCTGGCGGGCTTCTTCAGGTCGGCCTGGTAAAGCTGGTTGATGGCATCGGCCCGTTTGGGCGACAGCGTCCAGTAGTCGGCGCTGCCGCGTTCGATCGAGTTTTTGCCCATCCGGTAGATGTTGTACAGCAACTGATCGCGCTGGCGGGCGGCATAATCGAGCACGGCGTAGTTGAGCGATACCGAGTAATCGATCGACTGCCGGAACCGCCATTTCTGGGGCGTTACGGGGTTGGGCGTGGCATTGTTCGGAATCAGCCGCGACGGCACCAGCGGAATATCTTCGGGCGTGGGACCGCCGATAATCTCGGTCAGCAGCCCGATCATGTTGTGGAAGTGCGTAGTGGTGCGCAGCCCACCGTTGTACCAGGTCGAGAATACCGAGCCGCTGAGCCGGGTGAAGCCGGGTTTGTTCTCGGCGTTGAGCCGGTTATACATGGCCGCCCCCACCGCGTCGATACCGGTAATCATGAGCGGATCGAACACGTAGTTGAACGGATCGCGGTAGGGCGGCCCGGCCAGCACCGAACCCGCCGGTCCGCGCTGGTGGTGGTTATACATGATCTGCGGAATCCAGTCGACGAACAGCTGCCGGCCGATGTTCTGCGACTCCTTCATGTTCATGATGAAAAAATCGCGGTTGTTGTCGTGGCCGACGTATTTCTGGTACAGCCGGGGTACATTGTCGAGCGACCGCTTTTCGGGGGTCGGGTTGCGCATATACCAGTTCGACACCAGTTCCTGCCCGTCGGGGTTGGCGTGGGTCAGCAGAATGACCACGTTGTCCAGAATGCGCATGGTTTCGGGGTCGGTGCGGCTTACCAGCTGATACGCCGTTTCGATGAGCTGGTGGGTTCCGACGGTTTCGGTGGCGTGGAGGCCCCCGTCGATCCAGACCACCGCCTTGCCTTCTTCGGCCATGGCCCGGGCCTGTTGCTCGGTCAGCCCTTCGGCCCGGGCCATACGGGTTGAAATCTCCTGGTAGCGGGCCAGCTTTTTGTGGTTCTCGGGCGAGGTTACGATCATCATAAACTGATCGCGACCTTCTTCTGTCTTGCCGATTACCGTGAGTTTGGTGCGGGGCGAAGCCGCCAGTTTTTTAAAGTACGCTTCGGTCTGCGTGTAAGTGGCCAGCTGATAGTCGTCGCCAATAGCAAAGCCGAAGTGTTCTTTCGGCGTTGGTACGGTCTGGGCCGTTGCAGGCGGCCCGTAGAGCAGCCATACTGTAATAAACGTAAGTAAACTAGTACGGAACATAGATTGGTTAGTGAGGGGTTATCCAGTTGATGAGCAAGTGGCTAAATACGCCATTTTATGCGGCATTATCGACCTGCGACCGCATAAAATTCGGCAGGCAACCCAACAACAGCCCTGCTTACCCTGTTTTTACCCCTTTAGGCCTGACGGTAACATAGGTACGTCCCATCCGGCATCGGTCAGACCCGTATGCTGACCTGGCTTCCGTACAGCATTGACCGCTTCGGTCGACAGACGAATGGCACCATAATTGGCCAAACCTTTTTTTTATGTAACAAAACCAAGAAATACCCCCTATACGTAGCTAATTTACTGACCAACACCCTTTTTAGTCGTCAGAATTAGTAGATAACGACTGCCTTTTTTTACGCTGTTTTGATTGGCATTCATGTACTTATAGTTGTTCTTTGGGCTGTTGGTTTGTCAGATGACGAACTGTGTAACAGCTTGTTACCTGACCAACCAGACCCTACCCATAAAACAGACTACATGAATCGTTTCATCAGCCTGCTGAAAGAAATGGCCAAGCGCCTTTCGCTCAGCCTGGCACGGCTGTTTGGTATCCGGTTTCTCGACCGTACCCAGACCGTCGTGTTCCTGCAGCCCTACGAGCAGCTCATCCAGCCCGAAAGCCGGCTGTCGCTGCCCGCCATTGCCGACCCGGCCGATCCGGCCACGGTGCTTTTTCCGGCCCGCGAGGCTGTGGCCCCTACCGGCGCGGTATGGGCCTACAAGCCCGGCAACCGCCCCACCACGCTGCTCCGCTGCGGCAATGTGCAGACCGGCGGGCAGGTACTCTGCACCGATTTCTGGAACGAATACCTGCTGAAAGACAGCCTGACCCGCACCACCCGCCAGCGCGTCGATACCGATGTGCTGGTAGCCCCGTTCGGGCACTATCAGGACGGCATCGCCTTTGGGGGCTACTACGATTTCATGTACCTGGTAGCGGCCAAACTCTGCCGCATCGAGCGCGCCGTACCGGCCCATACGTTCGACCAGGCTACCGTAGCCTACCCGCTGTTCAACACCAGCTACGAACGCGAGCTGCTGAGCTACCTCGGTTTTCAGCCCGACCGGATTCTCGACAGCCGCCATCACGAAGTGCATGCCAGGACCACCCTGCTGGCTAATAGCGGACACTGGTTCTACACCAACGAAGCCGATGTGCGGGCCCTGCGCGACCGGCTCATGCCGCTTGTCGAGCCCAGCACAGAGCCCCGCGAGCGTATCTACATCAGCCGGGCCGGCCGCCGGCGCGTCCTGAACGAAGACGCGCTCGTGACCATGCTCGATCGCTACAAGTTCCGGGTGATCGAAGACAAGCCCCGCACCCTGGCCGAACAGCTGACGATCTATAACCGGGCGTCGTTTGTGATGGGGCCCCACGGCGCATCGTTCTCCAACCTGATCTGGTGCGAGCCGGGCACCCACCTGTTCGAACTGTTTTCGCCCAACTACACGCCCGACTTTTTCGCTTACCTGGCCGAACTGATGGGCCTGCACTACTCGGCCCATGCGGCCGGAAAACCCCGTCCCGACGGCCTGCAACTCCTCGAAGACGACATGACCGTGTCGGTATCCGATGTCGAACGCGGTCTCAACCAGCTACTCGAACGCGATTACCGGGCGTCGGTAACGCGTTGATTTACCTCCCACTGTCTAATACCAGGGCCCTCCCAGCGGAGGGCCTTTTTTGTAGCTTGGCCCCGGCCAGTGCCGGTTAGGCCGGCCGGGGCTGCGCAGTTCGTCAGCCTAAAACCATCGTTTATCCGCCTAAACACGATGCTCGTCTTGTTTTGATTTTACCCCGTCGCTCCATCCGACACCTTTGTATCGCCGGTCGCATCCGACCCTGCGCTACTGTATGAAAACAACCTTACTCCTCGCCACTTCACTACTCACCGCCAGCTTCGGACTGGGCCTGTCGTCATCGGCACAGGCTCAGTTTCCGATGGGTGGCAGTGCCCCCGCCACCAAAGCCATCCCCGGTACGGCTGGCGATCAAAGCCCCCGCGGTACCGCCCGACTGACGGGTATGGTGGTCGACTCAACCCAGGCTAAACCTGTTGAATTTGCTGCTGTTGCGCTCTATGATCAGGCAGCGGGCAAGGCTATTGATGGCACCGTGGCCGACGAGAAAGGCCGCTTTACGCTGCCTAAACTGGCCGCCGGCACCTATCGCCTGCTGATCTCGTTTGTGGGCTACACCAACAAGACCGTTGCCAGTGTGAGCCTCGCCAACGGCCAGACGCTCGATCTGGGTACCATTCAACTGGCCCCCAGCGTGAAACTGCTCAACGAAGTCAACGTGGTTGGTCAGGCCGCCATCGTGGAAGAAAAAGTGGACCGGCTGGTTTACAACGCCGATAAAGACATCACGGCCAAAGGGGGCGACGCCACCGACATCCTGCGCAAAGTGCCGATGCTGACCGTCGATCTGGACGGTAACGTCAGCCTGCGGGGCAGCAGCAACATCCGGGTGCTGATCAACAACAAACCCAGCACCATTGTAGCCAGCAGTGTGGCCGACGCGCTGAAGCAGATCCCGGCCGATCAGATCAAAACCGTCGAGGTCATCACATCGCCCTCGGCCAAATACGACGCCGAAGGGTCGGGCGGGATTATCAACATCATCACCAAAAAGAACAGCCTGCAGGGCCTGAACCTGAACCTCGATACCGGCGTGGGTAACCGCGGTGCCCAGCTGGCGCTCAACGGCAACTACCGGCAGGGCAAAACCGGCTTCACGCTGGGTGGCTTCGGTCGGGCGATGTACAACACCATCACCCGCACCAGCCTCGAGCAGACCAGCGTGGTCAACGGCGTATCGACGCGCTCGCAGCAAACCGGCGATGGCCGCAGCGCGGGCCTCTTCGGCCAGTACAACCTGGGTTTCGACTACGACCTGGCCAAAAACCAGACCCTCACCGCCGGCATTCGCTACGGCCTGCGCAACATGGCTTCGCAGCAGGATCTGGTGACGCGCCTGTTTACCAACGGGAGCCAGACCTCGAGCATGAGCCGCAACGTCGACGCCAAAAACCTGTCGGGTACGGTCGACGCCAACGTCGATTACCTGCACACCTTCAAGCCGGGCCAGGAGTGGAGTGTGTCGACCCTGTACAGCCGCAACGACCTGAGCAACAACTTCGACGCCGACATTCTGGGCAGTTCCGATGCCCTGGTAGGCCGGCAGCGGAACCTCAACAAAAACGTGAACCAGGAATTTACGGTCCAGACCGACTACCAGACGCCCATTGGTAAGAAGCAGCAGATCGAATTCGGGGCGAAGGCCATTCTGCGGCAGGTCGACAGCGACTACCGCTACCTGACGGCCGGCGCCACGGGCGACTACGTGGTGCAGAACAACGGGAACAACGGGGCGCTGACCTACCACCAGAACATCGGAGCCGCCTACACCTCCTACACCTACACCACCAAGAGCCGGTACAGCTTCAAAGGGGGGTTGCGCTACGAACACACCGCCATCGATGCCAGCACCCGCGAGGGTGGCCTGCTGGGAATCGGCAACTATGGCGTGCTGGTGCCGAGCGTGAACGCGTCGAAAACCATCAAGGGGACCACCGTGAAGCTGGGCTTCAACCGCCGGATTCAGCGGCCGGGCCTGCAGCAGCTGAACCCCAACTTCAACGCGGCCAACCCGCAGAACATCTCGGTGGGTAACCCCGAACTGAAGCCCGAGCTGACCAACAACGTTGAACTGGGTCTGAGCAAAACCATCCAGAAAACGTTTATCAATGCCACGTTCTTCGGCCGGGTCACCAACAACGCCATTACGCAGGTAAGCCGTCCGTCGGACAGCCTGGCCGGCGCCATCGTGTCGACGTACCAGAACGTGGGGCGCCAGCAAGACTTCGGGGTCAACCTGTTTTCGAACGTGGCCATCAGCTCGAAGATCAACGTGGGCATCTTCATGAACAGCTTCTACACCAGCCTGACCGGTCAGGCGCTGGGTACCGATGGGCTGTCGCAGCAGCTGAGCAACTCGGGCTTCAACCTGAGCGGGGGTACGTTCATCACGGCCCAGTTCCGCAAGGGCTGGGGCGCGCAGGGCTTCGGCTTCATGCAGGGGTCGCAGGTGCGGCTGCAGGGGCGTCAGGGTGGTTTTGGCTTCTACACGCTGGGGGTCAAGAAAGATATCGCCAACAAGAAAGGCAGCATCGGCCTGGCCGCCGAGAACTTCCTGTCGAGCAACTTCCGCATCCACACCGTGCTGAATTCGGCCCAGTTCAACCAGGTCAATGATGTGTATCTGTATAACCGCGGTATCCGCCTGACCTTCACGTACAAAATCGGCAAGATGACCATGGACGCCCCCCGCAAGAAAGCCCGCTCGGTCAACAACGACGACGTGAAAAGCGACGGCAGCCAGTCGGGCGGCAGCGCCCCCGCCGGTGGCAGCCCGCGGCAGTAGAGTTTGGGGTTTGTTGTTTGGGGTATTCGGTTTACAGTTTACGGTTTTCAGTGCTTGCTTCGACGGCGGCTTTCCTCCCGAAAACTAAAAAACCGTAAACTGTGAACCCACCCCTACCCCCTCTCGGATACACCCTGCAAACTGTAAACCGTAAACCTGCCCTCATATCGGACCGACCCGTATACTGTAAACCACAAACTGAAAACTGAAAACCACAAACTGAAAAATACAAACCACAAACCTCAAACCCAATTCCCCATGCGTACGCCTAAACTACTGCTCGCCCTGATTGCCCTGACGTTTGCCGGTCAGGCAATGGCCCAGACCGTCGATGAAATCGTCGACAAACACATTGCCGCCCTGGGCGGTAAAGACAAGATCAGCCAGGTCAAAACCCTGATCATCGACCGCACCATGTCGGTACGCGGTATGGACATTCCGAGCAAGACCACGATGAAAGTGGGGCAGGCGGTCCGGTCCGAATCGACGGTGATGGGCAACTCGATGGTACAGGTGCTCGACGGCGATAAAGGCTGGATGATCCGGCCGGCCATGATGGGCGGCACGGGCGAACCCGAAGAAATGCCAGCCGATATGGTGAAGCAGATGAAAGGCCAGCTCGACCCCTTCGGTCCCCTGGTCAACTACAAGGAGAAAGGAAACACGGTGGTACTGGTCGGTCACGAAACCATCGACAAGCACGACAACTTTCACCTCAAAGTGACCACCAAAGACGGTCAGGCCGTTGATCAGTACATCGACGCCAGCACGTATCTGCTCACCAAATCGAGCATGCCCATGAACGGGCAGACCGGCGAAATCGTGTTCAGCGACTACGAAGCCGTCGACGGTATCCAGTTTGCCAGCGACATGGACATGACGGCCGGCGCCATGGGTACCATGAACTTCAGCACCGACAAAATCAAGATCAACCCGCCCGTCGACGACAGCGTGTTCAAGAAACCCGCCAAGTAAGCATACGGTCCGGCGGCCCGGCGATCCGGCGGTTAAAGTCAGTGCCGGTACACTGTGTAGGCAACTACGCAGCGTACCGGCACTCCTGTTTTGCGGGCAGCGGCCAACCCACCCGGGCGTAGCGCCGATCCGCCGATTTAGGTGTATCTTGCTGGCTGCTACCCCTGCCGTATGTCCCTGATAACCACCCCACGATCGTGTTGGCATCCCGCCTGGCCGGCGGCCCTGCTGGTGTGGTGGCTGTGGGGCCTGGCCCAGATGGCCACGGCCCAGAATCTGGTGCCCAACGGCAGTTTCGAAACCTTCCGCAACTGCCCCCAGAAAGACAATCTGCTGTTCGAGGCCGAGCCCTGGTACAATCCCAACCGCGCCACGCCCGACTTCTACCACCGCTGCCTCGACTTCGGGCAGATGCTGCTGCCCCCCCACAGCGGACAGGGACTGGCCCGCCTGCTTTTCGACCAGAACTGGGCCGAGTACCTGGGCGTGCGGCTCACCCAGCCACTGGTAGCCGACGCCTGCTACTATGTCGAGTTCTACGTAGCCACCGACACGCCCAACAAATACCTCACCGAGACGCTGGGCGCTTACCTGTCGACCGCTCCCGTAACGCGTCCGACCACCACCGACATGCTGAACGCGCGGCCGCAGCTTCTCGACCGAACCCCCAAAGCCAGCGTGGGCCGGCTGAACTGGGCGCGCATCGGCGGCATCGTTTACGCCCGTGGGGGCGAACAGTACCTGACCATCGGCAGCTTCAACCAGCTGCCCGTTCTGCTGGGATCTTATTACGTGTTTGTCGATGACGTGTCGGTTCGGCGCATCACGCTCGACCTGGGCCGCGACACCACCCTCTGCAGCCGCAGCGACCGCTTTACGCTCGACGCCACCACGCCCGGCGCCGTCGATTACCGCTGGACCGACGGCAGCATCAAACCGACGCTACAGGTAACCAGCCCCGGCCGCTACAGCGTGACGGTAGTGACCGACTGTAAGGTACTGACCGACTCCATCCGGATCGACTATGCCCTCGACTTCGACCTGGGCCGCGACACCACCCTCTGCGATGGACAGACCCTGCCGCTAACCGTACCGGCTGTGGCAGCGGCTGCCTACACCTGGCAGGATCAGGCAACCGGCCCCACCTACCGGGTCGACCGGCCCGGCCTGTACCGGGTGCGGGCCACCCAGGCCAACTGCGTCGTGACCGACTCCATCCGGGTGCGCTACGTGCCGCCCCCCCGGCTCGACCTCGGCCCCGACCAGAGTTTATGCGGCACCCAGACCTTCACCATCCGGCCGCAGCTGGCCGACGGGCGCTTCCGCTGGCTCGACGACCACCCCGACCCCGTTCGCACGGTATCGCATGCGGGCGTCTTTCTGGCCACGGTACAGAACGACTGCGCCACCCTCGTCGACTCCGTCCGCATCGACTACGAAGCCTGCGAGTGCGCCCTCGAAGCGCCTAACAGCTTTTCGCCCAACGAAGACGGGCTGAACGATACGTTCCGGCCCGTTGGCTGTGGCGACATGACCCTGCTGTCGCTGCAGATTCTGAATCGCTGGGGTGAGGTGATCTACGAAACGGGCCAGGAGCCGTTTCGCTGGAATGGCCAGTACCGGGGCCTGCCCTGCCCGCCCGGCGAATACGCCTGGCGCGTCGACTACCGGCTCACGCGCCGGCGGGGCACCACCGCAGCCCAAAAGCAGGGGCCACTGCTGCTGATTCGCTAAAAACCAGCCCCAGCGGCCCCGTTATGCTATATCGACCCGTAAGTCAGGCCGGCTGTGCCAGTGCCGGTACTATGTGTGCGCCGATCAGGTCGATGGCCTGCAGCAGCTTTTCGTGGGGCAGATCGGCATTGTCCATCTGGAAGGTGAGCCGGTCGATGCCGCCCAGCGCATCGCTGTGCCGCCTGATCTTGCGCGCGACCTCCTCCGGACTGCCTACCAGCAACGCACCCCGGTCGCCCACCTGCGCGTCGAACTGAGCGCGCGACACGGGGGGCCAGCCCCGCTCCTTCCCGATGCGGGTAAACGTTTCGGCATAGCCCGGAAAATAGTCGTCGACTGCCTGCTGCGTGGTGGGTGCAATATAACCCAGCGAGTGCAGCCCCACCTTAAGCTGTTCGGGTGCGTAGCCCGCCCGCCGGCCAGCCTCGCGATATAGGTCGACAAGGGGTCGAAAGCGGTGCGTTTCGCCCCCGATCACGGCTACCATCAGCGGCAGCCCCAGCGCCCCCGCCCGCACAAACGACTGGGGGGTGCCCCCCACGCCCAGCCAGATGGGCAGCCGGGCCTGCAGCGGACGCGGATACACGCCCTGCCCCGTGAGCGCCGGCCGGTAGTTGCCCGACCAGGTTACGTGCTCGTGGTCGCGAATCTGCAGCAGCAAATCGAGTTTTTCGGTGAACAGCTCGTCGTAGTCGTTGAGGTCGTAGCCAAAAAGCGGAAACGACTCGATAAACGAGCCCCGCCCCACCACCATCTCGGCCCGCCCGCCCGAGATCAGATCGAGGGTGGCCATATTCTGAAACACCCGCACCGGGTCGGCCGCGCTGAGCACCGTAACGGCACTCGTGAGCCGGATGCGCTGGGTACGGGCCGCAGCAGCCGCCAGAATCAGCGCCGGGGCCGAGTCGAGGTATTCGGGCCGGTGGTGTTCGCCAATGCCAAACAGCGACAACCCCACCTGATCGGCCCGTTCGATGCGCTCGAGCAACTGCGCCATGGCCTGCCGGGCATCGCCCCCCGTGGGGCTACCCGGCGCATAAGCCGCAAAACTATCAATCCCAATCTCCATAGCCATTCGTCCGGCCGCTGGTTATGAGCCGCCGGACCGGTGAAGATAGCGGGTAATTATTGACTCGTGAATTATTGCATGAAGCGTTTCAGCCTATGCACAAGCATTGAGTATATCAAAAGCATAAATCGCCCTACTTGACTTTTCATACTTATTCACTGACAATATCGTCTTGTTATAAAAAAATCTTATTAATAAATTAATTTCAGGGCTATGCAGACTAACAACCTGTTTCACGTTAAGACATATGTCCCTGTCCGTATTCAAATCTGTCCTCCAACACCTTTAAACTTTTCAATAAATGCAGCAATCTTTTGAAAAACTGTTTGCTTTTTCGTGAGATATTGCGGATTCAATGGACTCATTTTTGGCAGCAGCGCATTCAGCTCCGTGCCGTTTTCACTGGCATATTCACGTTTCAGAGATACTGCTATGTAACGCTTTGCTTCTTCCTCGTTTAACTTCTCCTCCGTAATTAGTTCGGATACCTCTATTGTTTGTTGCTCTTGTGCATAGGTATAGAAAGCCTCCATAGTTTCGGCTTTGCTTTTAATCGTGTCTAAATTTGTTTCGTTAATAAAATCTACCACCAGACTTTCTTTGGCACGGTTGCCAATGCTGGCCCTTATTACCCGGCGAATTTCCTCTACCAGCGCCGATTTGTTCTTTATCTTTTTATTATGTTCAAAGATGAGTTCTAAGATATAATCAAGGTTTATTTCCTGCGACTTCAACAAGTCTATTTCAAAAACAACATCATCCCAATCAATTTTTGATGTGGCTGTTTCATTACCGGTTCTTTCTCGCCTGATCCAATCCCGAATGTCGTTATAGGTACTCCGGTAGTCCTGTACCATTCTTTCCGGTAGTGGCTTTATCTCTTGCAATGCTGTTATATCAGCATCGGTTAGAGAATTACCCTCCTTAAATGCTTCGATGGCGGCTGCATCAGCTGTATTTATCGCTTGTAATGCTTTCAAATGGGTAAACTCATCGAAATTCTGCAGGATGTTTTCGACACGTAGATATTCACCAAACAGTTTAGCAAAATCTTTTTTGTCTTTCTCCTTTACAATTTCATCAGGGTTAGGAAATTTCTCCGCTAATTCGTTTACCACCTCAATGTATCCTCGCCGGGCTTCGCCAGTGGTATTGTCGGTAAAGCCTTCTAAGTATTCTTTATAACTCTTTTCCAATACTACGTTCCTGGTATTGCTATCACCAAAAAGGGTAATTGCGTCAACGGTGGCCTGTTCTAAATCCCTGAATGTAACAATATTACCAAAGGTTTTTGTGGCATCGTAAATACGGTTGGTACGGGAAAAAGCCTGTATCAGGCCATGATAGCGCAGATTCTTATCAACAAATAGGGTATTAAGTGTAGGCGCATCAAAACCGGTAAGGAACATACCTACGACAATGAGCAGGTCTACTTCTTTACTCTTCACCCGCTTGGCAAGGTCTCGGTAATAATTTTGAAACTCTCTGCTGTCAACACCGTAGCTTGTTTTGAACATGCCGTTATAGTCGTTGATCGCTTTCGTCAGTGCTTCTTTGGCGCTGCTGTCCATTGCCGAAGGCTCAAAGGTTTCATCGGTTATTTCCCCGATGGCGTTTTGTTCTTCGTTGGCCGCGAATGAAAAAATAGTGGCGACTTTCAGTGGTTTTTCGCTATCCTGCTGCAAGCGGGCAAATTCCTCGTAATAGAGTTTAGCGGCATCTACACTGTTTACCGCAAACATGGCATTGAAGCCTTTGTTTCCGCCCTGGCCCCGGTGTGTTTTGTACTTGTAATTCTGTAAAATGTATTGCGAAATTTCCCGGATGCGGGCCGGATGCAAAAAGGCTTCTTTGCTTTCGGCGGTGCTTAACTTTCTTTCATCGGTTTCGGTTTCAATGCTTTTGAATTTAGGCCGCACATTGTTGTAGTCTACCTTAAACTTCAACACTTTCTCATCTCTTATGGCATCGGTAATAACATAGGCGTGCAGTTCCCCGCCAAACACGCTGGCGGTACTTTCTGCACCAAGTGCATTTTTTCCTGCAAAAATGGGTGTACCGGTAAATCCAAACTGATAGAATTTTTTAAACTTCTTCTTCAGGTTCTTTTGCGCTTCGCCAGATTGAGAGCGGTGGGCTTCATCGAATATAAATACCACCTGCTTTTGATAGATAGATAGATCAGGCTCACTCTTCATCAGGTTATTAAGCTTCTGAATGGTGGTGACGATAATCTTATTGTCCTCCTTCTCAATATTTCGCTTTAGTCCGGCGGTGTTCTCCGACCCGTTTACGCTGTCGGGAGAAAAGCGCTGGTACTCCTTCATGGTTTGAAAATCCAGGTCTTTGCGGTCTACCACAAAAAATACTTTATCAATAAAAGGTAACTGCGTAGCCAGCCGGGCAGCCTTGAAAGAAGTAAGCGTTTTGCCCGAGCCGGTGGTATGCCATACATAGCCACCGCTTTCCGTGTTGCTCCAGTTTTTGGCCGCAAAGGAGCTTTTAATTTTCCACAGCATCCGTTCGGTAGCGGCTATCTGGTAGGGCCGCATAATCAGTAGGGTATCGCTGGTGTCAAAAACGGAATAAGTGAGTAATACCTCTAGCAGGGTGGACTTCTGAAAAAAGGTGGCCGTAAAGTCTTTCAGGTCTTTAATAAGGGTGTTGTCGGCCCTAGCCCAGTTCATGGTAAAATCGAAGTTGTTTTTGTCTCGCTTTACGGTGTTAGCAAAGTAGCGGCTATCGGTACCGTTGGAGATAACAAAAATCTGGAGGTACTTAAACAGCGATGCATCGCTATTTAAGCTCTCTTTGCTGTAGCGATGAACTTGATTAAAGGCTTCCCGAATGGCCACACCTCGCTTCTTTAGTTCTACTTGTACCAGCGGTAGGCCATTCACCAGTATGGTTACGTCGTAGCGGTTGGCCTGGGTGCCCTTGAGCCCAAACTGCGAAATGACCTGTACTTTGTTACGGGCTATATTGGCCTTATCAAACAAGTAAATGTTTTGAATATGCCCATCGTCAAACACAAAGTCGTAGATATAGTCTTCCTGCACTTTCCGGGTCTTCTCCACCAGGTTATCGCTGGGCTTATCCAGGTACTCCTCCACGTAGCGAGCCCACTCCGCATCGGTAAACTGCGTGTTGTTCAATGCCTGTAGCTGCACACGGGCATTGGCCAATAGGGCTTGCATGGAGGTGAGGTTAGCCGGTGCTTCATAGCCTTGCGCTATCAGGTCCTGTACCATCTCCCGTTCCAGTGCTGCCTCGGTCTGGTACACAGCGGGTGCCTCATTCCAAGCAGAATGTTTGGTGTACTGGTCGAGAACAATGAAGTTGTTTGACTCTGCTATGGTTTTATACTGTGACATTCTATTGATTTACAGTAGAACTCTCTTTTAATTTAAACCCGTGTCGTGTCCTAAAATCGCTAATTATATGCGCTAACACAGTTCTCTCTCTCTCTGGTTCAAATGGGATTTCTTCAGCTGAAAATTTGCTATGGCTGGAGAAATTGATTATACGCTTATAATAGCCTTCACGTGCACCAAATGCGTCATTTGGCAAAAGCTCCTCCCAATTCCCATATCCAAGGAATGTGGCAGCCTTTTCCAAAATATTGCGAAGAAAGTTGAAGTGGTATTTTTTAACATCCCCTGACTCTGTTACTTTCTCAAGTTCAGCTAAAAGAAATAGATGATAAGCAAATGGTGAATCTTTTGGCTGAATGTGAAGCTGAAAAGTACCATCATCTAATTTTTCCAACCGTTTCTTAACGCAGTATTTTGGTTTGTAACTGAAACGAGCATCGGTGTTATTGAATTCATTGAATAGTACATTATAAAATAATGGGTTATGCGTTGTAATTATAAATTTTAGATCAGATTGGCTTGATTTAATTAATTCTGCGATATTCACCGCTAACTCAATTAAATGAGCATCATCTAATGAACTTACAGGGTCATCAATAAAGACGTACTGCAAATCATTAAATTGTTCTGTTTCTCTTTCTACCTCTTCTGCCACATTTAATACACTAATGGTTTGCGCTAATAAGCTGTAAAAAATACTCCAAACAAAACAGCTTTCTTCACCCTTTGAAATCTTAATAAACTCGGATGGTTCATTGTTACCACGTTCAAATGAGAAACGAACTTCAGAGTAAACAGGGACTATAACATCATTACTATCCTTATCCTTAATTCTATATTCTTCATTAAAATTCGGAGTTAACTTATCGTTTGTATAACGTTGAAAATGTTTAGCAATGTTGAGTTCCTGCCCTTGCTCTTTAAGAATCCAATCTGTATAGCTATTAGGCTGGATTTTCAACTTTCTATCAGTATCATTATCCAAATCGTTATCCCAATAAAATAAATCTTCAGTAAATGCATTGTAGTACATTACCTTAATCTTTGATTCCTCCTCTGCAGGTTCAGAATTTTTGGGAGCCACTAATTCTTTAAACGCTCGCGATAGGCGTGTTTTCCCAGATCCGTTGAAAGCATAGATTAACTGTACTTTTATTTTCTTATCAGCATTCTTAAGTGATTGTGCTATTTCTTTTAGTGACTGTCCCATATCATGCCATTACATCTGTTTTTGGAAAGGTTAATAGTAAATCCCGATAATGTTCATACTGCTTTTTACGCAGGGCTATTTCTTTTGGTAAGCCCTCGCTAATGGAAGTGGTGAGCGTGTCAAATTGGTCGAGAATAGAAACGATTCTTTTCTTTTCCTCTGGTAAGGGATTTGGTATTTTAATGTTATTCAAATTATTTTGGTTTAGTTTGGGTTGGGCGGCCCCTGAGATGTACGGAGTTAAATCAATACTATTTAAATAGTATTCAACGTACCTCCTTTCCGCATAGGTGTTAAACTTTAACACATGGGCGTGATTATTAACCCAACTTTTACCACTTATACTAAATGCTATTGGGGTATTCCTTGCAATTAAATTTGCACCATCTTCAGAGATCAGTAAATAATCACCGTCGAATATGTAATCCTTCACATAATCTACAATTCCTGAAGCCCCATAATAAGGAATATTACCAGTTTCCCTTAACCCACTTGTAACAGGTTTGCGCATCGAGTCCAAATTCTTGGCTAACTCACCCAACGTCTTCCATTCCACTTCTCCGTCCTCAAAACTTAGCAGCTGCTCCCGGTAGTAGCTATACTGTTTTTTACGGGCTGTAAGCTCTGCTGTAAGCTCTGCTGTAAGCTCTGTAAATGTATCGAGAATACGAACGATTTCTGTTTGTATCTGAATGGATTTTTCGGGATTATCAGGACAGGGAATGGGAATGAGAATTTTTGACATATCGGTGGCAGATACGTCAATTACTTTTGCCCCCTTTGCATATTTACGCTTCTGATTTGCAAAGTTTTCGGTCTGCGTGAAATAACCAAAGTATTTACCTAACAGAAGATGACTGGGTTTAATGATTGTGGCATGACCACCAGTAACCGCTTGCGTTTTACCAAGGTAAACGAGGGCTTTTCCTACATCTTCAATATTTTCACTTGTGTTTGTAATAACAATATCACCTTTATCAACTTTCCTCAAAGTCCTCGCTAATTCTGGCGAAACAAAAGACTTGGTTTTAACTGTACTTAACCCATAGTAAGTATAAATCTGGCCATAATGAATAGCAGGAACACCAGCTTCAGTAAAATCCTTTTTCTGTAAGCCATTTCCACGAACCAATACAGCTATTTTCCCCAACGCCATCCATTCCACATCCGCCCCATCCAGCAATCCTTCTAAATAACTCATGCGTCAATCTCCTTTATAATTGCGTCAATGCTGGTACGCAAGGCGTTTATCTTTTCTACCGTTGCCGCAATCTCGCTGTTCAAGTCCGCTATCTCAAACTGCTCCCGGGTGTTCCTCGCTTCCACATATGAACTAACGGACAAATTGTAATCGTTTGCCGCTATCGTCTCGTTTTCTACCGAAACGGCTACGTGGTCTGTATCGGCCTTGCTAGCAAACAGGGCCATTATCTTGTCAATATGCTCATCCAGCAGCATATTGTTGTTGGTTACTTTTTTGAAAAAGCCTTCGCCACTCACATCTATAAACTGTGTACGGGTGTCAGGCTTGTGCTTACTCAATACCAGAATGTTCACGGCAATAGAAGTACCGTAAAACAGGTTGGGCGCCAGGGAGATCACCGTTTCCACAAAGTTGTTATCCACCAGGTACTTCCTGATCTTCTGCTCCGCCCCGCCCCGATAAAAAATGCCGGGGAAACAAACAATAGCGGCCCGGCCTTTACTGGATAGGTAGCTAAGGACATGGAGTATAAAGGCAAAATCGGCTTTTGATTTAGGCGCCAGCACACCGGCGGGGGCAAAGCGGTCGTCGTTAATCAAGGTAGGATCGTCGGCACCGATCCACGGGATGGAGTAAGGGGGATTGGAAACAATGGCATCAAAGGGCTTCTCATCGCCAAAGTGCGGATACCGAAGCGTATCGCCGAGCGCAATGTCAAACTTGTCATAGTTCACATTGTGCAGAAACATGTTCATCCGGGCCAGGTTGTAGGTCGTGTGGTTAATCTCCTGCCCAAAGAAACCCTCCTGTATGATGTGGGCATCAAAGTGCTTTTTGGCTTGCAAGAGCAAAGAGCCGGAACCAGCCGCCGGGTCGTATATTTTGTTAACGGTGGTTTGCCCGTGCAGGGCCAGTTGTGCCAATAGTTTCGATACATTTTGCGGGGTGAAAAACTCACCGCCCGATTTACCGGCATTAGCGGCATAGTTGGAGATCAGAAATTCGTATGCATCGCCAAACAGGTCAATCTGTGCCTCTTCAAACGCTCCAAAACTCAAGGCCGCTACACCTTTTATCACCGCAGCCAGGCGGCTGTTCTTAGCCTCTACAGTGTTGCCCAGCCGGGTGCTCGTGGTGTCAAAATCGGCAAACAGTCCTTTGATATCTTCCTCGGATGGGTAACCAGTGGCCGAGCTTTCCACGGCATCAAAAATGGCTTTCAGGTCGGTATTTAGGTTTTTGTTGGTAGCAGCGGTTTTAGCCACATTTACAAAAAGCTGACTTGGGGCTATAAAATAGCCTTTGGTGATAACGGCGTCCTTTTTTAGTTCTGGCGTCATCACTTCATCTGGCAGGTCGGCGTAGTGGATGCTTTCATCTCCGGCCTCGATGTAGTCAGCAAAGTTCTCGCTGATGAAGCGGTAAAAGAGTGTTCCTAATACGAACTGTTTAAAATCCCATCCATCTACCGAACCCCGTACGTCGTTCGCTATTTTCCATATTTGGTTTTGTAATGCGGTACGTTGCGCTGTGCTCGTCATTTTTTATCGTTTGACAATTCTTTTGGTTTTACTTCTTGACTTTTAGCAATGTCAAAAAGCACATTTATGTTCGGCTGCTTTAAAGTTCACGTAGAACCCCCTACTAAAACTGTTCTTCTTTGACGTCTTTACTATTTTGCTGAGCGACCGGATTACCGCAATACGGCTGAAACGACTGCCAAACGGTTTAAACGGCTATGGTGTCGATTTGAGAAAGGTAAGGTTAACGGACAGCGGGCTGAAACAGGTATGTACGTTGATTGAGTTTACTGAGAATCAGTACAACAAAGTGTATTGCAATTGAAACAAAAAAGCGCTTAGCATTTCCGCTAAGCGCTTGATCTTTGTGCTCCCGAAGCTGGGCTCGAACCAGCGACCCTCTGATTAACAGTCAGATGCTCTAACCGACTGAGCTATTCGGGAATCGTGGTGCAAAAGTAGGAGCCAGATCGACGCTGCGCAAGGGGTAAGCCCAAATTTTTTACCCGAATCGGGCCCACCAGCGCCCAGACGTCTGATTGTCAGCCCCCGTTGGCACCAAATTTTTTTTACCGGAAGGCGTCGGGGCGGTGGTTCGGCACGTTCTCCAGAATCAGTTCCTTGATGCGCCGGGCGTCGCCCTTGCTGAAGTTAGTGATCACGATCTCCGGCCGCGCCCGCGGAATCACCCGCACGGTGGCGAAGAACAGGCCGTTGTCGATCTCGACACCCGAGATGTCGGAGTAGAACACGAAGTTGTCGGTGCCGCCGATAAGCTTACGCACCCGGAACGTGACGCCTTTATCGTTGAACTCAACCTCGTCGCGGTTGATGGGGTCTTTGAAGCTGCTGGAGCGGAATTTTGCGTTGGGCATAGTGTTGGTTGGTCTGTATTCAGTTTGCAGTATTCGGTGTACGGTTGCCCGGCTCAGGGTAAAGTAGTCGGTTTTCAGTAGTCCGCTCATCGGCGTTCCCGGTGTCGGCACAGGGTGCGATTGGCAAAACACGGCAGGCTAAGCCCGGGCAACGAATCCTGTCAGCTTCTGAAAACTGAATACCGGATACTGAAAACGCTCCTCAGCCCCTACACACCTATTTCTTCGGCACGTAAACGACTTTTTTGGTTTCGAAAAAGGGCTCCTCGAAGTAGTCGGTCAGGTCGTAGATCCGGTAGCGGTCGGTCACTTCGGCCAGCTCTTCGCCCAGGTCGCCCCCTTTGAGGTAAAGAACCCCGTTGGGCTTGTCGTTGTTGCCCGACTTCAGGATTTTGTAGCGCACCCAGCCCAGAAAGGGCTTCAGCCGCGTAACGGCCCGACTCACCACAAAGTCGTAGGTGGTGTCGAGGTGCTCCACGCGGGCCTGCTCGGCTTTCACGTTGGTGAGCCCCAGCGCATCGCTTACGCCCTGCACTACCTTGATCTTTTTGCCGATGCTGTCGACCAGGTGGAAATCGGCCAGCGGAAACAGAATGGCCAGCGGAATGCCCGGAAAGCCCCCGCCCGTGCCGACGTCGAGGATTTCGGTGCCGGGTTTGAACTGAATTATTTTGGCGATGCCGAGCGAGTGTAGCACGTGTTTTTCGTAGAGCGCGTCGATGTCCTGCCGCGAGATCACGTTGATCTGGGCGTTCCACTCGCGATACAGGCCGTCGAGCGCAGCAAACTGCTCTTTCTGCTGCGCGCTGAGGTTGGGGAAATACTTGAGAATAAGGTCGATTGTCATGATCACAGAATGGGGCGCCGGTGGTCAGCGCCAGTCGTATTGCTTCTGCCGGCGGGTGAAGCCCGTTTTGAGGCCGGCCATGCCGTAGTAAACGGCCAGTACCAGATCCATCACCGGCATCAGCAGCCAGTGAACCGTGTGGGCCAGCCGATAGCTAATGCGGCCCACAATGCCCCAGAACAGGAGCAGCCGCAGCCCGAACAGCGCCGAGGCACCGCACAAAAGTAACCATTCGGCGGGGGTAAACGGCCAGCCGGCCAGCATTTTCGCCCCCACTAGCCCGCCCGCTACCCCGGCCAGCCCCCACGACAGCACGTGCGAGCCCACCAGCAGCCCCAGCCTGACCTTATTGCCGGGTCGGTAAAACTTGCCCACGTTGAGGTGCCGCCGTTTCTGGGTCCGCCAGTCGGCCCAGGTTTCTTTCGGAATCGACCACATAAACGTGTCGGGATCGAGGCAGACCGTGGTATTGGTAGCCGTAGCCACTTCGTTGACGAACAGATCATCGTCGCCCCCCAGCACGTTCATGTGCGAGTAGAAGCCCCGGTTGGCCATAAACAGCTGCGTGCGGTAGGCCAGGTTACGCCCCACGCCCATGTAGGGCCGGCCGGCCAGCGCCAGCGAGAGGTATTGCACGGCGGTAAACAGCGTCTCGAACCGGATGAGCAGGTTGAGCAGCCCGGGCGCGGCCTGGTAGGGCGAGAACCCCAGCACCAGCGCCTTTTCCGGACTGGCCAGTCGGGCCACCATGCCGGCCAGCCACCCATCCGACGCCGGGCGGCAGTCGGCATCGGTCAGCAGCACCGTGGGGTAGGTCGCTTTCTTGATGGCGATGGTGATGGCGTATTTCTTGGGCGTGATGTGGGCCGGCTGCGTGTCGATCCGGATAGACCGAACGTGCGTCAGGTGCGCAATCTCGTTGTCGAGGTAAGCCTGGGTGCCATCAGTCGAGCGGTCGTCCATCACCAGCACCTCAAACAGGGGGTACACCTGGGCGTCGAGCTGGGGCAGCAGGTCCAGCAGGTTGGTGTATTCGTTCCGGGCGCAGACAACGATCGTGACGCCGGGGGCATTGGCGGGTGGGGTGGCCGCCGGTTCAGCGGATCGAAAGGCCGTTCGGCTGAAAATGAACAGGATATACACGAGCTGAATGACCAGCACAAGCAGCCAGCCAGTCAGTAGGGCAGTTAGCACAGGATGGGTAGTGATTGATTCGTAGGCAGATGCAGTTTGGCGGGCAAATATACGGAACGGGTATGCCTTGTCATACTGATCGCCAGCGCCTAGCTTTCGGCCTCACTCGCCCCCGTGCTGCTCATGCCGCCTACCCCGCCCGTTCGCCTTCGCCTTACCTACGGCTGTCTGCTGCTGACGGCCCTGCTGCTCGGGCTGGGCTCCCGGCGCTATCTGGGCGAGGTGCCGTTTGTGCGTCTGTACGTGGGCGACGTGCTCTGGGCGCTGATGATCTTCTTCGGCATTGCCCTGCTCTGGCCCCGCTGGCCAACGCGGGGGCTGGCCGGGGCCGCGCTGCTGTTCTGTGTCGGTATCGAATGCAGCCAGCTGTACCACGCCCCCTGGATCGACCGGCTGCGGGCCATGCCGCTGGGCGGGCTGGTGCTGGGCTTTTCGTTTGGGTGGAGTGATCTGCTGTGCTACGCGGTCGGCGTGGGTTTGGGAGCCGCCCTCAACCGGCAGACGGGGTATTGCCCCTGACCCGGCGGCCTTTTCTGCCTATCTTTGTGGTATGACATTTTCGATTACCGCCCGCGATACCGACTCACAGGCCCGTACGGGCGTATTCACCACCGACCACGGTCCGGTGCAGACGCCTATTTTCATGCCCGTCGGCACCGCCGGCACGGTGAAAGCGGTGCACCAGCGCGAACTGGAAACCGACATCAACGCCGAAATTATTCTGGGTAATACCTACCACCTCTACCTGCGCCCCGGCCTCGACGTGCTGCGGCAGGCGGGCGGGCTGCACGCCTTCAATGGCTGGCGCCGGCCCATCCTGACCGATTCGGGCGGGTATCAGGTTTATTCGCTGTCGAACACCCGCAAGATCAAGGAAGAAGGCGTTACGTTCAAGTCGCACATCGACGGCTCGAAGCATATGTTCAGTCCCGAAGGGGTAATGGATATTCAGCGCACGATCGGGGCCGATATCATCATGGCGTTCGACGAGTGTACGCCCTACCCCTGCGACTACGGCTACGCCCGGGCGTCGATGGACATGACACACCGCTGGCTCGACCGCTGTATCACCCGTTTCGACAGCACCGAGGGCCACTACGGCTACCGCCAGACGCTGTTCCCGATTGTGCAGGGCAGCACCTACACCGACCTGCGCCGGCAGTCGGCCGAGGTGATCGCGAGTAAAGAGCGCGAAGGCAACGCCATCGGTGGACTGGCCGTGGGCGAACCCGCCGAGGAGATGTACGCCATGATTGAGCTGGTCAACGGGATTCTGCCCGCCGACAAACCGCGCTACCTGATGGGGGTGGGTACGCCGGCCAACATCCTGGAAGCCATTGCGCTGGGTGTCGACATGTTCGACTGTGTGATGCCCACCCGCAACGCCCGCCACGGCCTGCTCTTCACCACGGAGGGGATCATCAACATCAAAAACGAAAAGTGGAGCACCGACTACAGCCCGATCGACGCGGGGCTGGGGGGGTACGCCAGTACGTTCTACACCAAGGCGTACCTGCGCCACCTTTTCAAAGCCGATGAGTTGCTGGGCGGTCAGATTGCCTCGCTGCAAAACCTGACGTTCTATCTGTGGCTGGTTCGGCAGGCCCGCACCCACATTGCCGCCGGCGATTACGTGAGCTGGAAAAACGGCATCGTCGGGCGGTTGATGCAGCGGTTGTAATGGCCCGCGAATGACGGAGATAAGGCAGATACACGCTGATAAACGATTGACCGATATCGTCCCACAACCGGCAGTAGTGATCGCTGGACAAATAAATTAATCCCTGTTAATCAGCTCAATCAGCGTCATTCGCGGCCCCTGTCTTTTTTTCGGCCCGTAATTTGTTTACTCCTCTCGCAGTAACGATACATGCAGCCCCACCGGCTGTGTAGTCTAACCTAAAAACCCGTATTCGTTTTGGCGAATCGTGTACCTGCGATGTGGAGCGTCTGGAGCCGCCGGCTAAGGCGGTATAGTGTGTTACTGATGCTGCTGGGCAGCAGCGGACCGGCGCTGGCGCAGGCCGTGGAAAACCTGACGCCCGATCAGGTAAAGCAGTTTGTGCAGCAGGCCCAGGCGAGCGGCATGACCGAAGCCCAGATGGAGCAGCTGGCCCGGTCGCGGGGTTTTACCGATGCCGACATCAGCCGGATGCGGCAGCGCATTCTCGAAACAGCCGCCCCCGGCGCCCTGCCCACCAGCAAACCGGCCGCCGACCCCACACCGGCCAATGTAGTGCGCGAGCAGCCCGCCACGCCTGCCCCACCCGCGGCCGCCCCGGCCACCAATGGGCCCGTGGTATTCGGCGCGTCGCTGTTTGGCAATGCCAGTCTGACGTTTGAGCCCAACCTGCGCATTCCTACCCCCCGCAACTACCAGATCGGCCCCGACGACGAGCTGATCATCGATATTTTTGGCAACGCCCAGCAAACCTACCGCCCCAGGGTGAGCCCCGAAGGCAGCATCCGGCTCGAAAACCTCGCCCCAATCTACGTCAACGGCCTGACCATCGACCAGGCCGAACAGCGCATCGTGGGGCGGTTGCGCACGCTCTACCAGGGCCTCAACACGGGTAGTGGGGGCATCAACGCCCAGGTTACGCTGGGCAGCGTCCGCAGCATCCGCGTCACCCTGCTGGGGCAGATCGTGCGGCCCGGCACCTACACCCTGTCGTCGCTGGCATCGGTGTTCAACGCGCTCTACGCAGCCGGCGGCCCCCTGCCCGATCGGGGCTCGTTTCGGGCCATTCGCGTATACCGCGCCAACCGACTCGTACGCACCCTCGATATCTACGACTTTCTGCTGCGTGCCGACCAGAAAGACAACATCCGGCTGCAGGACCAGGACATTATCTTCGTCGACCACTACGACCGGCGCATCGAGCTGGCGGGTCAGGTGCGGCAGCCCGGGCTCTACGAAGCGCGGCCCGGCGAAACGCTGCGCCAGCTGCTGACGTTTGCCGGTGGCTTTGCCGATCAGGCCTACACGGCCTCGATCAACCTGCGCCGGAACACGGCTACCGGCCAGCAGCTCATCACGATTCCGGCCGCCGACATCGACGCGTTCGTGCCTAAGGCGGGCGATCAATACAGCATCGGTACGCTGCTCAACCGCGTCGACAACAAAGTCAGCATTACGGGGGCCGTGTTTCGGCCCGGCGACTTTGCCCTGACCCGCAACCCGACCTTGCGGCAGCTGATTACCAGCGCCGAAGGGCTGCGCGAAGATGCCTTTCTGAACCGGGCCACCATCCGGCGGCTGCGCGAAAACAACGACCCCGAACTGCTGTCGGTCGATCTGGGGCGGGTGATGCGGGGCGAACAGCCCGACATGCCCCTCAAACGAAACGATGTCGTGGAGATCATAAGCCAGAACGAGTTGCGGCAGGCCCGCACGGTATCGATTCAGGGGGCGATCAACCGATCGGGCACCTACCCCTTCGTCGACAGCCTGACGGTGGCCAACCTGGTGGTGCTGGCGGGTGGGTTCAGCGACGGCGCGGTGTCGTCGCGGATGGAGATTGCCCGGCGCATCGGCCCCCTCGACAGTCCCGACTCGATCGGGCAAACCACCCAGCTGCTTTCGTTTGCCATCGACCGCAACCTGCGGCTCGACCCCGCCGACGCCCGGCTCACGCTGCGCCCCTACGACCAGGTGTTTGTGCGCACCTCCCCCCGCTACGAAGCCCAGAAAGGCGTGCTGGTGGGCGGGGAAGTGATCTATCCAGGCCCTTACGCCATTCGCACCACCACCGACCGGCTGGCCGACCTGATTGGCCGGGCCGGTGGGCTCAAACCCGACGCTTACCTGCCGGCGGCCCGCTTTACGCGCCGGGGCAGCGTGATTTCGATCGATATGGCCCGGATTCTGAGCAACCCCGCCGACGTGGGTAACCTGCTGCTCGAAGACGGCGATACGCTGCTGATTCCCCGCAAAACCGAACTGGTCCGGATCCGGGGCGAAGTGCTGAACCCGGCCACGGTCGAGTTCGACCCCACGCGCTCGTTCCGGCAGTACATCGACGATGCAGGAGGCTTCACCGACAAGGCCGAACGGCGGAAGGTCTACGCCATTCGGGCCAACGGCAAGGTGATGCCCGCCCGGGGCCTGCTGGGTATCCGGCGCTTTCCCACGCCCGAACGCGGCATGGAGATCGTGATTCCGGCCCGCCCCCCCAAAGGCCAGAACCGCCTGTCGACCACCGAACGGGCGGCCCTGCTGACCGTTATTTCGTCGGGTGCAGCTGTCCTGCTGTCGGTTATTCGCTTATTCATGTAAGCCTCCCTCCTATGTCTTCCGTTGTATCCCGTCCTGTTCCCTCACGCTACCCTGCTCTCGAAACGGCTACCCTGGTCCGAACGCTGTGGCAGGGTCGGGGGCGGCTGGGACTGTTTGCGCTGGCCTTTGCGGCTGTCGGGGTGGTGATGGCGCTGCTGGCCACACCCGAATTTGTATCCGAAGCCCGGATTATGCCCGAGATGAACAGCGGCTCGGGCGACGTGTTTAAACGGCTGGCGTCGGTGGCGGGCTTTGCGGGCCTCGACCTGTCGGATGCCGAGGGCGTCGATGCCGTGCGGCCCGATCTGTACCCCAACGTGCTGCAGAGCACCCCGTTTGTGCTGTACCTGATCGAGCAGCCGGTGGTGACGAGCGAGGGCGAACGCCTGACCGTGGCCGATCTGCTCGACCCCGACGGCGATCAACCCGCCGGCTGGTCGCCGATGAACTGGTTCCGGCCGGCCGAAAAACCCGCCGGCAAACCCGTTGCCAACGGTCCCAACAAACCCGTGCAGCTGACCCGCCGGCAGCAGCGCCTGGCCGAAGCCATCGACAAACGGGTATCGGCCAAACTCGACACCCGCTCGGGCGTCATCACCATTACGGCCAAAATGCCCGATGCGCAGGCGGCTGCCACGGTAGCGCAGCAGGCCATGGATTACCTGACGCAGTATGTGACCAGCTACCGCACCGAAAAAGCCCGCGCCGATCTGCGTTTTTACAGCCAGCGGCTGGACGAATCGCGGAAGCGGTACCAGAATGCCCAGTACAACGTTTTTCACTACAACGACCAGCATAAGTACCTGGTGGTGCAGGCGGCCACGATGGATAAGCAACGCATGGAAGCCGAACTGACCATTGCCCAGACCGTCTATACCGAACTGTCGCGGCAGTACGAGCAAGCCAAACTAAAGGTGCAGGAGCGAACGCCGGTGTTTAAAGTGCTCGAACCAGCCCGGGTGCCCCTGATTCGGGTGTCGCCCAAACGCAGTATGATGGTGCTGGGCTACCTGGTGCTAGGTCTGCTCGTCGGCATTGGCTGGCTCCTGGCCCAGCAGCTCGACCTGCCCGGCCGACTCCGCCAGCTGGTGGCGTGAGGGCGGTGGTAGTTTGTGGTGTGTGGTTAGTAATTGGTGGTTGGTGGTTTGTAGTTAGTGGTTGATCCGCCGATGGCGACCACACACTCAGCCGGTTAGCCACTTCTCCGATCGAATGTCGTAAATCGAGCCAGCCAATTATCCACGCCCAAAACGGCAAACGACAAACCACAAACTGTAAACTACAAACTGTAAACCGTAAACTGTACTCCCAAACCGTGTTCGACGCCCTGTTACAGAAAGAAAAGACCATTGCCGTGATCGGGCTGGGGTATGTGGGGCTGCCCATTGCGCTGGCCTTTGCCCGGCAGTTTCGGGTGCTGGGGTTTGACATCAGCGTCGACCGGGTGGCCATGCTGCAGCGGGGCGACGACCCCTCGCGCGAGATGCCGGCCGACGCCTTTGCCCAGGCCGATATCACCTTTACCGCCGACCCCGCCGAACTGGCACAGGCGCACTTTTTTGTGGTAGCCGTACCCACGCCCGTCGACGATTATAAAGTACCCGATTTGAAGGCGCTGCAACTGGCGTCGGAGGTGGTGGGGCGGGCGCTCAAACCGGGCGACTACGTGGTCTACGAATCGACCGTGTATCCGGGCTGCACCGAAGACGACTGCCTGCCCATTCTGGAAGCCCAGTCGGGGCTGCGGCTGGGCACCGATTTCAAGCTGGGTTACTCGCCCGAACGGATCAACCCCGGCGACAAGGTGCGGACGCTGACGACCATCCTGAAGGTGGTGTCGGGCAGCGACGCCGAAGCCACCGACGTGGTGGCCGCCGTATATGGCCATATCATCGAAGCGGGCATCTATGCCGCGCCGAGCATCAGGGTGGCCGAAGCGGCCAAGGTAATCGAGAATACGCAGCGCGACCTCAACATCTCGCTGATGAACGAGCTGGCCATTATCTTCGACAAGATGGGAATCGACACCCACGAGGTAATCAAGGCTGCCGCTACCAAATGGAATTTTCTGCCCTTTACGCCCGGCCTGGTGGGGGGCCACTGCATCGGGGTCGACCCGTATTACCTACTCTACAAGGCCCGGCAGCTGGGCTACGACCCGCAGGTGATCAATTCGGGCCGGCGCATCAACGATGGTATGCCCGCTTACATTGCCACGAAACTGCTGCAGATGCTGCTGCAGCACGGCAAAAACCCGCGGCAGACCAAAGTACTGGTGATGGGCCTGACGTTCAAGGAAAACGTATCGGATATCCGCAACTCCAAAGTGGCCGATCTGGTACGGGAGCTGATGAAATACGCCATCAACGTGCACCTTGTCGACCCCCACGCATCGCCCAACGAAGTAGCGCATGAATACCGCATGACGCTGATGGATACGCCGTCGACGCTGTACGATGCGGTGATTGTGGCCGTTGGTCACGATGCCTACAAAGCCTACGACCTGGCTTATTTCCGCGCGCTGATGAATGGCAGCCCCATTCTGCTCGACCTCAAGGGCCTGTATAGCCTGCCACCCGACAGTGGTATCGACTACTGGCGCCTGTAACCCCCTCCGACCGGCCATGCACATCGTTCTGGTAGGCAACCCCGCTTTCGACTCGCTCGAATTTCACCTCGCCGACGCCTGCTGCGCGCTGGGCCATACGGCCGAGATTATCGACACGGCCGGAACGCTGCCGCTGCTGCGTAAGCTCACCTACTGGGCCGGTCGCTTCGTGGCGCCCTACGACCGGAGCCGGATGCAACAGCTGGCCAGCCGCATTGCCCGGCGGCAGCCCGATCTGGTGCTGGTGGTGTACCGGCATCTGCACCCCGCCCTGACCGATGCGCTGCGGCAGCAGTGCCCCGGCGCGGTGCTGGCCCAGATCAACCCCGACCACGTGGCCAACCTCGAAAACCAGCAGATTCTGGCGGCCGATTTCGACCATTATTTCACGAAGGAGCCTTACATGGCTGCCTTCATGCGCGACAAGGCCGGCCTGAACGCCCATTACCTGCCCGAAGCTTTCAACCCCCGCGTGCACAGGCGGCCGGCCGGCACCAAAGCCGACGCCGAACGCATTACCGATATCGACGTGCTGGTGTTTGGCGGACTCTATGCCTACCGAGCCCGTATGGTGGAGCAGCTCCAGCGCGCGGGCCTGCGCGTTACGCTCTACGCCCAACCTGGCCCCTACCTCAAGCCCGCCCTGCGCAGCACGTTTCAGCCCCGTTACCTCGTGGGCCCCGAAAAAAACCGGCAGCTCTACGGCGCCCGTATCGTCTTCAACAATTTCCACTACGCGGAGATCAGTTCGGCCAATCAGAAATACTTCGAGATAAACGGTATCGGTGGCTTTCAGCTCTGCGATCATAAAGACACCCTCGACAGCTACAGCGCGGTTCCCGCCGAGCAGGTCACGTTTCGGAGCATGGCCGAAGCCATCGACCTGATCCGGTATTACCTCGCCCGCCCCGACGAACGTCACGCCCTGGCCGAACAGCAGTACGCCCATTTTCAGGCTCACCACACCGTCGATCAGCGCATGGCGCAGCTGCTGGCCATTACCCACCCGCAACTGGCCACCCAATGAAAGGATTACTGGGGCTATCGGCCCAGACCCGCACCCGACCGCTGCTGCTGCTGGGTGGTGGCCAGGCTCTGTCGGCCGGGCTCACACTGGCCTACGGCAAGCTGACGGCCCTTTACGTTCCGCCGGCCGTCTGGGGCGAGTACAGCCTGCTGTTTGCGGGGCTCACGCTGGCGCATGGCCTGCTTATTACGCCCACCATCCAGTCGTACAAGGCCGCCCTGGCCCGGTTTCCGGCCCCGTCCACCACGGCGGCCTATGCCCGGCTGCTTGGTCTGCTCTACACAACGCTGATGCCGGCCCTCGCCCTGGTCGCCGGGCTCTACTTCCAGAACCCGGTGTTCGGCCTGGTCTGGCTGGCGGCTGTGGGGCAGGGCCTGTATCAGTTTGGCAACGAATCGCTCAATGCCGCCGGCCGACACCGGCCCTTCGTACTGGTGCAACTAGCCTACGCGCTGGCTACCCTGCTGGGCTTCGGTATGCTGTTGCTGCTTGGCCTGACCACCACGCCAACGGGGCTCTGGCTGCTGCTGGCGGGGGTCAACGGGTTGTTTGCGGGGCTGGCGCTCTGGCGGCTGCGGAGCCGTCAGCCACTGCCCAGGGCCGCTGCCGCCGAACGGGCTGCGCGCTGGCGGGAATACCGACACTTTGTAGGGCCGCTGCTGGGCCTGGCCGGCTGGAACTGGCTGCTCAACTACGCCGACCGGTACCTGATCCGCTACTACCTCACCGATGCCGATGTGGGGCAGTACACGATGGGCTACAGCCTGGGTTCGAAGGTGCTGCTGCTGGTAGCCCCCCTGCTGGCCCTGCTGTCGCCCCGGTTGCTGCGCATGCGGGCCGACGGACTACCCGCGTCGGCGGCCAACCCGCTGCTGCTCCACTACCTGATCCGCTACCTGCTGGTGGGCGGGCTAGGCTGCGGGCTGTTCTGGGCGGGCCAGTCTTTTTTCGGCAGCCTGCTGCTGGCCGATCGGTACCGGGCGGCTTTCGCCATTGGCCCCATCGTGGCCGTGGGCTACCTCTCCCTGACCGGTATCCATCTGCTCGAACTGAAATGGTACACGTTTGCCCAGACCCGCTACATTCGCTGGCACACAATCGCCGGAACGGTCTTAAATCTGGCACTTAATGTGCTATTGATTCCGCGCCTGGGCATTACCGGAGCCGCGCTGGCCACCGCCCTGGGGTTTGCGGGGCAGCTGGGCCTCGCGCTCCTGCTCTTCCGGCCCACCCAAACCAACGCATCCGCATGAAACGCGCGCTTGTCTGCAGCAGTCTGTTCGGTCTGGCCTTCGGGTACTGGGGCAGCACCCTGCCCGAGGCACTGGCCTTTGCGCTATCGATCTGGGTATTCCTGACCTTTCTTGACCGCATCGGCGACCGGCTGGCCCTGCTCGACTGCATCAGCTTCATTGCCGCCCTCGAGCTGCTACTGGTGCCGGCGGCCACCTACTGGATCTTTCCGGCGTCGATGCCCGTCGATTCCGACCGTTATTTCGGCTACGCCCTGCCCGCTTACCTGGCCTTCTACGCCGGCATCAGCTGGTTTAGTCGCGGGTATGCCCACCGCGCCCACGCCGATGCTATCCGGGCAGCCGCCGATTACCTCCAGGACAGGCGACAGGCCAGCCTTGTACTGCTACTGATCGGCGTATTTGGATTTACGGTGCGGCTGGCACTGCCCGGAGCGCCTGCGCTGCTGAGCAGCCTGCCCGCTTCGTGTCTGCTGGTCAGCGCGCTGTATGCCTACTACGCCGGCAGCCGGCTCCGCTGGCCAGTGATCGGTCTGGTACTGGTACTGCAGTGCTACGCCACCGTTCGGGAAGGCATGTTTGGCGATTTATTTTTCTGGATGACCCTGCTGATGCTGGTGATTGCAGCCGGCCACCCGACGCCCCTGGCCACCCGCACCAAAACGCTGGCCACCGTGGTGGCGTTTGCCTTTCTGCTCCTGATTCAGTCGGTGAAGGGCGAGTACCGGCGCAACACGTGGGGCTACCAGCGCAGCGAACGCAGCGGCAACGCCGGCCTGATGGGCGAGCTAATTGCCGACCGGCTGGCCAACCCCGAAAAAATCCTGACCATCGACCATTTTTTCAGCTCGTTCATGCGCTTCAACCAGGGCGTGATGATTGGCAGCGCCATGGGCAAGGTGCCGCTGCACGAACCCTACGCCCAGGGCGAGGTGTTGCTGTCGTTTGTGTATCCGTTTGTGCCGCGACTGGTCTGGCCGGGCAAACCCCAGACCGGCGGCTACGAAAACATCCGGCGGTTTACGTCGCTGCCGCAGTTCGAAAACACCAGCATCAACCTGTCGCCCGTGGGCGAGGGGTACGTCAATTTTGGCTACGGCGGCATCCTGTTTGCCGGCCTCTACGGCCTTATGCTGAGTTTTATTTTCCGGCGGGTGCTGGACCGGGCCGACGCCCGACCATCGCTGGTGCTGTGGCTACCGGTGCTGTATATCGGATGCCTGACCATGGAAACGGACCTGCTCTCGACCTGGGGCAGCCTGGCCAACGCCCTTATCTTCGTCAGTCTGCTCTACTGGGGCCTCAACCGACTCGGTATATCCCTATGAGCCTGATCTACCTCTTCCGCAGCCCCGGCACGGGCCACAGCATCGAAGAACTGTTTGGCCACATCCGGCAGGCCGTTGCCCGGCAAACCGACGCGCCCGTGGCCACACTGCACCTGCCCCACATCAGTCGGGGGCTGCGCTCGGTCTGGCAAAACTGCCGCTTTGTGGCCCGGCAACGCCTGTCCGGGCTCGTTCACATCACCGGCGACGTGCATTACGTGGCGCTGGCCCTGCCCGGCCGGCGCACCATCCTGACCATTCACGATTGCATCCTGCTCGAAAAAAACCGGCACCGACCCCTGCGCTACGCGCTGTTCTGGTGGCTGTGGTACTACGCGCCCATCCGGCGGGCCGCCGTGGTGACCACTGTCTCCGAAAAAACGCGGCAGGACCTGATCCGGCTGGTGGGGCGCCTGGCCGAGAAGGTAGTGGTGGTGCCCAATGCTTGCCACCCCGATTTCCGGCCCCAGCCCGCCCCCTACCGGACCCACTGCCCACACATCCTCCAGATCGGCACGGCCCCGCACAAGAATCTGCCCCGCCTGATCGACGCCCTGACCGGACTCCCCTGCCAGCTGACGGTGATTGGTCCGCTGCTGCCCGACCTGATGGCCCAGTTGCGGCAGCGTCGCATTCGGTACGAAGCCTATGAGCACCTGAGCAGGGCCGCCATCGTGGCGCGTTACGCCCACGCCGATCTGGTTTCGTTTGTATCAACCTACGAAGGGTTCGGGATGCCCATTCTCGAAGCACAGGCCACCGGGCGGCCCGTGCTGACGAGCCAGCGGAGCCCCCTGACCGAGGTAGGTGGTCCCGACGGTGCCTGCTACGTCGACCCGTATGATCCCGCTGCGATCCGGGCGGCTATTGAGCGCATCGGCCACGACGATGCGTACCGGCAAGGCCTGATCGAAGCGGGCTTTCAAAACGTAGCCCGCTACACACCCGACCGTATTGCCGGCCTGTATGCCCGACTGTATGCGTCATTGCAACCAACCCAACCCGCTTATGCTCCTCATTGACGCGGCCAACATTTCGGGCGGGGGCGCCGTGCTGCTTCGCTACCTCGCTGGCCAGCTGCAGGCACGCGGCCTGCCGTTTCACGTCCTAAAAAAACCGTCGGTACCAATCGACCTGCCCGCCAATCTGTATACTGACCTGACGGTTGGCCTGCGCAACCGCGGGGAGGTGCTGCAGGCAGCCATCGACCGGCACCAGCCCGACACACTGCTCTGCTTCGGCAACTTTCCCCCGCCCTTCAAAGCCGACATCCGCACGGTTACCTACTTCCATAACCTGCACTACCTCAATGGCCACGACCGGCGTAGCTTCCGGCTGCGCGACCGTATCAAGCGCAACCTGCGCCGGGCCTACCTGACCGCCTACCAGCACCATACCGACTGGTTTGTGGTGCAGACGCCCTACGTGCGCCGGCTCTTTCTAGATACCTTTTCGGTCGACCCGGCCCGGGTTGTGGTCTTTCCGTTCTACAACGAAGAAGCCATCCGGGCGGTGGCCGTACCGGACGAAGCCGACCCGGTTGCATTTCTTTACGCCAGCAGTCCGGAGCCGCATAAAAACCACGTAACGCTGCTGCGGGCGTGGGCGTTGTTGCACCAGCAGGGCCTGACGCCCACCCTCCACCTCACGGTCGCCCCCGATTCGCCCTACACCACGCCGGCGCTGCTCAACCAGATTAGCCAGTTGCAGCAACAGGGGGTCCGGATTGTTAATCACGGGCAGATGACCTACGAGACTCTGCTGCAGCTAACGGCCTCGTGCGGCACCTGCGTGTTTCCGTCGGTCAACGAAACCATCGGGCTGGGGCTGCTCGAAGCCTACTGGCTAGGCAGCGCAATCCTGGCAGCCGACCGGCCCTACCTCGACGATGTGGTGACGCCCACGGCCCGCTTCGACCCGTACGATCCGGCCGCCCTGGCCCGTGCCGTACAGATGCAGCTTACCGACCCCGGCCCGCCCCCCCGGCTTCAGATCGGCAACCAGATCGTGCCCTTTATCGACTGGCTGTACCCGGCCCGGCCCGCCGACACCAACGCTGCCGATGCCATCTGGTTTCACGATACCATTGCCGCCCGATTCGATAGCCGCTACGAAGCATCGCGGGCTTTCGGCGAGCGCTACCGGGTCTGGACCGCCCTATTCGACCGCTACGTTGCACCCACCGACCACGTACTCGACCTGGGCTGCGGATCCGGCATTTTCAGCAGCTACCTGGCAGGCCGGGCCGCATCGGTAACGGGTGTCGATGGGTCGGCCGAAATGATCCGGCTATGCCACCAGAAACCCCAGGCCGCCAACCTTCGCTACGTGCAGCAGCGGCTACCGCTAGCCGATCCGGCTGGGTTTAACGGCAAGGATGTGGTGATTGCGTCGAGTCTGCTCGAGTACATCGACGACCTGCCCGCCCTGCTGACGCAGATGCACGCCCTACTGCGGCCCGGCGGGCTGCTGATCGTGTCGATGCCCAACCGCACGAGCGGCTACCGGCGGCTGGAGCGGCACCTCTTTTCGCTTACGGGCTTTCCGCGCTACTTCGCCCACATCCGCCACGTAGCCACGCCCGACACCTTTGCGCAACTACTGCAGCGCTTTGAGTTCGAGGCTATCGAAACGGCGTATTTCAGCAGTTATGATCCACTGTCGCGCCTGCTGAAACCAGTGGCCCCCCGCCCCTACGTCAACAACCTGTTTGTGGGTGTCTACCGGCGCAGTACCGTCGCGCCAGTCAGCCAGTCAACTCAACCCAGCGTTCTGCCCGCAGCGCTGGCCCAACCGGTCGATCGTTTATGACTATTCTAAACATCGTTGGGGCGCGTCCCAACTTCATGAAAGTGGCGCCACTCCACCGCGCGTTCGCGCAGCACCCGGCCATCGGGTCGAAAATCGTGCATACGGGGCAGCACTACGATGCCCGCATGAGCGACGTGTTTTTCAATCAGCTTGAACTGCCCACCCCCGATTATTACCTGGGGGTGGGCAGCGGCACCCAAACCCAGCAGACGGCCGAGATCATGCTTCGGTTCGAGCGGGTGATGGAACAAGAGCAGCCCGACTGGGTGCTGGTCGTGGGCGATGTGACGAGTACGCTGGCCTGTGCGCTGGTGGCGGTGCGGCTGGGCGTGCGGGTGGCCCACGTTGAAGCGGGCCTGCGCTCGGGCGACCGCCGGATGCCCGAAGAAATCAACCGCATCCTGACCGACAGCCTGAGCGACCGGCTGTACGTGACCGAGCAGGCCGGCCTCGACAACCTGCGCCGGGAGGGCGTTGCCGACGAGAAGGTGCGGTTTGTGGGCAATGTCATGATCGATTCGCTGATGCACTACCGCCAGAAAGCCGCGCGGCTCGATACCGTAGGGTCGCTGGGCCTGACACCCGGCCGCTACGCCCTGATGACCATGCACCGCCCCGCCAACGTCGATCAGGAAGCGGGCCTGCGCAGCCTGGTCCAGATTGCGCAGGATACCGCCGGCCGGCTGCCGGTATTGTTTCCGGTTCACCCGCGCACGGCGGCCAACCTGACCCGCTTCGGGTTGCTGGACCAGCTGCGGGCAAACCCCGCCATTCGGCTGCTGGAGCCACAGGGCTACCTCGAATTCCTGCATCTGATGGAACACGCCACGGTGGTGATTACCGATTCGGGCGGCATTCAGGAAGAAACGACGTACCTGCGCGTGCCCTGCCTCACCTTTCGCAATTCGACCGAGCGGCCCGTTACGGTTACCCTTGGCACTAATCAGCTCCTGGCCGATCTGAATCCCGACACCGTTCGGCAGGCGGTAACGCAGCTGCTGGCCGGACAAACCAAAGCCGGACAGATTCCGCCCGGCTGGGATGGCCACGCGGCCGAACGCATCGTTGCCGACCTGCTCGGCGCCTGAGTTAGCTACCGGCTCAGCAGGGTACGCATGGCCTGACTGTTGGCTTCTTTCTCGAAAATGGCCCGCACCGGAATCTGAAACCCGGGCAGGGTGCGGGCCTCGATCGTGTCGTCGATGTGAAAACTGCCGACCGCGTCGAACGCCATAAAATCCCGATCGAGGCTGAACTGCTCAACAGTCTGGCGCGTCGGGTCGATCAGCCAGTATTCGCGCACGCCGTGGGCCGCGTAATCGTCGAATTTGATACCCCGGTCCCGTTTGAGCGTGCTTTTCGACAGCACTTCCACGATCAGATCGGGGGCCGGGTGCTGCATCATATCCGCATCGAACGTATCGGCAATCTCCTTACGCCAGTAGCAACTATCGGGTTCATAGTCGTTTCGGGTCAGGCTTACCAGCGCTTTCTCCGTATCGACTTCGCCCAGGTCATGAAGCTGCGAGTACAGCCGTAGCAGCATGGTGAGGTTAGCGCTGGCGCGCAAATGCCTGCGCTTGACCGGCGAATGCATGATGACCTGCCCGTTGATAAATTCAGCCTTCACGTCGTCCTGCAGCCACTCGTAAAAGTCATGGCGCTTCTTCTTTTCTTCATTCAGAAGCGCCTGCACCTGATCGACAATCAGTTGCGCGTCGGGCGCATCCAGTAGTTTTCTTACCAGTGAGCGGTTCATCGTACGACGTATAGGGCGCTGCCGGGAAAATTACCGCTACGCCAGTTCCTGCATCAGTTCGTTCAGGATTTTCTGGGCGGCAATCGAGATCACGGTGCCGGGACCAAACACGCCTTTCACGCCCGCATCGTAGAGAAACTGGTAGTCGCCGGCCGGGATAACGCCCCCGGCAATCACCATGATATCGCCCCGGTCGATGGCCTTGAGTTCGGCGATGAGTTGGGGAACCAGCGTTTTGTGACCAGCCGCCAGACTCGATACGCCCACAATGTGCACGTCGTTTTCGGCGGCCTGCCGCGCCACTTCGGCCGGGGTCTGGAACAGCGGCCCCATGTCGACATCGAAGCCCAGGTCGGCAAAACTCGTGGCAATGATTTTAGCACCCCGGTCGTGACCATCCTGCCCCATTTTGGCTACCAGCAGGCGGGGTCGGCGCCCGTCGAGTTCGGCAAAGCGGTCGCTTAGTTCGCGGGCAATCCGGAAGTTTTCATCGTCCGACACCTCGGCCGAGTACACGCCCGATACAGCCCGGATGGTAGCTTTGTGCCGACCGAATACGGTTTCGAGCGCATCGGAGATTTCGCCTAGGGTGGCGCGGTGGCGGGCCGCCGTAACGGCCAGCGCCAGCAGGTTGGTGTTATCGGCCCCGCCCGACTGCCGGGCAGCCTCGGTCAGAGCCGCCAGAGCCGCATCGACGGCACGCTGGTCGCGCGTGGCCTTCACCTGCTGCAGCCGGTTGACCTGCGACTCGCGCACAGCCTGGTTGTCGATGTCGAGCAGCTCGATTTCGGTTTCGGTGGTGGGCCGGTAGCGGTTTACCCCCACGATTATATCTTTGCCGGCGTCGATGCGGGCCTGTTTGCGGGCCGCAGCCTCCTCGATGCGGAGTTTGGGCAGCCCTGTATCGATGGCTTTGGTCATCCCGCCCAGCTCCTCCACCTCTTCGATAAGTGCCCAGGCTTTGCCGGCCAGCTGGTCGGTCAGGTAATCGACGTAGTACGACCCACCCCACGGATCGACGGCGCGGGTAATGTCGGTTTCGTGCTGCAGGTACAGCTGCGTGTTGCGGGCAATGCGGGCCGAAAAATCGGTGGGCAGGGCAATGGCCTCGTCGAGCGAGTTGGTGTGCAGGCTCTGGGTACCGCCCAGTGCGGCCGCCATGGCTTCGATGGTGGTGCGGGCTACGTTGTTGAACGGGTCTTGTTCGGTGAGGCTGTAGCCCGATGTCTGGCAGTGGGTACGCAGCGCCAGCGACTTCGGGTTTTTGGGCGCAAAGCCCTGCACCAGCCGCGCCCAGAGCAGCCGACCGGCCCGCAGCTTGGCGATTTCCATGAAGTGGTTCATGCCGATACCCCAGAAAAACGAAAGCCGGGGCGCAAACGCGTCGATGCTCATACCCGCCCGCAAACCCGTCCGGATGTACTCGAGGCCGTCGGCCAGCGTGTAAGCCAGTTCGATGTGGGCCGGGGCACCCGCTTCGTGCATGTGGTAGCCACTGATGCTGATCGAGTTGAAGCGGGGCATGTGTCGGCTGGTATAGGCAAAAATATCGCCCACAATCCGCATCGACGGTTCGGGCGGATAGATATAGGTGTTACGCACCATGAACTCCTTCAGAATATCGTTCTGAATGGTGCCCGACAGCTGCGCGGGGGCAACGCCCTGCTCTTCGGCGGCCACGATGTAGAACGCCATCACGGGCAGAACGGCCCCGTTCATGGTCATCGACACCGACATCTGGTCGAGCGGAATCTGGTCGAACAGCCGCTTCATATCTTCGACGGTGTCGATGGCAACACCCGCTTTACCGACATCGCCCACCACACGCGGGTGGTCGGAGTCGTAGCCGCGGTGGGTGGCCAGGTCGAACGCAACCGACAGCCCTTTCTGACCAGCAGCCAGGTTGCGCCGGTAGAACGCATTGGAGGCTTCGGCGGTGGAAAAACCCGCGTACTGCCGGATAGTCCAGGGCTGCCGCACGTACATGCTGGCGTAGGGACCGCGCAGATAAGGCGGGATACCGGCCTGCCCAGGCATCGACTCGCCGGCGTCGGCGCGGGTAAAGTGGGGTTTCAGCGCAATGCCTTCGGCCGTTGTAAAGGGCCGGGCCGCCGGGCTGGCGACCCCGGGTGTAGGGGGCAATGGGCGAACGCGGGAAAAATCAGGTTTCATACCAACCAGTGGTTTTGTCGATTCAGTGTGGCCGGCGTTGACCACCGGCCCGAGTTACTTGGTATGGCCCACCGGGCCGATGGCGCGGTCCTGGCGCTTATTCAAACAGGGCCGCCAGCCGCCGGTCGGGCAGCAGCGCGTCTGGCTGGGCCGGGGCCGGAGCCAGTTCGCTTTCGTCGTGGCGAAATTTCGTAACGCCCACCAGCACCTGTCCGTTGCGGACGGCCTCGACCTTCGCTTTCCACGACGCATCGAGCTGCTCGGTTACCCACCCGCTCGCCACCGCCGGCAGCAAACCGCCCGCAGCTTCGATGGTCTGAAGCATTGTCCACGCCCGGTCCACCAGTTCGTTGGTCAGGTGTTCAATATAGTACGATCCGGCGGCCGGGTCGGCCACCTTGTCGAGGTAGCTTTCGTCGCGCAGCAGCACCGACACGTTGCGGGCCAGCCGCTCGCTGAAGGCCGAGGGGGCCGTCAATACCGTGTCGAAGGGCTGCACCGTCAGCGCGTCGGCCCCGCCCATCACCGCAGCCATAGCCTCGGTAGTGGCCCGCAGCAGGTTGGTGTTGACCGTGGCGCGGGCGGCATAGAAGCGGGATGTCTGCGCGTGCACGAAAGCCGCCGGAGCTTCCAGCCCATAGCAGCTAATCAGCCGCTGCCACAGCACCCGCAAGGCCCGCAGCTTGGCCATTTCCAGAAAATAACTGGTGCCAACCGAGACCGACAGGGCAGTACTGGCCACCAGCTCGGCGATAGGTACACCCGCTTCGGTCAGCCCATCGTATTGCGTTACCAGACCGGCCAGCAGCAGCGCCAGCTCCTGAGTAGCCGTGGCGCCGGCATTATGAAAAACGTGGCTGCTGGCACACACCGCCCGGAACTGGGGCGACCCGGCGGTTTGCCGAACAGCGGTCTGCACCGGTGTCCAGTCGATGGCTTCGGTCCGGCCCTGCCCAATGGCTTCGGCAATAGGATCGTGCAGCAGACCGCCCCGCCACTGGTAGGGCGCTACCGACGCCAGAGCCGCCACCAGCTGGTCGGGCGTAGCTGTCCGGAAAAAGACGGGATGGTCGCTTAGTTTGATGCCGTTGAGCAGCCGCGTCAGCAGCGCTCCGTCGACCGGACCCGGCAAATCGAGCAACAGGGCATCGGCCCCGCTGGCCAGCGCCTGCACCAGAGCGGCATTGGCCGTCCGGGCGTCGTCGATCCGATAGTCGGGCGTATTGAGCCAGCCGGGGTTCATGCGCTGCGCCCCCTGCAGGGCAGCCAGCGGCAGTTGGGCAACCGAATCGACCGTGTAGTAGGGCGCTACCGTAAACCCCTCCGGCGAGGCCCACTGCAGCTGCTCGTCGGCCCGTTCGTCTTTCAGTTCAGTTCGTACCTGTTGCTGCCAGGCCGCGAGGCTGGCGGGCGGAAACGAAGGGATCGGTAAGGGAGTCATAACAGCGTTTGAGACAAAGTAGGGTAAAAGTAGCATTTTCTCTTTTTGATGACACCATAGCCTCCGCAGGCAGCAGGAGCCGGTTGGCGTTGCATTATTCGAAGGGCTTTGCCGACGGCATTGCGTGGGGTGCCGAATAGCGGTATTTTCGTTTTTGGCGGGCATCCCCAACCGGTCGGGCCAGATATTTCCCTACATTTGTCTCCCTTTTTCAGCGATACCCCCCACATAACTGTCAGTACTACCCGTGAATGGAACCCCGCAACCCGGCATGCAACGCGAAGTAACAACGGTCTGGAACCGCTGTCTCGCCGTTATCCGGGAGGCTGTTCCAGAACAAAGTTTCAACACCTGGTTCGAACCCATTGTGCCGCTCCGGCTCAACGGTAAGATCCTGACCATCCAGGTGCCGAGCGAGTTTTTTTACGAATGGCTCGAAGAAAACTTTGTACACGCCTTACGCAAAGCCCTCGATACGGCCATTGGCCGGGAAGGGCAGCTAGAGTACTCGATCATCGTCGATAAGGGAAACGAACAGAACCGCCCCCTCACGGTCAACGTACCAACGACCAAGACACCACAGACGGCCAAGCCCGACAACGTCAACCCCGACATTCTGAAGAGCCCGTTCCAGCTCAAAGACCTCGACTCGCTGACGCTCGACTCCTACCTCAACCCGAGCTACACGTTCGACAATTACGTGGAAGGCGACTGCAACCGGCTGGCGCGGTCGGCGGGCTACGCGGTGGCCGAGCGGCCGGGCGTCACCTCGTTCAACCCGCTCATGATCTACGGCGGGGTGGGTCTGGGCAAAACGCACCTGGTACAGGCCATCGGCAACTACATCAAGAATAACAACCAGAGCAAGTTTGTGCTCTACGTAACGTCGGAGAAATTTACCAACCAGTTTCTCAACGCGGTGCGCTCCGACGGTATTCGCGACTTCACGGCCTTCTACATGCAGGTCGATGTGCTGGTGATCGACGATGTGCAGTTTCTGCAGAAGAAAGAGAAAACGCAGGAGATTTTCTTCCACATCTTCAACCACCTGCACCAGTCGGGCAAGCAGATCATTATGACCTCCGACCGGGCGCCCCGGGCGCTCGATGGGCTCGAAGACCGGTTGCTCTCGCGGTTCAAGTGGGGGCTTTCGGCCGATCTGCAGACGCCCGATCTGGAAACGCGTATCGCCATCATCCAGAAAAAACTGCAGGCCGAAGGCATCTACATCGACGATACCGTGATCGAGTACCTGGCCCACAGCGTCAACACCAACGTGCGGGAGCTTGAGGGCGTCATTGTGTCGCTGATGGCACAGGCCTCGCTCAACCGGCGCGAAATCGACCTCGAACTGGCCAAATACACGCTTCGCAACATTGTGGTCGACTCCGAGCGCGAAATCACCATCGATTCGGTGCAGGAAGCCGTGGCCGACTTTTTCGGCGTCACCGTGGCCGATCTCAAGGCCAAAAGCCGCAAACGCGAACTGGTGCATCCGCGGCAGGTGGCCATGTATCTGGCGAAGGAAAAAACCGACCTGTCGCTCAAATCGATCGGCTATCATTTTGGCGGCCGCGATCACAGCACCGTTATTCACGCTGTCCAGACAATCAGCGACCTGGTATCGCGCCCGTCGGAAACGCGCGAAGCCGTTGAAAAACTGAAGGCACTCTTCAAGTAAGGCCCGCCCCGCGCCGGGTTGCGGCTATACCGGGCCGCCAGTCGGCCGGCGCACCGTTCTGCTTATGGCTCTACCGCTGACCCTTGTTGACCGAGCCGACCTCGACACCGGGGCCTGGAATGCCTGCGTAGATCAGTCGGCCACGCCCCTGCTCTACGGTTATGCGTGGTACCTCGATGCCGTGCTGCCCGCCCCCCACTGGCGCTGGCAGGCGGTCGTGCTGACCGACGCTGCCGGGGCCTACAGGGCCGTTATGCCCGTGCCGCTCCGACGCCGGCTGGGGCGCTGGGTGGTCTACCAGCCCTTTTTCTGCCCCATGCTGGCGGTGTTCAGCACCGATTCTACGATTGATACATCGGCGTTCGTAGCGGCCGTGGTCGCTCGCTATCGGTACGGCGCCCGGCTGTCGCTGCACCACTGCCCGCCCGACCTGCCGGCCGCCGTTACCCGACAAACGCGCTACACACAGGTCCTCGACCTGTCGGCTGGCTACGAGGCTCTGCTGGCCGGCTACACGCGCGACCGGCACCTGAACCTCCGCCGGGCCCGGCAGGCAGACTGGACGCTGGCTGACCAGACCGACCCCGAACCGCTGCTGGCGCTGTTTCGGCAACACCACGCCGACACCATCCGGGGGGGCGTGGCCGACTGGGCCTACACCATGCTGCGCACCCTGATTGAGGCCCTGCAGCAGCGCGGCCTGGCCACGCTCCGTTACGCCTGCCAGCATGGCCGGCCCGAAGCGGGTGTACTGATCGCCCACAGCGCCGGTCGGCTCGTGTATCTGTTCAACGCGGCTTCGGAAACAGGCCGGCGCGGCAATGCCCGCACGCTGCTGCTCGATACGGTGATTCGGGAATCGGCCGGACAACCCGCCCTGTTCGACTTCGAAAGCCCCGAAAAAAAGTCGATCGTCGATTTTTACCGCAGCTTCGGCCCTGTCGACGAGCCGTACGACATGCTTCACTGGAATCGGCTGACCCGACTCGAAACGAGCCTAAACTGGCTGCGGCACCGGCTCCGGGCGTTGTGGTATGTACGCAGCTGATACCAGCCACGCATCAGCCCCGAATGGCGTGATCGACGGGCACATCCCCTCCCGACCAGATCTTGCGGGCTGTCCAGTCCTGCGCCGGGTCGCTCCAGAAGGGATCGGTTTCGGGAAGGCCCAAAGGCAGAAAACCGACTGAACAAAGATACAGACTGCCCGTCGAGATGTAGGTTTCGCCAAGGGCAGGCTGATGCCCGCAAAGGCCGATTTGCAGCCAGCCGGCCCGGTCATAGGTGCCGGGCGCATCCATCGTGCGACGGATTACGGCCGTGAGGGCGCTGCGCACCTGCGCCGGCGGCAGCTCGGCCGGGAGGTTATGCTGTAGCGCCATCTGTCCCAGCAACTGAAACGCCCCGCACCGGTACGCCAGCGACCGCCCGATGGCGGCAAACGACCCATCAGGACTGATGAGCCGCTCCTGTACGGCTGCATACCGCTGGCCGCGGGTACGCAGGGTGGCGAGCAGGGCAGGGTCTTCGGCTTTGGCCGCCACCAGCGTCTGCACCACATCGATCAGCATCGGCTGAATGACGTAGCTGTTGTAATAATCCCAGTGGAAATCGGGCCCATCGCCGTAAACGCCATCGCCCTTGTACCAGCTCAGGTGCTGTTTGATGGCGTAGTCCATCCGCATCAGATCGCCCGAACCAGTAAACCTGAGCAGGGCCGCTTCGATAATGGCACTGAACAGCAGCCAGTTGCTGTAGCCCGGCTTGATAACCCGGCTGCTCTGCAGGGCCTTCACCAGATTGGTCTGCACCGGGGCCGGCAACTGCTGCCACAACTGCTCGGGTGCCCGCAGCAGTGCATGGGCCAGAAACGCCGTATCGACGACGGGCTGCCCCCCTTTGGTAAAGTTCATAAAGTCGGGAGAGGCCGGGTCAACAGCCTGCGCCAGCGCGGCCCGGCTCAGGTCGCGGTAACGCTGCTGCAGCGGCTGCTCAGCGGCCGACGCCGGGTGTTCGAGCCAGGGGGCCAACCCCGCCAGCGACCGGCCCAGTGCTTCGAGGTGCGACACCTCGGCCCGCCCTGCCCGCGCCCCGGCCGCCGACTCGATGGGCATGGTAGCCCGGAGCTGCCCCGCCTGCAGGGCATTCAGCACCGGATCGAGTGTACGGAGCAGCGTTTGCCGCCAGTAAGTCCGGTCGCTGACAGCCGGTGCCCTGACGATGGATTCGGCCGTGGCCGGAACGGATAAAAACGGGAATGCCGACAAAAAGCGGCCGAACGAACGACGGTTCATAAACGAGCGAATGGGCGTTGCCGGAGAAAGCTGCGGGCATCGCCAATCTAACTGCTCACTGCCGGCGCCATGCTCCCGGCTAAGCGCCGGTTTCTTAAAATTGGTTAAAAAGCGCCCTGGAAGGCTTTTTTCAGACACCGGCGGCCCGGACAAGGACGTTGACAAAGCAACACCTGACTTAAACAGACCTCTCCTATGACCGCTCGCCCCACGCCCAATCCGGCCCTGCCCCGCGTCGATCTCACGACACTGCTGTCCGTTTCATCAGACGATTTCTACGGTCAGCTGCAGCAACTACAGAACGATATTGGCCCGGTTGAAACGCTCCGCCCACCCCAGCCGGCCGGATACCGCTCTGAGAAACGACAGGCGCAGCGCACACGTCAATAAAACTTACAGCAGGGATTCGTTGCGGAGGGTCTGCTTCCGGAGCAGTTCGAAATCGGGCGCCGACAGGGCCGCTTCCATCGCGTTGAAATCGCCGGGGCGGTGCAGGTCGCTCCCGATAAAGTCGATCCACTCCTTACGCAGCAGCTGCCGCGCCTGCTGCTGGGCGCGTTCGCCGTAGCGGCCCGCCAGCGACATCCAGTTCAGCTGAAACAAACAGCCGTTTTCATGGAGCATGGGCAGCAGCGTGGTGTCGTCGTAGAGGTACGAATAGCGCTCGGGGTGAGCCAGCACGGCGGTGTAGCCACGGGTCTGCAGCCGAAACAGCAGATCGTCGAGCTGACGCGGAGCAGCCGCCCAGCCCAGTTCGATCAGCAGGTAGCGCTCAGGGCCAAACGTCAGCAGATCATCCTGACTGATCAGGTCGGGAAAAAACTCATCGAGCATATACTCGGCCGCCACTTCGACCCGGATCGGTACACCATGTGCATCGGCCAGCGCCTGCAGGGTAGCCTGCCCGGCCCGCAGTGTTGCCGACGAGTTGGGGTACCAGTCGCGGCTGACATGGGGAGTCGTAATTACCTTTTCGATGCCCCACTCCGCAAATTTTTGCAGGCACAGGAGTGAATCATCCAGCGAGGCAACGCCATCATCGACAGCCGGCAGCAAGTGGGAGTGCATATCGACCCGCCAGAAACAGGCGTCGGCCGGAACAACAGGCGCTACCGTTTGAAAGGGGTTGATCGCCTGCCGAATTGTTTGCCAAAGGCTCATAATTTGTTACTATCTTGACATACTATGTACCGCTGCGTATATCAGTAGTCAAAGTTACTACCTTTCTACGTAAAACTGTTGGACACAACACCCGCAGAACCGTACTTAGTTGTACAGATTAGGCCACGGTAAGGCTACTGCATAACGTGCAAAGACCGTTTCCTGTTTTTCTCAACGCCACATGACGATTCTCCTGACGGGTGCCGCCGGTTTTATCGGCTCTCACCTGACCGAACACCTGCTTTCCCTCGGCCACACCCTCATTGGACTCGATAATTTCGATGACCAGTATGCGCCGGCTATCAAGGAAGCTAATCTTCAGCTGGCTCGTTTACACCCTTCGTTTCATCTGGTACGGGGCGATGTGCGCGACCGGCCCCTGCTCAACCGCCTGTTCCGCCACTATCCGATTGAGGCTGTCATCCACCTGGCGGCCCGGACCGGGGTGCGCGCGTCGGTACATGAGCCAGGGCTGTGCCTCGACGTCAATATAAACGGTACGCTTACCCTGCTCGAAGCGATGCGGGCAGCGGGTGTCGGCCAACTGGTGCTGGCCTCCTCCTCGTCAGTCTACGGCGACTCCGACCGCCTGCCGTTCCGCGAAGATGACCCCGCCGACCAGCCCCTCTCCCCCTACGCCCAGTCGAAGCGGGCGGCCGAACTGCTGGCGCACACCTACCACCACCTCTACGGATTTTCGGTGAGCTGCCTGCGCTTCTTCACCGTATATGGTCCCCGACAGCGGCCAGAAATGGCCATCAGCCAGTTTACGGCCAATCTGTACCGGGCTCGCCCCATTACGCTCTATGGCGATGGCACTACCGCCCGTAACTACACTTACATCGACGATACCGTGGCGGGCATTCGGCTGGCACTCGACAAGCCCGACGGATTCCGCATTCTGAACATTGGCGGCCCTTCGTCGGTCAGTCTGATTCAGCTGGTGCGGTTGCTGGAGGAAACAACCGGCCGCCCCGCCCGCATCGACTGGCAGGCGGCTCAGCCCGGCGACGTACAGTATACGGCTGCCGATCTGGAGCAATCTTTTTCAACAATTTGTTATAAACCCAATGTGACGATACGAGAAGGCATCAGTCAATATATTACATGGTTTCGGTCAGCAGTTGAGCCTGTTAGGACTGAGTTCCCGTAGTAAGGTAACGCAGTAGTGTAGTGGTTGGCCAGTAATCATGTAGTTTGTTTATCCATCTATCTGATTCGTAAACATCTGTTTGTTTTTTTACATGAGTACATATACTCATATAATCAAAATAAACGCATGTTTGATACACCGTAAATACACTTAGTACTAAACTCCCTACTCGATCAAGCCGATGCTAACCTATCTCACTGTACACAACAACGGAATCACGACAACGTTTCAGCCAACGTCGACCCTGTCGGCTGCCCGGGCTCACCTGGTGGATCTGCTGGATACAGGGGCTGCAAAAGCCAACGACGTGTTGTCTATCGTTGAGATGCCAAACGATCGGGTTGTTTACTACAATGCCACGCACAACAGTTACGACAGCATTTACGCCGTCAAAAAGAAGCGCACTAATTTTCTGCAGGATCTGATCAGCACGATTCAACACGTAGTCGGTCAGACGCAGTACACCGTTCGATAGCTTACCGGAAGCGATACACCACCGATATACGAAAAAGCCCTCGCAGCGCGCTGTGAGGGTTTTTTCGTATGCCGACATGGCCATAAACGAGATAAGGTTACCAATACAGACTATGTTGCCTACGCCGAATCTACCGCTCAGACATAGGCACAAATCGGCATCGAAACAAAAGCAAAAAATCAGCTACATATGATATCGCAAATTACAGTAGATGAGCATCTGTATAGATTTTAATTATATTTTTTTTGCTATTCGTATAATTTAACCTATACACTTATAAAAATGGACAAAAACTTGTACATGGTCAGCATACTGACCGATTCTTCGGCACATCGACGTATTCCGGGCGGTCGCTGAAGGCTGTTGCTTACCTGGTTTCATTTGCCATTGACTCCGATTCCGATATTCATGAAGCTTCTGGTGCTGAATAAACTATTGACTGGTGGCGAATGGCAACTCGTTGATACATGCGGAGATTGCCATGTGTATCTGTTACAGGGACAGACAAGCTCCGGCCGATTGCTGGTGTTACCCACCACCAGTACAGCATCGGTTCCCGTAGGCACGTATCAGTCCATTATCCGGTTTGGCCGGCAACGGCATACGGTCAAACCCTGGATCGATTCGCTAATCCGACGGGGTACGGTAAAGGTTATTCTGGAAAAAGACGTCAATCTGTTCTGGGGCCGGATCGAGGTACCCGGCTTTTCGGCCACCCTGCAGGGCTCGGGTCCCGACGATATTATTGCCCGTTTTCGGGTGCTGCTCCGCAACCTGATTAGTGAAGACGATACAACCCGCCAGCTCGATCAGCTGGTGTACCAGCCTGTTTACGACCTGACGGCTACCTGGCAGCTGTTTCGGGAGATCAAAACGGGGTATCTGGGCGATCTGTCGGGGCTGGATCAGGATACTCTGGCCCAGTTTATGAACGGAAAAGCGTATCCATCGGCCGAACAGGCGCAACGGCTCGAAACAGCCCTGCAGGAACTGGGTCGGCAACTCCTGCAGCTGTCTATCCGCTAAGCGGGGGCTACAGCGCAACGAGGCCTTTCTGCATCGCCTTGATTACCATGCCGACCCGTGATCGAACGCTCATCTTCTGAAAAACGACTTCCCGATAGCCGTCGACCGTGCGCGGGCTTACGCACATGCGATCGGCAATCTGGTTGTAGGTCAGCTCGCTGCAGGCCATGCGCAGAAAAGCGTATTCGCGTTTGTTGAGGTTGTAAGCCTGTTTGAGTGTGCTGGAGCCAGCTGGCTGCAGCTGACGCATCAGCTGGCTGGTCAGCAACTCCGAGTAATGGTACCCTTTGTTCATCACCTCGTCGAGTGCCTGCCGCAATTCGTACGACCGGCAGCCTTTCAGCAAAAAACCACGGGCCCCGTTGCACAGCATGCGCGGAATCTGGTCATCGTCGTCGGTCACTGCCAGGGCCAGCACCCGCACCGTGGGAAACTGGTCGCGCAGGGCGGCCACCGTTTCGGCCCCATCCATCTCGGGCGTACCTGGGCCGACCAGCGCAATGTCGGGGATTACCCTGCCCTGTCGGAGCAGTCGGAGCAGTTGGCGCCCATCAGACGCAACGGATAACACCTCGTAGCGATTGACTTGCTGAGTCAGATCAGCAAGGGCTTCGGCCACCAGCTGGTGGCTATCGGCCATGGCGATTGTAACGGGCATGGGAAGGTAGTTTGGAGGGTTACAGATAAGGTCGAAAGTACGCGTTCGAACGGGTTTGTCAAGCTATCCCCATCGAAGCCTAAGTATCTATTTATCAGACGGTATACGAACCAAAACGCACCCTAACAGGGTCATACTTACATGCCTTGCCAGACCAGGCCAGACGCACGGTACACGGGTGCTGTTCCGGGCGCCGATGCAGCCCAGACACTGGCTTCGATTCGAGCGCCCCCCGCCGGCCAATCGGTTTCTGAACGCAGGTTTGACTACCGGCCTTCACCGCTACCCGCCCACTCGCCTGCGCCCGCCTAACCCGGTTCGATCCCTGCCTGATCCGTACGGCTGGCATCCGTGCGGCCGGTAATTTTTCGCACTTTGTTCTACCAAGTCAATAGATTCAGCTCGGTAACGAATCAGAAAAAATAAATTCGATACGGCAATCCGGGCAACTTCACTTCGCCGTAAGTCTGACCGAAACAATTCAACTCAACGGTTCGTAAGACCACCAAACAAAACACAACACAAGCAATGAAGACATTCAAATTCGTATTCTCGCTGATTACCCTGCTGGCCGTTGGTCAGTTTGCCTTTGCTCAGGAAAAAACCGTTACGGTTGGTGGAGCGCCCATGTACCCCTCGAAAAACATCATCGAAAATGCGGTAAACTCGAAAGATCACACGACGCTGGTAGCTGCCGTAAAAGCAGCTGGTCTGGTTGAGACACTGTCGGGTCCCGGTCCGTTCACGGTATTTGCGCCTACCAATAGTGCCTTCGACAAACTGCCCAAAGGCACGGTTGAGACGCTGGTAAAACCCGAAAACAAGGAAACGCTGAGCGGTATCCTGACCTACCACGTAGTAGCCGGTAAAGTAAGCGCCCAGGACCTGATCAAAATGATTAAGGAAGGAAAAGGCAAAACGTCGGTTAAAACCGTACAGGGCGGTACGCTGATTGCCATGATGAAAGGCAATAAAGTACAGCTGATGGACGAAAAAGGCGGGGTTGCTACGGTAACGATTCCCGATGTAAACCAGTCGAACGGCGTGATTCACGTAATCGACACGGTTCTGATGCACAACTAAGCACCAGCAACGTTTATATAACTGAAAGCCCGGCCAAACGGCCGGGCTTTCGTTGTTTCAGGCTATCGCGGGCAACCGACGCTACGCGTCGTAGCTCAGCACAGGAGCCAGCCACTTCTCGATCTCGTCCTGCGGCTTGTTTTTGCGCAGTGCGTAGTCGTGAATCTGGTCTTTGTTAATCTTGCCCAGGGCAAAATAAGTCGATGCGGGGTGGGCAAAGTAGAACCCACTTACCGACGAGGCCGGGTACATGGCGTAGCTTTCGGTTAGTTCGATGCCGATCTGCTGCGCTCCCAGCAGGTCGAACAGGGTACCCTTTTCGGTGTGGTCGGGGCAGGCCGGATAGCCCGGCGCGGGCCGGATACCCTGGTAGGCTTCCTTGATCAGTTCGGTATTACTTAGTTTCTCGTCGGCGGCATAAGGCCAGAATTCCGTCCGAACGCGCTCGTGCATACGCTCGGCGAAGGCTTCGGCCAGCCGGTCGGCAATGGCTTTGAGCATGATACTGCCATAATCGTCGTGATCGCGCTCGTAGGCTTCGAGCAGTGGTTCGATACCGATACCGGCCGTAACGGCAAACGCCCCGATGTAATCGTCGTGGCCCGTTTCAAGGGGGGCCACAAAATCGGCCAGGCTGTAGTTGGGCAAACCCGGTGCTTTCTGGTTCTGCTGACGCAGAAAATGCAGCACCGTTTTGGTGTCGTAGACCAGTTCGCCCGCCGGGCTTACCGACGACTGGGCTTCGGCTCGCGAGATTTTGTATTCGATATGCTGGTGCGATCCGTGGCGTTCGCAGGCCACCTCCCGCACCTGGGTGTCGAAGTTGTGCAGAATCACATCGTCGTCGGTCGCGTTGGCGGGATAAAAGCCGACCACCGCCCGCGCTTTCAGTTTTTTGCCGGCCACGATCTCCTGCAGCAGCTTGTTGGCATCGGAAAACAGCTGCCGGGCTTCCGTACCTACAGTGGCATCGTCCAGAATGGCGGGGTACTTGCCGTGCAGCTGCCAAGTCTGGAAGAAGGGCGTCCAATCGATGTAGGGCACCAGTTCGGCAATATCGTAGTCCTCGAAATAGCGGTTGCCGAGGAACGTCGGCCGGGTAGGGGTAAACGTACTCCAGTCGATGGGCGTGCGGTTGGCGCGCGCCTGTTCGATGGTCAGCGATGCCTTCTCCTGCCGGCGCTTGGTGTGATCTTCGCGCAGCTTGACGTATTCAGCCTTGATGTCGTTGAAAATCTTGTCGCGCGTCCCATCGGTATCGCTCACCAGCCGGCCGGCTACCGGTACACTCCGGCTGGCATCGAGCACGTGGATCACCGGTCCCGAGTAATGGGGGTCGATTTTTACGGCCGTATGCATGCGCGAGGTGGTGGCCCCGCCAATGAGCAGCGGCAGGCTGAAACCCTGCCGTTCCATTTCCTTGGCCACGCCCACCATTTCGTCGAGCGATGGGGTAATCAGGCCACTCAGGCCAATGATATCGACCTGGTGTTCGCGGGCGGCATCCAGTATTTTCTGGGTCGGCACCATCACCCCGAGGTCGATAATCTCGTAGTTGTTACAGCCGAGCACCACGCCCACAATGTTTTTACCAATGTCGTGCACATCGCCCTTCACGGTTGCCAGCAGAATTTTACCGGCCGATGAGGAGCCCGTACCCGACTTTTCGGCTTCGATGAAGGGGGTCAGGTAAGCCACGGCTTTTTTCATCACCCGCGCCGATTTCACTACCTGGGGCAGAAACATTTTGCCGGCGCCAAACAGGTCGCCCACTACGTTCATCCCATCCATCAGCGGGCCTTCGATCACATCGAGCGGGCGGGCTACCTGCTGCCGGATCTCTTCGACATCCTGATCGATAAAATCGGTGATGCCTTTAATGAGGGCGTGTTTGAGCCGTTCGCGAACGGGTTCGAGCCGCCAGCTTTCGTCCTGCACCACCACTTTGCCCTTGGCCTTCACGGTTTCGGCAAAATCGACCAGGCGCTCGGTGGCGTCGGGCCGGCGGTTCAGAATTACGTCTTCGCAGCGCTCGAGCAGGTCTTTCGGAATGCTGTCGTACACTTCGAGCTGCCCGGCGTTGACGATACCCATGTCGAGGCCGGCCCGGATGGCGTGGTACAGAAAGACCGAGTGCATGGCCTCGCGCACCACATCGTTGCCCCGAAACGAGAACGAAATGTTCGACACTCCGCCACTTACCTTAGCCAGTGGCAGGTTTTCCTTGATCCAGCGCGTGGCGTTGATGAAGTCGACGGCGTAGTTGTTATGCTCCTCGATCCCCGTGGCCACGGTCAGGATGTTGGGATCGAAAATAATATCCTGGGGGGCAAAATGCACCTTGTCGACCAGGATGCGGTAGGCCCGCTCACAGATTTCGATCCGACGCTCAAACGAGTCGGCCTGTCCCGTTTCGTCGAAGGCCATCACCACAGCAGCCGCGCCATAGCGCCGAACCAGCTGGGCGCGTTCGATAAACGCTTCTTCGCCTTCCTTGAGCGAAATGGAGTTTACGATGGCTTTACCCTGCACGCACTTGAGCCCCGCTTCGATCACCTCCCACTTCGAGGAATCGACCATGATGGGCACCCGCGCAATATCGGGCTCCGATGCGATCAGGTTCAGGAAGGTGGTCATGGCTTCCACGGAGTCGAGCATACCCTCGTCCATGTTCACGTCGATGACCTGCGCGCCCCCTTCGACCTGCCCGCGGGCAATGCTCAGGGCTTCGTCGTAGTTGCCTTCCTTGATGAGCCGGGCAAACTTCTTCGACCCCGTTACGTTGGTGCGTTCGCCCACGTTGAGGAAGTTGGTCTGCTCGGTAATTTTGAGGGGCTCCAGCCCGCTCAGCTTCTGGTAGGGCTGCGCGGCTGGAATAACGCGGGGCGGGTATTTGGCCGCCACCTGCGCAATGGCCTGAATGTGGGCAGGCGTTGACCCACAGCAACCACCCACGATATTGACGAAACTGTTCTGAATAAAATCCTCGATCTGCGAGGCCATCATCTCGGGCGACTCGTCGTATTCGCCAAACTCGTTGGGCAGGCCGGCATTGGGATAAGCCGACGTAAAAAACGGCGATTCGCTGGCCAGCGTCTGGATATAGGGCCGCATGGGAGCCGCCCCAAGGGCACAGTTGAGCCCGATGCTAAGCAGCGGTAGGTGCGATACCGAGTAGAGAAAGGCTTCGGTAGTCTGCCCAGAGAGCGTGCGGCCGCTGGCATCGGTAATCGTACCCGACACCATGATGGGCAGCGGGTAGGCGCCTACGCCGGCCGGCGGAGTCGGGTGTTCAGTGAAGTACTTGTCGATGGCAAACAGCGCGGCCTTGGCATTGAGCGTATCGAAGATGGTTTCGACCAGCAGCAGATCGGCCCCACCGTCGACCAGGCCCCGCACCTGTTCGTAATAAGCGTCTACCAGATCGTCGAACGTAACGGCCCGATAGGCCGGGTTGTTCACGTCGGGCGAGAGGCTGGCGGTGCGGTTGGTTGGCCCCATGGCCCCGGCTACGTAGCGCGGCCGGTCGGGGTTTTGCCGGGTAAATTCGTCCGCTTCGAGTTTGGCAATCCGGGCCGACTCGTAGTTCAGTTCGTAGGCCAGTTCCTCCATGCGGTAGTCGGCCATGGCAATGGTCGTACTGCTGAAGGTGTTGGTTTCGATGATATCGGCCCCCGCTTCGAGATACTGCCGGTGAATGGCGCGAATCACGTCGGGTTTGGTAATCGACAGCAGGTCGTTGTTGCCTTTCAGGTCGTGGGGCCAGTTGGCGAAACGCTCACCCCGGTAGTCGGCTTCGGTGAGTTCGTACTGCTGGATCATTGATCCCATGGCGCCGTCGAGTACAAGAATGCGCTCGCGAAGTTGTTCGTAGATCGTTTTCAATGGAAACCGCGATTTAGTCAGGCTGTTGGTTGTATCAGGAACGCAGACAGGAACCGATACCACTCCAGGTTAATGCGTGCAGTGAGCGGAATGAAGAGGGGACTACAAAGATAGTCCGGCAAACCCTGATCGGCAAAAAACCGTTACTTTTGCGCTCATAGGGAACGAGCGGGATGGCGACACAGTACGCTGCCGCTCGTTCTTTTATTCACTCACTTACGATTGTTTATGAAACTGGCAGCCATCGATATCGGTTCCAATGCGGCTCGGCTGCAAATCTCGACTGTACTGCATAACGACAGCCTGGTAAGCTTCAAGAAAGTCGAATACGTTCGATTTCCGCTGCGCCTGGGCCACGATGTCTTTAATTTCGGTGAACTGACGCCCGAAAGCGAAGCCCGTACCACCAAGCTCATGCAGGTTTATAAACTGCTCATGGAACTGCATGAGGTAGAACATTACATGGCCTGTGCGACCTCGGCCATGCGTGAATCCTCGAATGGACACGAGGTGGCCAAACGCATCGAGGCCGCGACGGGTATCCACATTCACATCATCGACGGGCAGAAAGAAGCCCAGCTGATCAACGATGTAGTGGTACAGGCCCTCGACGAACAGCAGTATCTGCACATCGATGTGGGCGGTGGCAGCACTGAACTCAACATTTACCAGAACCGTACGAAGATCAATTCCAAATCGTTCAAGATTGGCTCGGTCCGGCTGCTGGAAGGGAAAGAAACGAAGGGTGCCTGGCGCAAAATGGAAGACTGGGTAACCGAAAACATCGATGCCAGCCAGCCGGTAACAGCCGTTGGTACCGGCGGTAACATCAGTAAGCTCTTTAATATGGCGGCCAAACTGAACGATGAGGATACGAGCCTCGACGAGATTGTGCGGATTCGCGATTACGTGGCCAGCTTCAGTCAGGAAGACCGGATCAACAAACTGCGGCTCAACGCCGACCGCGCCGATGTTATCGTGCCAGCCGCCGATATCTATATCTCGGTAATGCGATCGGCCAACGCCAGCCGCATCATTGTACCCGACCTTGGGCTTAAAGACGGTATTATCCAGACCGTTTATGCCAACATGAAGCGAAAATAGAGCAGGCCTTATCGTCAGCCAAACGGCCGCGGCCCCCATCCGTTGGGAGCCGCGGCCGTTTGGGTATCAACTCCTTGCCTATCGTCGGGCTTTGGTAATGACAAACGGTACACATTTGACCGGAGACGGGCAGTTGCAGGGAGCGTTAAACAACACAACCGACTGATCGGCAAAACAACCACTGGCGTTATACACCCGAACGGTGTAGGTCTGCGACGTGCCGGTTCGGCTTATATTTCGCACCACGACCCCATCGGCCGGTACGGGTTGCCCGGCACCGGTAAACTGACCCGTAGTCGACACTTCGAAGGTTTGGCCAGACACCGTGCCCAGCACCTGCACCTGTCCATCGGCGGCCGAGGTAGCCCCGGTACAGGTAGCCTCACGGGCCACGAGCGAGAAGCTGTCTGGTGCCGGCTCGACGGTACCCATAACTGATGTCGTGCTGAAACAGCCCGTTGCCGGATTCGTAACCACCACGGTGTAAACACCCGTGTTGGCCGTTGTGGCATTGGCGATCGTGACCAGGGCAGTGCTGGCCGTGAATCCATCAGGAGCCTGCCACTGATAAGTTGCATTGGGTGCGCTCGACGAAGCGGTCAGGGTCAGCGACTGACCGGCACAGACTGTACTGCCGGCAGCGATCAGGTCTGGCGCCGTTTTCTGTTGCTCGACAGTGACCAACCCGACAGTCGAGCAACCGTTGGTACTGGTGACGGTAACGCTGTAGGGTCCGGCCACGCTAACGTTGATACTGGTCGTTGTAGCCCCCGTGTTCCACAGATACATTGGGTTGGTGGCATTGCTGGCCGAAGCCGTCAGCGTGCCGCCTGGCTGCGCACAGGTAAGTGTCAGGTCGTTCAGCGCAACGGTAGGCGTAGCCGTATTGCTGATAACCGCTGTAGTGGCTACGCTACGGCTTCCGTTGCCACCCGTTACGGTCACGCTGTAGGGTCCGGCTGCGCTGACGCTGATACTGGCCGTGGTGGCCCCTGTACTCCACAGATACGTTGGGTTGGTAGCATTGCTGACCGAAGCCGTGAGCGTACCCGTTGGTTCTGAACAGGTCAGGGTCAGGCTGTTGATCGTCACGACGGGCGGTGCCATATCGGCCATGACGGTGGTACTGGCCACGGCCGAACAACCGTTACTGCTGGTGACGGTAACGCTGTAGGGTCCGGCTGCGCTGACACTAATACTGGCGGTGGTGGCGCCAGTGCTCCATAAGTAAGTGGGACTGGCAGCATTGCTCGCCGAGGCCGTGAGCGTGCCCGTTGACGCGGCTGTCGTCAGAGTCAGGCTGTTGATTGAAGCGGTCGGCGCGGCTACATCTGAGGTCACCGTCGTGCTGGCCACCGCCGTACAGCCATTAGCCGAGGTCACCGTCAAACTATACGTGCCGGCTGTGCTGGCGGTCGTCGTGGCCGTCGTAGCGCCATTGCTCCACAGGTAGCTCACCCCCGCCGTAGCCGTGCTGCTGAGCGTGACGCTGGTCAGCGTGCAGCTCAACGGACCGTTGTTGCTCACCGATACTGTCGGTGAAGCCACATCCGAAGTCACCGTCGTGCTGGCCACTGCCGAACAGCCGTTAGCCGAGGTTACTGTCAAACTATACGTGCCGGCCTGATTGACATTGGTGGTAGCGGTGGTAGCGCCGTTGCTCCAGCGGTAGCTCACCCCTGCCGTGGCCGTGCTGCTGAGCGTGACGCTGGTCAGCGTGCAGCTCAACGGACCGTTGTTGCTTACCGACACCGTCGGTGAAGCCACATCCGAAGTCACCGTCGTGCTGGCCACCGCCGAGCAGCCGTTAGCCGAGGTTACTGTCAAACTATACGTGCCGGCTGTGCTGGCGGTCGTCGTGGCCGTCG
>NZ_BAAGZE010000009.1:0-615 GCF_054778875.1 Spirosoma luteolum
CTCAGCACGCACGAACGCCAGCTGACGTTTACGCCCCGGTACACGGGCACCGATGGCCAGCCCATTACCTTCCAGATCGTCAACGAAACGCTGCCCACCACCAGCCTTGTGGCCCAGCCCGTTAGCCTCAAGCTCTATACCGACAACCCCGTCATCTACCTGAAAGCCAGCCAGTCGGGAGCCGAGGCCACCTATGCCTACCACTGGCAGGCAGTCTGCTCAACGGGCAACACCCCCGATAATGTGGCGCCTGTGCTCGTCAATCCCATTCCCAGCCTGGCAGCAACGGCAGGGAGCCCCTTCAACTTTCTAATCCCGGCCAACACGTTCGACGACCCCAACGGAGATCCGCTCTCGCTGACCGCCAGCGGGCTTCCGGCCGGTTTATCATTTACAGCGAACGTCATAAACGGTACGCCTGCCGTGGCTGGGGTCTATTCCGTGACGATACAGGCTAGCGATGGCCACGGCCTGACAGCCACCAGCAGTTTTACGCTGACCGTCAACCCGCCTTCGACCGCCCCGTTTGGCTTTGCCGGCATAACCGAAGCCAGTTGTCAGGTGCTCAGCACGCACGAACGCCAGCTGACGTTTACGCCCCGGTACACGGGCACC
>NZ_BAAGZE010000010.1:0-819 GCF_054778875.1 Spirosoma luteolum
CTCGTTAACATCTGCCGTCCCGTTGGCGGGCCCCGGAACAAAACCTGGACCTAGATCCGAGGAACCCGTACTATAGTAGTAGCCAGGGTCGGTAGGGCTAAACGTTTCCCCGTCAGGGTCCGGCTGGGGCAGCTCCTCGTTGTGGGTTTGGTAAGTGCCCCCTTGCTCAGTCTCAACCGCGCTGACCAGCTGATTGTCAACAAACGTTAACCGGGGGCCCTGCATGAAATTAGGCAGAAACCGACCCTTTAAGCTGTTCCGTGGATCAACCGTTGTGTGGTGGCGCAAGATCCAGGTTGGATGAGCGAATGCGTAGTCGTCATCGACGCGAACCTGCTCCAGCTTGATGGTGCCGTTCTTGAGCAGCACCGGCTTGTAGCCAATACTTTCGGTTGTACTCTCGGCGGGGGTAAAGGTGATTGTCGGCAGCTCCCGGCCGTTCCACTCCTGCCAGTAGGGCCAGTAGAGCTCAACCTGCTGCTCAGTCACAGCTTGCACCAGGTTGGCCACCACCCCGCGCTGATTGGCCAGGGCTCCCTTTTGCCGCAGCTGTTTCTCAAAGAGGGGGGCGCGGGCTTTCTGGCTGAGTTTACTTGCCTTGGCATCGGGCATGGTGCCGCCCACCAGAAACGAGAGCGGTATAGCCGACTGTCCTTCGTAGCCCAATAGCACGCGCTGGTAGACCTCGGGTGCAGTGGCGGGATCCAGGAGCGACTCGGCGATGAGTCCGGCGTACAAACGCAGGTTGGCCGCCGCCTCGATGCGGGCCGACTGGTTGACCGACACCGGCTCTTGCACGTTGACTTCGGGGCTACACGC
>NZ_BAAGZE010000011.1:0-1320 GCF_054778875.1 Spirosoma luteolum
TGCTGTGCGTCGTAAAGTTGGGTACTGAACTAAGCGTCACCAAGTTTGGGATCAGTTCGTTGAAAAACAGTCAAGGTTTCGATACGCTGAGCCAATAATGTGTGGGCGTCTAGCCGGTTGACCACCTCATAATTGACTAGGACTTCCCAATGCCTACCGTCAGAAGTCAGGCGAAGCTGCACCCATTGATACCGCAAAGGGCGACCAACGCTGTAGACGCTACCGAAGTGGTAGATCTGACCGGCTTTGGAAACTTTGCGCACATAAAGATGACGGCTCACAAAGCTGTACACCCGCTGCGCATCGAAGTCAACTGGCTGATAAGGTCGTCGACTGATTTCCAACTGGGGAAAGGCAGTGAGCCGGCTACGATACCCTAACCGGCTCACTGGGTAGGTCTCCCGTTGAAGTACTAGGGTAGTCACCAGTCGTTGGTCCAGGTCGCTCAGGCTGGTAGCTTGATTTACCTCGGCCCAGCGACTGGTCGTATACTGCATCTTTTCAACTCGGGCGTTTTGTTGTGGACAAGCGGGCTTATTCCAGATCAGGTCAATGTCGATACCAATGAGCCATAAGGCTAAAGCAGGCGGGGCAATGCCTTCGGGATTACCTAAAGGTTGTCCGTTATCCACCCGCATGGCGCCAGGCTTGCCCCATCGCTCGAATACCCTTGATAGGGCTTGCCGAACCATCTCCAGGGGCACTTGGCAGATGCGCCCGTAGGGGGAAAACAGGAGCCGCTAACCCGGCTCCACTATGTTCATCGACTATTGTCAGGTAACAGGCTTTTTGTCCGTCGACCAGTTGCAGGTTCTCTTTGGCATCCACCTGCCAGATGTTGTGGACGGCTTTGGCCTGCCCGATACGAGTCTGAGGCCAGTGCTGACGCGGCTGGATAAGTTGCCAGCGCACGAACCAGCGTTGCAGGGTACGAACCGAGGGCATGTCAATTGGCCCATATCGATCGAGCAGTTTGAGGTGAATCAACGGGGCTCCCCATTGAGGGTGCAGGTGCTTCAACCAACGGGCAGCCCGTAAGTAGTTAGCCGGGCTAGTGGGTTGTTTGGGGCCACAGTTGGCGTAGCTGACCAGCAGCTGCCCCTGGTCCTTATAGCGGGCTGACAGTTTACGAACGGTCGGTAAGGGCAGGGCGAGTTGCTGGCTGATTTGAGCCAGGGTGCACCCCTGTTTTTTGAGGGCTATGAGTTGCTCTCGCTGCCCCATCTCAACGGCACGTGCCATATCGTAGTCGATTTATAAAAGCCATGAAAGTAGCTAACTTGCTGACGTTACTGATACCCAACTTTACGACGCACAGCA
>NZ_BAAGZE010000013.1:0-1567 GCF_054778875.1 Spirosoma luteolum
GGTGGCCAGCTGGTAGGGGGCCAGGTTGGGCACGCCGGTGTAGAAGATGGGCAGCAGATCGACGGCGCGGGGGCTTTTGTTGTCGGGCAGCAGGATGGGTCCGAAAGCGTTTTCGGCCAGGGCGGTACCCTCGAGGGCAGCACTGCCTTTGAGGCCGAAGAGGCCGGGCTTGCCGTTGCGGAAGTCGAACTTACCCAGCGAGTTGCTTTGGATGCGCAGGGCTGCCAAACCCGGCACGGCACCGCCAAACTGCGAATCGTCCATGTAGAGGGCGAGTTCGGGGTTGGTGAGGTACTTGGCAAAGGGGAGGTCCTGTCCGGCGTAGGGGCTGGTGGCGTTCCAGCGGTCTTTCATGCCGATGGGAATAACGGCTTCGTTGGTCAGGGGCATGCCCAGCCGCGACACCTGTACCCACTGCCCGTCGTAACCCACATCGCCACCGCTGTAGAGCGTTCTGATCATTTTGCGGCTGGCCGATGCATACACCCCAATCACATAATCAGGGTCGAGAATGGTGCTGGCCTGCGCCACCGTTTTGTTGGCTTTCTGCAGCGTGGCGACCGGCACTTCGATCACGATGGAGTGGCAGTTGAATTTAGCCACCGCATCGCGGCCCTGCGGCCGAAAGTTGCCCACGTCGAAAATGCCGCCCAGGTCCACGAAGAACGGATCGTCGACGGGCCCACAGAAGATTTTCTCGCCGGTGCTGGCCGTCATGATAGACTTCTGCACCAGCTCTTCGTACGAAGCCGCTCCCAACCCAACCGTGCTGTTCTCGATGGAGCGGGGGCCGATGTTCGGCGGGGGCACGGTGCCGTTGCTGACAATGGTGGCGAAGGTTTTTCCACCGTCCAGGCTGCGCTCGCAGGTATAGGTCGTCTTCAGGTTTTCCTTACCCAGCCGGATCAGGAAAAATGTAGTCGGATCCTGATTGACGCGCGAAAACGTGAATCGGTACACGATATCGTCGCCCGTGGTTCCAGCGTTGTTGTCGACGTGTACTTCGTAGCGAATATTTTCGCCAAACGTGTACCAGTTGGGGCCACCCGCCGGGTGTTCAAACGGGATATAGTTGGCAATCAGAACGATGTTCTCGGGGTTGGCCGGACTTTTGAAGGCGTAGACGTCCGTATTGTCGGCCAGGGGGTCGTTCGAAATCAGGGGTGCCTCGCGGTGCGATGACGCCCGCAGGGGAGTGGACAGGCAGACCAGCATGGCCAGTAGCCCGATCAGGTATAAACTCGTTTTCATACGATTCGAATGCGATCAGTGAGGTGAATTAAAACCGGGGCTTGGTAGGGTAGTCGAAGCCTCTCCAAGGATTCTGCTCGTAGGGGAAACTGCCCTTCAGCTCGACATCATTCTTGGTCGGACCGGCGTTGAACCCCAGCACATTGAGCAACCGGGGCGACACCGGGGCGGCCGGTGTCGCGTCGTCGTAGAACAAGCCGACAGCCGCCAGCACCACACCCGACACGGCCTGCAGCTCAATGGTCGTCACATCATCCTCCAGCCGCCGGCCGTTGGGGAAGCCGTCCATGTTGGGAATAAACTGCAGGGCCGCCGA
>NZ_BAAGZE010000014.1:0-2636 GCF_054778875.1 Spirosoma luteolum
ACGTTTAGCCCTACCGACCCTGGCTACTACTATAGTACGGGTTCCTCGGATCTAGGTCCAGGTTTTGTTCCGGGGCCCGCCAACGGGACGGCAGATGTTAACGAGGTTCATATTGAGAACATTCGTACAACGGGTAGCAACTTCCGCGACATATTTGGGGGCGGCGACAACCAGATTCTTTTTCATCTGGGCGATAATAAGTATCCGGCCAAGGGGCAAACCTCCTTTATTTCGTTGTCGATAGACCGGTGGGCCGGCCGGAAGGGCGTTTGGCGCCGGCCCAATGCGGTGTGGGACGAGAACTGGAGTGCGGTAGAACGCGACCAGCACATGGGCATCGAAACCATTAACTCAGGGGTAAATAAGGAAATTACAATTGGTGGTAGCATAAAAATTCTAGCTAAAACCAATGGATCTGTTGTTACCAAAGCAAATGAGATTTCGCTGACTGCCGGTGACGAAACCGGTTTCGAAATTACCCCCTTCTCTTGGTCTGTCAAGCACACAACAACTAATCAGTATTTAACGGAAAGTCGTGAACTCAATCGGCGCATATTCTTCGCCGGTAATGCCGGTGACGTAGAAGGTAGAGGGACGTTAGAAGGAGTTGGGATTCGTTTTGGCGGTAACACGCGTAATTCGGGCGTCTATTATACCTTGAAGGTGATCCCCAAAAATTTCGCCAACGGATATTAGTTTTTTACCAAGCCGGCGGCTGCTAATAGCCGCCGGCTTAAATAACCCAGATGTATATGAGAAGTAAAGTTCTTGCCATTGCTTTCCTGCTGCTGAGCGTATCAGTCTATGCTCAAACAGCTGTAATGATTGGCGTTAAGGCAGCGTTGACCCGCTTTTCAGAAGATGATTTTTCCAACAGGGTTGGCGGATTTGCCGTAGACGCTTACAACAGGGGCACCAAGCCAATGGCACAGTTGTACGGGCGTTTTCAGTACGGAAGACTATATGTTCAACCCGAGCTAAGGTATAGTCAGGCGCGGTTTTTTGTAACCTACCAAAATATAGACCGGGAAAATCCTTTATGGAGCTATTACAGCGGAATAGGATCCCAAAGTTTAGCTGCTGATATGTACCGCCTTGATGTACCTCTTAAAGTAGGCTATTTCCTTTTTCCTCGCTTGAGCGTAAATGCAGGCGTGATAAATACATTTTACTCCTATAAGGATAGATCATATAGTTTTATGGATAACGGTCGATTCCTTATTGGTGACGATGTTTTTGACTCGCACAAAAAATATGTTCTTAGCGGAATAATGGGCGTAAACTACCATGCGAACCGATTAGTCATTGAAATAAATTATGATTTTCCATTTGGGACAATGCATAATCCTGTCAATTTCTCGGGTAGTTCTTATGAATTCAAGCGGAAAACTCATCTTCTGACTTTCTCTGTTGGGTATGATATTGTCCGTTTTAAATCGAAGAAATAAAACAGTAGTGTAAATGCCCACTTTCAAAACTTGGTATTAGAGTTGTTGCAACGGGTTAATTTTGTATCATGAAGTTCTCAACGACTGACTTACGCACTGACCGCCAATGGCGAGCAGCTATAGGGCTGGATCAGAAGCGGTTCACCAAACTCCTAGCTTTACTTCCTGCTGCCTACCAACAACTTTATGGCCAAAGCATCCAACAGCGCCAGCAGCAATGCCCCGATGTGCCTATGCTCGACACTTATGAAGACCTGTTGCTGTTTACCCTATTCTCCCGCTCCGGCGGCCCGGTTAAAATCAGGACTTACCTTAGACTTACTGGGCCTTACTACCGGTATGGATGGCTCGACAGCTAAGCGCAATCAGGATATGGGGTTGATGCTCATTAAAACAGCGCTGAATCAGTCTGGTCACCTGCCCAAAACACATTTTGACAATGCCGAAAGCTTTAACGCTTATTTCATTGACAAAGGCCCTTCACTCATCGATGCCACCGAGCAACGTACCCAACGGCCCCAGGCAGCCGATTATCAACGAGGTATGTATAGTGGTAAAAAAAAGCCCACACCGTCAAATCGTTAATTCTGGGCACCAGCGACCGCTATATTCATTATGTGAGCAACGCCTGGCAAGGTAAGCATCATGATTATCGGCAATTAAAATACTGTTTTCCGCCCGACCAACCTTGGTTTTCTCACCTCTCGATTGAGGTAGACCTGGGCTATCAGGGCATAGCTACAGACTATATCTGTCTGTCAGTCAGTCAGCCTAAGAAGAAGCCTAAAGGTGGCCAATTGACGTCAGAAGAAAAGGCGGATAATCGAACCAGGAGTTCAACACGAATACGAATTGAACACGCCATTGGCGGTATGAAACGCTACCGCTATTTAAGCGATCAACTACGCACACACAAGGCCAGTCTCTACGAGTTATCGTTATCAATTTGTGCTGGCTTGTGGAATTTTATCTTAATTAATTAACTGATTATCAACGTTGCAACATGTCTATTGTATGAACGCTAATTCTAAAACGAAAGCGGGCTTTTTTCTTTCTAGTATTTTAACTGGGCTGTTGATGAGCGCGTGTAGCCCCGAAGTCAACGTGCAAGAGCCGGTGTCGGTCAACCAGTCGGCCCGCATCGAGGCGGCGGCCAACCTGCGTTTGTACGCCGGACTCATCGCCGAG
>NZ_BAAGZE010000015.1:0-2948 GCF_054778875.1 Spirosoma luteolum
CGTAAAACACTTTCCTAATCACGCGTCCGGGGCCATTAGTACGGCTCGGCTCCATGCATCTCTGCACCTCCACCTGCCGCCTATCAACGTCGTCGTCTCCAACGCCCCTTTATACCGGAACACTCATCTCGGGGCCAGTTTCGCACTTAGATGCCTTCAGCGCTTATCTTAACCCAACGTAGCTACTCGGCCGTGCCTGCGGCCAAACAACCGATCCGCCAGCGGTTGGTCCATCCCGGTCCTCTCGTACTAAGGACAGACCCCCTCAGTATTCCAACGCCCACCACAGATAGGGACCGAACTGTCTCACGACGTTCTGAACCCAGCTCGCGTGCCACTTTAATCGGCGAACAGCCGAACCCTTGGAACCTTCTCCAGCCCCAGGATGTGACGAGCCGACATCGAGGTGCCAAACCTCCCCGTCGATGTGAGCTCTTGGGGGAGATCAGCCTGTTATCCCCGGCGTACCTTTTATCCTTTGAGCGATGGCCCTTCCATGCGGAACCACCGGATCACTATACCCGACTTTCGTCCCAGATCGGCGTGTAGGCCTCACTGTCAAGCTCGCTTTTGCTATTGCACTCCACTGCCGATTACCGTCCGGCATGAGCGAACCTTGGGAAACCTCCGTTACCCTTTCGGAGGTGACCACCCCAGTCAAACTACCCACCAAACACTGTCCCCCAGAAAGGGTTAGACCGCCAGTCAGCCAAGGGCGGTATTTCAAGGTTGATTCCACGATGCCTGGCGACACCGCTTCGCAATCTCCCGCCTATCCTACACATGCCTGACCGGCGATCCATGTTAAGCTGTAGTAAAGGTGCACGGGGTCTTTCCGTCCCGTGGCGGGTAAGCGGCATCTTCACCGCTACTACAATTTCACCGAACTCATGGTTGAGACAGTGCCCAGATCGTTACACCATTCGTGCAGGTCGGAACTTACCCGACAAGGAATTTCGCTACCTTAGGACCGTTATAGTTACGGCCGCCGTTTACTGGGGCTTCAGTTCAAACCTTCGCCTTGCGACTAAGCTCCCCCCTTAACCTTCCAGCACCGGGCAGGTGTCAGACCCTATGCGTCAACTTTCATTTTGGCAGAGTCCTGTGTTTTTGGTAAACAGTCGCCTGGGCCTCTTCTCTGCAGCCTCCCATCACTGGGTAGGCCCCCCTTATCCCGAAGTTACAGGGTCATCTTGCCGAGTTCCTTAACCATGATTCTTTCGCGCACCTTAGAATATTCTTCCCAGCTACCTGTGTCGGTTTACGGTACGGGTACCCATGCGCTTAACGGCTCATCACTTTTCTTGGAAGCCCCTTCAGTAATTCGCTTTGGCCGAAGCCGCTGCTCAACGCCCTATTCCGTCAGGACCTACTACCTCCGGCACTCCGTCATGACTCGCCCTGCATGGACAGTTCAGGACTATTAACCTGATTCCCCTCAAAGCCCGGCCTTCGCCTGCTCCTTAGACCCCGACTAACCCTCCGATGACTGCCATCGCGGAGGAAACCTTAGCTTTTCGGTGTGGGGAGTTCTCATCCCCATTCTCGTTACTTATGCCTACATTTGCTTTTCACAGCCCTCCAGTAAGGCTCACGCCTATCCTTCGCCGGCCTGTGAATGCTCTCCTACCACACTACGCTCCTGCGTAGGTCCATCGCTTCGGTGGTGTGCTTGATGCCCGTTTATTATCGACGCCCGCCCCGCTCGACCAGTGAGCTGTTACGCACTCTTTAAAGGAATGGCTGCTTCCAAGCCAACCTCCTGGCTGTCTCAGCAGCCGGACCGCCTTTGTTCAACTTAGCACACACTTGGGGACCTTAGCGGATGGTCTGGGTTGTTCCCCTCTCGGAGCAGGACCTTAGCACCCTGCCCCTCACTGCCCAGCACCCACTTGCGCATTCGGAGTTCATCAGAAGTTGGTAGGATGTGACTCCCCCGCATCCTGTTGGTCGCTCTACCTCACAAGTGGTAACACTGAACGCTGTTCCTAAAAACATTTCGGAGAGTACGAGCTATTTCTCAGTTTGATTGGCCTTTCACCCCTACCCGCAGCTCATCCGGAAGCTTTTCAACGCTTATCGGTTCGGTCCTCCACGGTGTGTTACCACCCCTTCAACCTGGCCACGGGTAGATCACCAAGTTTCGCGTCAACCCCCACTGACTCAAACGCCCTGTTCAGACTCGCTTTCGCTTCGGCTGCGGACGTCAACGTCCTTAACCTTGCCAGTGACGGTTACTCGTAGGCTCATTATGCAAAAGGCACGCCGTCACCCCCCGCTGGGGGCTCCGACCGCTTGTAAGCGACTGGTTTCAGGGTCTATTTCACCCGGGTACTCCCCGTGCTTTTCACCGTTCCCTCACGGTACTCTCCACTATCGGTCTTCTGGTCGTATTTAGCCTTACCGGATGGTGCCGGCTGATTCAGAGGGAATTTCTCCGGTTCCCCCCTACTCAGGATCCCCAACCCATCAACTCGTGTACGCGTACCGGGCTCTCACCGTCTGTGGCTGGCCTTCCCAGGCCATTCCGCTTCTCTCCCGTTGATTTGATGTCGGGTCCTACTACCCCGCCTACGCCGTAACGTAGATGGTTTGGGCTGTTCCGCGTTCGCTCGCCACTACTGACGGAATCACAATTGTTTTCTCTTCCTGCGGGTACTTAGATGTTTCAGTTCTCCGCGTTCGCCCTCCCAAAGGAGTACTGGTTCTTCAAACCAGTGGGTTGCCCCATTCGGACACCTGAGGATCAAGCCCTGCCAGCGGGTCCCCTCAGCGTTTCGTCGCTTGCCACGTCCTTCATCGCCACCAGAAGCCAGAGGCATCCCCCAGCCGCCCTTTTGCTGCGTGTTTAGCACGCTTTACTAAAAAGCTTAACGTTTTATCGTCTCTTTGTGTGTCGACAGGCATTCACATGCCCGTCTTCGTTTCTCCCTGTAGGTCAAAGAACA
>NZ_BAAGZE010000016.1:0-6783 GCF_054778875.1 Spirosoma luteolum
CTCGGCGATGAGTCCGGCGTACAAACGCAGGTTGGCCGCCGCCTCGATGCGGGCCGACTGGTTGACCGACACCGGCTCTTGCACGTTGACTTCGGGGCTACACGCACTCATTGATAGCCCAATTAACGTACAGAGAGCCATAAAGCGGTAAATGGTTGTAATAGGTTTAGACATATTGACTTTTATATAACGTTTGTACAATGGTATTAAAAAGAAATTAAAAAGAAATATTTAATTTCTTTTTAATACTAAATAAATTTTTTTATAAAATTTGACTTTATTGTACACTTTTTTATTGAAAGTAATTATACTTAAGTAAACTACATAAAGCTATAAGTATATTTGTCGAACACTGTATTAGTGTAAAGACTTATCTACGGTTTGGCGCCTACGTTTTACTTAAGTAGCATATAGAGGGCGTAAAAGAAATAAGCCGCTCCACTTATCGGATTAAAATCAGTATTCTGTACAGTTAGTTTGAGCGAAATCGTAAACCTATTGGTAGTGGCTTAACTGTGTTGATATAGGTATCTTTATGAATGGCCTTAGAAGCAGTCTCCTGTAAGCATTGTGGGCAAACCAAACACGTAAAACGATATGGCACTACCCGCGCTGGTACCCAACGCTACCGATGCTATGACTGCGGTCGAACTTTTGTCCAAACTTATACCCATAAGGCCCGAGACTCCTTGGTCAAAGAGCAGATCACTCAGATGGTCCTCAACGGAGCAGGCGTACGCGATACCGCCCGTGTGCTAGGTGTTAATCGTAACACCGTCAGCGCTCAACTTAAAAAAAACGGGGCCGCCCGTGCGGTAGTGAAGTGGTCCAAGTTAATCCCTTGTACGTCGATAGAGGCTTGAAAATGAGCCTCAAAGTCGACGAGATGTGCCGGGCCGCCGGGCGGTCTTATGTGGGCAAGAAAAAACAGCCCCGCTGGCTGTGACGGTCGGCCGCTGCCGTGGGTCGAGGATGCGGTGACAGGCGAGATCATTGCCTTTGTTTTTAGCCGCCGTACCAACCATACATTTCGTCACTTTCTACATCTGTTGGAGGAGGCCAAAATTGAGGTGATCAGGTGGATAACGGACTCCTGGTGCGGGGCGGCCCGTGCCGGCCTACTTTGACTGCTTAGATCAACGCTTACGCTTAGTTCGTAAAGCGGCATTACAAGGAATTGAACGGAAGCATCTTACTCTTCAAACACGCCTAAAACGACTGACTCGCCGAACCATTTGCTTCTCAAAGTCAGTGGTGGTCCACGATACCATAATCGGCCTGTTCATTAATCAGTTTTTCTTTACCTATCAACGCAGTTAAGCCACTAACTACTTTTTCTAATGCCGCTTCCTCTTCGTTTTCCTGTTGCTGTTTGTCTACCTCTGGTTTACTAGGTAAAGGAACCGGAGCTATAACCGTGGATTCCCTCTTTGCTCGTGCCTCAATGTGTCTTATCAAGTCATTGAAATAGTTCTGACCTGTAACGTCAATGATTCCAGTACCCGGGCTACCATCCACTTCAGTTACGTAAGTTTGACCCGTCTTCCCCCGGATTAGATCAATACCAGTAAAATCCAAACCTACGGCTTTAACTGCGTTAACGCACATAGCCGTTTCCGACTCAGATAACTTAATCGACCGCCCGTTACCACCTTTTGACAGGTTAGCCCGGAAGTCGCCTTGGCTAGCCGTTCTTTCCATTGCTGATACAACCTTACTTATACTAATTCAGAAGCTGTAGGCCGTATTTTTGGCTATGGATTACACCACGAAGATAAGCCAGTCGGTAGACGAATTGCTACAGCTTGAAAAGCAGATTGTTTATCCGAGCCAGCGCGATCATATTCGCTTCATCCGACTCTTGAAAGCCCAACAGGCTAACACCCAGAAAAAAGCGGGTGCGCTGGTCAATCTGGGCTTGCGACAGGCCCAACGCGTTTGGAAGACCTACTTGGAAGAGGGCATACAGGCCTTTACCAAACCCAAACAGCCCACTTATCTGGGCAAACTCGATACCACCCAAATCACCCGCTTCCGGGCCTATTTGCAGGATGATCAAGCCCACTCGCTGGAAGATAGGCAAGCCTATCTGGCGGGCAGTCTAGGCGTAGTCTACACCATCGGGGGTTTTCATGACCTCTGTAAACGGCTGGGCATCAAAAAGAAAACAGGTCGTCCGGTCCATATTCACCAGCGACCAGGCGCCATCGACGCGTATAAAAAAATTTGAGTCCCTGGTGGCTGACTTTCCGCCGGAGCAGATTCTGTTCATGGATGAACGACGAGCGGGTACGCGTTCCGAGTCGGGGCGCAAATGGGCCCCGACAGGCCATCGTCCCTATTGTCGGGTGCAGATTGGCTACCAGAGTTTGTATCTCTATCTAGCCGTATGCCCCTTCAGGGGTAAGGGTTACGCGGCCTTGCTACCAACGATGGCAGGGTCCGGGTTTGGCTGGTTCATTCAGCCACTCAACCGTTCGATAAAGGCACCGACGTTGTTGGTAGCTGATGGCAGCCGAACGCATACAGCGGGTGGGTTCACAGCTACCCAGTTGACCTTTAGCAAGTTGCCAGCTTATTGCCCTGAACTCAATCCCGTTGAAGGGATTTTCAAGGAACTACGATACGGTTTAAAGAGCCGGGTATTCAGCACAATAGCGGCTGCGGAAAGGCAATTGACCCGGGTACTTATAGATGCGTGAATTAGTCTGTGAAGAAACTGACCTCCTTCTTTCGAAAGAAGCAGCGGATCCGTTTTCGATCCGCTTGCAGGAAATCAACCTCGTTCATCACCGCAGTCTGAAGCGATTTCAGATTGGTGAAAACTTGATTCTTCAGGGATCGCTTCAGTTGACTCCACACTAACTCGACCACACCGGCGGCCCGGCGGGTTGAGCATTGGGCTGTAGGCGGGTAGTCGTTCCAGATGCACTCGGCCGGGTCGACAATGGAGCCAGTCTCGTACCGTTTGAGACCGATGAATAGCCGCCCCATCCGCACAGGCGGCCCTGCCAAATAATTAGCATATTTTGACGGCGGTATTGCCAGCAGAGCTTGCTTAAGAACCAACAGATATCGTCACTAGTAAAGGGCTGATCCTGCCCCGCTAGATACAAGCGGCCGTTGGCGAAATGGCAGCAATCAGGCTGAGATGTGCGCGGCCAGCCTGTTCCAGAAGCAACGGTGTTTGACCACGGGGTGCCCAGCTGTGGGCGACAAAAGGCAATAAATAGCACGCTGATTCATCCATATATAGAATCGTACGCCCCTCAATCTGCGCTTTTTTTGAGCGCAGGGAGTCGCTCGGCTTGCCAGTTGGCCACAGCCTGCGGGTCCTGCTGGCGAGCTTGCCGAGCCGGTTTCTGCCGACTCCAGCCTACTTTCTTAAGCAGCCGTCCAATTTGAGAGGGGTCATAGCTAACACCAAAAAGCTTGTTAATCGCACCATTAGTACGGGGCCGGGTCCACACTTGGCCTGAAAAACCGTATTGCTCAGCCCCCTTGGCCAGTTCTTTTGTCAGTTGGTCGAGTTGATCCACCGTCAGCCGGGACGGGGCTCCGGTGCGTTTACCGGTCGTTAGGCCTGCTTCGCCTTGCTCACGGTAGGTTTTCAGTGTTTGGCTGACCCAGCCCGCCGTTAGACCAAAGGCCCGAGCAATGTCGGCTTGTTTCCAGCCTGCCTGTTTAAGTTCGACGCACCGCCGACGCAGGGTTTCGTAATCCGCTTGTTTATAGATAGCCATCAAGAGCTAAAGCATAAACCTTTGTGTACTTACTCACGCAACAATATCTACTGTGTAGTTGTTTGTACACAATGAAAAATTAAAAGAATAAACTATAAATCTAATATACAAATAGTGTCAGATAATACTGGGAGACGTATACCTTCTCTCTATCAAGTGTAAAACGTGTAAAAAAGGAGGAACTTATGAGTTCCCCCTTTTTTGTGTGTACTATCGACGCACAATGATACGTCTGTTTATTATACGATTGCCCTGTTTCAGTTGCAGTAAGATTAAGCCCGTTGTTGCCTCAGGAATTAGTAATTCCTGCTCATATAATGAGCCCATTCCCGTCACATTGACCGATTTTAGAATTCGCCCCTGTATATCCACTAATTGGACTTGGCTTAGCTCTCCTTTCTGCGAGAAAAAACGGAAACGGATATGACCTTCTGTAGGGTTAGGCCAAACTACTAAAAATTCATCTTCGCTTTTTGCTTGACCATCTTTTGATGCAATCCGTGCTCCCGATGGACAGTTGAACAGTTTCGGTGAATTGTACAGCACAAAACCTTGGCTTGTAACCCTAACCGATAGGTCGTGATTCTGACCATTCCTTAGGGACGAAGGCAAGTTAAATGAGAATCCATGTTGTCCATTACCCTTTCCAGCTTGTTGAAGATCCGTTCGATAGTTAGAGGCATCGGTAGTAGCAATAACCGTTGATCCCTCCAGTAGTTGTACGTTGATAGGCTGATTAGGATATGACGAATTCCAAACCCATCCATAGGCGCTACTACAATTTATACCGTCAAAATACCCTTCATATGAACCGTTAGTAGGGTTACCAGAAACAGGAGGTTGTGGATTGGTTGGGTTTGTATTACCTCCTCCGTCACCTACACAAATGCTATTGAAGCAGATGTAGCCCCCCTGGCTGCCACTGCGCAGACCAATGGTGTGTGTGCCTAGGCTAAGGAAAATCGAACCGGTAGTAGCGGTAGTATAACCACTTACCTGGTTATAGTTTATCGATAAGGGACTGTTGTCGACCAGTATGCTAGTGGCAATTGCTTTCTCAGAAGACTTGTAGGATATAGTTAGGGAGTAATTACCCTGACTGGCCACGTTAATAGTTTTTGGTTGGATCTCTTGGTCGTTACCCGAGCAAACCTCGCTGAATGTTGTACAACTGCCAGCTGGGGTATCACTGCAGCCATTTACATTAACAGTAGTAGTTGCAGTCTGGTTACTACACCCCGGGCGTGAGGCTATCACTGTATATGTGTAAGAACCATTACTGGTGGGAACATTGAAGGAGGTAGAGGCGCCGCTGGCGCTGAGTCCATTACCACTCCAACTGTAGCTAATGTTGTCACAATTAGTACCGGAGCAGTTAGCATTGAGCGTTACACCACTTCCGCATGAGCGGTTGGTGTTTCCATCATTAGGGGCAGCACTCACACTGAAATTACAGTTTTGAGTAGTATTACCTCCATCCCCACCAAGGCAAAGCCGGTTGACACAAATATAGCCCCCATCATTGCCGCTGCTAATTCCAACGGTATTGTTAGCATTAAAGTTAAAGGAAGCAGTTGTTACCGTGGCGTATGTATTAACACCAGTCTGATTGAAACGTACCGTCTGGCTCTCTCCATTAACGCGAACAACAGCATCAACCGACTTTTCTTGGGAACGGTAGCTGATAGTTAACGGATATCGGCCTGGGGTTGCTACATTTAGCTGAAAAGGAGCTATCTCCTGAATATTGCCTGAACACTGCGGGCTGTAGTCGATACACGTGTTAGTGGGAGTGCCACCTCCGCATCCTGAAACGCTAATATTTATCGTAGCTGTCTTTGCATTGCAGCCTGACCGACTCGCTGTTACTGTGTAGGTGTATGTGCCGTTGGCACTGGGCGCGTTAAATGTAGGATTAGGAACGCTAGCACTGAGTCCATTGCCACTCCAACTATAATTAACGTTATCACAGTTAGCACCTGAACACGTGATGAGCAATTGAACTGATGCATTGCATGAAAAAGTGTTGTTGCCGGTGGGTGTAACTGCTCCAACGTTAAAATCGCAAGTAGGTCCACAAGATGTTGTTAGCTTAGAATATATTTCTGACCTAAAGAAATTGGCGATTACTGAGTTAACTGCGACATGATCTGTGCTCGCGTTGCCAACATATGCTTGATCAAAAGGGGTGGTTCCAGCGCACTTGCTGAGGTTGTAGTCAGCTAGTCTAACCTTTGGGCCACCACTCAACTGAAAATCAATCGAACTCACAGTAGGAACAAATGTTGATCGAGTTAGATTTGTGTAGTCGAAGTTAAAGGACCTCCACGGAAATAATGCTCTTGCCGGTTTTGCGAAAGCAACCCCCAGATCTTCAAATAATTGTCCGTCTCCAAAGAAGCTGCCAGGCACCTGATCATAATTGTTGCCGACTGAATTTACATATGACTCTCCTAAGCGAGGTAAGCCTAAGCCTAAACCAGTCAATGTATTTGTCCACATTTGCATCGACAGACAACGCCCCGATTCAGGAGCAGCAAAGGCAGACCATTTTATTAGGTTGCAATTTAAACCAGAGCAGAGCGCAGCGCCCAGCCCCATTCTCGGTACACTAAACTCTAACAATGTCTGGCAAGAATTAGCTTGGCCTACGACGCCTTGATTGTTCCCATTGCTTACGGCAATTTTTCGGCATTGTTGAGGATATGTTCCAACTTGCTGCAGGTGTTGTAGGAAAATAGTTCTATACCGACTAGGAGCTGGATTCTCTGAACTGTTCTCAGCGTGGTGAATAATCATCTGTCGGGCCGCAGGGCTGTTGTGTAACGATCTTTTAACACTAGGAAAGACAACGCTCGCTGTTCCTTGCAGAGCCACAAAATTTATCATTTGTTGAACTCCTAAGAATGTGTTGGGAAATTATAGTTGGTAATGAGGTCAAATGCGCTGGAGCATCAGTTGAATGTTGGCTAAATACAACCAACTCACCGAAGAAGATAGCGTATACTCATAGTCTTTAACAATGCGACGCAAATAATTA
>NZ_BAAGZE010000017.1:0-70016 GCF_054778875.1 Spirosoma luteolum
CCACACATTATTGGCTCAGCGTATCGAAACCTTGACTGTTTTTCAACGAACTGATCCCAAACTTGGTGACGCTTAGTTCAGTACCCAACTTTACGACGCACAGCACCCGGCTGCGCACAAAAGCCGCCCGGTCGCATTCCCTAATCAGACCGGCCGTACCGAACGCACGCCCATTGGCTCGCGTGGCCGCTATTCGTTCAGACCATAGGCCTGCTGGATGGTCTCGAAAAATGCTTCGTTGCTGACCGCTTTCCACTGCGCATAGAGTGCCTGCGCATCGGTGCCGGCCACGTAGCGGAGCTGATCGGTCTGGTCGGTGGCCGCCTGAAAAATTACGTCGGCAATCTGCCCGGGCGTTGAGTAGTTGCCCCCCCGTTGGCCGAAGGCCGCCATGACCTGCTGAATCGACGCATCGTAGGGGCTGGGTGCCTCGACGGTGCGCTGCAGCGAACGCCCGGCAAAATCGGTAGTTACGCCCCCCGGAGCCACCACCTTCACCCGGATGTTGAAGGGGCGCAGCTCATAGTTGAGCGACTCCGACAGGCCATCGAGCCCAAACTTGGTAGCGTGGTAAATGGCATTGAAGGGCAGACCAACCAGCCCGCCGATCGAGGTGACGTTAATGATGGTGCCGCCCCCCGACGCCCGAAAATGGGGCAGCAGTGCCTGTATGGTGCGCATGGCCCCGAACAGGTTGGTCTGGAACTGGGTCATGATCTTGTCTTCGGTGGCCGTTTCGAGGGGGCCGAAGAGGCCGTAACCGGCATTGTTGAGCAGCACATCGATCCGGCCGGCATCCGACAGCGCCTGCGCCACGGCTTCTTTTACGGCCTCCGGCTCGGTCACGTCGAGCGCGTAGAGCCGGATGCCGGCCTGCTCCAGGTCGGCATGCCCATGGGGGTTGCGCATGGTGGCGGCCACCTGCCAGCCTTCGCGGGCAAAGCGCAGGGCGGTGGCTTTGCCGATGCCCGACGATGCGCCGGTGATAAAAATAGTTTGTGCCATGGTTAGAATCGGGCGTCGGTACGCCGGTTTGGTCCGTTAAACGGGGGCTTTTACTCCCACCTTACGCAGCCACAACGGCATCGACCACCGGCTTGTTTGCCCCTCCGCTACGCACTGCCCAATCGCGGAGACAGACCCATGCTGCGTATAGTAGTGCCGGGCTTGTACCGCTTCAGGGCCTATGCCTGGGCCTGGGGGTCTCCGGCCCGCCCTTACCTACAAACGCACCCGGCCCGCTTCGTCGCTAATGACGGGCGGGCCGGGTGCCTGGTTACGATCGGCGTTGCTCAATCGTCGTCATCCTCGTCTTTGACGGCGCTGACGTAGGCGCGGGGATACGGGATGTGGCCTTTGGCCGCGAACCACAGAATCCGGTTCATCTGATCGTCGTTGCCCCGGTCAACACCGGCGCGGGTGTTCCGAATCGACAGTTTGGCAAAGCGCAGGGCGGCTCCCGACAGGGCGCTGAGGGGCCGGTTCAGCTCATCGAGCGGAATGCGGTTGGCCAGGTGCGTGTAGGGAACCAGCGTAGGCTTGCTCGTAAAACAGTCGAACATGGGCAGCGCCGTTGCATCGATAGGGTTCATGGGCGACAGCCCCAGAATCAGTTCGATGGTCCGAAGCATCGAGGTTTGGTTGTAGTTGGTGTGAATGGTCTTTTCGAGCTTCGAGTAAGGACTCAGCACCAGGGCCCCCGTCCGGTACGACGAGATATGATCCCAGCCGTTCTGCGAATCATCTTCGGTGACAAACACCACCGTGTTTTGCCAGAACCGACTGCGGGTCAGAGCTTCCATCATGCGGCCCAGCGCCAGATCGTTATCGGCTACCTGGGCACGGGGCGTGGGAAAGCCGGGGCTGGTGCCGGCCGTGTGATCGTTGGGCAGGGCCACAATCAGCAACTCGGGCAAACTGTCGCCGGGCATGGCTTCGTAGCGCTGCAGCTCCCGAATGAACGCGTCGGCCCGCAGCTGATCGTTGATTTTAGGGTCGTCGTAGCCGGGGTATGCCTGCGACAGTATCGGGCGCACCCGCGCAATGGTACTTGTGTTTTTAAACACAAACGGCTCGCCCGCCCGGTACTGCCGGTAGATATCCGACCAGCTTTTCGATTCATCGAACTCGGTAAAACAGGCTTCCCCGAAAATGCGTACCGTTTTGCCGTTGTCGAGGGCGTGGTTCCAGATAAAGCCATGTTCGCCGTAGACCAGCGCATCGTACTGCCGGTGCGGATAGCTGCGAAACCAGGCCCGCACGTTTTTCTCGATGTAGTCGGTAACCATACCGGCATCGGTCCACTGATGCCCCTCGGCCGACGATTTGCCCGATGCGTGGTAGTTGTCGAGCAGTGAATAATCGAGCGCCAGCCGGTGCTGATTCGGGGTTACACTGTCGCCGAAAATACAGAGCGACGGCATGCCCCGCCCCTGCTTCAGATCGCCGTAGACCTGGTCGTAGGTGCGATTTTCTTTGATGATGTAGATAACGTGTTTGAAGACCGAGGGCTCACCCGTGCGCTCGGGCACGGGGCGGGGTGCCACGTTGGGCCGGGGCAGGCGGTCGGCCAGCGCCTGCCGGAACACCAGATTCTGGGCCCGCACCTGCGTGGTGAATACGGCCAGCTGCGCCGGGCCGGGCACCGGTATGAGCGATACCGACGCCAGTTCTTCGTGAGCATTGAAGACGCCCTGGTTCGATGCGGGCAGTTTCGGAAACCGCTTCCGAAGCTCGGGGGTCTGGTTGGGCACCCGGGAACCGCGCGCTTCGAGGTTGCACACCACCAGCCCATTGTCGACCCACAACAGGCCCGACGGATACGCTTCGGTCGGGATGTAGCCCGACACCACCGGGTTGCCCGTCAGGGCCACTACCGCCACGGCGTGATCGAGTCCGTTGGAAACGTACAGCGTCTGACCGGTGGCATCGATAGCCAGCCCGTTGGGCGTACTGCCCACCAGCGGTTTACCCGACTGCGTGGGTTCGCTGCCAAAAAGCCCCACGCCAATCGAACCCACCACCGTATCGCTGTCGGTGTCGATCATCGACACGGTATCGCTGTTGCCATTGGCAACAAACAGGCGCCGGCCGCCGGGGGCCAGCAGCAGCGCGTTGGGGTGCAGCCCCACCGGTATCTCGCGCAGCCGTTGTCCCGATTCCGCATCGAACACCGAGACCGTGCCGGCGGCAATAGCGCCCGTCCGCGGATTGGTGTAGGCGCTGCCGTAGGGTACGCCGGCCGTTTCGCGCGGATCGCCCGGGGCCGGCATAGGCCCGCCCCAGTTGCTCACATACAGTTTGTTGTCACGGATAGCCAGGCCAAAGGGCGCTACGCCAGTGGGCTTTGTCCAGACCACCGATCGGTCGCGGAACCGCACTTTGGCCAGCTCATTGTTGCCGTTCAGGGCTACGTAAAGAAACAGCTCACCGCCTTCCTGCCGAACGGCCACGTCGTTGGGCAGCGCCAGGGGCGACGGAGCAACGGGTGCAAACGGCAGCAATTCCACGTCGCTGATCTGCCCTTTCGCCCACCGGGCAATCATCACGCCCGACCGGCCTTTGGTGTCGCCGGCGCTCCAGACAACATACGTCTGCCCTTGGTATACAAACGATTCGATGCCGGAGTAGGTGCTCATCAGCGCCCGCAGGTCGGGCACATCGGCAAACGCCCAGCGGTGAACGATGCGTTGCGCGGCCCGGTCGACAACGGCGATGCCGTAGCGATCTTCCACCACCACGTGCGTATTGCCGGGCAGCAGTGCCACGTCGAGGGCGTGGTTTTCGCGCCGGGGGTCACCGTAGGTCAGTACCGTACCGGCCGATTTGGCCAGCCGGTTGTACGGCATGATAATCGGGTCGGTCGCGTCGAGGGTGCGGGTATCGGACGGGTGCCGGTAGGCGCGTTTCTGCGCCGGAGCCGACAGGCTCAGCAGAATAGCCAGGCTGGTTAGGCCAGTGCGTACGAGTGACATGAATAGCAGGAAAATTTTGCTGCAAGATACAGCCCGGTTTTCAACCCGACAGGCCCCACCCCGGAAAAGCCCGTTCAGCAGGGCTTATCCAGCCCGTTTTACGGCCAGAATCAATCCCGTCGACCAGTTCAGTTTGGTTAGCTGCAGGCCCGGCATTGCCTCCAGCCGGGTCACGAGGGCGTCGGCCTTGCGGTCGTGGCCGGCGGGCCAGTTGGGCTGGGGCAGCATATCGTCGATAATGAACAGGCCACCCGGTTTGAGCAGGGCCAGGGCTTCGTCGAGGTGGTTGTACTTACCGGGCCAGGCATCGGCAAAGATCAGGTCGACGGTACCGGGCGGCAGGCTGTCGATCACCGTTTCGCCGGGCGCCAGTTGGATCGTGAGCCGGGGGTCATGGCCCAGATGTGCCTGCGCGACTGAAAGTGGCAGCGGGTCGTTGTCGACTGTGATGAGCCGGGCGTCGGCGTCCATACCGTCGAGTAGCCAGCTGGTCGCCATACCCGTGCCGGTACCCAGTTCGAGCAACAGGCCGCCCGGTTTCAGCGCGGCCAGGGTGCGCAGCAGCGAGCCGGTGGGCACGTCGGACGGCATACCGAATTGCTGGGCCAGGGTGTCGCGCCAGATGGCGTCGTAAGCAGCGGGTTTAGACTGGGTGTCGGTCTGAAGCATGAGCCGTTGGGGGGATATGATCTGCAAATACGGCAAAACCACCGGATTACCATTGGCCTGTCAACAGCCGCACCGATTACGTCCTCCCCGGGCATTCTCCCGTGCCGCCGGGGCACAGGCTTCCAGAAGGGAAAGCAGAAAAAGCTTTGATTGCTGGCCAAATTTTCGGAACTTGCCCAAGATCGCTGTCCAGATAGCCTGGTTTTCAGCCTAATTTCACCCCTCGTTTCGGCAACTGCCGAACCCGATGCGTTTACATCTTCATCACACGCATCGCCCCGCTGCTGCATCTGGTCGCGTTACCCTGTCTACCGACGACCGGAACGGCCTCCTGCTCGTCAGTCGTCTGCTTCACCACTGGGTTCGGCTTGGGGTTGCCCCTGATTCGGTTCGGTACTACCCAACCTGCCTGTGCATCACCGCTCCGAACGAGCTTTTATCTCATTTCCTCACCAGTCAACCCTTCGCCCTGTTCGAAAGCCAGCCGTTTACGGCTTCGATGCAGCGACCGGCCCAGCCAATCCCCGGCAGCCAGCCCACTACCCCGGGCCGCACCGATACACCAGCCCGTCGGACTTGCCTGGCCGGGCTATCCGCCCGACCCGCCTTTGCCCTGACCGAAAAAGGGGCACGTATGCGGCCCCGCCTGCGGCCAATCGAACCCATTGGCCAGTTACTCAACTAATCGACGTTCATGACAACCAAACTTAAATTCACCAATACCAGCCGATCCACATTCTTCGTCACCGTTCGAAAACGGGTCGACGCTTATTTCGCCGAACAGGCCATAACGCCCCATGCCAACACGGCCATGTGGCTCAAAACCATTTTTTTCCTGGGCGGTTACGGCCTCCTCTACGGCCTTATCCTGTCTAATCAGTTTACGCTGGTTCCCATGCTGCTGATGGCCCTTGCGCTGGGTGTTTTTGCCGCCTGTATCGGGTTCAACATCTCGCACGATGCCATGCACGGGTCGTTTTCGGCCCACGGCTGGGTCAATCGGCTCCTCGAAAACAGCTTTTATCTGCTCGGTGCCAATCCTTACGTCTGGAAAATCAGCCACAACGTAGTCCATCATACCTACACCAACATTCCGGGCCACGACGAGGATATCGAGGTTGCGCCGGGGCTGGTTCGGCTCGATCCCGAAGAGCCCCTCAAACCCTGGCACCGCTTCCAGCAGCTGTACACCTTCCCGCTCTATTCACTCGCGTCGCTATCGTGGGTCTTCCGGAAAGATTACGTCAAATTTTTCCAGACACACATTGGCAGCCATGCCAACACGGGTCACCCCCGGCGTGAATATGTCCGGCTGTTTGCGTCCAAGGCGCTCTACTACGTCTTCTTTCTGGCCGTTCCTTTGCTGGTGCTCGATCTGGCCTGGTGGCAGGTGCTGGTGGGCTTCCTGCTGATGCACCTGGCCGAAGGGCTGGTGCTGGGCCTGGTGTTTCAGCTGGCCCACGTGGTTGAAGGCACGAGTTTTCCGGTACCCGCCGACACGGGCGACATGCAGAATGCCTGGGCGGTGCACCAGCTGCAGACCACCGCCAATTTTGCCCCCCGCTCGGCTGTGGCCGCTTTTTTCTGCGGGGGCCTGAACCGCCAGATCGAACACCACCTGTTTCCGAAAATATGCCATATTCACTATCCCGACATTGCCGACATCGTACGGCAGACCGCCCTCGAGTATGACCTGCCGTACCTCGAAAACAAAAATTTCGGCACGGCGCTGCAGTCGCACTACCGCATTCTGAAGAAGATGGGCCAGCCCGCTCCGGCGCCAGCCGCGCGTCGGCTGGTGCCGGCCTGATACCGCCTTTATTCCGGTTAACCGCTTTTTGACTTTCCATGGCCTCACAACAGGATCTCGAGTTTACCTATACCACCATCGACCGGATTTTCCGGCTCAGCATGGGGCAGACCGGCGACTATAGCGGGGCGATGTACAACGGGGATTTCTCGCTTAGCCTGGAAGCGGCCCAACGGCAGAAACACCAGTTCATTGCCGACAGTCTGGGGGTGCAGGCGGGCTCGACCGTGCTCGACATGGGGTGCGGCTGGGGGCCGTTTCTGCGGTATCTGGGCGAACGGGGGGCCGTGGCCCGCGGGGTTACGCTATCGACCGGTCAGGCGGAGGCCTGCCGGCAGAACGGGCTGACGGTCGACGTAAACGACTGCCGGCTCCTTACCCCTGCCGATTATGGCACCTTCGACGCCGTGAGCTGCATTGGCGGCATGGAGCATTTCTGCTCGGTGGCGCAGTACCAGGCCGGCCAGCAGGATACGGTCTATGCCGATTTTTTCGACCGGCTGCGGGCGCTGCTGCCCGTGGGTCGGCGGTTCTACATGCAAACCATGGTGTTTGGCAAAAACATGATTCCGTTTGAGCAGATCAGTCTCGAGGCTCCGCGCGATTCGCCGTCGTACGCCCTGGCGCTGATGATTGCCCAGTTTCCGGGCTCCTGGCTGCCCTACGGTGCCGAACAGGTGATCCGCAACGCCCACGGCTTCCGGCTGGTATCGCAGAGCAGTGGCCGGCTCGATTATATCCAGACCATCGGGCAGTGGCGTAGACGTTTCCGTGCTTTCGGCCTGCGCAAATACGCGCTCTATGCCTCGCTGCTGCCTAAAATACTGACCAATAAAGCGTTTAAAGATATGATCGCCGTGTTTCGGGTGAGCCCTAACCGGGTTTGCTTTGAACAGGAGACCATGGACCATTTCCGGCTGGTATTCGAAAAACTGTAATCCCGGCTTCACCGCATTCACTACCGTATGCCGACCCGACTTGCGCTGCTTCACCAGACCGATTACCAGTACGACCGGCCTGTTTATCTGTCACCCCACCTGGTTCGATTACGGCCGGCGGCCCACAGCCGCGTCAGCCTCGATACCTACGCGCTTGCCATAGAACCCGCCAGTCAGGTAACCCACTGGCAGCAGGACCCCTTCGGAAACTTTCTGGCCCGGGTCGATTTTACGGGTACGCTGACCCACCTCTCCGTTCGGGTCGAGATGACCGTGACGCTGACGCCCGTAAACCCGTTCGACTTTTACCTCAACAGCGAGGCACAGGCCTTTCCGTTTACCTACGAGCCGACCCTGGCCCATGCCCTGTCGCCTTACCTCGACGCCACTCCACCCAGTCCGGTGCTGGCCGGTTGGCTCGACCGGATTGACCGCCGTTCCCAGCCAACCACCGATTTTCTGACGACCCTCAACCGGCAGGTGTTTGCGGATGTGGCCTATACGACGCGGCTCGAACCGGGTGTGCAGACGCCCGACGAAACGCTGACGCTGGCGCTGGGCTCCTGCCGCGACTCGGCCTGGCTGCTGGTGCAGGTCCTGCGCTGCCTGGGTCTGGCCGCCCGTTTCGTATCGGGCTATCTGGTACAGCTGGCCGCTACGCCAGGGCCTGATGGCAATACCGACGGCCCGGCGACCGATACCCTGTCGCTCCACGCCTGGGCAGAAGTGTATGTACCCGGTGCGGGCTGGATCGGGCTCGACCCGACGTCGGGGCTGCTGACGGCCGAAGGGCATTTGCCGCTGGCCTGCACCACCGAACCGGGCGGGGCCGCCCCGATTTCGGGCACCGCTGGCCTGAGCAATACCACGCTGACTTACCAAAGCACCGTAACCCGACTGAGCTAGCTCCTGCAACCCTGCTTTTTCACCTTTTTAATAAGCGATTTATGGTTTCCCGTGTTCATACTCTGTTACCTCACTGCGGTGTTTAGGGTTGAGCGAACTACGGGAGCCAGCCACGTACAGCCGTTTGCTGCCGACCAGCTTACCGGCGTTAACTCCCTGATAACAAACTGATTTTAAAATCGACAACAAACCAATGCGCGACAACACCAAACTTACCGCCAAAGAACGCCAGCAGGCAGCCCGTGAACTCGTCGAAGCCACCAAGAAACCGTACCTCGTGCGCGACATGCCCCGCACGGTGCTCTATCTGACGCCCGAACAGGCCGCCAAACGCATCGATCTGATTCCGCAGTTTATCCGGCAGCCGCTGGGTCTCGACAGCTAATTTCACCTTTCTTATTTACGTTCCGCATGATCCATTCCTTTCGCACGTTGCGCGCCCGCATCAGGACTATCCTGATTCAGGTTGTCAGCTGGAACCACCTGCCCGACCGGATTTTCCGGCCGGTGATTATGCCCAATACGTTGAACGATGGGCGCCATGCGGCCCGCCCGCTGCCCGCTTTCCGCGTGCCCGGCCAGTTCGACCGGCCTTAGCCCAGGCTTTTCTGCACCCTCCGTACCCCCGATCCATGACCAGTCTCCCCCCCACAACGGGCCCCCGCGCCCGCCTGCACACTCTCCTCAACGCGCCTGCTTTTCGGGCCGAGGGGAACCCATCTGACTGGCCGGCCCTTTTCGCCGAACTGATCCTGCTGACCAGCGACCTGCTCGACGAAGCCGACCGGGCGGGGCAACGCATCGATTTCTACAAAGGAGTAGGTGTACGCGGCAAACTTCAGGACATTACCTCTCTGGTGAGCTGGTTTCGAACGCAGCTGAACCCAGGCGGGGCGCTGGCCCTGTCGCCTGCCCTGCTGACCCGACTGAACCGGTATCAGAACGAAGGCAACGGCTATTTCGCCAACGGCTCATTTTTCGCCAGCGAATTTCCGGGCGACGTGGCTTTTTTCCTGGATGATCAGCGCGTTTACCTTGACAATCAGCTCCGGCTGGCGGTCGAGCAGGCCGAAGCCCGACTGGCACTGGTCCGCTGAGCCGATCGAGGTTGTTATAGTATCACGCGAAGGCGGGGGTATGCCACGGCATGCCCCCGCCTTTCTGCTTTTGGACCAACTCGAGCCGACGGCTGGCCTGACATCGGGATTCCCGGTTTCAGCCGTACCTTTCGGCTTTTCCCTGATTTACTATTCCCATGGATTTACACCTAACCGACAAAATCATTATTGTTACGGGCGGAGCCAAAGGCATTGGCGAGGGCATCGTACAGGTGCTGGCCGCCGAAGGCGCAATACCAGTTATTGTAGGCCGCAGTGAAGCCGATAACCAGGCGGCTCTGCAAACGCTGCTCGACCGCGGTCAGCGGGGCTTTCAGGTAGTGGCCGAACTCACCGACCCGGCTGCCTGCCAGCAGGCGGTGCAGGCCGTGCTCGATCAGTTTGGCCAGATCGACGGGCTGGTCAACAACGCCGGCGTCAACGACGGCATTGGCCTTGAATCGGGCGATTACGAGGGCTTCATCGCATCGCTGCACAAAAACGTGGTTCACTATTACCTGATGGCACACCACGCCCTGCCCGCCCTCAAAGCCTCGAAAGGCGCTATCGTCAACATCACGTCTAAAACGGCCGACACGGGCCAGGGCAACACGTCGGGCTATGCCGCAGCCAACGGCGGACGCAACGCCCTGACCCGCGAATGGGCCGTTGAACTGCTGAAACACGGTATCCGGGTCAACGCGGTTGTGGTGGCCGAGTGCTGGACTCCCCTCTACGCGCGCTGGATCGAGACGCTGCCCGACCCGCAGGCCAAGCTGGCGTCGATCACGGCGCATATTCCACTCGAGAACCGCATGACCACAGCCGAAGAAATTGCCAACACCACGGTGTTTCTGCTCTCCGACCGGTCGAGTCACACCACTGGTCAGCTGATTTACGTAGATGGTGGCTACGTACACCTCGACCGGGCGCTGGCCAACGCCTGACAGACAGACACCGCCCGCCGGGCTTCCGGCGTGCCGGCAACCCAACGGGCGGTGTCTGTGTCCGCTATTTGTTTCGGCCCCTAAACCGGTGCCGCCGTGCTGGCACTGCCCGGCTTGTTGGCATCGGCCACTTTTTTCTCGGTCGGAATGACGGACACGTCGCGCTCCCGTTCCGTTTGTTCGACATAAACGGCATAGTTGGCCGGTTCGATCTTTATGCCGTAGTGGTTGGCGTAAGCCTGGGTCAGCTCAGCCCCGAAATAAAGGATGGCAGCTGTGTAGTAGATCCAGAGCAGGATGACAATCAGCGATCCGGCGGCCCCATAGGTCGAACTCGAGGCAGTTGTTTCGATGTAGAGGCCAATTACGTACCGCCCCAGCATGAACAGCAACGCGGTCAGGAAAGCCCCCAGCCGGACATCTTTCCAGGCTATTTTGGCGTCGGGCAGTACCTTCAGAATAATACCGAACAGAATGGTAATGACGGCCGTGCTGACAACGAAGTTAATGCCGTTGATGAGCCATACCCCCAGTGCCGGTATGTAGCGCGTCATGAAATCGCTCAGCGCCAGTATCAGGCCATTGATGACCAGCGATACCAGCAGCAGAAACCCCAGGCTGGCAATCAGCGAGAACGAGAGCAGACGGTCTTTGAGCAGTTTGAGCCAGCCCCGTTTGGGCTTGGCTTTTACCCGCCAGATCATATTGACCGAATCCTGGATCTCGACGAAAATGGTTGTGGCGCCTACCAGCAGCGTGACGATACCGACGGCCAGCGCCGTGTTGGTTTTACCCGAGAGCTGCACGCTTTTGATCATGGCCTGTATCTGACCAGCGGCTTCGTTGCCCACCAGCCCGTTGATCTGCGTAAACAGATGGCCCTGAATAGCCTCCTCACCCAGAAAAATACTGATCAGCGAAATCAGCAGCACCAGCAGCGGAGCCAGCGAAAAAATCGTGTAATAGGCAAGGGCCGCACTCAGTTTCAGACACCGGTCGTCGATAAAGCCATTGAACGAATCGCGCAGCACGATCCAGGCACTCGAGGCCAGCGTTTTAGCAGGGTTGGTCGTCATAGTTGCGTTGTTTAGCCCGCCGGGAGCGTAGCGGGCACCCCCCGGTACCTGATACGGACCGGGTCTACCCAACACAACTATCAGACCCGGCCCGTGGTTTGACCGCCAGCCGGTCAGACCGGATGCGTAGCCGTGTTTCTTGGTTAAGTGAAAGACTATACGCCAATAAACCTACAATCGGGTTACTTTTTTAACTAAAATCGGCTTCTTGCCGGGCCTTTCGGTAACGCCGGTGGTGGCCTGACATTTCATCGACTTACGGTTGTTCAGCGGCTTCGGCGTAAAGTTTGGCACGGAAATTTCGACTTGATCTAGCTGGATCGAAGCGTGAAAGCGCCAGAGTTGGGCTGGGTGGCCATACGAAGGTCGATTTCCCCGCGGTCGCGAGTGAAGAAGTCACATTTCGACCACTGGCGTAGACTAAACAGCTTACTAATCGCCTTTTTAGAGCCCAAAACAGACCCAAACAGCAACATACCAGTACATGAGCCAGACAGGCTGCCGAGGCTGGTCTTTCGCCGGCTCCAGGCCCTGTCCAGTTTTTAGACCAATTTCCCTATTATAAACCACGACCGACGGCTGGCCGCCCGCGTTTTTCAGTTGCTATCCCTGACTGCCCTTATGACGACCCCACTACCCCCACCCACGCTTACCGATTGCGATCAGGAGCCCATTCAGTGGCCGGGCTTTATTCAGTCGTACGGCTATCTGCTGGTGCTCGAGCCCACTACGCTAGTGGTTCAGCAGGTCAGCGAAAATATACTGCAGCTCACGCAGGAGCCGCTCGAGGCCCTGCTCGGTCGTCATGTGGGCACCCTCCAGCTGGGCGACCTGCCCGGCACCCGCCTGGCCGAACTTCTGGGCGTGATGATGCAGGCCGATCGGCTCGACACCTTTGCCCCGTATCCCATCCTTATCAACGGGCAAAAAGGTTACCTACTGCTGCACCAGCACGATGAGGCCCTTATTCTGGAATGGGAACCGATGGTTACGGCTGCTGCCGGCCTGTCGGTACCGCAGGATACGCTGCTGCATCAAACCATGAGTGATATTCAGCGAAGCGAAAGCCTGCAGCAGCTGCTCGACCGGATTGTGGAGCGGGTAAAGCAGCTGACCGGTTTCGACCGGATTATGATTTACCGCTTTGCCGACGACTGGAGTGGCGAAGTGGTATCCGAAGCCCGGAGCGAACGACTGGAATCCTGGCTGGGCATGCACTACCCCGCGTCCGATATTCCGCGGCAGGCCCGCCAGCTATACAAAATAAACCTCGTGCGGGGCATCGTTGATGTGCAGGCGAGCCGGGTTGCCATACTGCCGGTTAACCACGCCCGGCACAACCGCCCCCTCGATCTCACCTATGCCAACCTGCGGGCCGTGTCGCCCCTCCACATCGAATACCTGCAGAATATGGGCGTGCGCTCGAGCATGAGCATCTCCCTGCTGAGCCGGGGCGAACTGTGGGGCCTGATTGCCTGCCACCACTACAGCGCCCCCCGCTTCGTCGATTTCAAAACCCGCGAATCGCTCAAACTGATCAGTCAGCTACTGTCGACAACGATCGAACTCCGGCAAAGCGACGAAGACAAGGCTTACGGCGAACAGCTTTTTCAGCACGAAGAGCTGGTGTATAAGCAGATGCAGGCCGACTGGGACGTGGTGCAGGGCCTGACCAAACACCAGGTTACGGTGCTCGACCTGAACTCGGCAACCGGCGCAGCCCTGCTCTTCGAGGGGCAACTGTCGCTGATTGGCCAGACCCCGCCCGCAGCCGACATCCACAGCCTGATCGACTGGCTGCGGCATACGACTACCGAGAAGTTTTTTCAGACCAACCAGCTGCCCCTGCTCTACCCGGCTGCCGAACGCTTCTCAGACACAGCCTCGGGGCTGCTTATGGTTATGCTGTCCCGCGAAATGAACGAATATCTGCTCTGGTTTAAGGCCGAGCAGATCAAATCGGTGACCTGGGGGGGCAACCCCGAAAAGGCCATTACCCAGTCGGAAACGGGCGCCATGCGGCTTAGTCCGCGTAAAAGCTTCGAGAAATGGACCGAAGAAGTACGGTTCAAGGCCCAGCCCTGGCGTCAGGTCGAAGTAGCGGCCGTGCTGAAGCTGCGCGAAGACCTGCTGCAGCTGGTTTCGCAGAAAGCCAACCAGATTCGGGTGCTGAGCGAGCAGCTCCGGCAGGCCTACGAAGAACTCGAAGCATTCAGTTATACGGTCTCGCATGATTTGCGCACACCCCTGTCGTCGATCCGGAGTTATACCGAAATTTACCTGGAAGACTACGCCAGCCAGATGGACGAGCCGGCCCGCCGGACCCTGTCGAAGGTGGTTCGGGCCACCAACCGCATGAGCGCCCTGATCCAGAATATCATGGACTACTCGCGCACCGGCCGCTCCGACCTGACGCTGGCGCCCCTGTCGATGGGCCCGCTGCTGGCGCAGCTGCGCGACGAAGTACTGAGTGTGGAAACCAGCGACCGGCACATCGACATCGTGGTGGGCGAAACCCCCGACCTGGAGGGCGACCTGACTATGGTTACGCAGGTGTTCAGCAATCTGCTGTCGAACGCCGTTAAGTATACGCGGGACACTCCCCAGGCCCTGGTGACGGTGCAGGGTCGACTGGACCGAAATGAAGTTATCTACTCGGTGACCGACAACGGAATCGGCATCGACATGAAACAGGCGGGCAAGGTGTTCGAGCTATTTCAGCGGCTCGACTCGGCCACCCGGTTCGACGGCTACGGCGTTGGTCTGGCCATTGTAAAACGAATTATGAGTCGCCACAAGGGCAAAATCTGGTTCGAAAGCATACCACAACGATCGACTACCTTTTACGTTTCCTTTCCTACTGTCACCCTACCAGCCTGAATGAACTATGCTTGATATTCTTTATATTGAAGACAACGAAGACGAAGCCGATATTTTCCGACGCGTGATGAATCGGCTCAGCCCGCAACCAATCTTTACGATTCTGACCAGCGGACTGGAAGCAGTCGATTACCTGTTGCAGCAGGGCACATACCAGGGGCAAAATCCAGCCATGCCCCGGCTGGTACTGATCGACCTGAACCTGCCCGGTCACAGCGGCTTCGAAGTGATTCAGCAGATACGGGCCAATAACAAAACCCGCTACCTGCCCCTTGTTGTGTACAGTACATCCGACAATCCGCGCGATATGCGCCGGGCCTTCGACCTGGGAGTCAACGCTTACCTGGTCAAGCCCGGCAGTTACCATAAAGTAAGCGAAATGATGCAGGGAGCCGTCGATTTCTGGCTCACCCAGTCGCAGTTTCGCCCACTCTAACCCCAGACAACCGAACGACCCGATCAGCCATGACGCCATCTCCCACCCCGAATCTGCTGCAGCGACTGAAAGATGAAACCAGTCAGCAACATACCGAAACGGAAGCCATGCTGTTTACGCCCGAGCTGATGGCGGGTACGCTCACCCCCGATCAGTACGGCGATCTGCTACGCATTCACTACCAGTTTCACCAGGCCCTCGAAACCGCTCTGGCCCACCACGCCGATTTTCTGGCGGGCTACGACTGGCAGGAGCGCCGGAAAACACCCTGGCTGACGGCCGACCTCGACCGGCTCCAGTGCCCCCTGCCGCCCCCCGTACCGGGCCTGTTTGCCGGCTGGTCGGGCTATGAGCTGCTTGGTGCACTCTACGTGTCGGAAGGGTCGACCCTGGGCGGGCGCTATATCGCCAAAAGTCTGCGCCGAATGCCGGAACTGCAGGATGAAGCCGTTCGCGGGCAGTTTTTTAATGGCTACGGCGAGCAGACCGGCGCCCGCTGGAAAGCCTTCGGCGCTTTCCTGCTCCAACGGGCCGATACGGACCATACCCGGATCATCGACGCGGCCAAACGCACGTTTGCCTACTTCCAGCAACTGGCCCGCCAGCGTGTTGGCCCAATTTCTGTTGCCTGAACGTTTATCACCGTTTGTTCACCCCCTGTCAACAGCTTCCGTGACTATGTATTCGAGCAGTCCGACGCCTACCAATCTCCTGCAAAGTGCTGTTGATGCGGCACCGGGAGGCATGCTGGTTTTCCGGATTATTCCGAGTCCAATCGAAAAATCAGCTGATCTGCGGCTTACCCTGATCAACCCGATTGCCGAAACAGACCTGGGCCGCCCGGCTGTCGACCTTATCAACGAGTCGTTTCGGGTGGTGCTGCCCACCTTGGCAAACTCCCCGCAGATGGCCGCCATCATGAACGTGGTTGAAACCGGCCAGTCGGCTTATTTTGAAACGATCAGCCCCCTGCCCCACCAACCCAACCGGTACTGGACCAACGTAACGGTCGTCTGCATCGACGATAGTCTGGTGCTCTCGTACGATTGCCTGGCTGACCGGGCAGACCAACCGACCAACGACTGGCACCATTCGATCTACCAGCAGGCCTTTGCGCAATCGGCCACCGGCATCCTGGTTTTCGAGGCCATCGAAGACGAGGGCGGCCACGTTACTGATTTCCGGCTGGTGATCGTCAATAATGCCGCCCTGCGGATGATGAAACAGCACCGCGATGACGTGGAGGGCCGCACGCTTTGGGAGACCTCACCAGCCGCTTTCGTCAACGGATCCTTTACCCTCTACTGCCAGGTCTACGCCACCCAGCAGCCGGTCAACGATGAACAGTACTACCCCGGCGACGACATCTGGCGCGAACGGTCGATCAATCCGGTACCGCGGGGTATCATGCTGAGCTATACCGACAGCACGGCCCGTCATAAATCCGAGGAAGCCGCCGGCCAGAATGCCCTGCTGCTGAACGATGTACTCGAAAACGTGCCAATGGGGGTTATGGTCCTCAACGCCGTTCGCAACCGCGACGAATTCAGCCACAGCCTGAGCGATTTCCGGATCGCCATGGTCAACACCGAGCTGGCCCGGGTGCTTGGCCGGCCCACTACCGGCCTGATCGATCACCTGCTGACGGTTGTTTTCGACAATGCCGGTACCTCGGGGTTGTTGAGTCGCTGTGTAGCCTGTCTCGAACTGGCCGAAAGCCAGGAGTTTGAAATGCCGTTCGGCACACCCACCGATTCGGGCTGGTACCGCGTGTCGATAACCCCCAATGGTGAGCAGCTGGTGCTGGCCACTACCAACATCACTCAGATCAAACAGTCGCAGCTGGCCCACCATTTCCAGGCCGAGCTGCTGCAGTCGATCAGCGACAATACGCCGGCGGGGCTGGTGCTGTGGGAGGCCGTACGCGACAAATCGCCCGACCGCAACCTGATCGATTTTCGCTACCGCATGACCAATCTGATGAACAGCTTTGTGACGGGTTATCCGCCCGAAGCGCTCATCGGCCATAACCTGCTTACCCTCTTCCCGCGGTTCCGGAATACCGAACTGGAGCTGGCCCTGCGCAAAACGGTGGAAACCGGGCGGACCCAGCGCCTGAACTTCACCTATTATACCGAACGGCCCGACAGCTGGTATGATGCCCAGCTGATACGGGTGGGCGATGGTGTGCTGATGACCTTTATGGATATCACCGAAGCGCGCCGGACCCAGCTCGTTCACCAGCAGCAGGCCGACCTGCTCAACACCGTCATCAACGCCCAGCAGTCGGGCATTGTCCTGTTCGAACCCCTGCGCTACGCGGCCGCCGACGATAGTCCGCTGGCGGTGCGGGATTTCTCGGTGCTGCTGATCAACCAGTCGGCCCGGCGATTCTGGGATGATCCCAGCCGCCTGCAGGTGGGCAAACGACTCGAACGGGATCTCAACCAGGGCGGCTCTACCATCCTGCTGGAGCAGGCGCTGCTGGTTCAGGAAACGGGGCAGTCTGTGCAGTGGGTCGATAAAGTTGTTCGCGATGGCACTACCCGCTGGTTTCAGGCGCTGCTGGTGCCCAGCGGCAAAAATGTGCTGCTCACCTGCACCGAAACCGATGAGCCCCTGCCCGAACTCAATCCGGTCGAGCTCACCACCGCGCCCGACCCGCTGCTTCAGTTTGCCAACCTGGCCGTTACCGAGCTGCAGGAACCCCTCCGCAAAATTCAGGCGTTTGGCGAAAACGCCGACGCGCCGGAGCCGCTGTTCCTCAACCCGGTAAGCCAGGAGATCGTTGGTCGCGTGCGCCAGTCGGCGGGTCGGCTGGCGGGCCTGGTTCGCGATCTGCTACAGTATGCCGCCGTAGCCACGCCCCCCACCAGACAGGAGCCGGTGCCCCTCAACGAACTGCTGCTCGATATTCTCGATACGCTCTCGGCAGGCATTCAGGCCTCGGGTGCCATTATCGACTGCCAGCCGTTGCCAACCATCTACGGCGACCGGAAACAGCTGCGGCACCTGTTCCAGCAGTTGCTGGCCAACGCCATCAAATTTCACCGCACCGGCGCCACACCCAAGATTCAGCTATCGGCCCGGCAGGTCCACGCCCACGAGTTGCCCGCAACGGTCATGGCCCTGCCGGTGATAGCCGCGCACCGCGCAGTCATGTACCACCTGATCAGCATCAGCGACAATGGCATTGGATTTGACGATACGTTCTCAGAGCAGATTTTTCAGATCTTCCAGCGGCTGCATCACAAGCGTTCGTACCCCGGATCGGGTACGGGGCTGGCGGTGTGCCGGCAGGTAGCGACCAACCATATGGGTGCCATTACAGGCAGCAGTACACCCGGCCGGGGCGCTACCTTCACTGTTTATCTGCCCGTGCAGGCCCACTAATTTGTATCCCTATAAACCGTACTAGTCAATGGAAAACCAATCCGTTTCACCAACCACAACCAATTTCTCAGACCCTGATCTCCTGAACTGGCTGGAACAGTTGAGCAACGAACAGCTGGATGATGTTCCATTCGGTGTCGTGCGTATGAGCCGCAACGGCGTGGTCGTAGCCTACTGCAAATCAGAATCGCACCTGACCGGCATTGCCCAGGAATACGCCCTCAACAAGTATTACTTTACCCAGATTGCTCCCTGCGCCAACAACATGATGGTGGCGGCCCGGTATGGCCTGCCGGATCTGGACGAAGAACTCGACTATATCCTGACGCACGTTTGCGAACCGGTTCGGGTACGGCTCCGCCTGCTCAAATCGCCCCAGAGCCAGTATCAGTATTTTTTGGTAGATCGAAAAGCCTATACCGCATGACCTCATCCCCCGATTCGTCACTCGCCAAGCTCCTGCCGCTGATCCACCATGCCCCGCTGGCTATGACGGTTACGACGCTCACGGGGCATATGACGCAGGTCAACCCGCGGTGCATTCAGCTCATTATGCCGATGGCGATGGACAAGAACCTCCCGCCCGACAATTTGCTGACGATACTGACCGCCTACCTGCCCAGTATTGGTACCGCCATCGAGACCTTCACCCTGCCCACCGGCCTGATTATCGATCAGGAGCCCTATCAGCTCCAGTTTACAAGCGGAGCCGATACGATCGAACGGCAGTTCAAGCTGACGATCGAGAAAAACACGGCGGAAACGCTGTTGATTTTTTTTGAAGATGTTACGGATTTTCTGGTCAAAGCCGACCGAATGCGGTGAACCCCATGGTCTGGACAAGCGATAGCATCAGGCGGATCATGCTGGATATGGCCGGCCGGCTCGGGCAATCCCCTCCGGCCAGCCCTATTCCCCCCGGCCGTCTCGATCTGGGACTCGACCTGGGCCTGACGTCTATTCAGCGGATGGAGCTGGCGGCACAGCTGAACGAATTTTTCGGAATTTTTCATACCGACGCGGCCAACTACCTGCTTGCCAGCCCCGACCTCGACCACTGGATCGACTGCATCCGGCGCGCCCGCGCCCAGGACAATACGTATCTGACATTCCGAACCTCGGGCAGCACCGGCCAGTCGCGGCCCATCCGGCATAAACTGGCCGACCTCGAAACCGAAGTTTCTTTTCTGGCTACTCTGCTGCCGCGCCCGGCGCAGGTGCTGACGACCGTGCCGGCGAATCATATCTACGGCTTTTTGTTTACCGTACTGCTGCCCGCCCACTGGGCTTGTCCGGTTCGGCAGCTGACCGAGCTGGGCCCGGCGGGTATCACCAGCGACACGCTCATCGTTGGTACCCCCTTCACGTGGGAGTACCTGTACCGATCGGTGCTGCAGCGGCAACCGGTGGCCTGCGCCGGTGTTTGCTCAACGGCCCCCCTGCCAGCCGCGCTTTTTACGCAGTTGCAGCAATCGGGCCTTACGCTGACCGAAATTTACGGCTCATCGGATACGGGTGGACTGGCCTACCGGCAGCAGCCCACGGCTCCGTTCACGCTTTTCCCCTACCTCGATCTGGGCCCGGGCGACGCCCCGGCCGTTAGCCGCAACGGAACTGACGTACTCCTTCCCGACCGGATCGAACGGCTTTCGCCCCGACAGTTTCGGGTGCTGGGGCGGCTCGACCAGGCGGTTTCCATTGCAGGGATCAACGTGTATCCGGCGCACATCCGGTCGGTAATCAGTGCCTGCCCCCTGGTCGACGACTGCGACATTTTTGCCAAAGCCATCGACGGCCGGGTCCAGCTCTTTGGTGCCATCCGGCTGCGGCAGCTGAATGCCCCCAACGAAGCGGCCGCCCGGCGGTGGCTCCGCGACCGGCTCAGCGATGCCGAAATACCCACCCAGCTTTATTTCTACTGACCGGCTTTTCGGCGCGGGCCTGACTGGCGGGGTCGGCGGGGCATCGGAATGGTGTGCTGATTCAGGATACGGGCCTGCTCGGCCTGCCCCAGTTCGGTTTGCCGGGGCTCGCGCAGGAGCCGATGGGCCAGTCGGCTGGTTTCGGCCAGATCGACAATGGGCATCGGATACGTCTCACCCACCCGAAAGCCAGTCATCAGCTGCTCCAGCTGCGGCATTCGCCAGGGCTCGTGCAGGTACGCCAGCGGGCAGGCAGCCAGCTCAGGCACCCATTGCCGGATAAACAAACCGTCGGGGTCGTGCTCCTGCGACTGCTTCACCGGATTATAGACGCGAATGGTATTGGTACCGGTCATGCCGGCCTGCATCTGAATCTGGGCGTAGTGAATGCCCGGCTCGAAATCAGTGAAAAGCCGGGCCAGGTGAAGACCACCCGCCCGCCAGTCCTGAAACAGGTGGTGCGTCAGAAAGGACGTGAGCATGGCCCGCATTCTGAAGTTGATATAGCCCGTCTGGATCAGGCACCGCATGCAGGCATCGACCAGCGGAAAGCCCGTTTGCCCCGTTGCCCAGGCGTTGTAGGATTCGGGACTGCTGCGTTTGGGCAGGCTATCGAAGGCCCGGTTCACGTTCTCGAACTCCATCCGGTCTTCCATTTCGAATTTCTGGATGAAGTGACAGTGCCACCGCAGCCGGGAGGCAAACGCAGCCAGAGCGCCCCGGTGGTAGCCCAGCTCACGCTGTGCCAGTTGAGCCTGGAACACCTGCCGGATACTCAGACAACCCCACGCCAGATAAGGCGACAGCCGGCTGCATCCCCGCCGACTGGCCAGCGGTTTGGATATACTGCTGCTGTAGTGGGCCACGCGGTCGTTCAGGAACGAAGCCAGGTAGCGGTGTGCTTTCTCCTCGCCCCCCGGCTGCTTTTGCGCATCGGGCTGCTGCCAGGCAACCGGCAGGGCCGCGCCCAGCTCCTGCGCAAACCAGTCGGTGTCGAGGGGGGCCGGGTGCCAGTCGGCCCAATCGGGGTGTTGCTGGGGCGCACGCATGGTCTGTTGCCAGCGGTTTACCCAGTCGTCGCGGTCGGCAAGGCCCCGAATCACGCCGTTGTTCTGAAATTCCCGCCACGCAATCCCCTGCGTCCGGCAGAAGCGGGCCACCGCCCGGTCGCGATCGTAGGTGATGCGAAGGCCGGTTTCTTCGTGGCTGTAGATTGTCCGGATCGTATAGCTGGCCTGCAGGGCTGTGAGCACCGCCACCACCTCCCGATGAAACACCCATACCTGCTGCGGCCCCATGGGCTGCGGGGCCCCCGGCTGAACCGGTTCGTCGTCGTCGAACGTAAAGGGCAGCCACTCGGGTTCAGGGCGGGGCGGGCGGGCATCGGACGCCGGTAGCACAAAACCGCCGAGCTGCTCATTCAGATCAGCCAGCGACTCGACCACGAAACGCCAGTGCCGCTCGTCGTAATTGGGGTTTGCCACCAGCTCGGGTTCGAAGCAGTAGAGCAGCAGCAACGGGGTACCGGCGCGGCAGGCCGCCACGGCCGCCGTCAGGGGGGCATGGTCGCGCAGGCGCAGATCGCGCTTGAACCAGAGTATCGACAGCGGGGGCCGCTCAGTCATCATGGAAGTCAGGTCAGAACACATACTACCGTTTGTGCCCCCCCGGTGTTTGGGCCCACCCGCCGACCAGGACCTGAGGGAACGGTCAATCCGGGCCCATTGGCTCGTAAGTAGGTGCGTGGCCTCACTTTCCACAACCCATAATTATCTAGTTGGCTTATAGGGTATATCAGATACTCAACAACCATGCAACACGTACGTACAGCCACCAAACGGCCCGGTCCCTGGCTGGCAGCCACCCTCCTGGGCACCCTGTTTCTCGCCGGGGCCTGTCAGGATCACCGGATCCCACAGGCCGGGCAACAAATTCAGTCGACGAGCCCCCGTCCCGCCTACGCGCCAACCATTACCCCCCAGATGCTGGCGGTTATCGAAGAACTGGGTCGGCAGAACCCAGTGCCGCTCAACACGCTGAGCCCGCAGCAGGCCCGGCAGCATCCCTCGTTTAAAGACGCCGTGAATGCTTTGCTCGACCGCTACCAGGTACCCCCGCCCAAATTCGAAGTTACCAAAACCGAGCAGCTAATACCGGGCGCGGGCGGCACGCCCATCCGGGCCGTTATCTACAAGCCAAACGCGGTGTCGGCGTCGGCGCCCGTCATTGTGTATTACCACGGTGGCGGCTGGGTCATTGCCAGTCCGGATGTGTATGAATATTCAACCCTGGCCCTGGCCCAGAATACGGGAGCCATTGTGGTGTCTGTTGATTATCGGCTGGCCCCCGAGAACAAGTTTCCGACGGCCCACGAAGATGCCTACGCGGCTTATGCCTGGGTAAAACAAAACGCGGCCAGTATCGGGGGAAATCCCGCCAAGGTGGCGGTGGCGGGCGAAAGTGCCGGTGGCAACATGGCTGTGGCGGTAAGTATGCTGGCCCGCGACCGGGGACTGGCGCTGCCCGTGCACATCCTGTCGGTGTTTCCGGTGGCCAACAACGATCTGACTACGCCCTCCTACGTTCAGTATGCCAACGCGATGCCCCTCAACAAGCCGCTGGTAGAGTACTTTGTGAGTAACTATTTCCGGACTATGGCCGACGGCGACTCACCCCTGATCTCGCTCGTCGACGTAGCCAATCTGTCGGGATTACCGCCGGTGACCATTATCGGGGCTGAAATCGATCCGCTGCAATCGGAGGGCAAACAGCTGGCCGACAAACTACAGGCCTCCGGGGTGCCGGTAACCTACCAGTTATATACGGGGGTAACGCACGAATTTTTCGGGATGTACGCCATCGTACCCGAAGCCGCTCAGGCCCAGAACCTGGCGGCTGCCCGCCTGAAGCTGGCCTTTCAGTAGCCTAGCCGGCAACCCGTTTCACCCGCCCCCGCGGTTCCGCCCATCCGACGGAGTCGCGGGGGCGGGTGCGTCAGGCCTTTACAGTTCCAGCGGCCGGGGTAGTGTTCTGATCAGCGAGCGGTCGACGCCCGGGCGTCGACGCCTGTATAACGAGCGAGGCCTGAAGGTTGATCTGAGCGACCGGCCGACCGGCGTTCAGGGCGTCGAGCAGCAGTCGGGTAGCCAGTTGGCCCATGGCCGCAATAGGCTGCCGGATGTAGGTGGGCGGAGCATAAAACAAATCGTAAGCGTCGGTTTCGTCGAAACCCACCACGCCCAGCTCAGAAGGCACCATGATGCCCCGGGCTTTGATGGCCCGCAAGCCCGCCAGGGTAAGCGTATTGGTTGTAAAAATCAGCGCATCGACCGGATAACGTCCGCCAGTCAGCGCCTGCACCGCTTTGGCGACATCGGCATCGAGCGAGGCCCGCCGAACCGTTTTTAACCAGCTTCGGCGCATGGGCAGACCGTAGGCCGAGAGGGCCGCCTGGTAACCCCGGCTCCGCTCCCGAATGGGCATCAGCGCCGACTCCAGCGTGACCAGACCGATGCGGTTGTATCCGGCCTCCTTCAGGTGTTCGACGGCCTGATAAAGTGCCTGGTAGTTATCGAGCGCCACGTAGCTGGTGGGCAGTTCGGGAAAATAGCGGTCGATCAGCACAAACGGCACCTGTTGCCGCTGCAGCTCGGCCAGCTGGGCTTCCATACCCTCAGTGGGTACAATCAGCAGCCCATCGACCTGCCGGTTGAGCAGCGTCGTAATGAGTTTGGCACTCCGCTGCGGATTTTCGTCGGAACTACCCAGAATAACGGTATACTGGTCGCGGTCGGCGGCATCTTCTACGTAGCGGGCTAAGGCCGACGAGAAGGGGTTGGCAATATCGGCCACGATCAGGCCCAGCGTAAAGGTCTTGCTTGTTTTCAGGCTTCGGGCAATCTGATTGGGCCGGTAGTTCAGTTCCTGCGCAACCGCCCGAATCCGGCGGGCCACTTCCTTACCGATCCGGCCTTCTTTCTGGTTGTTCAGTACGTACGACACCAGCGCCGTCGATACCCCCACTACCTGCGCAATATCCTTGAGGGATGTCTTCTTCATCATGCGGGCACAAACCTAGAAAAACACAACTGTTTATTTAAACGTTTAAACAGAATTTTGTTTCAAAAGCACCCTGATCTAGCCAAAAACTCTCAGAAAAATTCTAAATATAGTATTTTATTGGTACTATTCAAGGAACAATACGGGAGCATCCGTAGAAAATAGCCCATTTCAGGCCGATTGGGTTTAAACGATTAAACTTTCGATTTTTCAGGAGTGTTTGATTATCAGATACCTGCACTGATTGGGACCTCGCAGCAGGCCTGCAATCGATGGTAAAAACCCATCGGTTGGCGGGGTCAGACCGGAACAGCCGCTCGCTATCGGGCGACTTCCGATTAATGAACAAACCATGAAAACGACGAATCAACTAAGTCATACAGCAAACCGCCCGGCCCCTGGGGTTTCGGCGGACCTGATCACTTTCGTTTCCAAACGGACGAGCATTTTTGAAGCCCTTACCCGGCTGAGCACGCCTTTCGGCGGCAACTGGCTCCCCCCCGTATCGACTACGCAGACACAGGTAGCAGCAGCCACCGGCGAATCGCTGGCGCAGGTACAGGCTCAACTCGACAGCCTGCAGCAGCTGATTGGCCGGCTCAACGAGCAGGTGCGCACCCTGCAACACGACGTGCAGCGCGCCACCGACGCTACTACCCCACACGCTCCGCAGCCGCCCATCGGTATCCACCGATTCCATACGCAAGACACAACGACCAACTAAACAGCCGGTTACGACCAGCTCCTGTTATATGAACCGATTTTCTGTTCTCTACCTGCTTCGCGACCAGTACTATCACCTGGGCTGCAGCACCCACGCCGAGGCCCAAACCGTTTTGCAGACGCTGGCGGCCAACCCCTACCGCACACCGGTCGGCATCTACGACGCCAAAACCGAACTCATCGAATGGGAGCCCGGCCGTCAGGCCGACTACGAACAGGCTTCGATCGAAGAGCAGGGCCGACTGGCCGAACAAACCATTCTGATTGTTCAGGCGCTGCGCCGGCGCGATGCCAGCTGGCACCCTACCAGTGGTTTCCGGCGACCAAGCCTTTTTGCCTGACCTGCCCCACCCGCTGCCCCAACCAAAAACGGCGGTTCCACTTACTGGAACCGCCGTTGAAAAAAGGAGTAGTATCGTTCGATTACGAGAGCGAATGGTTGACACGCGCATTGACCCCGTTGGGCAACAAGGGTACATGTTCGGTAAGCAATGTCAGCTCCTGGGCCGACAAACGCTGCTCCAGGTAATCATTCAGAGTGCCAAACGTGGTACGGGCGAAAACCGGATGCAGGTTCGAGTACGCGCGAATGGTTTCGATGATATGACGTAGCCGAACCATCTTGGTTTGCAACAGCAGGGACTCCTGCGACTCGGTTCCGTGCAGGAGTATCGAAACAAGATTGCGGAAAAACAGTGTTGTGACGATTTTGTATAGTTTCCAGATCATGGCATGTAGTGTTTTAGGCGATTCGGCTGGCTGGCGGTGGTTCCCAAATGTTTTTCTGAAAAGTTCAGATCAACGTACAGGGGAATCAGCCAACCGGTTTTTTACTACCAAAAACCCTGCCGAAACTGGTGTAGAACCAAATTTATGAATAGTTAACAAATAAACGATTTAGTAAATAAATAATTTATTTGATTTTCTAGTCAAAGGCATAATTTCTACCGTCGTGTGCTTTTTTTCAGGCCTGGTCAGCGGTTTTGTTGTACAGGGTTCTGATATCCGCAAAACAGGCGGGCCAGCACACATCAGTCTGGCCGGTTGGCAGGACCCTCATAGCACGCAGTGCGAAACGATCACGCTTGTTCATATAGCAAAAACACGACCTGATCAGCTGTTAATCAGAAATTTATGAGCTAATCGGCTGACGTATGTGCGTCTACGATCGATGCATTTTCTCCAGAAAATAGACGGACTCCAGACCAGCTGGCGAGTCAGGATGGGAAAAATTGTCGTGGCGGAACAGGTCAGAAAACGGCAAAAACAGATCGAGAACACCTCTTTTCTGGCTGATTCGTGCCGGTTAAGGGGCCGCATGGGTCACTGCTGTCGCACATTTGTAAAGGCTGGCAGAAGTTATGCACGCTTTTTGCACAAAGGTTACCAATCCTTACATACCTGTAAGTTCTACGCTACCATTGATTACATATAACAACGTTCTGAAATGAACCAGCGCCACCACATTTTGCACGTTGACGACGATCTGTACATCCGCAAGATTATCCATCATACGCTGAAAGCGAATTTCGACATCACCGGCTGTATCGATGGTGTTGAAGCGATGGCTTGGCTCGAAGCCGGTAACGAACCCGATATTATTCTGACCGACCTGAATATGCCCGGCATGGATGGGAAGGACTTTATCAGCATGATCCGGCTGAGTGCCCACTACCGGCACGTGCCTATCGTGGTTTTGTCGGGTCAGGATGATACGTTTACCAAAATCGACTGCATCAACATGGGGGCCGACGATTTTATCATCAAGCCCTTCAACCCGCTCGAAGTGATTGCCAAACTCAACGCACTGCTGCGCTGGGTCGAAGAGCGTCGGTCGTATATGATCCCGCCCGTACCCCATCGGTCGGAACGCTAATCCCAACCGGTTACACAGTCGCCTAAACTTATTGCTTATCCAACTGATTACCAGTTAGACAAGTCCGGCGGTGCGGGCCAGCCCTTCAAACTGCGCGTCGGCTTCCGGCGCCAGTCGGCTGGTTGCCGGCCCCATCGGCAACCAGCATACACCGCATGAACCCGCGTCCTGATATTGTTTGCCTGGGCCAGACCAGCTGGGATACCGAACAGGCTACGTCGCTTAGTCCGCTGCTCGCTGAACTGGCTCTTCAGTACCGCATCCTGTATGTAGACCCGCTCGTTGGCTGGGCCGATCGGCTTTGGCAGTCGTCGGCTGCGGGGCAGCCAGGCCTGCGTACCCGGCAGACCGCTTCGGGGGCGGAAATCCATCACCTGGTGATCCCGTCCATGGTTGGCACCGGCAGCGGATGGCTACAGCGCTGGGTTCGGCACCGCCAACAGCGCGCCATCGACCGGGCATGCCGGCAACTGGGCTTCGATCGGCCGATCGTGCTCACGAATGCCCAACCCGATCGGGTACTGCCCCTGTTGGAGCGATGGCCCGATATGGCCCTGCTGTACTGGGTCGATACAGTGGCGGGGGCCGTACCCCCTGCCCCTTCGGAGCCAATGGCCCGGCTACTGACACGGGCCCGCGCCGTGGTCGTACCTACGGTGGCCTGGCTCAGGTTTGCGCAGACCTGGCAACCTCAGACTATATTGACCAGACCAGGCCTGAGCCGGGACTTTCTGGCGGGCTGGCCGGACGTGCATCTACGACGTTCAGCAACCGACCCGTCGACGCCAACCGTGGGCTACCTGGGGGCGATTGATCGGCGGCTCGATTACGACCTACTGGTCTACTGCGCCCGCCAGCTGCCCCACGTAGTGTTTGTGCTGATTGGCCCCATTGCCGACCAGTGGCGGCTGCACAGCCTGCGTACACTGCCCAACGTGTGCATTGCCGGCGATCAGCCCCAGGCCCATCTGCCCCGACTCCTGCAGAAACTGCAGGCGGGGCTGGTGCCGCTGCTCGAAACCGATCCGGCGGCACTGCCTTTTCCCGAGCAGCTCTACCCCTATCTGTCGGTCGGTCTGCCGGTGGTCTGCACACCCGGTGTTGACACGTACCTGCCGACGGGACTGGCTTACCCCGGCGATTCGCCCGCAGCGTTCTGCCGGGCAATCGAGGAAGCACTGGCCGAAACAGATCCTACCCTGGGCGACAGCCGACGCCAGGTAGCGGAAGCCGGCCGACGCCCTGACCACATCCGGCAGCTCACTCAACTAATCGAGCAGGTACGGGCGAAACCGGCCTGACGCGCTCCCAGCGCTGCAGGCGGTGGCTATATTGTTTGATTACCCGGGCGGGGTTACCAGCTACCACCGAATAGGGCGGTACGTTTTTGGTGACCACGCTACCGGCCGCCACCACGGCATGCCGGCCAATATGTACACCCGCCGTCACCACCACATTGGCCCCAATCCAGCACTCGTCGTCGATCACGATCAGGCGTTTCGATACGGGCTGATCATCGATCGGAGTATGGATATCTTCGTAGCCGTGGTTGAGGCCCGACATAACAACGTGCTGGGCCGTAATTACCTGATTACCGATCCGCAACGGTCCGATCAGTACGTTGCCGATGCCTACGCGTGTCTGCGTGCCGATAAGCACATCACCCACCCCATTGTTGACCACGCTGAAATCTTCGATCGATGAGCCGGCGCCGAGCGCAAACTGCCTGAACGGCAGCACATCGAGCCGCACCGAGCGCCCGATCCGGGTGCGGGCCCCGCGTTTATGCACGAGTGGATTGACAAACCAGCTAACCCAGCGCCGGGGTCGGGCCAGGCCTTTGGGTATGAGCAGGTAATGCGCCAGTTTTTTCCAGCGCGCGTGTTCAGACAGGCGTGTACGTAAGTGCATGGTCGGATGAGGGCATAGCCAGCCAGGTGCAAATCGGGTGCCAGACTGCACCCCAGCCGATGGGTACCGCCCTCAGAATGACGCCGGTATGGGATCCAGATCCGATGGCGTGCGGGTTTGCGTATCGTAGGCGCCATACACCGCCAGCAGCTGCCGGGCGGCCCGCTCCCACGTAAACTGCCGGGCCCGGTCGAACCCGCGCCCGATCAGCTGCTGCCGCAGGTCGGCATCGAGCCGCAGGCGCTGGAGTGCGGCCACGATCGACGCCTGATCGAGGGGATCGACCAGCAGGGCTGCATTACCGGCTACTTCGGGCATCGCAGTGGCGGCACTCGTGATCACGGGCGTACCACAGCCCATGGCTTCGAGCACCGGCAGGCCAAACCCTTCGCTGATCGACGGAAACAGAAACGTTTCGGCCAGCGAATACACTCCCGGCAGATCGGCATCGGCAATGTAGCCCACGAACCGGCAGCGCCGGTCGAGGACCGCCCGTTCGGCCGGCGTAACCAGCTGGGCCAGCATGGGCGGCACCTCGCCACTGACAATCAGCTGACAGTCCGGATCGGTCTGGGCGTAAGCGGCAAAGGCTTTCAGCACCCCACGCAGGTTTTTTCGCGGGTCGGCACTGCCCAGAAAGAAAAGGTACCGGGCGGGCAGGGCGTAGCGCTGCCGGATGCGCGCCCGGGTGTCGGGGTCGGTGCTGGGCTGGAACCGCTTGCTGACCCCGTTATGAAGCACTTCCAGGGGCAGTTCGGGCCGTCTGAGTTCGCGCCGAATCTCCCGCCCGGCATAGGCCGACACGGTTAGCACCCGGCCACAGCGTTCGGCCAGCCGGGGCACCAGCCACGAGCGGTAGCGGTTGCCCAGCCGCTGGTAGAGGGTAGCGGTGTTGATACCCGTATGCCGGTTCAGAAACAGCACATCGTGTAAAGTCAGCACCAGCGGAACCGTTGTGAACCAGGGCGCCGTACTGGCCGTACAGTGCAGCACATCGAGTTGGTACTGGCGAATGCAGCGCGGCAGAGCCACCTGCTCCCAGTGAATGTAGTTCAGGCCAGTGATGGGCACCAGCGTGAAATTGGCGCCGAGCTGCAGACAGGCCGAGTCGACATCGGGCCGTACGAACACAAAATAGTCGTTGACGGTATCGAGTTGCTGCAGGGCCCGGATGAGCTCCAGCGCCACCACATCCATTCCGTGTTTGTGGGTTCTGAAGAGCCGTTGTGCTTCTATTCCAATGCGCATAAGTTTCGTACCTGTTGGCTGATGAGCGGCCTGCCTACACGTTGGCCTTCTGGATAAGCGCGCCGAAGGTTCGGAGCAGGATTTTCAGATCTGTTTTAAGCGAAAAGGTCTGGGCATACCGCACATCGAGCTCGATGCGTTCGGCATCGGCCACATCGGCATGCCCCCGTTTGCTCACCTGCCAGAGGCCCGTAAGCCCACCCGGTGCCGCAAATCGCTGCACCGCATTGGCCATGGTCAGCTTCTCGGCTTCGTAGAGCGGTAGCGGCCGGTTGCCCACCACCGACATATCGCCGATCAGGATATTGAACAGCTGGGGCAGCTCGTCGATGCTCAGGTTGCGGAGCCAGTGGCCCAGTCTCGTTACGCGGGGGTCTTCCTGAATTTTCACAAACCGCGCCTGGCCGCTGCGGGCTTTCTGAATGCGCAGTTCACAGACCTGCATCCCATCCTGAAACAGGGGGCGCTGACAGGGGGTACCCAACAGTTCGCAGGTTTCGCAGATCGAGTCCATGGGCGGAACGGGCTCGGTCGAGCCATACATATTGTTCTCGGTAGCCATGGTTTTGATCAGCCGGTCGGCCCCCACCCGCATGGTTCTGAACTTGTACATGTCGAAAACCCGGTAGCCCATACCCACCCGTTTGGAGCGGTAGAATATGGGACCGCGGGAGTCGAGCCAGATCAGCAGGGCCGTCAGCAACAGCACGGGCGCTGTCAGCAGCAGCAGCAGCACCGAAAACGCAATATCGAACGCCCGTTTCCAGACCGGTATGCGAAACGACTGCTTATCGCGCGATTCGGGCTCCGGGGGCGCGTAAGCCCGTTTCTGCCGGAAATAATCGATGCGCTTCAGCAGTAACTCGTGGTCGTAATTGTTGGGCAGCCAGTCGATAATGGGTTCGCCCCGCCCCTGTCGGTTCAGTTCAGGGTTTTCGATGGGCTGTAGCACAATGGTAGCCGTCTGCCGGGCCGATCGTTCGGTCAGGGTCTCGGCCAGAAATGCCGCCAGACCCGGCTCCTGACGCACCACGATCAGATCGATGGCTTCGCCCTGGCGGAGTCGGTTGGTTGCGTAGGCCAGCCGTGTATAGGTCCGGATCTGCCCCAGCGCAGAAAACCGCTCCCGAAACAGGTGGGCGCGGGCCGGGTCAGCTTCCAGTAGCATGATGGTAAACATTGAGGCCGTTTTTATATAGGGACAGGTGTGTGTGGTGGTCATTCAGGCGGGGCGGGCGCTCATCCGTATGCCGGCGCAATGCCCCCCCTGATCCACTCGGATGGCAATTATCCTGCCATCCGACGCTTTTGGCCCGGGTCCGGTATGTGAGCGGACGGCTTTGGTATGTCGCCGGGCTGCAGATTTTGGGCGGGTGGGCGTGTGCCGGGCCCGACGTAGCACTATTTTTGTGCATACCCCAGCTGGCCACTAACTCCTGCGACTGGTACGATCCCCTGAATGGCGAATTCCCGAACGTTACTGACAATTGCTTTGCTGCTGGTGCTCTGCTTCCACGGTTCGGCGTTGTTTGCCACGCTGGACGGGACGTATGACGCCTTCGTGCATATTTTCTTCGCCGATCACTACGTACGGTCGTGGTTTGAACCCTGGGAATACCGCTGGTACACCGGCTTCCCGCTGACGAGCTACCCGCCCCTGGCCCATCAGCTTATTGCGCTCTGGTCGCTGATCGGGGGGCTCAAATTCGGGTTTGCCATGGTGGCCATGACGGCCGTTTGCGGCTTCGTTACGGGTATTTACCGGTTTTCACGGCTGTGGGTGTCGGAGCAGGCTGCGGGCTTCGCCAGTTTGTTTGCCGTATTTGCGTCGAGCATTGTGCAAACGATTCATATCTATGGACAGCTGCCAACGCTCTGCGGCATTGCCTGCCTGACCAATGTGCTGCCCGAAATTTATTATTTCGTGCGCACCCTGCAGTGGCCCCGCCTGGCCCGCGCCCTGTCGCTGCTGGGCGTAACGGTGGCCTCGCACCACGTCACCACCCTCTTCGGCATGGTGTTCTTCATTGCGCCCGTGATGGGCATTGCCCTGCTCGATGAGGTGGGAACCAAAGGGAATCTGCTGGCGGTGCTGGTGCGGCTGATCGGCGTGGTGTTCAAACGGCTCAAGTACCTGGTGCTGGTGGGCGGTGGCGTGGGGGTGCTGATGATCACCATTATTTTCCCCTACTGGTACTGGTCGAAAACCGATCCCATCACGCAGGTACCCATCCCCCACGGCTCACGCGATTCGTTTATCAACGTGCCCTCGTCGGGTCTGATGTTCTTTCTGATTCCGCTCGGCACCACCCTCTTTCTGCTGCCCTACGTATTTCGGCGGCTGTTTGTCAGGCGCACCATTTTTCTGGCGCTGTCGTTTTCGCTGCTGCTGCTGCTGGGCACGGGCGGCACCACACCCATTCCGCGTAAGCTGCTGGGCAACAATGCGTTCGATATCCTGACGCTCGACCGGTTCACCTTCTGGGCGTCGGTGCTGGCCATTCCATTTGTGGGCGAACTGTTTCAGCGGCTGCTGGCCGGCGACTGGAAGCAGACGCTGCTGGCCAGGGGGCATCGACTGCGCTACTGGCTGCTGACGGGCTCGCTTATCGGCATGGTGGGCCTCGTCACCGTCCTGATCGTTAACCTGGGCCGAATAAGACCCCTGCAGCCCACCACCGTGGCCGTAACGCCCATTCTGAATTTTCTGGACCGCGACATGCACAGCCGGTGGCGGTTTCTGACCCTCGGTTTCGGCGATCAGATGGCGTGGCTGTCGGCCCAGACATCGGCCCTCTCCATCGACGGCAATTACCACTCGGCCCGGCGCGTGATCGAGTTGACGGTTACGCCCATCGAACGGCTCGAAAACGCCAAATTCAAGGGCATACAGGGCATCGGCTCGCTCCAGCAGTTCCTGACCATTCCCGAAAAGTACCACCTGAAGTTTATCTTTTCGAACGACAAATTTTACGATCCCATGCTTTATTTCGCCGGCTGGGAACGGGTTGGCCGGCTCGAAAACGGGATCAATGTCTGGCAGAAACACGATGTACCCCCGCTGCCTTCGTTTCTGCCCAGCAAAGACATGCCCCGCTACCAGAAACTGATGTGGGGTATTCTGCCCGTTTCGGCCCTGGTGGTGATGATTCTGACCTGGGTGTATACCACGTTCTGGTGCCGGCTGTCGATTTTTCCGGCGCCCGACTTTGTTGCCCAGCAAACCGCCGAGCGTATTCGGCGGCTACAGGAACCCGTCCGCCAGGTACACCCGCACATCCGGCGGCTGGCCCGGCTGCTGCCCAGCAAAATGACCGCCTGGATCGTCTGGATTGTGGCCATGCTGGGGCTGCTGCTTTTTGTCTGGTTCAAGAATACGACGCTCTACCCCCAGAAAACGCCCGAGTCGACCCTGCGCGCCTACTACAATGCCCTCGACTTCAAATACTTCCGCGAAGCCCACAGCCTTTACGAACCCATCATCAGTTTCGACGAGTATATTCTGCAGCTGTCGGTGCGGGATGGCCTGGTGGCTTCGTACAGCAAACTCGATTCGCTGGAGGTAAAAATTCTGGAGCGCATCGGGGCCGATCGGGTCAAAACCCTCGTCACCCAGCACTACGTTACCCCCCTCGACGATTACCGGGTCGAAACGCGCCACGAACTAATTCGGCACGACAACCGGTGGTGGATTCTGCCGACCCCGCCCTCGGCCGCTACCAGCCCCGATCAGTATCTGATCAAAGGCATTACGGGCACCCGCAACCAGGGCAAACGCACCATTACCACCGCCACGACCCTGCACGAAGACGTTATGGATCGGCCCGAACTGTATATTCTGTCGGCCAGTCTGGTGCGGTACAAAGGACGCTACTCGGTGGTGGGCGAGGTGCAGAACATCGATTACGTGCCCGCCCACGTTACCCTGGAGGCCCAGCTGTTCGACCGGTTCAAGCGCAAGCTGGTCAGCTATAATGCCAAGTACACCACCCCCCACAAGGTGATGCCCAAGGAGATTGTACCCTTTCGGATCGATTTCGAAGAAACGGCCTGGGTTCGGGAAGACGATAAAAGCCCCGACAAATTCAACCCCAACGAGTTCACTGCCTTCCGGTTCGAACAACGCCCGGTTACGTTTAAGGTCTTTGGCCGGGCGGTCGTGGCCGATCACGATCTGTACCGCGACGCGTCTATTCAGGCCATTTCGATCCCGAATATACACCAGGTAAAGGGGCAGATCATCAACCAGGGCACGTCCGAAGTAAGTGTCCCACAAATCATTACGGCTACCTACAATGCGCAGCAGCGCCTGGTCTGGGTCGACCACGCCTTCATGCCCGAAGGTATCCGGCCTCAGCACAAACTGAACTTTGCCGTTCCGCTGCCCGATCAGCGTCAGATCCAGACCGTACAGGCCGGTACATCGGCCCAGTTTTTTGTCAATGGCCTGCCCCAGGAAACGTTTCGTCCACCCTACACCAACACCAGTCGCCCCGACCTCGTGGCCATGCCGGGGGGCTTTGTGTGGCTGGTTGTGAACAGTTACCTTGGGGAATGATGCGACTCAGCTGCTACTGCCTGCTGGTGCTGACGCTGCTGGCCACCTGCTCAGCCCCTTCCCGGCGCGATACGGGCGTTCGGGTAAGCCTGACGGCCCCCGACTCGCTGGTGGTGGGGCAGCCACTCCGCATCTGGCTACGCGCCGATCACCTCACGCCCGGCCGACCGCTGAGCCTGGTCTGGCAAACGGCCTGGGGCCCCCGCCTGCTCGAACCCACCATTGCCAGCCCCGCCGGGCAATGGCTCAGGCTGCCGGCGGCCTGGACCCAGCGATCGGGGGTGGCTTCGCTGCGCATCTGGCACCAGGGCCGGCTGCTGGCCAGCCACGCCATCCGGCTCGTGCCCCTGCCCACCGCCCCGCCCCTCGATCTGTACCTGGGTTCCAAAGCCATCGTGGCCTCGCCCCGCTACTGGTCGATGCTGACGGCCATCCCGGCCGACCGGCTGCTCAATCCGGTAGCCGATCACACCCCCGTGCTGATCGATATGCTTCGACCCAACGATTCGCGCCAGCGGATCAGTACCGAAACCCGACACCTGGTCGCCTATCAGCGCATTACGGCCCAGACCAAAGCCGGCAAAACCATGGTTGGCATAACCGTTGAGGGCGTTGCGGGCAAGGAGAAAGAACTGCTCGAAGTGCCCGACTTCCCCCTCGACTTTACTATTCAGACGGCCGCTTTCACCCCTATTGCCGACCAGCGGCAGGTTTTTCGGGTGCGCACCTCGGTACTGACCGACCGGAACCGAAACGTTGTATCGGACGGTACGCTGGTGAAATTCCGGTGCGAAGACCCCGACGGTACCCTTCGCCAGGTATCGGGCTACACCCTGCGCGGGGTGGCCGAAGTGGCGCTCGAAAACCCGGGCTGGAGTGGGCGGCTTCGTCTGAGTGCATCGGTCTTTGGCAGTGCCCGCAGCAACCAGCTGGTGCTCGATTTTCCCACCAGCATCAACGGCCTGCCGGTCTGGATCGATGCTGCCAGTCGGGTGGTGCAGATCGGACCCATTACCGAAACGCTCGGACAGCTGGCGCCCAATGGCCTGCCCATACGGGTTTACATCGACTACCGACCCGCCCTCGCCCTCGAGCTAACCGGGGGTATGGCCCGGGTCGATCTGTCGGGGCTGGCGCCCGGTCAGCACCGGCTGCTGATCGAAGCCCAGGGCATGGCCACCGATCTTACTATCACGCTTAAGTAGTTTATAGCCTTGACAACGAGTCGACCCTATTCCCGTGTTCTGATTGCCGCCATCGGCCTGGTGGGCATTGCCGTGCTGGTGGCCCTGGTCAGTCAGCTCTGGGTATTCTTCCATAGCGGAGCCCGGCGCGAAGAGGCCCTCAACCTGACTACGGCCATGCTCGATGTGCATACGCCCCGCGTTACGTGGCTGCCCGACGACCCCGAGACCGGCCGCCCCATGGAAAATTCCACGCGCGAGGAGCTGATGGGCGACTACATCCGGGCGTGGTACCAGTGGCAGCTGAGCTACCTGGCCGGCAGACCGGTCGGCATGACCGAATACTTCACGCCTGACGCGCTGCCCAAAGCCACCGCGGCCGTTTTCGACATAACGGCCCGGGGGCACCGCCTGCACCAGACCGATGTGGAGCACCACCTGCAGCTGCACTTCTATTCGGCCGATGGGCAGATCGTATCCTTCACCGATCACCGGATGACCCTTAAACAGCGGCTCTACCGGCTCGAACCAGGCGAAAAAATCGCCGATGACCAGTCGACGGTCGATTACCAGGTGGTGATGCTGCTCGACGACGGGTACTGGCGCATCAAACACCTTGTGCGGCAGCCGGCCACGGCTATCGATCTTCACGAACCCACCCCGCGCGACTGCACGCAGCTGGTACGGATGGTGCGCAACCAGTTTGTCATCAACGGCCGGCCCTTTGTGCCCAACGGCGTCAATTACTACCCCCAGAAAACACCCTGGTCGTCGTTCTGGAAACAGTATGATGCCAAAATTGTCGACCGCGACTTTGCCCGGGTGCGGGCGCTTGGTCTGAACACCGTCCGTGTATTTGTCAATTTTCACGACTTTGGCCGGGGCAACGTACTGCCCGAACGGGTAGCCGAACTGCAGAACCTGCTTGACCTGGCCAGTCGGCATGGGCTTCGGGTGCTGGTTACGCTGTTCGACTTTATGGGCGACTACCGCCTGCTGAACCTGACGGCCACCGACCGGCAGCTCGAAACGCTGCTGTCGCGGTTTAATCGGCACCCGGCGCTGCTGGCCTGGGACCTGAAAAACGAGCCCGACATCGACTATAAGCACCACGATCCCGACGACGTCAATGACTGGCTCAACTGGATACTGACCCGCGCCCGGCGCTACGATCCCAACCACCTGATCACCATTGGCTGGGCCTACCCCGAAAGCGCCAGCTACCTGGCCCGCTACGTCGACTTCGTGTCGTTTCACTCGTACCGGTCGCTGCCCCAGCTCGATCAGGATATCGCCCTGCTGCGCAAGGCCGTTCCGAACAAGCTGCTGCTGCTCGAAGAATATGGCCTGCCCAGCTACCGGGGGTTGTGGGCGCCGTTTGGCCATACCGAAGCCGACCAGCTGACGTACGTCAGAAGCGTACGAACCATCCTAAATAAGCACGGCAATATTCCTCAATTGGTATGGACATTGTATGACTTTGACCAGGTCCCGGCGGAGGTCGTGGGCAAAAAGCCGTGGCAGGTTCAACCCCAGAAACACTTCGGTATTCTGCATACAGACGGCACGCCCAAACCTGTTGCCGGTGCACTCACACCATAAACCGGATCCCTCCCGCCTATGTCAGATCAATTACGTATTGCCATCGTAACAACCCACCCACCCGGCAAAGGCACCCTCAACGAATACGGGTATTACCTGGTCCAGCACTTTCGGCAGAACGCATCCATCGCCGAGGTCATTCTGATTGTGGATGAACTGCCCGACGGGCTCAGCTACCAGCTCGACGGGCCGGGCTGCCCCGTGCGCATCGAAACGGTATGGGCATTTAACCGCTGGCTCAACCCCATGTCTATTCTGCGGGCCGTTCGACGCCATAAACCCGACGTGGTGCTTTTCAACATGCAGTTTCTGTCGTTCGGCGATCAGAAAATACCGGCGGCCTTAGGGTTACACACGCCCCTGCTGGTCAAAATGGCAGGTTTTCCGACAGTTGCCCTGCTGCACAACATTATGGAGGAAGTCGACCTGCGTTCGGCTGGCTTTGCCCAGCACAAAGCCATTGCGCTGGCCTTTCAGAAAATCGGCAGTTTGCTGACCCGCGTCATTCTGTCGTCGGATCTGGTTACCGTTACGATTGCCAAATACGTCGAGGTGCTGGAGAACAAGTACCAGGCCACCAACGTGGCGCTTATTCCGCACGGCAGTTTCGAGCTGCCGGCCATGCCCGACTTCTCGCTCCCGCCGGGACCGTTTACGGTCATGACCTTTGGCAAGTTTGGTACATACAAGCGGGTCGAAGTGCTGATCGAAGCTGTGGTGCTGGTTCGGCGCCGAACCCAGCTGCCCATTCGGCTGGTGATTGCCGGCACCGACAGTCCGAACAAAGCAGGGTATCTGGCGAGCATTCGGGCGCAGTATGCCGAGGTACCCATGCTCGAGTTTACCGGCTACGTCGACGAAGCCGATGTGCCGCGCGTATTCAGGGAGAGCGCCGTGGTAGTCTTTCCCTATTCAAGCACAACCGGCAGTTCGGGCGTGCTACACCAGGCCGGCAGCTATGGCCGGGCGGCCATTCTGCCCAACATCGGCGACCTGGCCCACCTGATTCAGGAAGAAGGCTACGCGGGTGCTTTTTTCGAGCCCGAGCAGGTGGGCAGCCTTGCCGACGCCCTGCAGTCGGTGCTGGAAAACGACGAGTACCGGCGCGAACTGGCGTTGACCAATTATCTGGCCTCCGTTACGTTGCCGATGGCCGATATTGTTGACTGGTACTATCTGCATTTTCTGCAGTTGCTGAAGGAGCAGCGCCGGTTGTTGCGTGGTACACGACCAGTACCAGCAGAAATACCAGCATAGCCACCAGCTGATCGGCGATAATGGCCTGAAACGACCCGTGCCAGACCATTATCAGCCCGATTTGCAGCAGCCCGGCCATTCCCGATAGCCAGACAGGGCGCCGGCGGTCGAGCGACAGGTGGTAATAAACAAACACATTGGCCAGGGCAAACAGGCTGGTTGCCAGGGCATACTGCCACAAATAAGGCGCAACGGCGAGATAAGGCGGGCCAAACAGTATGCGTACGATCAGGTCGGGCAAGAGGGCGCAACCGGCCACAATGACCCCCGAAATCGCCCCCACAATACCCAGACTCCCCCAGAACAGGTGCCCCGTAGGCAGCCCCTGCTGCTGCTGCTCGACCACCTTCGGAAACAGGACCATTACCACCGACCAGGTAGCAAAGTAAACGACCCGCCCGATCATGGAGAGCGCCGTGTACAGCCCGGCATCGTGGTCGGGCAGGTAATGTTTCACCAGCATCACGTCGCTGTTGTTGATCAGAACCTGGCTCAGTTCGTAGCAGAGCGTGGTGCCGAAAAAAGACCAGACCAGCCCCGTTTCTTCAGCGGGCGCCCCGGCCGGCTGGCTCAGGGCGGGGCGGCTCAGCCCGTAACACGCCAGCAACGACGCCAGCAGACCGATCGAAACGCCCAGTCCACCCCAGCCCGCGTAAATCAGACTCAGGCCAAGGCCGAGCCGTACCCACACTTCGATCTGGTAGGTGGCCGCCAGCCGTCGGTAGTTGAGCTGGCCCTGGAGCGTTCCCCGAGCCACACTCATGGCAAAATAGACCGGTATCGAAAGGGCCAGCAGCACAATGGGCCAGACCGCAGCTAGTTGAAAGAAGTGCCGGATCGGCTCCGACAGCGCAACCGTAACTACGGCCAGGGCAGCCCCACTCTGCCAGGCTACCCGCACCAGCCGCCCCCGGGTATGTGGGTAGCGGGAGGCCGTCAGCTGAAAAGCCATCGCCACAAACGAAAGCGCCAGCAGCAGCGTAACGAGCAGGCTGATCTCGCCGAACACAGCCGGGGTGACGAGCCGGCCGGCCAGCAGATTGAAGGCGTAGTTGCCCAGGTTGACCAACAGGGCGCTGGCCATCAGCAGGGCACCATCGCCCAGTAGACTACGGTATTTTCGCAGAGAAGGAATCAACATAGGTAGCAGTAGGCGACGGAACCAGGTTGAGCACCTGCGTAAACTTGGTCAGGTGCAACATTTTGCCCCCCTCGGCACTCAGCGGTTGAACCACCGTCAGCCGGTGCAGTTTGTGTCCAGTCGCCAGTGCCTGAACGGCCTGGATATCCATTTTGGATACCTGACTGAGATCCAGCAAAATTGTCGCCGAATGTTGCATACCCTGAAACATTTCCCGAAGCCGCCAGGCCTGAGCCGAGCAAAGTATGCCCGTTACGCGGATCGTGTACGTGATTGTCTGACCACTTACCTGAAGTTCACTGCTGATTACTGCGTTGTTCGCGTGCATGGTGGGTGCTTGTTTATGACCCAAAATTGCACGACATACAGGCCTCCCCAGACCCATTTTCGATAAATGGCTTCAGACGAACGGCAAACTGCATAATTTACCGTTTATACAAAAAAGTAAACTTAATCGACTAGTTTAGAGGACTATAGGTACACGTTCCGCACGGCAAAACAGACGGGCGGCAGGGCTTGGGCGGTGCTCCCGCCCAGGCCCTGCCGCCCGTTTCTGTACGACTCAACGTCGATCTAATGAAGTAGTGGATCAGGCATAGAAGGTCGTTTCGTGAAAGACAGGCAAGGCCGGTTTCAGGGAAAGAATCCGGTTGAACTTGGTCAGATGAAAAACATTACGGGCTTTCTGACAGGCCGGCGGCACAATATGAAGCCGGTGCTGCTTGTGCCCCAAAGCAAGGGCATTGATGGCGGCCAGGTCGATTCGGGTAACGGCGGTCAGGTCGACCCAGAAAAGCTCCGGCCGCGTCTGGCTGGTAAACAACGTTTTCAGGCGCACGGCCTGACTGGCATCAAGGCTGCCAGTGAAGGTAACGATCCGAACAGAACGGGTTTGGTTGATGGTAGTTTCGACCATGTGGATTGAGAGGTGGTTAAGTATTGACGAAAAGCAAGCAGGAGTACTACTCATTACTCGTAAAATAAAAATTCACTTAACTAATTATTTATACTTAGTATTTTTACTAAACAATTTATATACCATATAACATTAATTGTAAATATTAATCCGCACACATATAGGGCGCTTTAGCGATATTCTGGCGGCCTACCCACTGTTTTTAGCCCACCAGGAGCGTATTGAAAACAAAAAAAGCGCCTGATTCCGGACAGGAAATCAGGCGCTTATGTGTACAGTTACGGTGTTTTTACTTACTGTTAGTCAAATCGACCGGCCAGATCAAGGCGATCAGGAACTGCCGATTTGGCAAAGAAAAAGTACGGTGGGTACTGGTAAAACTTACTACGGGTCGGGCACCGATACCAGGTTTTGATCTCCGCGCCGATCGATTGGTTCAAAATTAGCTATGCCCCCGCTGCACCGGCTGCTATTTCGATAAATGGCACATTCTTCTCCCTTTTCAGTCGATTCGAGCCGTTTTTTGACATCGGCCGGTCTGGCTAAATGTTTCGGCAGCACTACCTGAGTTGGGATTCAGGCCGTAGCTTTGTCTGATGAGGCCAGTTTAAAACCGATGCCCCCTCCGTTGGTTGATTCGGCTGGTCTTCTGCCCGTAACAGAAACGTACCGTAGCATGAAACGTCCGGTTCCTCCCCATTTGCTTCCGCCCGATGAAGCGAACCGCCTGAGCGCTCTGCAGGCTTATGACATCCTCTACACAGCTGCCGAAGCGTCGTTCGATACCATCACGGCCCTGATGGCGCAGGTTTTCGGTACCCCGCTGGTTTTTTTCTCACTCGTCGATTCCGACACCGTCTTTTACAAATCGCAGGTTGGTGATTTTGGCGTTGATCGGGTGCCGCGCGAAACAAGTTTGTGTTCGCTGACCATTCTGCACGAAGAACCTACCGTTTTTGAAGACACCCGCACCGAAGCTAGCCTGCAGCACAATCCGCTGGTGTGGCGGGACAATGGCATTCGGTTCTACGCGGGCGTCCCCATCACCACCCAACAGGGCCATCGCATCGGTTCCGTGTGCGTTGTCGACCGGGTTCCGCAGTCGTTTTCCGAGGAGCAGCGCAGCATGCTTCAGCGCTTCGGCCAGCTCCTGATCCGGGAACTCGATACCCGACTGGCGGCCAAATCGCTGCTGGCAAGCGAGGAAATAAACCGGAAACTGCTCCGACTCGTGGAATCCAGCGGCCACAGCATGGCCATTCTGGAAGCCGATGGCACCCACTCGTACATCAATCAGGCCGGGCGCACGCTGCTGGGTTTCGATGAGCAGACGCCGATCAACACGGTACACATTCAGGATCTGCACGAACCTGCCGACTTCGATACGATTCGCAGGCTGGTTCGCCCCCAGGTGCTGGCGGAAGGAAGCTGGAAAGGAACCATCACTGTGCGGCATTTACAGACGGGTGCGCTGATTCCGGTTGCCAATCAGGTGATCCGTATCGACGACCCCGCCCGTGAACAACCCCTCTCGCTGGGGTCGATCATGCGCGACCTGCGTCCCGAAATGGCCAGCCAGCAGGCCCTCTTCGCCAGTGAGCAGCGGCTGCGCGCCATGATCGAACAGGCCCCCATGGCCATCGGGCTGGTGAAGGGGACCGACATGACCATCGAGCTGGCTAACGATCGCATGCAGCACCTGCTGGCTATCCAGCCCGGCACCATGGGTCAGCCGCTGGCCCCCGTGTTGCCCCCGGCGCTGCACACCACCATTTACCCCCTGCTCGAACAGGTCTACGCCACGGGCATGCCCCAGTCGCTCGACCGGGTACTGCTCCATCTTCACCACGGCGGTCAGCCCGACGACCACTATGTCGACTTCGTGCTGACTCCCCTCCGCGAAACCAACCAGCTGGTGACGGGTATCCTGATTCTGGCCAACGACGTTACCGAGCAGACCCGCACGTATAACCATCTTCAGGAAACGGAGAAACAGCTGCAGGGCGCCATCGAACTGGCGGAACTGGGCACCTGGACCTATACAATCCCGACGGGCACCATCACCTTCTCCGATCGGATCGGTTACTGGCTGGGCTTCGACACTAACTCGATGCCAATTCAGCGGTTTCTGGTGCCGATCGCCCCGACCGACCGCCACCGGCTCGAAACGGCCATTCGTACGGCCGCTGCCAACCCCACCGATGGCCGCTTCGCCTGCGAGTTTGTCGTGCCCGACCGGCACACCGGCATCGACCGGATGCTGCACGCACAAGGGCAGACCTACTACGACGAGCACCAGCTGGCCCTGAAAATTGTGGGTACCGTTCGCGACATTACGGCCCAGCGCCGGGTACAGCTGGCCCTCGAACAACAGGTGCAGCTGCGCACCGAGGAACTGCAGGCGGTCAACGAAGAACTGCTCACGACCAACGAAGAACTGCACCAGTCCAACGAACGGCTGCTGCATTCGAATCAGGAACTGGAACAGTTCGCCTACGTAGCCTCGCACGATCTCCAGGAGCCGCTCCGTAAAATCCGGGTTTTTTCGAGCAAGCTGGCCTCGCAGGCCCAGCTGTCGCCCGATAATGCGACCACCATCGAACGCATCACCAAATCGGCCGAGCGGATGTCGCTGCTTATTCGCGATCTGCTCGAATTCTCCCGGCTGCTGAAGCCCGCCCAACGGTTTCAGCCCACCGACCTGTCGGGTATTATGGATCGGGTGGTATCCGATCTGGAGCTGGTGATCCAGGAGAAAAAAGCCGAACTGGTCATTGGTGAACTGCCCATCCTGGAGGCCGTACCGCTGCAGATGATGCAGTTGCTGTACAACCTGCTGGGCAACGCCCTCAAATTCACCCACCCGGCCGAGAGTCCGCTGGCCCGCCCGCCCCGTATCGAGGTGCAGGCCCGGGAGCTTGCTTCGGTCGAACTGAACCATTATCCCCAGCTGCGTCAGGATACGACTTACTATCTCCTGTCGGTTCGCGATAACGGGATTGGCTTTCTGAGCAACTACGCCGATCAGATTTTCGACGTGTTCAAGCGGCTCAATCCCAGCAGTTCCTACGCCGGGTCGGGCATTGGGCTGGCCCTCTGCCGACGCATCGCCCACGGCCACAACGGCCTCATATTCGCCGAGTCGCAGGTCAACGAAGGCAGTCTGTTCGGCGTGGTGCTGCCCAGCCAGCAGCCCGTGCTCCGAGACCCCGTTACCCCTCCCGTGTCGACACACCAGTAGTCCGAAACAAAGCGTGCCCCCGGCTGCTGGCCGGAGGCACGTGTATAGTTGGATAGTCCGTCCAGCAGCCGGTTATGGGGTTGATCGACGCCGATCCGGGGGTTATACCCCGGTCAGCTCGTTTTGTTGCATCAGCTTGTAGATCGACGAGCGGCCAATGTCGAGCTTGCTGGCCACCAGTCCCACGTTGTTGTTGAACTGACGCATGTGACTGGCAATGATGTCGAGCGTGTAGTCGCGCAGGGTGCGTGGATCGCTGGCTGGCTGCTCCTGGGTGGGTGCAATGGGGCTGAACAGCAGATCGTCGGCCTGAATCTCGGTGCCCTCGGCCAGCACAGCCGCCAGCTGCATCAGTGCTTTAAGCTCCCGAACGTTGCCCGGAAAGCGGTACTGCTGCAGCCGCTGGGCAGCCGCCTTCGACAGGGGCCGGACGGGCAGATTGTTGTCGCGGCAGAACTCCGTCTGGAAATGGGTGGCCAGCAGCAGAATATCCCCTTTCCGGTCGCGGAGGGGGGGCAGCGCAATGGGAAGCCCCAGCAGCCGGTAGTACAGATCTTCGCGGAAACGCCCCTGCCGCACTTCCTCGAGCAGGTTTTTGTGGGAGGCCGTCACCAGCCGAATGTCGAGTCTGACTTTCTCGTTGCCCCCTACCCGCACCAGTTCGCGTTCCTGCAGCACCCGCAACAGTTTGGTTTGCAGATTCAGGTCCAGCTCAGCAATCTCATCCAGAAACAAGGTACCGCCATTGGCCTCTTCGAAGCGGCCGATCTTCCGGTTTTGGGCCCCGGTAAAGGCCCCCTTTTCGTGTCCGAACAATTCGCTCTCGGCCAGCTCGCGCGGGATGGCGCCGACGTTCACCGCCACGAAGGGTTTGTGTTTCCGATCCGACAGCTGGTGAATGGCCTGGCTCACCAACTCCTTGCCCGTCCCGGTTTCGCCGGTGATAGTCACATTGATGGCCGTCCGGACGGCTTTTTCCACCATCGAAAACACGGGCTCGAGGGCAGGGCTACTGCCTTTGATAAGGGCCTGAACGGCCCGCTGGCCCGTCTGTTCGCCCGCCTTCGATGCCGGGCTGGAGGGAACGGCTGCCGGAGGCAGGCTCACAACCGGTTGCGCCTGCCCCCGATCCCGGATGGTCAGTATGGCTTTCCAGAGCAGATCGCGGGTCCGGTCGTCTTTCACCAGATACTCCTGGGCACCCGACCGCAACAGCTGCACTGCCGTTTCAACGTCGTTCTGGCCACTGATTACGATAACCGGCACCTCGGGCAACTGGGTGCGGATCCGGCGCAGCAGCTCGCCCCCATTGGCGTCGGGCAGGCTGTAATCGAGTGTGATCAGGTGAGGGGGTTTGGTCGCAATTGCCTTCAGGCAGTCTTTTGCCGTCGAAAACCGGTGCAGTTCATAATCCGGGTTCATCGACAAATGATAACTCAGTAATTCACCATACCAGAGGTCATCTTCAACAATGTAGATACGGTAGGCTGTAGACGCTTTCATAGATTCGGATCGGGTAGTTTGGCGTTAGTGGCACAAAGTCGGTTCGGCGGGCCGGGCAGGGCCTATATGACCCATTATCAATGCGTTAACAAGGCATCAGAGCCCTTCAGCCGCCTGACTTTTGTACCCTTTAGACGGTACGTTCGGCCATTGTAACGGTTGTTTCGACAAATGGTATGGAACCCGGGCTGAGCGGCCGGAAACACCCGCTTTTTGGCGCAAAAAGGCGGTTTAGCCGTGAGCCCAACCCATACGCTACCAACTGATCCACAGTAAGTTGACCAGCCATCAAGCGCCCCATCCGTTCGCTCAACCGTTTGATAAATGGATGGGTATGGGTCGTCTGAACACATCGGCCAGCACGTTGCGGGCTGCGTGGTAGCCACACATCCCATGAACGCCCCCACCCGGCGGGGTCGACGACGAACAGAAATAGATACCCGGCGCCGAGGTAGCGTAGGGCGAGAGGGTCGCGATGGGCCGCGTGAAGAGCTGCCCCAGGTCGATAATGCCGCCGTTGATATCGCCCCCTACGTAGTTGGGATTATAGGCTTCCATCGCTACGGTATTCATGGTATGCCGCGCCAGAATCCGATCGCGGAAACCGGGCGCAAACCGCTCGATCTGCTGCTCGATCACCGCCGTCTGATCCAGCGTGGAGCCGTTGGGTACGTGGCAGTACGCCCAGGCCGTGTGCTTGCCGGCCGGGGCGCGGCTGGCGTCGAACTGACTTTGCTGTGCCAGCAGCACATAGGGGCGGTCGGGGTGTTGCCCGTCGGCAACGGCCTGCTCGGCGGCCCGGATCTCGGCCAGGGTCCCCCCCAAATGTACCGTGCCGGCCTGCCGCGCCACCGGAGCCGTAAACGGAATGGGGCCATCGAGCGCCCAGTCGATCTTGAAAACGCCGTAGCCGTAACGGTACCGGCTCAGCCGGCTGCGGTAGAGCCCCGACAGCCGGTCGCCGGCAATGGCCAGTAGCTGTTTGGGGGTCAGGTCGAACAGCACCGCCCGGGCCTCGGGTATATCGGCCATCGACCGCACCAGCCGCCCCGTTTCAATCGTACCGCCCAGCGATTGAAAATACCCGCCCAGCGCGTTGGCAATGGCCTGCGACCCGCCGATCGGAACGGGCCAGCCGTGCCGGTGCCCGGCCGCCATGAGCACCAGCGCAATGGCCGACGTAGTCAGGTTGGTCAGGGGTTGAATGGCGTGGGCCGACATGCCGGCAAACAGCCCCCTGACCTGTTCGGTTTTGAAACGACGCGCCAGCACCGTAACGGGCGGCAGGGCTTTGAGCCCGAACAGGGCCATATCGATCGGGTGCCTGGGGTAGCGCAGCGGCCCCAGCACGTCGGGCGCCAGCGTGGGCCATCGGGCCACGATCGGCTCCATCAGGTCGCGGTAAGCCTCGGCATCGGGCCCGAAGTGGCGGGCCGTGTCGGCCACGTCCCCCTGCAGGGCAGCCGCCACACCCCCGTCGAGCGGATGGGCGGCCGCCACGGGTGGCACCACGAACTGCAGGCCAAAATCGGCCAGGGGCAGCGACTGAAAAAACGGCGATCCCACGGCCAGCGGATGAATAGCCGAGCAGATGTCGTGCACGAAACCCGGCTGGGTCAGTTCGGCCGACCGGGTACCGCCCCCGATAGTGTCTTTGGCTTCGAGCACCAGCACCGCCAGGCCCGCCCGCTGCAGCGTGATGGCGGCACTGAGCCCGTTGGGCCCCGACCCAACAACAACGGCATCATAACGCATAGGTAGGTAAGTAAGGTCAGTGGCTCCCCTCGCTATGCAAAGGCTCACCAATCCATCAACCCATTATCAGGTCAATTGATTGGTGAGCCCGTTTGAAAAAAGCCGGCCGACGAATTTAGAGCGGAATATTACCGTGTTTCTTGCGGGGCATGGTAGCCACCTTGTTCTCGAGCATACCGAACGCGCGGATAAGCTTGCGCCGGGTTTCGTCGGGCATGATTACTTCGTCGATGTAGCCGCGGTGTGCCGCCCGGTAGGGGTTGGCAAATTTCTCGGTGTAGTCGAGCACTTTTTCCTGCAGCTTGGCCTGCGGGTCTTCGGCCTCGGCAATTTCTCGCTTGAAAATAATCTCGGCGGCTCCGCTGGCCCCCATCACCGCAATTTCGGCCGTAGGCCAGGCGTAGTTCAGATCGGCGCCGATGTGTTTGGAGTTCATCACGTCGTAAGCCCCGCCGTAGGCTTTGCGGGTAATCACCGTTACGCGGGGTACGGTGGCCTCGCAGAAGGCATACAGCAGCTTGGCACCGTTGCTGATGATGCCATTCCACTCCTGATCGGTACCCGGCAGAAAGCCGGGCACGTCTTCGAGCACCAGCAGCGGAATGTTGAAACTGTCGCAGAAGCGTACGAAACGGGCCGCTTTGGTGCTCGAATTGGAGTCGAGTACGCCGGCCAGCACGGCGGGCTGGTTGCCCACCACCCCGATGCTGCGCCCACCGATGCGGGCAAAGCCGACGACAATGTTCTCGGCGTAGTTTTTATGCACTTCCATGAACGAACCCGCATCGACCAGTTCGTCGATTACCTCGCGCATGTCGTAGGGCTGGTTCGGGTTATCGGGAATGATAGTATTCAGCGCCGGCCGCGTTTCATCGGCCGGTTCGTAGGGCAACAGGGGCGTGGTGTCTTCGCAGTTCTGGGGTACGTAGCTCAGCAGCTGCTTGAGCTGCTGAATACAGGCCAGTTCGTTGGCGCAGGCAAAATGCGTAACGCCCGATTTGGTGCTGTGCGTACTGGCACCTCCCAGTTCTTCGGCCGTTACTTCTTCGTGGGTCACCGTTTTGACTACGTTGGGCCCCGTCACGAACATATAGCTCGTGTTTTCGACCATGAAAATAAAGTCGGTGATGGCGGGGCTATACACGGCGCCCCCGGCGCAGGGACCCATGATGGCCGAAAGCTGCGGGATAACGCCCGACGCTTTGGTGTTGCGGTAGAAAATATCGGCGTATCCGGCCAGCGATAGCACCCCCTCCTGAATCCGGGCTCCGCCCGAATCGTTGAGACCGATGATGGGCGCCCCGTTCTGCATGGCCAGGTCCATGAGCTTGCAGATTTTTTCGGCGTGCGTTTCCGACAGGGCTCCGCCAAAAACGGTAAAGTCCTGCGCAAACACGTAAACCAGCCGGCCGTCGACGGTACCGTAGCCCGTCACGACGCCATCGCCCAGGTAGTGTTCCTTGTCGAGACCAAAATCGCGGGTGCGGTGCATGACGAATTTACCAATCTCCTCAAACGAGCCCTCGTCTACGAGCAGGGCGATGCGTTCGCGGGCCGTCAGCTTGCCCTTGGCGTGCTGGGCATCAATGCGTTTCTGGCCGCCACCGAGCGCGGCTTCGGCGTTTTTCTGGGCCAGAATTTCGGTTTTCGATAGTTTGTGGTGATCGGCAGACGATACAGTCGTTGATGAGTCGGTAAGCATATTGTGGGGTTGCGGAATTGCTCGTGTCGACAAAGTTAATTTTTCTTGCCGATTCCAACCAGTTGGATTGTTTTTGTATCGACATTGGACAAAACCCACACCGTATGCGCAGCCCAATCCGATACAGCCTCGCGTTTCTGTCTCTGCTGACCCTCGACGGTTGCTGGAAACCTTATCCCCCGACGCCCGCCCTGGATTCGGATACCTACCGCCCCATCTACGCGTCGGCCGCCACCGTCCGTACCATCCAGACCCTGGGTCCCCAGCCTTATCGCAAGGTGGGCAAGATCTACGTTAAAGACCAGTACCTGCTGATCAACGACATCGGCACGGGTATTCACGTGGTCGACAACCGCGACCCGGCCAACCCGGTTCAGCTGTCGTTCATCAGCATTCCCGGCAATCAGGAGATGGCCGTGCGCGATTCGTTGCTCTACGCCGACAACACAACCGATCTGGTTACGATCAGCCTCACCAATCCGCGCCAGCCCCGGCTGGTGAATCGGCTCGCGTCGGTTTTTCAGCAACAGAACTTTCCGGACCTGACCAACATCCGCTTTGCCTGTCCCGACCCCAGTCAGGGCGTCGTGGTTGGCTGGGAAAAAGCCCCGGTCGACAATCCCCAGTGTTTTCGCTAGGTGTTCACCGGTGGCTACCCCGCTCCCATTCGTCCTGATCCTATGAACCGATTCGTTACCCTGTTGCTGCTGACGGGTTTGCTGAGCTGCGGCAAGAGTGATTCGCCCACCCCCGGCAACGGCGTGGGCGGCTCAACAGCCCGCTTTACCCTGGCCGGCACTACGCTCTACACCCTGAGCGATCAGTACCTGCAGACCTATGATCTGCGCACGGGCACCCCTGTTCAGGGGCCTAAACAACAACTTGGCCTGGGCCTCGAAACCCTGTTCCCCTACGGCCAGCACTTGTTTGTCGGCACCCGCACGGGTATGTTCATCCTTAGTCTGGCCCAGCCAAGTGCGCCCAAACAGGTTGGGTACTACAGCCACATGCTGAGCTGCGACCCGGTGGTGGTACAGGGTTCCTATGCCTACGTGACGCTGCGCAGTGGCACCACCTGTCGTAGCCAGGGGCCCAGCAGCCTCGACATCATCGATATCTCCACCATCGAGCAGCCCAAACTAGTCAAAAGCTACCCCATGACGAGTCCGCATGGCCTGGGGGTATATGGCACGACGCTGTTTGTGGGCGAAGGCGACAAAGGGCTGCGGATCATGGACATCAGCAATCCGCTCGACGCCAAAACCGTGCAGTACCTTACCGATGTAAAAAGCTACGATGTGATCCCACTGAGCAACGTACTGATCGTGACTGGCCCCGACGGGGTGTATCAATACAGTTATGCCGACCCGACCCAGCTGAAACTGCTGAGCAAAATCTCCCTGACGCCATGAGCCGCACGCGTTACCGGTTTCTGCTGGGAGGCCTGCTCCTGACAGCCGCCACTGCCGGGGCGCAGCCGGCGGTCTCCCCCCCCGACATACCCCGCCAGCCCGACCGGCGCTGGGTATTGAAATTTCCGTTTCTAAGCCTGCTCGATATCGACAACACGGTGTCGCTCGGAGCCGAGCGGCTCCTGGGCGACCACCACGCGGTGCAGGTCGAAGCGGGTTTTGGCTGGCTGGGTATCAACCTGGCCGGGCAGACGCAGGGAAACCGCTACCAGACCCGCGATGTCTGGCGCGGACGGGCCGAGTACCGCTACTACGTTCATCCCACCGCCCCCGGATCGGGCCTCTACCTGGCCCTGGACGGATTTTACAAGAAAATCGACGGGCTGGAGGCTGTGACCGTAGGCGTGGGCTGCGCCACGGGCAACTGTCAGTATTACCAGTACACGACCCAGCACGCCCAGAAATTTACCTGGGGCGGTCACCTCAAGGTGGGTCGGCAGTTTTCCCTATCGGCCAACGGGCGGCTCGTGGGCGATCTGTATGTGGGTCTCGGCGCCCGCACCCGGTTTATCCGGCGCGACACGCCCCCCGGCACGATTTATTACACCAACGACAAGCTGTTCGAGATCAGCACCTTCAACCAGCGCGAGGGAACGATTCCGAGTCTGGCCCTCGGCATAAAGCTCGGCTACCGGCTCTAGCGACAGCGGTTCGGGCCCCGACCTGGCCGCTACGAATGGAGAAATAGCGTTTCTTTGCAGCAACTAACCCCTGCTCTTCGGTTGAACGCCCGCGTCTGTTTCTGCTTTCTACTTGGCTCCCTGCTCGGCGGAGCAACCGGGGTAGCCCAGCCCTTGGGCGGGCAACGCATCTTTTCATTTCTCGACCTGCCCACCCACGCCCGGGTGGCGGCCCTCGGCGGGCAGACAGCCACGGCTACCCAGCCGGCTGCTCCCTACTACCAGAACAACCCCGCCCTGGCCGACTCGATGGCCACCAACCAGCTGGCCATCAGCCTGATGCCGTACCTGGCTGCAGCCAAATACTACACGCTGCAGTACGGGTTGCCCATAAAGAGCCGGGGCCGGTGGGCCGTGGGCCTGCAGTACCTGACCTACGGACAGCTGGACCTGACCGACCCGACTGGCAATTCGCTCGGCACATTTTCGGCCAACGATTACGCCCTGGGCCTGACCCACGCCCGCACCGAAGGCAACTTCACGCTGGGAGCCACGGTCAAGGCGGTAGGGTCAAGCATTGAGAGTTACTCAGCCTTCGGGCTCCTGGCCGATCTGGGCGGTATCTGGCGGCATCCCAAACGCCAGTTTACGGTGGGGCTGACGGCCAAAAACGTAGGCTACCTGTTTCGTAATTATGGCCCGGCCGACGCCGAGCTGCCCTTCGACCTGCAGGCTGGCTTTACCCTCAAACCACAATATGCCCCCCTCCGGCTGACCCTGACGGCCCACCACCTCCACCAGTTCGACATTAGCTACAACGACCCCGCCCTAAACGTTCGCTACGATCTGAGCGGCAACCCAATTCCGCAGCCCATCAGTACGGCCGAGAAACTGGCCCGGCACCTGAGTATTGGGGTTGAACTGCTGCTTCACCGCCATGTCAACCTGCTGCTCGGGTATAATCACCAGAAACGGGCCGAGGGCAGACTGACATCGGGGGGGGCAGGCTTTAGCTTCGGGGCATCGGTACAGGCCAGCGGGTTTCAGCTCACCTACGGCCGGTTCACGTCGATTCCGACGGCGGGCACCAGCCAGCTTTCCCTTCGCGTCGACCTGGACCGGCTGCTGCACTAACCAGGAAGCCCGACCTGCCAGGCAGGTCGGGCTTCTTCACAGGATCAGGCTTGGTCCGACGCTAGGAGCGCCCGGCCCGTTTCTGCAGCTCATCGCGCGACAGGGTGATCAGATGCCCGATGGGTTTGCCGTTTCGGTACGTAATTACCCGCAGCGTGACAGGTCCGTCGGGCAACTCGACGGGTTGGGTATAGAGCGTCGAAAACTGATCGGGCATGGTATCGTCGGTGCTGTAATAAATAGCCAGCCCCGGCGCTTCGCTCTCCAGTTCCAGCCGCAGTTTGCCGTCGACCAGGGTTGTTTTGACGATGGCGTCGTAAATCGCTTTCGAGTAGTTGATCTGCGCCACATCGGCCCGGTCGAACTGGTTTTCCAGGCGTTTGACGAAGCCCGGCCAGTTTTTCGTTTCTTTCGGCGACCAGTACACTTCCGATAGCGCCCAGGCCCGCGGGTAGGTCATATACTGGGCGTAGCGTAGGGTTGGCACCTGCTCGGTCCAGAGGTTACCCTGGCCGCCCAGAATATATTTTGCGTCGACGCCGTCGGGCACAGGCTCATAACTGTAACTCTTGCGCGTACGCAGGGCCGCGTAAATCGGCGGATCGACGGACGGGTCGCCCTGGTTGTAATCCAGGTAAGCGAAGGTCGAGGGGGTCATAACCACGTTGTGCCCCTGCTGAGCGGCTTCGATCCCTCCTTTGATACCCCGCCAGCTCATCACGGTAGCCCCGGACGAGATACCGCCTTCCAGAATTTCATCCCAGCCCAGTAGCTTCTTACCCTTCGCCGTCAGGATTTTCTCCACCCGCCCCATGAAATACCCCTGCAGGTCTTCGACGTGCCGGATGTTTAGTTTTTTCATCAGCGCCTGACAGCCCGGGTCCTGCGCCCAGTAGCCTTTGTAGCACTCGTCGCCCCCCACGTGGATGTAGGGGTTGGGAAAGAGCGCGGCCACTTCGGTAAATACCTTGTCCAGAAAGTCATACACCTGCTCATCCGACGGGTTGAGGGTATTTTCGACGTTCATTTTAAACGTGCCGTTGCCGTACCACTCGGAGAACTCCGTACCGGGATCGACCGATACGGGCGCTTTGGTGCAGCTGAGGGTGGGGTAAGCCGCCAGCGCGGCCATGCTGTGGCCGGGCACGTCGATTTCGGGTACGATGGTTACGTTTCGGGCCTGCGCGTAAGCCACCACCTCCCGAATATCATCCTGGGTGTAGAAGCCCCCGTAAGTAGCCTTTTCACCGGGTTTAGGGTCGGCCCGGTTGCCGAAGTGACCGGCCCGGTCTACCCGCCACGCCCCCACCTCGGTGAGCCTGGGCAGCGACTTGATTTCGATTCGCCAGCCGTTGTCATCGGTCAGATGCCAGTGAAAGGTATTGAACTTAAACCGGGCCAGCTCGTCGATGTATTGTTTCACCGCTGCTTTGGTAAAGAAGTGGCGGCTCACGTCGAGCATCACGCCCCGCCAGCCGAAGCGCGGGTAATCGACAATGGAAACGGCGGGTAGTGTCCAGGTCCGGGGGGCCTGTACGGCCGTGGGATTTTCGATTTCTTTGGGCAGCAGCTGCAGCAGGGTCTGCATGCCGTAGAACAAACCGGCGGGTTTGTTGGCCGTTATGACGACACCCTTCGGGGAGCTGTTGAGCGTATAGCCTTCCTCACCCAGCTGCGCGTCGGGCGTGCCCGTCAGGTTGAGCTGAATGGTTCCCGACGTGCCCGGACTGGCCGTCAGGGCAAAGTTGGTCGGCTTGCTTAGTCGCTGTCCCAGCCAGCTGGCCACGGCCTGCCCGTCGGGTTTGTTGTACTGAATGGTGGTCTTTTTTGTGAGCGTATAGGCGCCGGTTCGGGTCTGCACGCTGACGGGTTGCGGAATCAGACTAACGGGAGACTGGGCGCGGGCGGTGGTGATACACAGCCATAAAACGAGGAATCGACTTAGGTACATGCGGGGCAGAATTGATAACTGAGTACTAAAGCAGGCGGTGCGCGTCCTTTAACGATCAACGGCTGAAACCCAAATTTACCCCTTCACCGTGGCACATTTTTCGGTTTCCTGCGTTTCTCAGGGGTGAGCGCTTTTCTACGCTCCTATTTGTGTCAATGACCCAGTTACTCAAAGACCTTACCCCCCGGCAGATCGTTGCCGAACTCGATCAGTACATTATTGGCCAGCACGACGCCAAGCGGAACGTAGCCATTGCCCTGCGGAACCGGTGGCGTCGGATGAACAGCCCGGCCGACATGCAGCGCGAGATAACCCCGAACAATATTCTGATGATCGGTGCCACGGGTGTTGGTAAAACCGAGATTGCCCGGCGGCTGGCCAAAATCGCCGATGCGCCCTTTATCAAGGTCGAAGCGTCCAAATTTACCGAAGTAGGCTACGTGGGCCGCGATGTGGAGAGCATGGTGCGCGACCTGGTCGAACAGGCGGTCAACATGGTGCGGTCGGCCAAGAAGGAAACCGTGAAGGTGCAGGCCCAGCAGCTTGTCGAAGATGCCATTCTCGATATTCTGATTCCACCCGTCAAGTCGACGCCGGGCGCGGTGGGCTTCAACCCCGACAATCAGGCCGACAGCGAACTCAACGAGCGGACCCGCGAACGCTTCCGCGAAAAAATCCGCTCCGGAGAGCTAGACGATCGCAAAATCGATATCGACGTGCAGCAGGCGCAAACGCCTAACATCGGCTTTATGGGGGGCGGTATCGACGATATGTCGATGATGAACATTCAGGACATGATCGGCAACATGATGCCCAAGAAAGGCCGGAAACGCAAAGTAACGATTGCCGAAGCGCGCACCATCCTGCTCGAGGAAGAAGCCGCCAAGCTGATCGACATGGATGAAGTGAAAGAGGAGGCCATTCGGAAAGCGGCCGACGCCGGGATCATTTTTATCGACGAAATCGATAAAGTGGCGTCGGCCCGCAGCGGCAACGGCGGTGGCCCCGATGTGAGCCGTGAGGGCGTTCAGCGCGATCTGCTGCCCATTGTGGAAGGTAGCGCCGTCAACACCAAATACGGTATCATCCATACCGACCACATCCTGTTCATTGCCGCCGGTGCCTTTCACGTGGCCAAACCAAGCGACCTGATTCCGGAATTACAGGGCCGTTTCCCGATTCGGGTGGAGCTGCAGAGTTTATCGGAGGATGATTTCTATCAGATTCTGAAAGAGCCGAAGAACGCGCTGACCAAGCAGTATGTAGCCATGCTGCAGGCCGAAGGCGTATCGCTGACCTTCAACGACGATTCGTTGCGCGAACTGGCCCGCATTGCCTTTGCCGTCAACAGCGAAGTCGAGAACATCGGCGCCCGCCGGCTCCAGACGGTGCTGAGTCACCTGATGAACGACTTTATGTTCGATATCCCCGACGTGATCGGCGCCAATGCGCAGGTTGTGGTAACGAAAGAACTGGTGGGCCAAAAACTGGACGGACTGGTGCAGAATCGGGATCTGAGTCAGTTTATCCTGTAACGCCCCCCCGTCAGCCCGAAGGGCCGAAGCGGCCAGCCGGCTGTCCCCCACCGGGGTCAGTTGCTGGCCGCTTCGGTGGCCAGGGGCAACCACACACCAACCGTGGTCTGGCCAGTACCCTGATCGTCGATAAATAACCGGCCGCCGTAGAGTTCGGTCAGGCGTTTGACGATATACAGCCCCAGCCCCGCCCCCTGCTGCTCGAAAACCTCCCGGTCGAACTGCGTGTAGGGCGCAATGGCGGTCAGGTGTTCGGGAGCAAAATAGCGGCCCTGGTTGCTGATACGCAACGCGTAGCCCGCATCCTCATGGCGCCCTGAGATGCCAATGTGCGCCGGCTCCAGCGAGAACTTGACCGCGTTGTCGAGCAGCTCCTCGAGGATTTTGGCCAGGTTTTCGGCATTGATGTTCAGCTGCGCCGGCAGGATGTCCAGGCTGGTCTGGATAACCTCTTCATAGCGAGGCTTAATAGTTTCCAGCGTGCACCCGACCGTTTTTTCCGACAGTAGCGCACTGCCCCCAGCTACGGTTGCCGACGGCATCATCAGATCGTTGGCCAGGCGACTGTTGTCGAGCGTCCGTTTCAGCCGCAGGCTACTGGCCAGAATCATACTCAGCATATTCTGGAGTTCGGCCTGTGCGAAGCTCTGGTGGAAATCGCGCAGCAGCTGGGCAAACCCGACAATACCGCTCAGGGCCGTATTGTATTCGTGGGCCGACAGCCGACCGAGCTGGTACCACTGCTTTTCGAGCTGCGACTGCATATCGAGTGCCCGCCGTTTTTCCTGCTCGAGCCGGGTGTCGATGGCCTTCAGCAGGTCGCTGCTGGTAAACGGCTTGGTCAGGTAATCATCGGCGCCCAATACCATGCCCTGCCGTAAATCGACCAGGTCGGCCTTGGCCGTCAGAAAAATAAACGGTACCGTGGCCAGGGCGCGGTTGTTACGAATCATGCCCAGCACCTGGTAGCCATCCATTTTAGGCATCATCACATCACACAGGATCAGGTCGGGCCGGTGTAGCAGGGCCTGCATTACCCCTTCGTGACCATTGGATGCCGTGGCAACCGTGTATCCCTTCAGGGTCAGCAATTCTGCCACATTCTCCTGGATCTGGAGATCATCTTCGATTACTAATAATTGTGTAGCCATAGTCTTAATAGGTTAACGTCTGTTTGGGTGGACAGCCTGCGTCTACAGGGGCAACGTAATGGTGGAGGTAGTGCCAACGCCCTCCTGACTCCTGATCTGTAAGTCTCCCCCGTGTAACATTACAAATTCGCGGGCAATAACCAGACCTAAACCCGACCCCTGTATGTTAATGGTGTTGCGTGCCCGGAAAAAGGACTCGAACAACTGGGCCATATCATCGGCCGGAATTCCGATGCCCTGGTCAATAACGTCGGCGGTCAAGGCCTCTTCACCGAAGGTGATCCGGAGCTGGGGGTTGTGGGCCGAAAACTTCATGGCGTTGGAAAGCAGGTTAACCAGCACGTGTTTGATGAGCGTTGTATCGAGCGACAGTTCATAGGGTGTTCCAACCACCTCCACGTCTACCGTTCGGCCGTCGGCCCGATCGGTGTAGTGCATGCTGATCACATCGCTGACCAGCGCCAGTAGCTGCACGGGTTTAGGGTTGAAGGCAATACGCCCTGCCTCGACCCGGCCCATCGTCAGCACATCCGACAACAGTTCGCTGTAATTAACGATCTGTTTTTCAATAATACCCACATGGCGCTGAATGGCTACGGCCGATTCAGCCAGCGGCTTTTCGAGGTATAGTTTGATCAGTTCGACGCTCGACTGTATGGTAGCCAGCGGGGTGCGAAACTCGTGGGAGGCTGTTCGCACAAACTGCGATTTCATCCGGTTCAGATCCTGCTCGCGCTGCAACGACTGCTGCAGCACCCGTTCAACTTCTTTTTGCCGGGTAATGTCGATGGCAATGTGCACATACCCCGACACATCCCCCAATTCATCCAGAATCGCAGTACTGGTCAGGAGAACCGGCACCTCCCGACCATCTTTTGTTTTCAGACAGCATTCGCTGTTCTTGCCTTGTATGGGGTCGTTGATCAGCTCCTCGTAGTAGGTTTCCTGCTCGTCAAACTGCTGATCGAGCAGCACCGGATGAAGCATATCGTGGCAGCACCGCCCCATAAGTTCATGGCTTTGATAACCCACCAGCCGTTCGGCAGCCGGATTGACTGTCTCGATCTGGCCCAGCGCATTGGTCGACACGATGGCCATGCCGGCATAGTGCAAAATGGCATGCTGCAGGGCCGAAAGCTGGTAGATTTCGGCTGTCCGCTCGGCCACCAGCCGGTTCAGATCGGCCGTCGACTGCCGAAGCTGCTCTTCCGTTTCTTTCAGGTTTGTTATGTCCTGGCAGGTCAGCAGCACGCCATCGCCACAGGGTGTCAGCGTTACATCGCCCCACACCAGGCGCTGATCAGCGCGTAGGTAGTGCTGGTAAAATCGCTGCGCCCGGCGCGTTTCGACCACCTCGACCAGCCGTTCGAAGAAAAAACGGGGTAGCGTGTCTGCCTGGGGGCTTTTGAGCAACCGGCCCGTCATGTGTTCCTGCGAAAGCCCAACGATGTAGGCGTTCTGCGGATTGGTAAAATCGAAGCGGAAGTCGACAATGCGTCCCTGTTCGCGAATGGCCTGCCAGAGCACCAGTCCCACCGCACAGGTATCGACCACAGTTTTGAGCATCTGGTTGCGGTCCTGCATCTCGGTGTTCAGGGTATGGAGCCGTTGTCCGGCTTTTTCGAGCCGCATGCGGTTCCGGCGCAGCTGCAACAGCGAGACCACCTGGCGGGCCAGCGATTTGAGCAGGCCCGCCTGCTTTTCCGATAGCTGCCGGGGCTCATGATCGGCCACACAGAGCGTACCCAGCACATAACCCTCATCGTCGACCAGGGCAACGCCCGCGTAGAACTGCAGATTAGCTTCGCCGGTGACCAGAGGCAACTGCTGAAAACGAGCGTCGGCCCGTGTGTCGGGCACAATCAGCACCTCGCTGGGATGCTTAATCGCGTAATTACAGAAGGTAAGGTGTCGCGGCAGGGTTTGCCAGCCCAGCCCCCCGTGCGATGCTTTAGACCACTGCCACTCGTCGGTCAGGAAATTGATTTGCGACAGGGGTGCCTCGCATACATGCGCAGCAATCTGGGCAATCGAGTCAAAATCGTCTTCAGGCTCGGTATCCAGAATACCATAACTAGCCAGCGCAGCCAGCCGGTTGGCTTCAGCAGAAGGTATGGCAGTTAACATACACAGATTGGTAAGAGCGGTTGAATTGGGTTGTAAACCTTGGGCAGTGAGCACTGTTTTTGACGATAAGAGCAGCCAGGCGATCGGTGCTGACGAGAGTGAACCGGTACCCGCTTTGCTGATGTAAGTCGCAGGCCGAATCCAGCCTCCGTAATCGAGTTGGCCATCGGTTCAGATTGCCCCGGCTGCCACCAGTCTGGTCAGCACGGTAACCAGCTGAGCAACGGCCCGGTCGGTATCCACTCGTTTCTGATCCGGCGGATCAAATCGGTTAAAGGGGCGAAGTTCCAGCACGTAGGTTTCATCGGTTTCATTAGTGTCTACGGGGGTAAAACGAAGGTATCCAGTTACCGTTACCGGCAGTAGCCCATGAGCGGCTTTGAACCCCTCGAGCAATTTTTTCAGCAGGTTAACAACAACCTTGCCAGTCTCATATCCGGGGGCCGGCACGAACTGTACATACGCCAGATTGCGATCAACAAGTCGCTGTTCCTGAGTGCTATAATGCCCTTCACAGCTGGAAAAGGTCTGTACAATACCGGTTGCATTAAGGGCTTCGACCAGGGGGCGAATACCGGGCTCCAGATCAGTTTGTCTATCCATGAGAATTAGTTTTTTGAAATCGCTGTGCGTCTGGTGGGATGTGGCCGGGTCTTTGCCGGATTTACACCCGTTAAGCCCGTTCTGGCGGGCCCGGTTTTATGCGCGCTGACCGCCTGTCGACCCTCACCATCGGTTATCTCTTCACACCTGTACTGCTCTTTGCAGGCACCTGGTTCCGCCCCGTGCTGGCCCTGCCGGCCCTGCTCCTGCTGTGTGGTGGGGTCTGGCTCCTGTGTCGCGAGGCCGAGGCCCTGCCGGCACCCGATCGCCCGCTGACGCATCCCGAACGATTGGCCTGGCTGTCCGCTACACTGTTCTTTACGGGCATAAGCGGTATAGGCGCCTGGGTCGGTCAGCTCAGTGACTATGATAAGCATAATCTGCTTTTCAATGATTTAATTCGTCAGCCCTGGCCCGTTCGCTATGCCAATCCGCAACGGGCCGCCACGCCCTGGCTGTGTTATTACGTGGCCTACTACCTGCCCACGGCCGCCCTGATGAAAGTACTGCCCCTGCGGCTGGCCGATTTCGTCTCGACGGGCTGGGGGCTGCTCGGCATCGGCCTGGCACTGCGCTGGGCCATCCGGCTGCTGTCGCCCTCCCCCTACCGCCTGCCGGCCGCGGCTCTGCTGCTGTTGCTGGCCGGTATCGACATACCGTATCGGTTCGGGCCAGCCCTGTTCATCGAACACCACGGTAACTGGAACGCCTGGTGGGAGGCTGTACTGGCGGGCCGGGCCAGCCAGTACAGCCAGTACGTGCCGCCCCGCTATTTTTTCAGTGGCGGACGCTGGGAGCATAGCCTTTCGGCGGTACCCCTTATCGACCAGTTGCAGCAAACGCCCCAACACGCACTGCCGGGCTGGCTGGCCGTGGGGCTGTGGCGCACCCGGCAAACCAACGGTCAGCACCCGGCGGGGCTGCTCTTTATCGGAACGGCCCTGCTGCTGTGGTCGCCGTTTGTGGCGCTGGGGCTGGCGCTGCTGGCCGTCCTCGACTGCCCGGTACTCCTCCGACCGCTTGCCTGGCTCCATCGCATCTACACCCCGTCGGCGTTGCTGCTGCTGTTTTTGCTGGGCGGTTATCTGCTGGCGCATACGCCCATCGCCTACGCCGGCCCCATAACCGATGCCTGGCAAACGCCAACCGACGGGCTGTTGCAGGCGGGTTATCTGCTGCTCAACTACGGCCTGCCGGCGGGACTGCTGTGCTGGCTGAGTCGATACCTGCCCGATGGGCGGCCGTGGGCCCGCCTAGCTGGCCGGTCGGCACTAGCCATTGCGTTGCTCAGTTCAATCTACGTGGGGGTGTTCAATGATTTCTACATGCGCACTATCATTCCGGCGCAGTGGCTGTTTCAACTGGCTCTGCTGGCGGGCCTGCTGGGATGGCTCGATCAGCGCCATCGGGATCAGGACCATTTTCGGTGGCCGGCATCCCGGTGGCCGGCATCCCGGTGGCCGGCATCCCGGTGGCCGGCAGTCCGGTGGCCGGCCCTGTTGCTGACGTGCTGGGTGGCCGTTGGCCTATTCATGCCGGTTCGGCTGGTTGGCTTTACGCTCTGGGCCCTCCGGTTTCCAAAACCTATCCCCCGCAGCATCCTGAATGCGACCCGTATTCGGCACGAGGCCGACCTATCGCACCTCACGGCCGACCCGCACGATCCCAAGGCCGACTACGCCAGCCAGTATCTGGGCAAACGCGATTCGTTTGCCAGCCGCTATCTGCTGCGCCAGCCCTGAACAACTAGCTCTGAGTCGCCCGTTGCCGCTGCCGCAGGGCCAGGTGAACAATGGCCAGTATGGCCAGCAGCGCCGAAACGCCAAACGACATGGTGCCGCCCCGCTCGGCGCCAAGCCCATTGAGCAGCCAGCCCGACCCCAACGCGCCCAGGCCAATACCCGCTTCGAGCGCAATGTACATGGTGGCCATGGCCCTGCCCCGGCTTGTTTCATCGCTTAGATCGGCGGTCCAGGCCTGAATGGTGGGTGAATTCATGCCCGACGCCATGCCATAGAGTACAGCCGCCGTCCAGAACCAGCCCGTCGAGTGGGTCAGCATGAGCATCCCCATCGCCAGGGCCAGCACCCCCGACGATATCAGCAGCACTGGTACCCGACCATAGCGGTCGGAGGTGCGGCTGAACACCAGCCGCACGGCCAGCGAGGCCAGCGTGTAGACCGTAAAGAACAGCCCTTTGTTGGCAATCCCCAGCGATGTACTCAGACCCGACACGAGGGTCAGGATAACACCCGACGAAAACGACTGCAACAGCAGCACGATAAACGGCGGCAGCGCCTGCCGTTCGAATAGCTCGTGCCGACGCAGCCGGAACAGATTAAACCGAAAGGGCTGCGGATTCGCCAGCGTTTCGGGCATCCGGAGCAGAATCAGAATCGACAGCAGCGCAAAGGCCGATGATGTCCAGAACATAACGTTCATGGAGAATGACGTTGCCAGCCAGCTGCCGATAGCCGGCCCCAGCGACATACCCATAGCCGTAAAGAGACCCAGCATACCCATGGCCTCGCCCCGCCGGTCGGCCGGCACCACGTCGGCCACGTAAGCCGAGGTAGCAGTCGGTTTGGTGCCCGTTGAAAAGCCATGAATGAGCCGCAGCGTCAGAAACCCACCCACTGTCAGCAGGTACGGATACAGGAAGCCACAGACGAAACACACCACCGAACCAAATGCCATGACGGGCACCCGCCCCACCGTATCGGTGATTTTACCGCTGAACGGCCGCGACAGGCCGGCTGTCAGCGTGAACAGGGCAATGATGAGCCCCACGTAGTCGCGGCCGCCCAGCCGGGTCAGGTAGTCGGGCAGCTCCGGAATCATCATGGAGAAGCTTGCCGAGAACAGGAAGTTACTGACACACAGCAGCCAGAACGAAAACGTGTAGAGGGCGGATCGCCCGAAGGGATGACGAATCTGGATTGTTTTCAGAAGAATACGGGACGAATGAGTACCCAAAAATACAGCTTCCCGGTGAATCCCACGGCCTGCCTTTGACCAAAACCAACGCCCTTCCTGCCCGAACTGGCCGACGCCAGACACACGGATTGGCCGAAATTGCCCTAAATTTGCCGTCGCAACGGCTACCCTCCCGTCACCTGACGACCGGGCTGGCGCCGTTGTCCATCCTTACGTCCTCTGGTTATGTCGCGCAACCTTAAAATTGGTCTTTTCCTCACCGTTTCTATCCTGCTCACTACGTTCACATTTTACTTCTGGCAGATTTTTCGGACGCCGAACCTCCAGGCGAAAGAAAACGACAAAACATTTGCGCTCCTGATTCCGCGTGGCTCTACGTTCGAGTCGGTCATGGATACGCTGAAAGCCCACAAGGTGGTCGATGATGAAATGTCGTTCCGGTTTCTGGCCAAGCTCATGAAATACCCGGAGCACGTGAAAGAGGGCCGTTACGAGATTGAACCCAAAACCGGCAACCGGGCTGCGCTGGTCAAACTGCGTAACGGCAGTCAGGATGCGCTGCCGGTAACGTTCAATTCGATGCGCCAGAAAAGCGATCTGATTCAGCGACTGGGCAGTAAATTCGAGTTTGGCCCCGCGGCTCTGGGCAAACTGCTCAACGACCCCGCCACCTGCGAGCGCTTCGGCTTCGACACCACCACCATCGTGTGTTTGTTTCTGCCCAATACCTACGAGTTTTTCTGGACTGTCAAGCCCGAAGCTTTTCTAGAGCGGATGGGTACCGAATACAAAAAATTCTGGACCCCCGACCGGCAGGCGAAAGCCAAAGCGCTGGGCCTGACCCAGACCCAGGTGCAGGTGCTGGCTTCGATCGTGGCGGCCGAAACCAACAAGCGCGACGAACAGCCCCGGGTAGCGGGGGTTTACCTCAACCGGCTGCAGCGGAGTATCAAACTTGAAGCCGACCCCACGGTCATCTTTGCCCTGCGCGACTTCACCATCCGGCGGCTGCTCAACAAACAGCTTACCGTCGACTCGCCATACAACACCTACCGATACGCCGGCCTGCCCCCGGGTCCCATCAACCTCCCTGCCCCGGCCACCATCGACGCCGTGCTGAACGCCGAAAAACACGATTACCTCTATTTCGTGGTCGACGCCCGTTTCAACGGCTACCACACGTTTTCGAAGACCCTGTCTGAACACCTGGCCAACGCCCGGCTCTACCAGCAGGCTCTCACGAAAATGAAAATCATGAAATAACACCCAGAAGACCAGCCCCCGGGTTGGTCTTCTTTGCTTTTTCGTCAACACGAACCATGCTTATTCACGATGTCACGAACCTGCGGGTTCGTTATTTCGATACCGACCAGATGGGTATCGTATACTACGGCAACTATGCCCGTTTTTACGAAATCGGCCGCGTCGAAACGATGCGCTTTATCGGCCTCGACTATAAAGAACTGGAAGACAAGGGCGTTGGCATGCCGGTCTACGACATGACAACCCGGTTTCTGCGCCCGGCCCGCTACGACGACCTGCTGACTGTGCGGGTGACGGTACCGCAAATGCCCAAAACCCGGATGCTGTTTCAGTACGAGATCTTCAATCAGCACGGGCAGTTACTCAATACCGGCACCACCACCCTCGTTTTTGTCCGCTCCGACAGCGGTCGCCCCTGCGCGGCCCCGCCCGAACTGGTCGACGCGGCTAAACCTTTCTTTACCCCATAGGTTTATCCGGTAACGTTCTGATATCCCTATGCTTGAAAAATTAAAGACCATCGAGTCGGTTCGCAAGGCCCGCATCTGGCTGTATGACCACCGCGCGTTCGACTCGAAGGTGTCCTGGTACGCGTTTCTGTCGAGCATGGGCAAGAAAATTCTCGACAACGATACCAGCGAACGGGCGGCATCGGTTTCCTACAGTCTTATTCTGGCCGTTTTCCCAACCGTTATTTTTCTCTTCACCCTGATTCCCTACATCCCGATCGACCACCTCGACGATCGGATCATGGCCTTTTTCCGGCGCGTTCTACCGGGCAATACCTTCAGTTCGGTCGACACAACCATCCGCGACATCGTGAGCCGGCCGCGCGGCAACGTGCTCTCACTGGGTTTTCTGCTGGCCCTCTACTCGGCCACGAGCGGGCTTGTGGCGCTGATGAACGCCTTCAACTCGTCGCACACGAGAGCCGACCGCCGGAGTTTTTTTAAAATCCGGCTGACAGCCGTAGGGCTCACTTTCACGTTAGCGTTTTCGCTTATCCTGGCTATCGTGGTGCTGATCGTAGGCGGGGTTGTCAGCGATTATCTGCTGCGCTTCAACATCCTCAACAACGACGTGTTTGTGTACCTGCTTTCGCTGGGGCGGTATCTGGTCGTTTTCGCCGTTTTCGTGGCCGCGGTTTCGGTTATCTATCGCTACGGCCCCGATATCAACATGCGCTGGAAATTTGTCACACCCGGCAGTGTTGGGGCTTCGCTGCTGATCGTGCTGACCACGCTGGGCTTCTCCTACTACGTCTCAAACTTTGGTTCGTACAACAAACTTTACGGATCGATCGGCACCCTGATCGCACTGATGATCTGGATTAACCTGATTGCGCTGTTGCTCATTCTGGGGTTCGAGATGAACGTTTCGCTCTACGATGAAGGCCCGGGAAAGCCCGACCAGGCCCGGCCGAAAACAACAAACGCCACCTCCGATAGATGAAGTGGCGTTTGCGAACCCTAACCCATAAATGTAAGTACCTCACAGCCGAAACGCTACCGAAGTAGCAGTGGGCCGTAATTGCCTGAGGAATTATCGAAAACCGTGCCAGAAAAAACAGCGCACGATGGTCGGCAGGGCTGCCTGTCGGGTCTGATTAGCAGCAACGTGCCGGTAGGCCGGCGCGTTGGGTTGCCCGGCGCGGTCAGCGTCGGGGCACCTGACGACAAGGTTGTTGAGCGATTTTCCGGTAAAACCGTTGGCTCAAAATGATCGCCCCGCCCCGTTAAGTATTTATACTTTTGTAGACAGGAAGCGAATAAATGCGATTGTATGTAATCGGAGCGCTTTTCCTGTAAACAACACGTACTCGTATGAACTCTGTTACGGCCCGGGCCGACCAGCTGCCAATGGGCCCGTATCTCAACCAGATCAAGCCCTGGGTAAGCGTAATCTGTACCAGCTACAACCACGAAGCCTTCGTGATCGAAGCGCTTCAGTCGGTCGTTGATCAGGATTACCCCAACGTTGAATTGATTGTTATCGACAACGGCAGCAGCGATCAGTCGGCCCTCCGGATCGGCCAGTTCGCTGAAAAACACCCGGCCGTGCGCTTCCTCAAAAACCTGACCAATTTGGGGCTGAACCGGGCCTTTAATCAGGGACTGGCCCTTGCCCAGGGTCGCTATGTGATTGATCTGGCCGCCGATGATGTGCTGTTACCCAGCCGGATCCGCAAGCAGACCGAACTGTTCGAACGCCTGGCCGGCCCCTACGCCGTCGTCTTTTCCAACGCAGCCTACATCGACGCACAGGGGCAGCTGCTGCGCTACCACTACCCCATCGACGAACAGGGCCATGCCCGTATGCGGGTCCCGTCGGGCAACGTCTTTCGCGACATTCTCCATCGCCATTTCGTTTGCACCCCAACCATGATGATGCGCCGGGATGTGCTCAACGAACTGGGGGGCTACGATGAATCGCTGGCTTTCGAGGATTTCGATTTCTGGGTTCGTTCGGCCCGCACCTACCACTACGCTTACCTCGATGAAGTGCTGACCCATAAACGCCGGCTCAGCGATTCACTCGGCCGGCAGGTGCTGCTGCGCAACAATCCGCTGCTGGCTTCGTCGCTGATCGTCTGCCAGCGAGCCCTGGACCGTTGCGCCACGCCTGACGAACGGCGCGCGCTGGCCGACCGCATTCGGGGGTTCGTCCGGAAAGCGTTCTACGCCGAGCAGTTCGACCTGGCCCGGCGCTTCGGGCAGCTGCTTGCCAACATCGAACAGCCCGACTTGGTTACCCGGCTCTTTCTGGGTCTAAGCTACGTACACCTGCCGGTCAACGGGGTTTACCGGCGTTATCGGCACTGGCAGCGGGGCCGCTAGGCAAACCGGTTTCGTACCTTTGGTGTTGTATAGGCCAGGCAGAACCGGTTTGGCGGGTCTGCCCTCACCCGATACCCTCCTGACCAATGGCTGCTGAACTGCTTAAACTTTACCCCGACAATCCCGACCTGCGCCGGATCGAACAGGTTGTAAAAGCCCTGCGTGATGGGGCTGTGATCATCTACCCCACCGATACGGTCTATGGTATGGGGTGCGATATCCATAACGCCCGGGCGGTAGAGCGGGTCGCCCGCATCAAGGGCATCAAACCGACCAAAAACGATTTTTCGTTTATCTGTTACGATCTGAGCCACATTGCCGACTATGCCCGGGTGAGCAATCAGGCCTTCAAACTGATGAAGCGGGTATTACCGGGGCCCTTTACCTTTCTGCTCGAAGCCAGCGGCAAAGTCCCCAAGCTGCTCAATACAAATAAAAAAACGGTGGGTATTCGGGTGCCCGACAACGCCATTCCGCGTCAGATCGTCCACGAACTGGGCAACCCCATCATTACGACCTCGATCCGCGACGACGACGAAGTCATTGAATACTCAACCGATCCGGAACTGATTTTCGAGAAGTTCGCGCACCTGGTCGATATCGTGATCGACGGGGGGTATGGCGGCAACGTGGCGTCGACGATTGTCGATGCGACCGACGACGACTTTACCATCATCCGGCAGGGACTTGGCGAGCTACCGCTTTGAAAGCTTGTCGTTTGCTTGTATACTTGTAGCTAAATCGTGGGGGTGTAGTTTCCTTTCGGACGGAGCCACACCCTTTTTTATGACCCCACGAAGCCTGTTCATTTATCGACTTTACCCCATGCGCGTCTCGATAGTCGCTTTATCGATTGCCCTTCTGGGGCAGCTCACCAGCTGCTCATCTACCGAATCATCCGATAAGAAAACCGCTGGCAAAACGGCCGGCACCGATTCGACCGGCACGGCCGATTCATCGGCTACGGCCCTTAAACCGCTGCCGGCCAAGCGTCCCAACGGCTCGGTGAGCACAGGCGACTCCACCCTCGACTCGCTCACCTACGCGCCTACCGGTGCCATTCTGCCGAAAAAGCGCATCTTCGCTTACTACGGCAACCCTCATTCGAAGAAAATGGGCGTGCTTGGCAAGTATCCTAAAGAGGAGATGCTGCAGCGGCTCGACAACGAAATAAAGAACTGGCAGAAAGCCGATCCGGCCACGCCAATCCAGCCCGCTCTGCATTTGGTAGCGACCTCGGCTCAGGGCGCGCCCGGCAAAGACGGCAAGTACCGCCTGCGCATGTCAGACCGTACGATCAAAAAAGTACTTAAATGGGGTAATGAGCATCAGGCCATCGTGTTCCTCGACATCCAGATTGGCCTGGCCCAGCTGGGACCCGAAATGGCGTACATGGAGAAATACCTTAAGCTGCCCTTCGTACACCTCGGTATCGATCCTGAGTTTTCGATGAAAACGGGGGCCCGGCCCGGTACAAAGATCGGTAGCTACGATGCCGCCGACGTAAACGAAGCCGTTCGATTCCTGAGCCGCATCGTTCGTGAAAACAACCTGCCCCCCAAAGTGCTGGTGGTACACCGCTTCACGCAGGGCATGATCAAGAACTACAAAAACATCAAGCTCGATCCGAACGTGCAGATCGTCATGGACATGGATGGCTGGGGCCCACCGGTACTCAAGAAAGACTCCTACCACGATTACATTCAGAAAGAGCCGGTTCAGTACACAGGTTTCAAACTGTTCTACGAGAACGACTTCCGCAAGCCCGGGTCGCGCATCATGACCCCCGCCGAAGTACTGGCCCTTGATCCTAAGCCCATGTACATTCAGTACCAGTAAGTCCGGGTTTTACCCCTTTAGTCGAGCCTTCCCAATCTGGGGAGGCTTTTTTTATTGAGAGTACGGTAGCAAAACGAACCACTCACTCAAAAAAAATCAAATCCATCTATAAATCGCAATAAGATGATTCAACGTATATGACACCGAAGTACCTTTCGAGCACCCAACAGACACTAACCCCTACTGCATGTAGATAACCTGTACAGTTTTCCGTCATTTTGCGGCCGGCACACTACTGCCCGGACCTGCCCCCTTCTCCGCTATTTGCTGGCTATTCTGCACTAGCTATCCGGCTCTCATACCGGCACCCCTCCTGCGCTTCCTTTCCTGGCAGGTCGACAGTTTCACTGCTCGCCTTTACTCCCGCAGTTCGCTTCGCAGCGAAACAGGTTCATTATTTTCCTGTCTGCGCCTTACTACTCAGGAGCCCCTCTTATACAGGCGACTTACTGATTCGCCATGCGCTGGCGTACGCCGGTTGTCGATGCGCACGCCATTCTCCAGACTGTTTAGTATTTACATTTAGCCAGACAAACACGATGCACACGTCTTCTTTGTTTTTTGGCCAGCTCAGGGGGTTATGCCTGGGTTGCGCACTTGTACTGCTGAGTATCGGCAGCTTTGCCTCCAGTCACCGGGAGGCCCCACTCATCTCGCAGGATCCGCTGGCCGACAATACGGATGTCTACGCGTTCAAAAGCCCCGACGATCCAAACACGATCACGATTATCGCGAACTACATTCCGTTTGAATCGCCCGATGGCGCACCGAATTTCTACGACTTCGGCACCAACGTGCGCTACGAGATTCACATTAAGAACCGGGCCAATACCGCAGGCGACGATATTACGTATCGCTTCACGTTCACGAAGGTCAACCAGGACCCCACCACGTTTTTTTACGAACGGCTGGGCAAACAAAACCTGAAAACCACCTACCGCTGCGAGAAAAGCACCGATGGGGGTAAAACCTTCACGACTATCGTAGCCAATGGAATGGTGCCACCCGCCAACGTAGGGCCCCGCACCATCGAAAATGCTACCGTTGGCCTCGACACGACCTACGATGCCCTGGTTCAGCAGTCGATCATGTCGGCCACGTCGGGCGAAAAGGTGTTCTGTGGTCCCGTCGACGATCCGTTCTTCGTCGATCTGGCGGGGGCTTTCGATGTGGGTAACTTCCGGCCCGATGGCAACTCCATCAACCCGCCCAAAGATGCCCTCAACCGTTTCAACGTCCATTCCATTGCTATCAAGGTACCGATTGGTCTGCTTCAGAAAGACGGCAAAGACATTGGCCAGGCCACCAGCATCCTCGACCCTGATTATGTGATTGGCGTGTGGGCATCGGCCAGCCGGCAAATGATCCAGACGCTCTACATGGCCGGCGACGTGGGCAACGATGGACCGTACGTACAGGTGTCACGGCTGGGCATGCCCCTGACCAACGAAGCCGTTATTCCCATCGGTATGAAAGACCGCTGGAACGCCACCAGCCCCTACGCCGGACAGGACCTCCCCTTTGCCAAGTACCTCACCAACCCCGAACTCGCCCTCTACATGGACGATTCGCAGTTCGGCGGTGCCGTGCCGTCGCTCAACGCCCTGCGTATCCAGAGTAACTCGCTGGGTAAGTTCGACTTCCGCAACGGCAAGCCCGGCCTCTTCGGCCTCAAAGGCAGTGCCGCCCTCGAGGGTACCGCCCTGGCCGAAAACGCCTTCGGACCCATCCTGCTGCCCGACAACAAAAGCCCCCGCGCCGTCGATCTGCTGCCCATCTTCTACACCGGCGTGCCCAACCTGGCCCCCTACCAGCTGGCCACC
>NZ_BAAGZE010000018.1:0-98263 GCF_054778875.1 Spirosoma luteolum
TTACGCACCCGTTTGCCACTGACCTTGCGGCCCGTTCGACTTGCATGTATTAGGCCTGCCGCTAGCGTTCATCCTGAGCCAGGATCAAACTCTCCATCGTAAATAATTGTGTAACCGATAAATCAGTTACGTTGTCATTAGCCTTCTTCAGTGCTAACCTGTTGATGTCAATACGTCAAAGAACTGTCTCTCTTTCGAGATTGTGGCCAACCGTTGTCGGCCATTCCTTAGATTTGGGACTGCAAAGGTAGGGGCAAAAACCCCCTCTTGTCAAGCCCTTGTTCAAAAATATTTTAACTTTTTTCTTCCCCATTCAGGAACGGATAGGCAAAGTACCTGGGAGTCAGGAAAGTCTCTTTGATTGTACGTGCCGATACCCAGCGAAACAAATTCAGGATCGAACCAGCTTTATCGTTTGTTCCTGATGCACGGGCACCTCCGAAGGGTTGTTGTCCGACCACCGCACCCGTTGGCTTGTCGTTGATGTAGAAGTTTCCGGCCGCATTCTGTAGCCGTTTAGTCGCCTGCTCAACCACGTAGCGATCTTTGGCAAAGATTGATCCTGTCAGCGCGTATGGCGATGTGGTGTCGATGGTGTGCATAACATGCTCGAACTCGGCTGGCTCGTACACATAGATCGACAGTACGGGTCCAAAAATCTCTTCGCACATCGTCCGGTATGCCGGATCGTCGACCTTGAGCACCGTCGGTTCAATGAAGTATCCCGTTGTTCCGTCGTAGTTTCCCCCTGCTACGATTGTTACGCCCGGGCTCTTGCGGGCTTCTTCTATATAGCCCGTAATCTTTTTAAAGGCCCGCTCGTCGATGACCGCATTGACGAAGTTGGTGAAGTCTTCGGTTGGGCCCATTTTGACACCGGCCAGTGTTTTCTTCAACCCTTCCTCCACTGCTGGCCAAAGTGTTGACGGAATGTAAGCCCGTGATGCTGCAGAACATTTCTGCCCCTGGTATTCAAACGCACCACGGATGAGGCCGGTTACGATCTCATCCACATGCGCCGATTCATGCGCCAGTACAAAGTCTTTTCCGCCGGTTTCGCCCACAATCCGCGGATATGTTTTATACCGGTTGATATTCGCTCCAATTTCACCCCAAATATGCTGGAACACGGCCGTACTGCCTGTGAAGTGAATGCCGGCAAAATCGGGGTGCTTAAAAATTACCTCGCCCGCCACGGGGCCGTCGACATAGATCAGGTTGATTACGCCTGCCGGGAGCCCCGCTTCAATCAACACTTCCATGATTACCTGCGCCGATAGAACCTGCGTATAGGCGGGTTTCCATACTACCGTGTTCCCCATCATGGCTGCCGATGCTGGCAGGTTACCAGCAATAGCCGTGAAATTGAACGGGGTCAGGGCAAATACAAATCCTTCGAGAGGCCGGTACTCCAGCCGGTTCCAGACGCCCGGGGATGAACTGGGTTGTTGCCGATAAATTTCGTCCGCAAAGTGGACGTTAAAGCGCAGGAAGTCGATCAGCTCACAGGCCGAGTCGATCTCGGCCTGATATGCGTTTTTCGACTGCCCCAGCATGGTTGCCGCGTTGATGCGGGCGCGATATGGTCCAGCGATCAGATCGGCGGCTTTCAGAAAGATACTGGCCCGGTTTTCCCAGGGCATTGCCGCCCAGGCTTCTTTCGCCTGCAGGGCTGCTTCGATCGCCTGGTTGACATGAGTTGCGTCGCCTTCGTAAAAATAGCCCAACGTATGCTGATGATCGTGTGGTGGGGCCACACGCAGTTTTCGCTCGGTTCGTACCTCATCGCCCCCAATGTACATTGGAATGTCGGTTTCGGTCGATCTATAGGCGTCGATCGCGGCTTTGACGGCCACCCGTTCGGGAGATCCGGGCCGATATTCTTTAACGGGTTCGTTGACGGGGTTGGGTATATTGAATACGCCGAATGACATAATAGATCGGGTTTCAACGGCCTGTTCCAGATTGGCACGCGGAACTGGGGCGCGTTACGTGTATGAAGTGTTTAGCCTCGCAAACTTACGGATTGATGTAGTTATCCACCAATCCACATGAGTTTTCCACATTTTAAGGCACAGCGGTCTCAGTGTTAGGCTATTTTTACGATTTTTGCCCCCCAATCAGCCACGTCGTCATGCGTTTTTACAGCACCAATAATCCGCAACTCTCGGTTTCTGTTGAAGAAGCTTTATTTCATAGTTTACCAGCTGATAAGGGCCTATATATGCCTACGCCCCTTCCACAACTGGGTGCTGGCTTTTTCGATGCGATTGCCGACCAATCTTTGGCCGAGATCGGTTTTGCTATTAGTAAGGCTCTTTTTGGTGGCGAAATCAACGATGCTGATCTAAGCGAACTGGTGCATCGGGCGCTGCCCTTTGACACGCCCGTTGTGCAGCTTTCGCCGGAACTGGGTATCCTCGAACTGTTTCATGGGCCTTCTCTTGCGTTTAAGGATGTGGGAGCCCGCTATATGGCTGCGCTGATGTCGCATTTTTCGAGTCGGCAGGACAAGGAGGTCAATATTCTGGTGGCCACCTCGGGCGATACCGGCGGTGCCGTTGCAATGGGCTTTCACAATGTACCGGGCGTACGGGTATCGATTCTTTATCCAAAAGGACGGGTGAGTGACCTGCAGGAGAAGCAACTGACGACCCTGGGGGGTAATGTTCAGGCCTTCGAGGTTGATGGGTTGTTCGATGATTGCCAGGCGATTGTAAAACAGGCTTTTCTCGATCCTGAACTTAACGCGCATGTCTCGCTTTCATCGGCCAATTCGATCAATATCTTCCGGCTTATCCCGCAGGGTTTTTATTACGTCAGTGCCTACGGTCAGGTACGCAATGTGGGTAAGCCTGTCGTCTTTTCTACACCCAGTGGTAATTTTGGTAACCTGAGTGCTGGTGCCATGGTACAACAAATGGGCTTGCCGGTCGATCGATTTATTGCCTCGACAAACCTTAATCGCGTTGTTCCGAACTATTTGCGTACTGGTTTGTATGCCCCTATGACTTCAGTGGCTACACTATCCAACGCTATGGATGTTGGTAGCCCCAGCAACTTTGTGCGGCTGCTACACCTCTACGGTGACTCTTACGAGCGCATGCGGGATCATGTTTCCGGCTACTTTTTCGATGATGCCCAGACCCAGATCGCCATGCGAGACTTGTATGATCGGTTTGGCTACGTGGCCTGTCCGCACTCAGCAATTGGTGTATTGGGGCTCGAACAATACCGCCGGGAGTCGGGACGTGACTTCGTCGGTGTATCGCTGGCCACTGCCCATCCGGCCAAGTTCAAACCGCTCGTAGAGGAGGTATTGGGCCAGCCTGTCGATGTCCCCGACCGACTGGCAGTACTTGCTCATAAATCAAAACAAAGCATTCAGACTCCGGCCACCTACGATGCATTCCGAGAATCATTCCTTCAGACGGTTTGAGTTGATCGTTCACAATAAAGCCCGGTCGCAGGACCGGGCTTTATTGTTCTAATTGATTGTGTCGCCCCGCAGGACGCGGAATCGCTTTCGGGCCTCGGCGCTGTGGATACTGCCCGGATATTGCGTCAGCAGTTTCTGGTAGATGTCCATCGCCTGTGTTTTATCCTTCAGTTGCCCCTCATAGAGTTTTCCCTGCAGGAACAGTGCATCGTCCCCTAAAATATCGTCGGGGTATTTGGTGACAATTGTTTTGAGATCGTTTACAGCCTCCTGGAATTTACCTTGTTTGATGTACGTATTGGCTCGTAACCAGAGGATTTCATCGGCCAGACTGTGATCGGCATAAGTTATCAACATCTTATCCAGTTTATCCACAGCCTCGTCCGTTTTATTTTGGAAAAGTAGTAGATCGACAGCGGCATAGGCCCGCATGGCTGCTTCGGTACTGTCCATACCTGTGTTATCCACAATGATCAGGCTCAGTTGTTCGGCATCGTTGGCAATTTCGCGGGAAGTGGCTAGCTTCAGCACATCGAGTATATCTTTCGACACACTGAAATCACCTTTGTAATAATGCAGCTTGGCATTTTTAAGTTTGGCTTCGTAGCCCAGCAACTCTTCTTTCTCTGATTTCTCGACCTGCGAATACAATAGGGTCGACTCCCAGGGCTCGCCTTTCAACAGGTAGATATCGCCTTTATCAAGTTTACAACGATCGACAAAACTGCGATCACTCTTGCCCAGGCTAATGGCCAGATCGAGCACCGATAGCGCCGTGTCTTTACTGTCGAGGTAATTGCCGTATAGATTTGCCGTGCTTCGAAGCGCTTCCAGCGTCTTCGTGTTGGTGCCAATTTCCTGAAGCATCTGCTGGTAATCCGAAATCAGTTTCCGGATTTCAGTCCGGTCAACCGGATATGTATTCTTGACCTGCTCTTCACGCGCATTGATGACCAGCCGCCGGGCAAATGGGTAAAGCTGCCCTTGCGGATACGTTGTAGCTACGTATTCGAACGCATCCGCAGCTGTTTTGTACTCCCGGTTGTTGAGCGCCAGCATACCTAGTTCGTAAACACGACTTCCCGACAATTTCATGCGTTTGTCGGTGGCTTTCTCCTGAATAAGCGCCCGACTGAACTTCTGCTTTTGCGTATAGAACCAGATCAGGAGATCGTTGTAGCCAAGCTCATTCGGCTCCTGTTGGATTCGGGCATAAAGTGTCTTTTCAAGCAGGGGTTCATCTTTTGTATTGATAAAGCCCTGCAGTGCCGCCAGAGCGCTTTCCTTTCTTTCGGCCTGACGTCCCGTGGTGATAATCTCGTTGATTGCTTTCTCAGTCTGGCCTGTACTTCGATAAAGGCCCATTAGAGCCTCACTGTAGGCTGTTGGATCATGATCGACCTCCCGGGCCGTTTCGAACGCTTGAATGGCCCAGCGGGCCTCTCCTGCTTCGGAGAAGGCCGTTGCCAGTCGTTCGAGCCTGGTGGCACTGGCTCGGCTGCTTTTTATAGCGGCTGCGTATTGCTGATTTGCCTGGGTGGTATCGCCCTGGCGGGTGGCCAGCTGACCAGCGAGCAATTCGTAATAGCTCCGGTTACTTTCGTCGGACCGCTGCTGTCTTTTTAAAAATCTGGCGGCCTCTTCTGACTGCTTACTGTTTTGCAGGCTCTGCACGTATCGGTTCAGCCGCTCCCAAGTCACCTCTGTTTTCAGGAGCTTCCCATACTCATTGGCGGCCTTGACAAAATCGCCCGCCTTATAGTATTCATCAGCCAGGGATGGCGTCCCCCCTGCCCCCCCCGTCTGCGCCAGGCCCAGCCCAACCGTCAGCAGCATTATCCAAACCGCAATACCCGTTGACCTTATTAACATTTTATAGTTTTCTTCTTCTTTAAAAAAACGTTGTTATAACCATTATGGGTGTGGATATGTGTACAAATAAGTTATACACGTATTGTACCCGAAATTGTGGATAACGAGTGGAAGACTTATCCCCATAGCTGGAAAGTTATCCACCTGTAACTGCCTCAATGTTAAGTTAATAACATTTTATCCACATTTATCCACGATTTTGGTTGTGGATTTGTGTATAAAGTTTATGCACCAAAGCAGCTGGGGAAAACGCGGTGTATAGAACGTTGATATGTCTGATGTTCTCCACGTTTCAGGCTGTGGATAAAACGTCTGTGGATTACTTCGGCAGTAATCCACACCTAACTAACGCATTATAAACAAGTTTTCCACTGCTACCCCCCACTTATGCACAGCCTTTTCCACAAGAAATTTAAACATTTTTAAGTTAGAATTGACCTGTTTACCACCCCCACAAAAAAGGGGGCATTTAGCCCCCTGTTGCACCGACACCTGATACGTGTCAGGCTTTTCTGAAAAGATAGATCACGCTCGACCAGTTGCCAGTTTGCCGGGCCCGGTTGTTAGACTGCAGACCTACCCGGATACTCGTCACATAATCGCTCTTGCCTTTTTGATAAGCTGTACTGAGCAGGCCAATATAGAAGGCATCGAATACCATCGGCTTTTGCCCGACCAGCCTAAAGCCGTTGTTGTTGAACAGGCGTTCGATTGTTTCAGGAGTGAAATGCGAAAGGTGGCGCGGTACATCATACGCAGCCCACTGCGCGCCAAAATACTGCGCGTCGTAGGAGTTGGAATTTGGCACCGCAACGATCAGTGTCCCGCCTGCTTTCAGCCGCGCATGCAACTGCCCAATAGTTTCGGGTAAGTTGGGTACGTGTTCCAGAACGTGCCACATGGTAATGACATCGAAACCCTGTTCTGCCGGTACCGATGCCAGTTCGGGAAAAATCAGGTTACCCGTTTTCTCAGCAGCTATCGCTCGGGCGTCGGGGTCTGGTTCCATGCCCGTGGTTTGCCAGCCGGCCCGTTTGCAGGTTTCCAGAAAAGCACCGGTTCCGCAACCGACATCGAGCAGACTTCCTGTACCACCAGTCAGTGAGTTGATCAACGTAAGTTTCGAACGGAGTGTATACGATCGTACAGCCCGGTATACCCGGTTGATAACCCCTCCCCCACTGTCGTTGTGTGAGACATAATCGACCGATTTGTAGTAAGCACCTATGGATTGTGCATCGGGGCGGGGGTTGGTCAGGCGGAATCCACACGCTGAACAACTGACGATGGCAAATGGGCGCTGACTAACGAGGTAATCAGTGCAGGTAAGAAAGGGTGTGAACTGAGTACTGCTACAGACCGGGCAGGCAGAAAGTGTTTCGAACGACGGCATACGTTTGGAATCGACTGAAAATTTTTCGGCGTGCCCACCCCAACCGGGACGAACACGCCGATCGGGAATGCTTGAATTAGCGACCCATGTAAACGAGAAGAATCGAAATATCGGATGGACTTACCCCGCTGATCCGGGATGCCTGACCGATGGTTGCCGGCCGTAGCCGCTTGAGCTTATCGCGCCCTTCAAACGACAGGGCCTTGAGCCGATCGTAGTCGAAGGTGTCGTTAATCGACAGACTTTCCCATCGATCAATTTTTTCAGCATTGGTTTTTTCGCGACTTAGGTAATCTTCGTACTTAATCTCGATAACGGTTTGCTCGACGATTTCCGGCGATAAAGCTGGGATTTCGGCCATCGTACTGAGTAGTTCGCTGATATCCTCCTGCCCTATTTCGGGGCGCTTGATCAGTGTATATAGGCTGTTTTTCTCGCGCAGTGGTGAACTCCCTTTTTCTTCCAGCCAGCCATTGATGTCTTCGGGTTTTACTTTGGCTGCCTTTATCGCATCGGTGAGTGTGGCAACCCCCTTCCTTTTTTCGACCATGGCCTGGTATCGTTCGGCCGATGCCAAACCCAGTTCGTATCCTTTGTCGGTAAGGCGCAGGTCGGCATTATCCTGCCGCAGCAGTGTCCGGTACTCGGCGCGGGACGTAAACATCCGATAAGGTTCTTCGGTCCCTTTTGTGATGAGGTCATCGATCAAAACGCCGATGTAGCCTTCCGAACGTTTAATTGTAAACGGATTTTCGTCGCGCACATTCTGGTGGGCATTGATACCAGCCATGAGTCCCTGACAGGCAGCCTCCTCATAACCGGTTGTACCGTTGATCTGCCCGGCAAAGAAGAGGTTTTTCACCAGTTGCGTTTCCAGTGTTGGCTTTAACTGCGTTGGTGGAAAGAAATCGTACTCCACTGCGTAGCCTGGTCGGAACATACGGACGTTTTCAAACCCGGGTATCTTCTGCATGGCGCTGTACTGTACATCCTCAGGCAATGAGGTTGAGAATCCGTTAACGTACACTTCCACTGTATCCCAACCTTCGGGCTCAACAAAAATCTGGTGCCGGTCTTTGTCGGCAAACCGGTTGATTTTGTCTTCAACCGATGGGCAATATCGAGGCCCTAACCCTTTGATGCGGCCTGTGAACATAGGCGATTTTTCGAAGCCCGTTTTCAGTTCGTCATGTACAGCCTGATTCGTATAGGTGATCCAGCAACTGCGCTGTTTGGTCAGGGCAGGCGTGTTGGTATAGGAGAATTTACTCGGGTTCTCGTCGCCCAGTTGTTCCTCCATGCGGTCGTAATTCAGGCTGCGGCCATCTACGCGTGGTGGCGTACCGGTTTTCATGCGGCCCGATTCGAAACCCAGCGTGATGAGCTGTTCGGTCAGGCCCGTTGCAGAACGTTCGCCCGTCCGTCCGCCCCCAAAAGTTTTCTCCCCAATAAACATGCGCCCGTTGAGGAACGTCCCGTTGGTAAGCACAACGGCTCTGGCATTGAACGATACGCCAAGACTTGTTTTTACGCCTACTGCCTGGCCGTCTTCGACAATAACCTCGGTTACGGTATCCTGCCAGAAATCGATGTTTCTGTTTTCTTCGAGTGTTTTTCGCCACTCCCAAGCAAACAGATTTCGATCGCTCTGGCAACGCGGACTCCACATGGCCGGGCCTTTCGACCGGTTCAGCATACGGAACTGGATCATCGTCTTGTCGCTGATGATGCCCGACATGCCGCCCAGCGCATCGACCTCCCGGACAATCTGTCCTTTGGCCACACCGCCCATGGCCGGGTTGCACGACATCTGGGCGATGGTATGCATATTCATGGTGATGAGCAGCACGCGCGATCCCATTGTTGCCGCTGCATGAGCAGCTTCACAACCAGCGTGTCCGGCGCCCACTACAATCACATCATAGTTAGAATGCATTTCTGATAGTTTTTACAAAATGTTTCACGTGGAAACTTTTTACAAAATTGTCAAAAGTCATGGAAACATGGATGGTAAGACGTGTATTCACTGAGCAACAAAAAACCGTCGGCCTTTGTGCCAAGGCCGACGGTTAACTTATAGCATCTAAACTTACTTACTGACTTTTTGCAAATACTGATTTGCCGCCTTTTTGTAGAACAGATTGTAATTAGGCGTCACCGATCTGAGAACTTCGACCTGCCGGTTCTTACCGTTCTGGTTGAGGCTATCGAAAAAAGCCGGCGTACTGCGCTTGGCAGAGCGGGCTGCTTCGGCCTGCCGCTTGGGATCTTCTTCCTGCTGCTTAAGCGCCTTTTCCGATTCGAGAAGGCGCGTCAATATCTGATCCTGCCGATTAATGGTGTTCGGGTTGATGCGCTTGTTAACAAGATCGGTCTCGGTCTCATCCATTTTCTCCATCAGTTCCTTTACCTGATCGGCCTGCTGTTTCCCTGCGTCGGTGCCTTTGGCTTTGTCTTCCATCTCCTTCAACATCTTCCGGATCATGGCCTGCTGTGCCGCCATGCGCGACAACTCTTCAGATAAACCACGGCCAGACTTGCCGCTTTGTTGCAGGTCTTTCATCTGGCCATTTAGTTTTTTCTGCATTTCACCAAGGCCAGGGCTCTGCCCCTGTTTGGAGCCTTTGCCTTTGCCCGGCATGGCCATGGCATTCATCTGCTGCTGCATATTTTTCAATACATCACTCAACATGAGGGCCAGATTATTGATGGATGTCATGGCAAACTGCTGCTTTGAAGCCGCCATACTGAGCCGACGGTCGCGCAGTTGCTGCACACTTTCGTCCATGTAAAATTTCATATTCGTGAGCTCACGCGTCACGAAAGGCTGAATCTGAACGACGCGGCTTGCCAGGGCATTCAAGCTGTCTTCGATGATTTTGGCGTCGTCCTGGAGTTTCAACTGTTCCTGCGAAAGCTTCGTCACGCGCGGGTCCTGCAGGCTCATACCCCGAAAATCTTTCATGACCCGCTCCTGCGAGAACGATAGGGTGATGAGGTTATCGAGGATGTTGCGCAGGTCGTCCATGTTCTCCTGCATCTCTGACATTTCCGATGACTCCATAGACTCACGCATCATCTTGCTCATCGATCGCATCGATTTAGCGGCTTTCGACTGGGACGAAGCGGCCTTCTTACCCTGCTTTTGCTTGAGCTGTTTCTTGGCTTCCTGAATCGCTTTTTCAATGTCACGCTTCTCCTGTTCCGAAATTTCAGGTTTGTTCAACTCATCTTTCTCGGCTTGTTTCTCGAGCTCATCCAGTTGCTCTTCCGTGCTTTTAAAGTCATCTTCTGACTTCTGGTTGTTCTGCTCCTGCTGATCAGAAACGTCGTTGTTCTGGTTGTTTTCGTCTGCCTGCTTTTCCAGTTTTTCAGCCTGCTTATCGAGATTATCGGCCAGGTTGTTTACTTTCTGTTCGAGCTGCATTTGCTTGAAGAGCTTGAGCGCCCGGTCCAGATCACGCTCCATATTGCGTTCCTTTCGCGAGAGCCGGTCGAGTAAGTCCGAAGCTTTTTCATCTTGTTTCTTCTCGAGTAGCTGCTTCAGTTGCTCATACAGCTGTTTGGATTCAGGGTCGAGAAGCTCATTGAACAGCTTCTTCAGCTGTTCGAGTTTATCCTGTACCGCCTGGTTTTTTTCAGAGAATCGCTGTTGCGTGTCGTTTGTTTTCTGAAACTGTTCCTGAAGTTTCTGCACCTCCCGCATCAGCTCTTCGCGCTTCTGCAAAACGTCCTGCAGTTGCTTCTTGTCCTGAAAATCGGACGACTTCTTCGTACGCATCCGGTCTTCAAGCTGGCTCAACTCCTTCTTAATTGCCTGTGTTTTACTCAGCGCATTGTCGATCTGTTCTTCGGTCTTTTCGGCCGATTTATCAACCTGTTTCTGTACCTCAGCATTGGATGGAATGTTGAACGAATACTGAACCGAGCGGGCCGATTTAGGTCCATTCACGCCATCATTATCCCACACCTGAACGAAGTACTCAAGCTTGTCTTCCGGCCCTAGTTTAAGGCTATCGAGCGACCAGTTATAGCCGAAATTCTGTGAGGTGGTCGATGCGTTGACAGGGATCTGACGCGTGGCATACGGGGTCGATTTTCCACTCCGGTTAATCCGATACTGGAGTTGCAGGCGAGAGAAACCGTAATCATCAGAGACAAGTCCCGACAGCGCGATGTAGTTGTACGTAACAGTATCCTGGATCCGATCGAGCGTGATCTGGGGATGGCGATCGGGAATTACCTGAATCGAATATTGAATAGCAGAAGGTGACGCCGTCTGGGCGTTTCGAAGCGAAACTGTGTAAGGCGTGCTGGCAAGTAGGCGCCGGCCAATCACGAAGCGATTATCGTCGGCAAGCCGGGCGGGTTGTGGGCGGGTATCGGCCGCGAATCGAATCGAGAGGGAGTCAGTATGATCGGCTGCGAAATCCCAGTTTACCACCGTTCCCTGTGGCACCAACAGGTTACCCACATTGGCTAACTGCTCGGCTGGTTTATGCAGATAGGCAGGGTAATCGAGACGTACGTTGAATGACAACACAGCTGGCCGATCAAGCAACGTAAGGGTGTAGGTCGACGAATTGAAGCCAGCCGCTTCGAGATGAAAATCGAGGTTGCGCTGGACGTTGTCGAAGGTATAAGAAAATACGTCGCCTTTCTGGTCGAGTTTGAAACGCGTATTGTTCGCGACCAGGTAAACGGTTTGTGGTATCGCGCTACCGGTCAATCTAACCTGCAACGGAAAATCTTCGTTTCGGAACGCTTTCAGGGATTTGTTCTGGACAACAAATTGGAACGGTGCTTCCTCGACAAACTCCTTGTTGTAGTTCACCAGTCGAGTCGACGACTGCGTAAAGAACGCCGGATTGACGACCAGAATAAGGAGAATGATAACCAGGGGAGGAATGGCATACTTCAGAAATTGCCGGTTCCGGCTCAGCTGGATGGCGTTGGCAAACCGGTTAATCAGGAGCTGTTGCGACCGCTGTTCAAGACTGGCCTGTAGCAGGTCGCTCTGTTCGGCATTGATACGTTGCAGCTGCAACGTGTTGATAAGCTTATCTCCCACCTCAGGAAAAAAAGTACCGATCTGCCGCGCGGCTTCATCGGTCGAAAGGGGTTTGTTGAGGCCGTACAGGCTCATCAGTGGCCGCACGATGAAGGCATAAAAGCTAACGAGCGCGCCAGCCAGAAAGCCGAAAAAGAGGATTGCCCGACCGGCTGTATCGAAACGACCGATAAACTCAGCCGTGTTGATGAACAGGTACGAGCTGGCCAGCAACGCCAGAAAAAACAAACTGCCTTTTACCAGCTGGTTCTGAAAGTACCGCCGTTTGTATTCGTCGATTCGTTGAAGGAGGGTTGAGTAAGCGGCTGACGTCTGCATAGAAAGCGTGGCTAGACTAGTACCGATTGAAAATAAGTGATCACGTGTTGCTTGAGTAGATTCTCCTGCGCCGTAACATCGCCGGGCGGATGAGGCTTCAGCTGCTGCCAGTGTGGCCAGCCATCTTTGTCAATCCCATCGAACGTGTAATAGCCCGACTGGCTCAGGACCCGACAGACGGCAATGTGCATCAGATCCTGTTTTTGTTCTTTTGAGAAGCGAATTGGTCCCTTACCCAACTCCTGTACACCAATCAGGAATAAGACCGCGTTGAGGTCGGCAGGGCGCTTGCCAAGCAACTGTTGCAGCTGATCGAGCAGTCCCTCCCACTGTGTCTCTATTGTATTGTCATTCACTGTTTTGTCCGATTATTCTTCTCCCTAAATTACAACAACCATTGATGCATTACTAACGAACAGCTGTTGTGATTCGGTTTATACGTTACGCCTTTACTGATCTGATAAATCTGGTATTCCCCTCGCTGTGCCTCGGTTGCCGGCGTATTATGCAATCGGGCGAGCGGGTGCTCTGTACGCAGTGCCGGCTTGCGCTACCCGAGACCAACGATCACCGGAATCCTCAGGCAACTACGTCTATCAATAAGTTTGCCGGGAAGGTGCCCATCGCTTATGTTCTCTCCTACGCGCATTTCCGGAAAGGCGGCTTACTACAACAGGTGATTCACCAGATCAAGTACCGGGGCCAGCAGGAGGCCGCTCGTGAATTAGGACGCTGGTACGGGCATCAGTTGAAACAGGAAACCAGCTTATGCAATGAGTGGGATTTACTCGTCGGCGTACCAATGCATAAGAGTCGCTATCGGCAACGGGGTTATAACCAGGCCGAGTTAATTGCCGAAGGCTTGGCAGAGTCGATGGATATACCCGTCGGACGGGACGTTTTACGACGAACGCATTTCAAGGCGTCGCAGACCCGCAAAAGCCGGGTTGAGCGCTGGGAAAACGTTAAAACGGTATTTTCGGTCCAGAATGCAGCCGAAATACACCAGAAACGTATTGTGCTGGTCGATGACGTGCTGACGACTGGGGCAACGCTTGAGGCCTGTGCAGTAGAGTTATTACGTGCTGGCAGTCAGTCGGTTAGTATAATAACTTTAGGCGCGACGGTATAAAAAAAGCGGTCGCTTCAGAAGAAGCAACCGCCTGAGAATCGCGCAGACGAAAAATTATTTATTACGGCCCACGCCAATCATGGCGCAACGGAAACCGATCATGGCTGTAGCCGAGTCCTGATCGAGGAAACGACGGGTACCGGGCGAGAGCCAGTAAGCAACGTCGTTCCACGAACCGCCTTTATAAACCCGCAGCTTATCATTGATCAGCGACTGGTTGTTTTTAGCGTCGTAGTTTTTAGCATCATCCATATACCCGTTTCGACGAATCGGGTTCAGGTCACTTACGTCCTGATACGACAGTGGGCGGTATACGTCGTACACCCACTCGTTCACGTTGCCGGCCATGTTGTAAAGACCGAAGTCGTTGGCGGGGTAAGCGTAAATTTCGGCCGTGATGATGGCGCCGTCATTGGAACGACCGGCAATACCCGCATAGTCACCGCGACCCCGTTTGAAGTTGGCCAGCATCTGGCCCTGTTTGCGACCCTTCTTCGGATTGCGCACCGACGAGCCATCCCAGGGATAAATCCGCTGGTTGATCTGGTTCTCGTCCATATACTGCGTACCGATGAGTGCCTTGGCGGCATACTCCCACTCGGCTTCAGTTGGCAGCCGGTAATCAGGCAGAATGGTACCACTTTCGAGGCTTGGCTTGGCAGCTGTCGAAGCCGTAGCTTCGGCCAGTGCCGGATCATCGGCTTTTTTCGATTTCCGTTTCAGCGAAAAACCGCCCCCTTTTTTCTTCGTGCCCCCTTTGGCCAGTTCGCTGTTTACCGCGTCGGAACGCCAGCGGGCATAGTCACTCGCCTGTACCCACGATACGCCCACAACGGGATAGTATCGGAAGGCCGGGTAGCGGAGGTACTGCGTTACGTACGAGTCGTTGAATGAAAGCGGGTTCGACCATACCGTCGTATCGGGCAGGGCTGCTTTGACCACTTCTTCCGACGAGTCGCGGGTAATAGCGTCCAGGTACTCGAGGTAGTGAACGTTGGCCATTTCGGTTTCGTCCATGTAGAACGACTGGATTGAGACGGTACGCTCCCGGTTATCGCGGCTGTTCATCACGTCTTCCTCAAGTGCACCCATCGTAAAACGGCCACCTTCGATAAATACCAGGTTAGGACCTGCTTTCTGACCTGCAAACTTTTTGACCTGGAAACCTTCTTTCTGATTATAAGCAATTCCGGTCGCCGTACTTTTCTTGCCCGGCTGTACGCTGGTCGGGTGCTTCGACTTACAGGCGGCAAAGGCCACCGTTGCCAGCAGTACATAAGCAGCTTGTTGCAGGTGATACTTTTGAATCATTGCTGTATTTTGTGTAAGAAACGTAGGTGCAAAAATTGCTATTTAACTGGTTAATTCGGCCATGACCGAATTTAAATGCTCGACGGATTCGATGCCTGAATGCGTAAAAATGGGCCTTCCCTTCGATTCTTTCAACGAACAGCGGGTCGGGTTTCGTTTGATGTAGTCAATTACCCTGCCAAACTGATCCGACGTAAAGAAGGCGTCGTTCCCGTTAGAAACGAAGTAGCCTTTCAGTATAGTATTCTTAAGCGTCAGTTTTTCAAGGTATAAGCGCTCCGCTTTCCAGCGCACATTTACCATCCGAATCAGGTTATGAACCTCTTCGGGCATTGGTCCGAACCGATCCAGAATTTCCTGCCGGAAAGCTTCCAGTTCCTGCTCATTGTCAATACTGTCGAGCCGCGTGTAAAGGGCCAGCCGTTCGGAGATATTGGTTACGTACCGCTCCGGAATAACCACGGGCAGATCGGTTTCGATAACGGTATCGGGCAACTTCAGTTTCAGATCGCCGGGCTTGGTTTCGAACAGGTCTTTAAACTCGTTTTCGCGCAGTTCCTGAACCGCTTCGTCGAGCACTTTATGGTACATCTCGAAGCCCAGGTCGTTGACAAAGCCACTCTGTTCGGCGCCGAGCAAGTTACCAGCTCCCCGAATGTCGAGGTCGCGCATGGCAATTTTGAATCCTTCGCCCAGATCGGAGAAGTCTTCGAGGGTTTGCAGGCGTTTGCGGGCGTCGGCCGTCAGGACCGACGGTGGGGGCGTCAGCAGGTAGCAATACGCCTTCCGGTTCGACCGCCCTACCCGACCGCGCATCTGGTGCAGGTCCGACAAACCGAAGTAATGAGCATTGTTGATCAGAATGGTGTTGGCGTTCGGAATGTCGAGCCCCGACTCAATGATGTTGGTCGAGATCAGTACGTCGTAGTCACCTTCGATGAAGCGGGTCATCATCCGCTCCAGCCGGTCGCCCTCCATTTGCCCATGCGCCACGCCGATGCGGGCTTCGGGCACCAGGCGCATAATGAGGTTACCAATAGACTCGATATCGCTGATGCGGTTATGCACGAAAAACACCTGACCACCCCGCCTGATCTCACTGCTGACAGCATCGCGAATGGTTGCTTCGTTGAAGGCATGAACCTCGGTCGTAACGGGTTGCCGGTTGGGAGGTGGCGTTGCGATGATCGACAGGTCGCGGGCGCCCATAAGCGAGAAATGCAGTGTTCTGGGAATTGGCGTAGCCGTTAGGGTCAGTACGTCGACCTCGACGCGCATTTCCTTTAGCCGATCTTTGGTTTTGACCCCAAATTTCTGCTCTTCATCGATAACCAGCAGACCCAGATCCTTGAACTTGACGTCTTTGTTGACAATGCGATGCGTACCGATCAGGATACCGATCTCGCCTGAGGCTACGCCCTTCAGAATCTCCTTTATCTGAGCCGCGGTGCGGTACCGGTTGATGTACTCGATCTTGACCGGGAAGTCGGCCATACGCTCCGAAAACGTTCTGAAATGCTGCATAGCCAGCACCGTGGTCGGCACGAGTACCGCCACCTGTTTGTTGTCGGTAACAGCCTTAAAAGCAGCCCGGATGGCCACCTCGGTTTTGCCGAAGCCGACGTCACCGCATACCAGCCGGTCCATGGGGTGTGGCTTTTCCATGTCATCTTTAACGTCGCTGGTAGCCTTTGCCTGGTCGGGCGTGTCTTCGTACAGGAACGACGATTCGAGTTCGGCCTGCAGGAAGCTATCACGGCTGTAGGCATAGCCTGGTGCCGACCGGCGCTTGGCGTAGAGTGCAATCAGTTCACGGGCAATGTCTTTGACCTGCTTGCGAATCCGCGATTTCTTCTGCTCCCACTCCTGCGTGCCCAGCTTACTCATGGTAGGTGGCCCACCTTCGCGACCACTGTACTTGGCAATCTTGTGCAGACTGTGGATACTGACCAGCAGAATGTCGTTGTCGCGGTAAATAAGCCGGATGGCTTCCTGCTGGTTACCGGCATTATCGACTTTCTCGAGTCCGGCAAACCGGCCAATGCCGTGATCGACGTGGGTTACGTAGTCGCCTGGTTGCAGCGTTTTCAGTTCGCGCAAGGTAAGTGCCTTCGATTTCGAAAACTTGTCCTGCACCCGGAACCGGTAGTAGCGATCGAAAATCTGGTGGTCGGTAAAGCAGGCCACCTTGAGCGAATCGTCCAGGAATCCTTCGCGCAGCCCAATATTCATGGACTGGAAAGTAACGAGCGGGTCGAGTTCCTCGAAAATGGTGCGCAGGCGGTCGAGCTGCTTGAACGATTCAGCTGCAATGATGTTGGTATACCCCCGCGCCTGGTTATCGCCCAGGGTGTCGACCAGGCGCTTGAAATCCTTATTAAACGACGGCTGGGGTTTCGACTGATACTGTTGCCGGCTGTCGGTTTTAAAATAGAATTTACGGCCGAATTCAACCGTTCGAAAGGCTTTGAGCTGATTCAGAAACGACCGACGGGTTTCGAACAGGCCGGCAGGATCGCTGATAACTTGGATGCCGCCACTCCCGGCCACAATCGACTCAAACTGCTGCTCCGTTTTCTCGAAACATTTCTCGATGATCTCGAGCGTAAACTCTACGTCTTTAGCCCAGACCGTTGTCGATTCGGGCAAAAAACTAAAGAACGGCTCGCGGGTTTCGCGGGTCAGCCTGGTCTGAATGTTCGGGATGATATTGATAAAATCGACAGGGTCGGTCGATAACTGCGATTCGGGGTTGAATTTCCGGATACTCTCGACCTCGTCGCCAAAGAGGTCGATCCGAAAGGGAAACTCGCTGGCAAACGAAAAAACGTCGATAATGCCCCCGCGCACCGAAAACTGACCGGCTTCATAGACGAAATCGGTTTTCTCGAACTCATAACTGGTCAGCAGTTCGGCAACGAAGTTAGTGTCGAGCTTTTCGCCCGTTCGGATGGTCAGTGTATTGGCCTGCAGCGATTGCCGGTTAATGACCTTTTCCGACAACGCTTCGGGGTAGGTAACCACCAGCAGTCCTTCTTTCGGCGCGGGGTTGAGTTTGTTGAGCACTTCGGCCCGCATCAGCACATTGGCATTCTCGACTTCTTCGTACTGATAAGGCTTCTTGTACGACATCGGAAACAGCAATACCTCGCGGCCAGTCAGGTTTTGCAGGTCGCTGAAGAAGTAAGCGGCTTCGTCGCGGTCGGTCAGTACAAAGAGGTGGTTCCCCCCTGCCGATTTCACAATAGCCGAGGCCAGTACGGCGTCGAGGCTACCCGCCAGCCCCTTAATCTGCAGCCGATCAGGTTCGGCACTGGGCTTGCGCGTAAAAGGCTCAGCCAGGATCTGGATAAAACTGTCGTCGGCATACAGACCGACTAATTCAGCAGGTTTCAAACGAATTCAGGTTATTACGGAAACACGAAAAGCCGCTGGAAGGACATTCCGGCGGCACACTATCGTAACAGCAGGGTCAGGGAAAATGTTGCACCCGAAACCCGTCGAACCCGTCGATCAGGCCAGGTCGGCCATCGACTGAAAGTCGATGTGTTCTTTTTCGAGCAGCTGGCGAATGCGGGGACTATCCTCAAACACCACAACAAGTTCTTTCCGGTCGGCCAGGTCGCTATCGTCGGTCCATTTCCAGTCTTCGGCCGTGGCGTCGAGCACATTGAGCACACTGGCCAGCTTGGCCGGGTCGCGCTCCTTGCTGATCAGCAGGTCGGTACGGGTGAAGTAAAGAACAATCCGGTCGTCTTCGAGCCACTGCAGGTCGTTGAGCGCATCGTTGAGGGCGTCGAGGTTAACGCCAAAACCGTCGGGAAACTCGAGCACATCGGCCATTTCTTCGTAGAACTGGCGGAGGGTCTGTACGTCTTCACCGGGCAGGTGCGCAATAAACCAGTCGCCGAACCGATCTTCCAGCTGGCGTTCCGATTGGCTGAGGAGGATATTGGGTGTCATTCGATTTGTGTGAAAGATTGATAATGATCGCGGGTATAATAGGCGTGCCGGTCGGAACCCGTGATGAGTCGCTCGGCGCCCCGGTTGCGGCCGCGCACTTTGGGTTTTACATCCCATTCCTGATACCGCAGGCGTTGACCCGCAGCATCCTGCTGGGGCAGGTGTCGCTCAAAATTACCAAACGTACGGCCGCCCGCATAGCCGTCGGGCGCCCGGCGGTTGGCCTGCACATAACGCAACACCCGGATCACGTAGTCGGGAATGGGCGTATTGGCGGAGTTACGCAGGGTCGACTTGGCGGACCGATGCCTGTGACGACCCGAATGGCCGGGCGACTGGACCTTGTCAGACTGGTACGTTGGCGGAGTCTGGTCCGACTGCTGCTGATCATGGCTACGGCAGGCCTGCCCGCCCAGTAATCCGGTGAGCAACGCCAGTGTCAGCAGAAAGGGACGAAGAAGCGAGGTGTTCATGAGACAAACGTACAGCCTGGACCACAAAAAAGCCCGTTCGGAATGAACGGGCTTTCGATCAGTTGAGGGAAAACAGCGGAATTCGGGCTGCTACCATGTTGTGGAACATCAACTCAGTGACGAAGGGAGTCATGTACTTGATCAGCGGAAACTCCGAGATCGATTCCATCACCTCCAGTTCGGAGTCGGCTTTGAAAATACACCACAGTTTTTGACGGTCAATTGAGAGCGAGTAAGAAAGCAGTAGCCCCTTTTCCATCAACTCGTCAACTTTAAGCCGCTGGGCCGGAATCTGACTGGCAAAGTCCGCATCCATTACGGCCGGCAGGTCAAATTCAACCATGTACTGGCTCATACGCGTTGTCGTTAAATAAACTGTCCGGAGCCGCGCGATCAGGCGACGGGCTGACCGGCTATCAGCAAATTAACAATCTTTAGCTCGTCTTCGTTGATGGTATGGCCAAAATTTGGGTAAAGCCGGGTGGTCACGGCCGCGCCCAGTTTGGTGAATACCCGCTCCGATTCCAGCACCCGCTCTTCCGGAACATGGCTGTCGCGATCGCTGCACCCCAGAAAAACCGGCGTCTGATCGAAGGAACCCTGATAGTCGCGCGGGCTGCCTTCGGGCCCGATCAGCCCACCGCTCAGCGCAAATACGCCCCCGTAGGGTATGGCGTGCCGCGCCACATGCTCAAGCAGCAAACACGCACCCTGCGAAAAGCCAAGCCAATAGATCTGCGTGGAATTGATATTGAAATCGGCCTGAAGCCGGGCCGACAACCCCGCCAGACTGTCGAGGGCCGCCGTCAGATACGGCTCGTTTTCGGCGGTCGGGCGCAGAAACGAGTATGGATACCAGGTATTACCCGTTGCTTCGGGAGCAATGAAGGCAAAGTCGGGATCGTCGATATACTGCGACAGTGACAGAATATCGGCTGCTGAGCCACCCCGGCCGTGCACCATAACCATGACCTTACCCGCTTCGTCAAGTGGTTTGCCCGCCTGTCTGCTGTTGTCTGGATTGTGAATCATATCTGTCGAACGGATTGTCGGTTTATTTCAGCGTAATAACGGGCAATTCGGCTTCTACCCTGGCCCGGCGCGATTCGTACTGAGCCGGCAGTTTGAGACCCGTACCCAACTCCGCAACGGGTTCGTCGACGGCAAAGCCCGGGGGGTTGGTGGCTACCTCGAACAGAACGCCACCCGGCTCACGGAAGTAAATGCTGTGGAAGTAATTACGATCCTGAACGGGCGTCACCTGATACCCGGCTTCCTGCAATTGCTCCTGAATAATCAGCTGCGTTTCGTCGGTATCGGTCGAGAAAGCCACGTGGTGTACCGAGCCCCCACCCTGATGCGCCCGCAGGCCATTGGGCGTGTGCAGCACATCAACGTAATTGCCCGAGCCTCCTACGCCGGCTTCAAACCGGAACAGGCCATTTTCTTCGGCAACCAGCCGATGCTGCATCGTATCGGTCAGGAGCTTGATGGTGCGGTCGGGGTTCAGTTCGTTGAGCGTCACCGTATGAAAACCACGCACGGCATAGTCGGCCGGAATCCGACCGTTGTCCCAACCTGTCCGGCTGTCGGCATCCGTAAAGACCAGTTCGATACCCGTACCGTCGAAGTCTTCAAACTGTATATACGTTTCGTTAAATCGCTTGCGGGGTTCTGAATAGGCAATAGAACTGGCATTGAGCCGATCGAGCCAATAGCTCATGCTGGCAGTCGGCACCGAAAAAGCGGTATAGGTCAGCTGACCAACGCCTTTACGGCCCCGTGGAATACCAGCGTAGGGAAAAAAGGTCATGATGGTACCCGGCGAACCGGTTTCATCGCCATAGTAAAGGTGGTACACATCGGGGGCGTCGAAGTTGACGGTCTTCTTGACCAGCCGCAGGCCCAGCGTATCGGTGTAGTAATCGACATTGCGTTGGGTATCGCCGGCCAGAGCCGTTACGTGGTGCAAACCATTGATGAGCGTTTCCATATACTCCTGCGTTTAAAAGGTTCTTATTTGGTTTGTGGTATTAAAATCATCTGCAATTAATGTAGATACATTTAATTTAACAAGAAGGTTCAAAAAAAATAAACCCGGGCGTGGACCCGGGTTTAGTATGCGGTAAAAACAGCGGTGAAACGATCCCTATTCCATCAGGAAGGGGTAGTCAGGCTGCATGTAAACGTCTTTGAATGCTTCCTCGACGGGTGGGTAGGGCGATTCTTCGGCAAACTTAACCGACTCATCGACAATGCCTTTGATCTTGGCGTCGATAGCGGCCAGATCGTCTTCGGTAGCGAAGTTCTTATCCAGAATTCGTTTTTTCACCATCTCGATAGGGTCACGCTGCTTGTACTGCTCCACTTCATCTTTGGTGCGGTACTTCTGCGGATCCGACATCGAGTGACCCCGGTAACGGTACGTCCGGAATTCGAGGAAGGTAGGTCCTTCGCCGGCGCGGGCGCGGTCGGCAGCCCGGCTAACGGCTTCGTGAACAGCCTCGACATCCATGGCGTCGACGGGTTCGGCCGGCATATCATACGATTCGCCGATGGTGTACAGTTCCGTTACGTTGGAGGTACGGGCCACCGACGTACCCATGGCGTAGCCGTTGTTTTCGACCACGAAGATGACGGGCAGTTTCCACAGCATAGCCATGTTGAAAGCCTCGTGCAGAGCACCCTGCCGGACAGCGCCATCGCCGAAGTAGCAGATGCACAGGTTACCGGTCTTGTTATATTTTTCGGCGAAGGCAATACCTGCCCCCATTGGGATCTGTGCCCCTACGATACCGTGGCCACCGATAAAGTTGACCGATTTATCGAAGATGTGCATCGAACCACCTTTGCCTTTCGACGAGCCCGTTTGCTTGGCAAACAGTTCGGCCATGACAGCCTTCGGGTCGGAGCCAAGGGCGAGCGGGATACCATGGTCGCGATAGGCCGTAATCCACTTATCATCTTTCGTCAGGGCCGAAAAGGCGCCCGATGAACCCGCTTCCTGACCAATGTACAGGTGACAGAAACCACGGATCTTCTGCTGACCATAGAGCTGACCGGCTTTTTCTTCAAACTTCCGCTGCAGTTGCATCGACTCGTACCAGTACATGTACCGCTCTTTCGGATGTTCGGTCTTCGCGGAGCTGGGAGTCTTGCTTTTCTGCACGGTTTTTTCCGGCGAGGATGCCGGTGCTTTCTCTTTGACGCTTGCCATAAGGAATGAGTTCGCTAAATCGGTCTCTGCTGTAGTGGGTCGGCTTCCGGCCGGACGGATGTCCGTGCGGTCTGTTAACCGAACAAACCAGCCGTATCTTTGTTGCCAATACCAAAACGATCGGTACGTGACAGACCCTGATTTTGGGGACCGACAGCCGCGAAATTACGCAATCTCGCGTTATGAGCCATACCTATGCATCTCGAAAAACTGAGCCTCACCAATTTTAAAAACTACGACGACGGCCGGTTTACATTCGGACAGCAGGTAAACGTGATTGTCGGGCCCAATGGCAGCGGCAAAACCAATCTGCTCGATGCGGTTTATTTTCTGGCCCTGAGTAAAAGTGCCTTTCAGCCGCAGGATGCGCTTAGTATCCAGCACGAAGCCGATTACTTCATTATCGACGGGGTTTTCGAGGAAGACAGCGAGCCGGTGGAGGGGCAGTCAACCCACGGGCGGGCGGTGCAGATCACGATTAGTCTGCAGCGGGGGCAACGTAAGGTGCTCATGGCCGACAAGAAACCATATGAGCGCGTGAGCGACCACATCGGCCGGTTTCCGGTGGTGCTGATGGCGCCTAACGATACCGACCTGGTGCGGGAACACAGCGAAGACCGGCGCCACTTTTTCGACGGGGTACTGTCGCAGCTCGACCCCGAATACCTCCGCAACTACCTTACCTACCAGCAGGTGCTGAAACAGCGCAATAGTTTGCTCAAGCTGTTTGCCGAGCGCAACCAGGTCGACCACGAGCTGCTCGACACCTACGATGAGCCACTGCTGGCCTATGGGCAAAAAATCCATGACCGGCGACAGCGCTTCGTGGCCGAGTTTCTGCCTGGTTTCCGACAACACTACGCCTACCTGAGCGAGGAGCGGGAAGCGGTCGATATTGTGTATGAGTCGGAAGTAAGCAACCCCGATTTTACAGGCGAGTTACGGCACTTTCGCCGGCGCGACACGGTGATGCAGCGCACCACCATGGGGGTGCACAAAGACGATTACAATTTTCTGATCGGTGGAGTACCGCTGAAGAAATTTGGTTCGCAGGGCCAGCAAAAGACATTCGTGATTGCGCTCAAACTGGCCCAGTACGATGGGCTTCGGGTCGAAAAAAAAACACATCCTATCCTGCTGCTCGATGATATCTTCGACAAGCTCGACGATCGTCGGATTGGTAAGCTTATTCAGCTTATGGATGAGGGGGCGTTTGGGCAGCTCTTCATCACCGACGCGCGGCCCGAGCGCACCCGGTCGCTGCTGACCGATGTAAAAGCCGACGTGCGGTTTATGGAGATCGGTTTATAGCGGATAATTAAGCGCTGATGCCGGTTGCCGGAACAGCTGCAGCACCGGAAAATCGGTTGTTTCATCCAGTAGTCCGCGCGGTCCGTGCGTTTCGAAATACGTGACCGATGCTGCGCCCGCCCGGGTCAGCGTGGCCAGGCTGCGGGCCGTCCATTCAGCGCAAAAGGTCGTGTGGTGACGTGGATCAACCTTGGGTACAGGGTGGCCCGCCAGGGTGGCTGCCGCATCCTGTGCAACAGGGTTGAACCGGGGATTCAGCGTAATGGGCGATATATGAATCGGTTTACCGCCCGAGAAGACCCGGGCTGTGGCCACCGTATCGGCCTGTGCTGCGGTGTTTTCCAGCATTGTGCGACTGTCGGTCAGGTGCGCCTGCGGATTGATCGAATACGTAACAAAATCGACCCGGTCGTAGGAAAGCCGGTGTTGGTTGATCTCCACAAAATTGGCGTCGGTGCCGGCTCCGAGCAGCACCTTCGGAAAAGCTGTTCGCAGGGGTGTCAGCACGGCATCGAGCAGGGCAGCGGTGGTGCGCCAGTGGCTGGCTTCAAACAGTGACATGGCCCAGATAGCTGGCTGCTCGGCCTGCACAAAGGCAGCCAGGGCCTCGGCGTCGGCAGCGGGGGTATCGGTAAAGAACAGCGCCAGTTCGAGCGGTACACCCAGTAGCCGGGCATCCCGACTGGCCCGCATCAGCCCGGTTGGCCAGTCCGGATTTGTGAAAAATACATCGGCCCGCAGGTGAGCAATGGCGCAGGCTTTGAGCCGATCGGCTTCGTTGGCCGTTAGCGGAACGCCATCGGCCCGAGCGCCCAGACCCAGGCGGGGCAGCGCGTACGAAGCGGTTGACGGCGTTATCGGGCCCGTCAGGTTCTGGGGGAGCCGTTCGAACCGAACGCGTTGCGTTACGATGGTGCCGGCGGGCACGAAAGCCGGAATGGGCAGGGCTGAGGGGGTGCTGTAGGTTTTATAGGAGGCATCGGTCCAGTTGCGCTGATCTTCGGTCTCGAATACATCGCCTTCGTAGGTCAGTCGGAACGGTTGTCCTGAGGCCATCTGCCAGCGCATACCTCGTATGTTCAGAAACGGAGTGATGGGGCTAATCAGCGATGGAAAAACGGTTTCCGATGTGTTGCCATCGGGGTGTTCAATCCAGACGGGCTGACCGGCAAGCCCCTCAACAGGATGCAGCACACACAGCCCGATCCGGTTGCGGTAGAAATCGGCCTGGGCCTGGCCGTGGAAATCAACGGTTAGACTGCCGTCGACCGTGCCCTCGATGGTTAGATGGCCAGTCATAGCTATGGGCGAATGTATCGATTGCCAGTCGTACCGAATCTGAAAAGAATCGCCGTGGTCGGTGATCGACTCATTGGTTCGGACCAGCGAAGCGGTATTCCAGTCGGCATCGCGGAGGCCGGCGTAGATCATGCGCAACACTTCTTCGTCCCCTATCCGGAACAGGCGGACAGTACCCGAATCATACGTAACAGTCAGGGGGCCGGCGTGCAGGTCCATAGGCGCAGAAGGCTGGGTTGACTAAAGTAGTTAGGCTAAACGGGTGGCTTTCCGATTCGTTCAGCATACGGCCAACCGGCTTTGTCGATGCTGCTGTCAATCACCCCTTCAGTCGATGAAAAAACGCAGCCTGCTGTTTCTTCTACTGCTCTCAGCCTGCTTTGGCCAGGCGCAGTCTCGCCCTGACCTGCGAGGGCCGTTGCGTGTTTCGGCAAATGGGCGGTATCTGGTACAGGCCGACGGAGCGCCGTTTGTTTATCTGGGTGATACAGCCTGGGAGGTGTTTCACCGGCTCGACCGGGCCGAGGCCGACTGGTACCTACAGCGTCGGGCCGAGCAGGGGTTCACCGTGATTCAGGCTGTGGCGCTGGCCGAACTCGATGGGCTGAATACACCCAATGCACTGGGCGATCGCCCGCTGCTGAACAACGATCCGACCACACCAAACGAAGCTTATTTCCGGCATGTCGACTACGTGATCGACAAAGCAGCTGCGCTGGGGCTGGTTATCGGTCTGCTGCCCACCTGGGGCGATAAGCTGTTTAAAGCAAGCTGGGGAGCCGGGCCCGAAATTTTTACGCCCGACAATGCTTTTACGTATGGCCGCTGGATCGGGAATCGTTACAAAAATCGGTCGAATCTGATCTGGATACTGGGGGGCGATCGGCTGCCGCGCGATGGGTCAACGGATCTGGCCGTATGGCGTGCCATGGCCCGGGGCATCGAAGCGGGCGTAGGTGCCCCCGATCGGGCGCTGATAAGTTTTCACCCCCAACCCCTGCCTGTAGATGCTGGCGGCTCAGGTAAATGGTTTCAGCGCGACGCCTGGTTCGATTTTTCGATGCACCAGACCGGCCACTGCCGCGATACGCCCGTTTACGACTATATTCAGACAAGCTACCGGAACCAGCCTACCAAACCAACTATGGATGCTGAACCGATCTATGAAGACCATCCGGTTTGTTTCAACGCCCGCGATCTGGGCACATCGAGTGCCTACGACGTACGCAAATCGGCTTACCTGGCGCTGATGGCGGGCGCTCACGGCCATACGTACGGCTGCCATCCTGTCTGGCAGTTTGCTGCCCCCGGCCGGGAGCCTGTCAACGGCCCCCATGTTGGCTGGCGCGACGCGCTGGACCTGCCGGGTGCCAATCAGATGCAGTATGTACGCCGGTTGCTGATGGCCCGCCCGCTGCTCGATCGGGTTCCCGATCAGTCGATGCTGCTTAACCCCCATACTCCCCCTGCCGAACGCGTTCAGGCAAGTCGCGGGCGCGACTATGCCCTTATCTATTCGGCTGCCGGTAAACCGTTTACGGTGGTGCTGGGCAAGCTGGCGGGCAAGGTGCTGACAGCTACCTGGTTCGACCCCAGAACGGGCCGACAGCAGGCAGCTGGGCAGTTCGCCAATCGGGGGCAACAGCGTCTGGTGCCGCCGTCGGTTGGCTATGGTCAGGACTGGGTGCTGGTACTCGATGCTGCCAGCCGAAACTATCCGCCGATCTAGGGTGCCCGTCAAAGCAGCCGCCCCTGTAACCAAACCATCGGTGATTGCGTTAGGGGGAGTAGGTTCGCAGGGTCGCGAACGGCATCTCCTACCTCGTTTTCATGAATCGCGCTGCTCTGGTCTTTATCGCCCCGGCGATTTTTCTGCTGATCGATACGTATGTCTATCAGGCTATTAAATACGTGAGCCGATCGGCTTCCGACAGTACACAGCGTACGATTGCGCTTGTCTACTGGGGTTTTACCGGGCTGACCCTGGCAGCTTACCTGCTGATGCAGTTTCTGCCGGCCGATTCACTGAGTCGCCAGACCCGGACGTTTATCTGGGCGGGTATTGCCATACCCTACTTCTCCAAGGTTTTCGCCGTGCTGATCATCGCCATCGACGACCTGGGTCGGTTTTTCCGCTGGCTGGTGGGTCTGTTCTACAAACCCGAAGTACGCGAAGCGGTGGTCGATGGCTCAGGCGCCACCATACCGGCCACCGATGCCATTCCACGGTCGGAGTTTCTGATGAAAACCGCCCTGATTGCCAGCTCGGTGCCACTGGTCAGCTTCTCGTGGGGTATTCTGTCGGGGGCTCATGATTACCGCATCCGGCGCATAAAATTACCCCTCAGGAATCTGCCCTCGGGTTTCAACGGGATGACCATCGCGCAGCTGTCGGATATTCACTCGGGTAGCTTTTTCAATAAAACAGCCGTCAAAGGCGGGGTCGAGATGCTGATGGGCCAGAAACCCGACATGGTTTTCTTTACCGGCGATCTGGTCAACAGCCACGCCGATGAGGTCAACAGCTACATCGATATCTTCAACAAGGTGAAGGCCCCGCTGGGTGTGTATTCGACACTGGGTAACCACGACTATGGCAAGTACGTGCAGTGGCCAAGTTTGCAGGCCGAGCGCCAGAATGTGCTGAACGTGGTGGCTGCGCACAAGCAGATGGGCTGGGATATCCTGCTCGACGAAAACCGGATCATCACGCTCAACGGCGACAAGCTGGCCTTGATCGGTGTACAAAACCTGGGCTTCGGTCCGGCGGCCCTGCGTGCCGGTAATCTGGCCAAAGCTTATGCGGGAGCGCAGGAATACCCGGTCAAGCTGCTGCTCTCGCACGACCCCACCCACTGGGATGCCGAGGTTCGGCCCAAATACAGTGATATCGACGTTACGTTCAGCGGACATACCCACGGGGCTCAGTTTGGCGTCGAGTTGGGCGATGTTCGCTGGAGCCCGGCCCAGTATTTTTACAAGCAGTGGGCTGGTTTATATACGGAAGGCAACCAGCGGCTTTACGTAAACCGGGGCTATGGCTATATCGGGTATCCGGGGCGGGTGGGTATCCTGCCCGAGATCACTATTTTCGAATTGGTGAAGGCCTAAAACCAAAACCCTGGTCAACGGGTTAAAGACCCGTGTAGCAACACGAAAAATAATCAACGATACTTATTCCTATGAAAATCAGCTTTATCAGCCTGACTGCTCTGGTACTGTCATTCTTCGCGCCTGAGAAAAAAGAAGAGCCTGCCATCCCGCTCTGTCATGGCGCTGCCAATGGTATGGCCCTGCTGGCCACCAACCCCGATTTCATCAAAGCGCACGCTGAGCCCCTGCCCTTCAAGTACACGAGCGCAGCCGGTGAGATGGTAAAATTTAAAACGCCTGATGGGCAGATGGCCAATGGTTTCCTGCTGAAAGCAAAGAAACCGTCCAACAAATGGCTGTTTGTGTATCAGGAGTGGTGGGGTCTGAATGATCACATCAAGAAGGAAGCTGAAACGTATTACAACGACCTGTCGAACGTGAACGTGCTGGCCCTCGATATGTATGATGGCAAGGTTGCCACCAAACAGGAAGATGCCGCCAAGTACATGCAGGGTGCCGATCAGAACCGGCTCCAGAGCATCACAAAAGGTGCCCTGGCTTATGCCGGTCCCAAAGCTACGGTAGCCAGCGTTGGCTGGTGCTTTGGTGGTATGCTGTCGCTTCAGTCGGCCATTCTGTCGGGCAAGCAGGCTGTTGGCTGCGTGATGTACTATGGCTTCCCGATTCAGGATGTCGACAAGCTAAAAATGCTCGACACCGACGTACTGGCTTTCTTTGGGAGCAAGGACGGGTTTATCCCGACCAAGTCGGTCACCGAATTCGAAGAGAACATGAAGAAGGCAGGCGAAAAAGTGTCGGTTAAAATGTACGATGCTAACCACGCATTTGCGAACCCAAGCAATCCGAACTTTGATAAGGCTGCTACCGAAGATGCCTACAAACGGTCGATCACGTACCTGAAAAGCAAGCTGAAAGCATAAGCATTGTTGCTGTTTTCAGACTGGCTTATCGAAACACACGGCACCAAACGGCCGTGTGTTTCGTTTTTAAACTATAGAATTAAACCTATGCTTACAGCCATTGTCTAACCACCAAACGGGTTGACAATCAAAACCAAGCCTGCTCATGAAAACGATAAAAAAACAAATGCCCTGGCTCATGGCCGGTCTGATGATCGTTCTGCTGGCCAGCTGTGGTCCCTCGTACGTTGGCGTTGGTACCGGCCCGGCCTACGGGGGGTATTATGGTCCACGTCCCTACTATGGCCCTTCGTATGGCTACGGATACCGGCCTTACTACCGGCCGCCCGTTGTTGTGCAGCGTCGTACGTACATAGTGCCCTCACGCCCCTCTTATAACAACCGGCCTTCGTATGCCCCAAACGCCCGCTCCGGCTATAACGGCGGTGGTCGTCGTGGTGGTGGCGGAGGATACCGGGGTCCAAGGTAAAGTTTGGTTGCCTGGAGTTAAAAAATACCGGCCTGCTATAGGTCGGTATTTTTTTTGGTATCGCTACGCGCTTGCCAGGCCACGTAATCACCGGAATCGATCCGAATGGCCGTTGTAAGCGGATGGTTGTACAGGTAGACCCAACTCTGTAGCCAGTGATCGATGCACCAGACCGGACACTGCCGGCGGATGTATTCGTCGGGGCTGGTGCTGGTCGGATTATTGCTGCCAACAGCCTCGTAGTCGTCAAGGTCGCGCAGCAGTGCATTGGAGGGGTCGTTCAGGGCATACACGGCGCCCAGTATCACCTGTTCACTGGCCGGATCGAAAATGGCACCGGGATAGCTGCCCAAGTCATAAAGTGCCCCCCTGAGCTGGCCGGGACCAACGTAGCGTGCCTGCCGCGTCAGCTTGTAGGCATAGGGGTTGGCAAAGGTGGGTAAGAGGGTGCCATAGACAAACAGATAGACTGATTCCGTGTTCATTAGCAAGAAAAAAAGGAGAATTGTCGGACGATTGTTGTCCGTTCGACGTTATGAAACAAAACGAATACAGTGTCATGAAACGAAGCCCATTCATCATCCTGCTGGTCAGCACCCTGATCGTTGTTGATTTGCCTGCGGAGGTGCAGGCTCGTTCGCGCACGGCCGACCCGCAATCGGTGTCGATTGGACGCAAGCGCAAAGGCTTCAAGCCCCGCCGGGGTGGGCTCTTCAACACGGGTTTATTCCGCAAAAAGAACCCCTGCGGCTGTCCAAATCATTAAGTGAATGTTAACAAATTGCATTTATAACAGAGATAGGCCCAATCCTGGGCCTTTTTTGCAGGAATAAGTTGTAAAATTCTGTGTTTCAGCGTAAAGTTTCGTACCTTTGCGGGCTGAAATTCATCACGAACATTGATTTACATAATTGGCCGATTTTGCTGATTTATCCGAATCACTGTTCAGGCAAATCACGTAAATCACAGTTCAGACTACTGTATGCAATCGATTCGCAACATAGCCATTATTGCCCACGTTGACCACGGCAAAACAACGCTGGTCGACAAGATTATTCACGCGTCAAAGCTCTTTCGGGAGAATCAGGAATTTGGCGACCTGATCCTCGATAACAACGACCTGGAACGCGAACGGGGGATTACCATCGTATCCAAAAACGTTTCGGTACGTTACAAAGACGTAAAGATCAATATCATCGATACGCCGGGCCACAGTGACTTCGGCGGTGAGGTAGAGCGCGTTCTGAAAATGGCCGATGGCGTTTGCCTGCTGGTCGATGCCTTTGAAGGTGCCATGCCTCAAACCCGCTTCGTTCTGAGCAAAGCCCTTCAGCTGGGTCTGAAACCAATCGTGATCGTCAACAAGGTCGACAAAGAAAACTGCCGGCCTGAAGAAGTACACGAGCAGGTGTTCGACCTGATGTTTAACCTGGGTGCTACCGAAGATCAGCTCGACTTTCCGACCGTATACGGTTCGTCGAAACAGGGCTGGATGGGCCCCGACTGGAAAACGCCAACCGATAACATCACGTATCTGCTGGATACGATCGTGGCCACGATCCCGGCTGCGCCGATGAATGAAGGGCTGCCCCAGATGCAGATTACATCGCTCGACTATTCGGCATTCGTTGGCCGGATTGCCATCGGTCGTGTACACCGTGGTACGTTGAAAGAAGGTGCCTCGATGGCACTGGTGAAATCAGATGGTACCATAAAACGCGTTCGGATCAAAGAACTGCATTCGTTCGAAGGTCTGGGCAAAGTAAAAGTGCCTGAAGTAGCCTGTGGCGATATCTGCGCCGTAACGGGTCTGGAAGATTTCGAGATCGGTGACACGATTACGGACATGGAAAATCCGGAAGCACTGCCCCGGATTTCGGTCGACGAGCCGACCATGAACATGCTGTTCACGATCAACAACTCGCCATTCTTCGGCAAAGAAGGTAAGTTCGTGACGTCGCGTCACCTGCGCGACCGGCTTTACAAGGAGATCGAGAAAAACCTCGCCCTGCGCGTTGAAGCGACCGACAGCGAAGACCGCTTCCTGGTGTTTGGCCGGGGTATTCTGCACCTTTCGGTTCTGATTGAGACCATGCGTCGCGAAGGCTACGAGCTGCAGGTTGGTCAGCCACAGGTGCTCTACAAAGAAGATGAAAACGGGCAGAAACTCGAGCCGATCGAAACCCTGGTGGTCGACGTGCCCGAAGAAACGGCCGGTAAAGTAATCGAACTGGCTACGCAGCGGAAAGGTGACCTGCTGATTATGGAGCCGAAAGGCGATCTGCAGCACCTGGAGTTTGAAATTCCGTCGCGCGGCCTGATCGGGCTTCGGTCGAACGTACTGACAGCTACCTTCGGGGAAGCGGTTATGTCGCACCGGTTTAAGGAATACCAGCCGTTCAAAGGGGCTATCCCCGAGCGGATCAACGGCTCGCTGATCTCGATGACGAGCGGAGCCGCTACGGCCTACTCGATCGACAAACTGCAGGATCGGGGCGTGTTCTTCATCGAGCCAGGCGACGAGATTTACACGGGTCAGGTTATTGGCGAACACAACCGCCAGAACGACATCGTGGTCAACGTAACGACCGCCAAGCAGCTGACCAACATGCGTGCATCGGGTTCGGACAACAACGTGAAGATTGCGCCGAAAATCGCGTTCTCGCTGGAAGAGTCGATGGAGTACATTCAGAAAGATGAATACCTGGAAGTAACGCCGAAATCGATGCGGATCCGGAAGATCTACCTCGACGAGAATGAGCGGAAACGCAACCAGAGCAAATTTGCCATGGCCTAAGGCCATAGGTCAGGTTACACCACCCGGTGTAGCCTGATGCTAATACCATAAAAAAGGGCCTCCCGGATTCGGGAGGCCCTTTTTTGGTTAAGAGTATGGAGTAGATCAGTACAGCGGTGCAAGACGAAAGGCCAGGTTAGACGCTACATCAGCGGGTACTTTGCGAAGGGTCGGCTGTGATTCAGCAGGAACGGTTTCCGAAACTGGTTGAGCAGCTAAGTACTCGTTTTGGCGATGGATGTGCAGGTAAGCTGATACAAAGAGCGAACCACCTGTGATGAGCATAAAAGCCTTCTTCATAGTGTGTGTAGCGTGTTGAGTAAATTGAATCCGTTTATGGCGCGTTGACTTTCGACATATCGGGCGATAACATGGATACAAAGTTCGCCCTAGCTATGCCTTATAACAGGCTATTAAATGAATTGTTGATCCTTACTTATCCAACGGCCTGCTCCAAATACATCCAATCGTGTCTGCTGAGAAAGCCTAATTTATGCAAGATGGTAAGATTAATTTATTGAAATTGAATTAGTTAGCTAGGGTCTGTTGGCGTGTTGCTGGGATAAAATTTGTCGGTCTACAGGCTATGTATACCATAGTAAACGGTCAGGTGCCAGTTGGCAGGATATCTGTTTGTTGACCGATAATGGCCTGTAAAGAGGGTAGCGAAAACAGCTGCGACTGGAAGCTGCCTAAAAAAATTACCCGGCTGTCCTGACTACGGCCGGGTAATATTGGTCTTACACAAAAAGTCAATCGTTGTACTGGATGAAATTGTCTGTTCAGCGTATTGGCAGGGATCTCCAACGGCCGAACGCTTGATTACTCACCACAACTGTCGTCATACCCATCTAGTATCCCACCTCCCGACTCCCGACTGAGAGAGCTGGCTCTGTTATGGGCAGCAAGCTGGTTGGCCAGCGTTACCTCGGATGGTAGTGAGAACAAACGGTCGGTCAAAGTCATGGCTGTGCATCAGGGTGAGCGTTTGTACAGAAGCGTGCCCGCCGTAGGACTGCCGAAATGCAGCTGGAGCTGGTTATCGGCGGGTTGCGAGAATCGGGCCACGCTGCCCAGGTTAAGCTGATAGCGGGCGTCGGTGGTGAGCAACGGCGCCGGACCGGTTTCGGTCATGGTGCGTAGTTCGTTGATCTGCATTGTCCCATCGACGGTTGCGTACATACGGCCCGTAAACGTTCGTACCGGGCCTTTCCCCCGTACATCGAACGACGTGATGTCGTGGGGCGGATTAGCCGTATCGAGCGAAAAGATGAGCGTGCTGCCCGCTGTCGAATCGTTGCCGGCGCTCGTCAGCTGCCAGGTGCCAACCAATCTGGTAATGATCGGGTCTGGCGTGACGGCTGCCTGCCGGCATTGCAGGGTCGAGATGCCAAGCAGTAACACTACGAGCAGCATTTGTTTCATGAATCGATCTGGGTTGGGTCGGCAATCTTACCGACGAATAAAATGGTGTTCGTGTTTTTTTCGTGGATAACGAAGACAAAGGGCCGATCGCAGAGGGTCGGCATCTGCACCGATGTGGTCGATACACCCCCGGTTGTTACGGCAGCAGCCTCAGTGCCCTGCTCGTCGACGCTGATGAACGCATGCTGCTTGACGAAGCTCAGGGTTAACCCGCCGGCTGCGTTCATGCGTGTAAAGTCGGCGCGGGTAGAGAAGGCGGTGGGCATACCCATATCGCTCAGGATGCTGTTCAATCCGGCTTCGTACCGCAGTGTGAATTTGGGGAGCCCAATATCCATACTACCAACGGTCATATTCTGTTGCAATTGCGTCCATTCGCTGGCGCTGAAGCGTTGCAGGAGCGCATCGGCCGATCCATTGGGTGCTGGCAGTAGAATGGTCATGGCATACTGATCGTTGCCGTAAGGCAGTTCGAAGGCCGCGTAACCGTCGCGGAAGGCCCGGCGCATGCTGGTCTTCTGCCGCATCATCCGAACCGTCTTGTCAACCCCGCTCGGCGTCGTAAAGGGCGCATCGTACGTCAGCGAGGGCACAAACTGGGTTTTCCAGGTACCTTTTACGTAGAGCGCATTCAGCACAAACAGCACGTTTTCAGGCTGTATGGTCTGAATCACCTGCTGAATTTTTCCCTGCGTTTGCTGACTGGCCCAGGCGTTGATTTTGCCAACCGTGGCGGGCGAGTCAAAGTCTTCGGCCGATATGGTGGCGTTGAAGGTCTGCTTCAGCAGATCCTGATAGGCGGGCAGCACGGTAAACGATTGCCGGTACCAGACCGAGTTGCCCAGCCTGAGCGTTACCTGCGGGTCGAGACCGGGTAAGTTGGTCAGGAGTTTTTTATAAGTAGTGTTGGCCTCACTCAGGGTTTGCGCATCGAGTTTGAGCGTCTGCTGAATTTCACTGGCCGTTTGTCCACTCGCACCGTTGAGCAGCATGCCCAGCGCCATGTGCAGGCTCAGGGGCGAGATAAACATGTTTTTCGACGTCCCCGTTTGCCGGGCGACCCGGTTGGCCAGATCGAAGGCGAACTGTGCTGTCTGGTTGGCAAACGGTGCCGAAACCCGCAGTTCGGCGCGCCCCAGCGTGTCGACGGGGGTGGGCGAAACCACGGGTGAGGTGGGTTGATGGCAGCCGAGTGTTGCCAGCATACTACCCGCAATGAGCGAAAAAAGTGGCTTGTTCATAGCAGTTTCAGCGTCATGAAGTGGGGTCGCGCAAACGACGTCAACAGGTACAGCACATCAGAAGTGGTAATCGAGCCCGAAACTCATTCCGGATGTGGTTGGGCGACTGTCGATGGCCGAGCCGGGCTGGGTTATGGTGCTGAGTGATGGCTGATAGACACCGGCCAGCGAGGCCGACCAGTGAACCGTTGGCCGATAGCGGAACCGGGCACCGACCAGCGCGGCCACCGATACCGGCTTGTACACGCCATCGTCGGACGTAACCGTCAGCTGACTACCCACCGAGTTTTTCACAAAGACGTTGGCCAGCATCCCGCCCAGTAACGATAAGCCAAACCGCTTTTTCGGCCGAAGCTGGTAGCCGACCTGTACCGGTACCTGTACAAACTGGTATTGGTTGGTCAGCGTCTGCTGCTCCTGTACATTGTACTGACGTTGCTGATAGGCATACGTGACCTGCTTGTCGGCTGCGGCCGAGTAAACGGCCTGTCCGGTTTGTTTCTGACTCTGTAGCACGTCGAGGTAAAGATTACCGCTGGCATTGGGCGCCGTGTTGACCAGACTCGACGATACACTGTTCTGCGCGGAGAACAGGGCCGGACTGGTGACGGTCGACTGACAGGCCAGATAACCTACCCCGGTTTCGACCGTCCAGTGTTCCGAGAGTGCCATGCCGCCACTCACCTGATACGCCATAGACAGGTCGGGGCGGCTGCCAATCAGCGAGCTCCCCCCCGACGACAGGCTATTGAAGGCCCGCACCTGGGCTACGCCCGGCACCGAGGAGCTTTGCAGCGCCAGCGCCGGATCAAACGAGCCCGGCATCAGGCTAACCGATGCCCAGCGGTCGTTTTTTCTGGTAGCAGCCCGGGGTTTTGCCACCGCTGCTACATCGTAGGGGGCCTCCGGACTGATCCAGACGATACGCTGAATAGGCCGTGCACCCCGCAGACTTGCCTGACGGGCCGAAAGGCGGCCGATCGTGGCCAGGGTCGCCGTTGGTTGCGTTGGTGCTGATGACGAAACCAATGCATCGACAGGGGCAGCCTGATCGGTAGCTGCGATTTCGGCCTTGACCGCTGGTGTAGAAGCAGCCACGAGCTGCATGGCCGAAAACGTGGTGATCCGCTGCCCGGCAGGCAGAGCCGGGGCAGACGTCGACGGCGGGTCGAGCCTGGCCAGTTTATCGGCTCCCGTGATGGAGAGCGATACGTCTGGCTGGGGAGTGTTCGCTATCGGATCAACCTGGGCTACTGTGGGTACCTGATCAATGGAAACCACTGGGGCTACTGGCTGATTGGCTACTGGCGCATGGCTGTCCGGCCGGGTTGCCGGGTCGGGTGTAGCTGCTTCTGGCTGAACCGTAGGCTGTTTTTTTTCAATTCGGGCTATAGCAGGTTGCGGAGTGCTGGCAGTGGGGCGGGTGGTCAGCCACCAGCCGGCGAGCAACAGCAGTACAGAGGCCGCTACACCCAGGCCCCAGGTGCCAAGGCGGTAGCCGGCGGTGGTAGCCGGTGGTAGCAGGGGCACCACCGCAGCCGCCCGGTCATCGTCGAGCTGGCGTTCAATGGCCGCCCACACACGGGGCGGGGGAGCCTCTTCGGCATCGTCGAACGCTTTCCGCCAAAAGTCGTCCGGTATAGGTTCCAAATCGCTCATCAGGTCGTTGTTGTTCGGGGTGGAAGGTTTTGCAGAGGCCGATCCTCGGCGCGCAGTTTTTGCTGCAGCAGTGTTCGGGCGCGGGCGTATTGTGATTTGGACGTACCCTCCGCAATGGACAGCATTTCCGCAATTTCGGGGTGGTTAAACCCCTCAATGGCATAGAGATTAAACACGGTGCGGCAGCCCAGCGGCAATTCCTGAACAAGCTCAAGCAGATACTTGTAGTTAAGCGTTGGCAGGCTGGTGTCGGCCTGCGCCAGCGTAGGTGCCACATCGTCGATATCACTGTTGTGTTCCCACGGCTTCTGTTTGCGCAGGTGTTTCAGGGCCGTGTTGATAACAACCCGTTTAAGCCAGGCTTCCAGCGGGCATTCGAAGCGAAAGCTGTCGATATGCCGGTATATCTTCACAAAAGCATCCTGCAACACGTCTTCGGCTTCGTCAGGGTCGCGTACATACCGTTTACAAACCACAAAGAGTTTCCCGGCAAACCGCTCATAGAGCTGTCGCTGCACGATACGGTCCTGCCGACGGCACCCTTCGACTAATTCGTATTCATCCTGCATACCAACGTTGATGCATAAAAGACCCTCTTCCAGAAGTAACGGTTGGACCCGGCTTAAATTTTTTTTATTGCCTGGGCGGTAGTTACCCGTTTTGGGGTTCCTAAAACGAATTGTGGCGCAGGCTTTGCCGGTAATGAAAGGCAGAAGGGGCAATCCGAACGAACGTTGGGCGAGTATATGTGCCTAAATTGCCACCTTCGTAGTCCCGTAATACCCGGCTCCGCCCGCGCATCGAAACCCGGTTTCTGATGCCGTGCTGCCTGCTTAATGACGGCCCGACAGGGGGCCATTTCACGCGTTGTCTATGTGTTTATTGCCCCGTTCCATTGCGCTTTTTCCACTTGTTCTGACAGCTGCGGGCCTGCTCGCGCTCATACCGCTTCGGGCACCGGCGCCCGGACTGGCGGATGGTCCTTCCCTCCTGCTGCCACCCGACCTGGAGGCCACGCTCTGGGCTGAGTCGCCCCTGATGAACCGCCCCCTGGGCATGGACGTCGACGCGCGCGGTCGGGTCTGGATCACCGAATCGGGCCCTGACCCGGCCGAACCGGGCAGCGCGTCTGCCGGCCGCGTGGTTATCCTGACCGATCGTAATAACGATGGCCGGGCCGATACCCGAACTGTATTTGCTCAGGAAGCCCGTCTGCGTAGTCCTGAAGGTATCGCCGTGCTGGGTACAAAGGTACTGGTAGCCAGTACGCCCGATTTACTGCAGTACACCGACGAAAACGGTGATGACGTAGTAGACCAGGGGGAGGCACTGCTGACAGGTTTCGGTGGGGCGGGCAAAACCAATGGGCTGCACCAGATCAGTACCGGCCCCAGTGGCATGTACTACCTGACCGTTGGCGATGGCGGACCGCATTCGGTAATGGACCGCGATGGCTGGAACTTGCAGGCCGGCAACGGCACCCGTGCCGTAGAAAATGCGCAGGGGCGGGTGAGTACAGACGGCCGCCAATGGCTGGGCGGGCTTACAATGCAAGTTCGGCCCGACGGGTCCGGCCTGAGAGTGCTGGCCCATAACTTTCAGAACAGTCAGGCCGTAGCAATTGACTCGTACGGTAATCTGTGGCAGCAGGATGGCCCTACAGCTGTGCAGGCGGGGCATATTGGCTGGGTGATGGAGGGAGGTAACGCCGGCTTCTATCAGCGTGATGGTGCTATGGGTAACGCTCAGGAGTCACGACCGGGTGTAATGCCCGTGGGAGAACGGCTCCCCGCAGCTCGCCCTACAGACCTGATCATGTATGAAGGAGACCAGCTGGGCACGGCGTACCGGGGTGTGTTGCTGGCTGCCGACGCAGCCCAGGGCCGTGTAACGGCCTACAAGCCCGAAATCAGCGGGGCCGGCTATCGGCTCAACCCGATCGAATTTGTCACCACCGAAGCCGGTGCTGCGGCATCGTTTCAGCCGCACGCGCTTGCCATCGGGCCCGACGGCGCTGTTTACATAGCGGCCTGGGATGGCGATACGGGCCGTATTTACCGGATTACCCCCAAAGGACGCTCCCTGCGACTGCCAACACTCGACCTGCGTACCACCGGCGGGCAGGTACAGGCGCTGATGAGTCCGGCCCCGCATATTCGTGTGCAGGCAGTCGACGCGCTCCGGCGTCAAGGCGACGATGCGGTGGAGGCCTTGTCGGGTCTGCTTAATTCGCTCAATGCCTACCAGCGGGCCCGGGCTATCTTCGCACTGGCATTACTAGGCCCGGCGGGGCAGTTTGAGGTAGAGGGACAGCTGAAGTCGGCCGATGCCCAGACACGGGTAGTGGCGCTACGGGCGCTACGCAGCATTACCCCCGAAAACTCAAAATCCAATCCGGCCCTAACGGCATCACAGCAGGTGCTTCTGCCACTGCTGGGTAATCTGTCGATCGATCAGAGTGTAGCGGTTCGGCGCGAAGTGGCCGTGGCTGTGCGCGACATGCCCTACGATGATTGCCGGCGAATTCTGCTCAATCTGGTGCAGGGATACGATGGGCAGGATGCCTTCTACCTGAACGCCATCAGCGAAGCCGCCGACGGCAAAGAAAACGAGCTATACGGCGATCTGCTGCCTGCACTGGGACCAGATCCGCTGGCCTGGAGCCCGCGCAACGCCAGTGTGGTGTGGGCGCTCCACCCGTCGCAGGCAATCGAGCCGCTGAAACGGCGCGCCAATGCCGAGTCGTTGCCGACCGAAGCGCGTTTGCTGGCCTTGTCGACGCTGGAAGCCATCGGTACCGATGGGGCCGCGGCCGCTGTTGCGGAGTTGTCCCGGTCAACAGATAAGGCCGTTGCGGCCAAAGCGGCCAGCTGGGTCAATCGTTCACGTCAGCCCGTGGCAGCCCGGCCAGCCCGGCAACCGGCCAAAAACGCAGTACCGTCGGGGAATCGACCCTCGGCTGAACGCCCAGCCGAGAACCGCCCGGTCAGCCCGGCACCGGTCCGCACCAGCGAGGCCCAGCCAACAGACGCAACAGACTGGGCCGATGAGCAGGCCGTGCTGCTGAGTAAAACCAAAACCTACAACGAAAAATATGACGTAATCCGGGTAATGGCCCGGCGCTATGATGGCGCCGAAACCATGACCCGGCTGATTGCTGGTGGCGGGCTTTCGAACGCCATGCAGCGGCTCATTGTGACAACACTGGGCAAAAGTACCGATCCCGCCATCCGCGCACTGGCCGGCACAGTGACCGTAACGCCCCCAAAACCGACCGCACCGGCACCCGTCGTGGCCGAGTCTACTGCCGTAGCGCCACCCGCCCGGCCCGTAGCAACGCCCCGACCCGTGTCCGAAGCGTCTCGTCCAACCCCCGCCGACCCTGTAGTGACCGATAAATCGACCGTTTCGGCGGTATCGGGTACGCGCCCGGTCAGGGCTGCCGTCGACGAGGTGCTGGCGCTGACTGGCAATGCGTCGACCGGTCAGCAGTTATTCAGAACCAGCTGCGCCCGTTGCCACCGCATCGGGCAACAGGGGGTCGACGTTGGTCCATCGCTGACCAGTCTGCCCCAGCCCGGCGATCCGCAGGCACTGGTTGAGTCGATGCTCTATCCGGCTGCGCGCACCACCGCCGGCTACGAACCCTGGCTTATTGCCACCGCCAGTGGTCAGACGTTCTACGGGTTTTTGCTGAGCGATGGCCCCCAAACCGTGGTAGTGAAAGGGGTGACGGGTCAGAAGCACACCATTCAGACCAGCGCGATCACCAACCGGCGTCAGCTGGGTAACAGCCTGATGCCAAGCGCACAGACACTTAAACTGAGTCCGCAACAGGTGGCCGATATAACGGCGTATCTGCTCAGGCTGTAAACTACAACTGATCGAGCACTTCGTGGGCGGCCCGCTCGCCCGATCGAACGGCACCGTCGATGTAGCCATTCCATACGTCAGCGGTTTCGGTGCCGGCCCAGTGCAGGCGACCCACTGGTTCGCGCAGGGCATGGCCGAGGGTAGTCCAGACACCGGGGCCCATCAGACCGGCATAGCAGCCCCCCGACCATTCTTCGTTCAGAAACGAGTGATCGAGGTAGCGGACGGGTCGGCGGGCTTCCTCCCCGAAGAACCGGGCGAAAGAATCGAGTGCCGATGCCTGTCGTTCAGCGTCGGTCAGCAGCGAAAACGCCTTGGCCTGATTACCTAGCACGAAGCCCATCAGAATGCCCCGGCTGCCATCGTTCGGCGAATTGTCGAATGTCACGGTAACGTGACCATCGGGCGTGGCAGCCAGCCCATTGAGCCCCTGATCGCGCCAGAAAGGCCGTTCGTAGATGCCGTAGCATTTCCAGACCGATCCCATGGGCACCCGCTGCTGCAGCTGCTGACGCTGGATGGGGAGCGCGGGCTCAAAATCGATCCGGTTGACCAGCATGGGCGGCACCGCCAGAATGACCCGTCTGGCGGCATAGGTATCCGTTGGCGTGGTTAGCAGCACCTGATCGGGCTGTTGTTCGATGCGCCGGACGGGAGAATTCAGCCGCAGCCGCTCGCGAAAGGTGTCGGCCAGGCGGTCGGCCGTCGTCTGGGCACCGCCCACAAAGCGTTCCTGCTGGGCGCCATCCTTCACGTTCATCAGGGTGTCGAGATCGCGTCCCGAGCGGATGTAGAAGAGGGCGTGCAGGAGCGAGATTTCGGCCGGATCGGCGGCCCATACAGCCTCGGCAGCAATGGTCAGAAACTGTCGTGCCACCCGAAACGGAACGTGTTGCGTTATCCACGATGCCAGCGTCATCGCGTCGAGTTTGGCCGCATCGGGTGTTTGCCAGGGTGCCGACAGATCAACCGCTTTAGACAGCTTGTTTAATTTTTTGATGGCCCGGTCGAGGCTGAGCAGGGCACCGATGGGGAGCGGTGGTATCAGGCCCTTGTAGCGTTTGACACGCTGCCGGAAATACTGCGTACTCTGGCCCGTGTCGTAGGTCGGGAAGGTTTCCACACCAAATTCGCGGGCCAGTGCATACAGGCGGTCCTGCGTCGGGCCGACCCAGGCACCCCCCAGATCGACATAGGAGCCGTCGTCGAAACACTGCGTCCAGACCCGGCCGCCGATGCGGTCGCGGGCTTCGAGCAGCAGGGTGTTTTTACCGGCCTTTACCAGCTCATGGGTAGCGGTCAGGCCAGCATAACCCGCTCCCACAACAATAACGTCGTAGAGCGTCGAAGACGATGGGGTAGGCATAGGACAGGATAGTCAGGCCGGTAACCTACGTAAAAACTCCCATACACAAAAGCAGCACGGGCCCAGGCAAATGCCCGGGCCCGTGCTGCTTTTGCCAAAACGGCTGTCGGCTAAAAAATGGCGTCGAGCAACGATGTAATCAGCGATACAACAATACTGAACAGCAGGGCGGCAATGACGCCCGTTACCGCAAAGCCCGACACGAGCGATGCCGCCAGATAGACCATCAGTACGTTGATAACCAGCAGGAACAGGCCCAGGGTCATCACAGTAATGGGGATGGTCAGGATAGTTAGAATCGGTTTAACGAAGGCGTTAAGCAGCCCCAGCACGATGGCAACGATGAGGTAGGTCGATGCCCCGCCCGTAACCTGTATGCCTGGGATAACCATGCTGGCCACGTACACGGCAACAGCACTGATCAGAATACGAATGAGTAAACCCATGGTGGTGAAAGTTGGTAGTGAATTTAAGTGATACTCAGCATCACGAACACCAAACAGCCCGCCAATGTTTTACCGCCTAGCGGGCGTGCCGGGCCTGTAAGACCGCCACGATATCGTCGAGATCCATATTCTTCTGCTCGAGCAGCACCAGAAAGTGAAACAGCAGGTCGGCTGCTTCGCCTTTGAACAGATCATCGTTGTCGTCTTTGGCTTCGATAACCAGCTCTACGGCTTCCTCCCCTACCTTCTGCGCAATCTTGTTGACACCCCTGCCAAACAGACTGGTAGTGTACGATTTGTCGGTAGGGTTCACGCGCCGGTCGTGGATCACCCCCTGCAGGTAGTTTAGAAACTGCCCCCGGCCCCGGTTGGTCTCCTCGAAGCAGGTATCGGCGCCCGTGTGGCAAACGGGTCCGGCCGGATCGGTCTTGATGAGCAGGGTATCGCCGTCGCAGTCGACCCGTATCGAGCGAACGTGCAGAAAATTGCCCGACGTTTCGCCCTTGGTCCAGAGCCGCTGTTTACTGCGGCTATAGAACGTAACGATGTTATCGGCCCGGGTTTTATCGTAAGCCTCGCGGTTCATGTAGCCCAACATCAGCACTTTGCCGGTTTCGGCATCCTGAATAACGGCGGGAACGAGTCCGTCGGGCGATTTATCGAATGAGATATCGGAATTCATGCCACAAAGGTAGCCGCTTGGGGCCGAATCGTCTGCACAAAGGCCCGGATGCTGTCGGCCGAGGGGCCGTGTTCCTGCAAATGCCGGATAAATGCACTGCCTACAATGGCGCCATTGGCAAATTCAGACGCCGTATCGAAGGTTTCGTGGTCGCTGATGCCGAAGCCGATCAGGCGGGGGTTGCGCAGATCCATCGCTTCGATCCGCTCGAAATACGCCCGCATGCCATCACTGATGCCTTTCACCGAGCCGGTAATGCTTGCCGACGATACCATGTAGATAAACCCGTCGGATTCGCGGTCGATAAACCGGATGCGCTCGTCGGTGGTCTGTGGCGTAATGAGGTGTACGTTCAGGATGCCATACGCCCGGAACGTCGCTGCGTAGTCGGCCAGAAACAGATCGAGCGGCAGATCGGGCAGAATAACGCCGTCTACGCCGACTTCGCGGCATTTGCGGCAGAAATTCTCGACGCCGTACTGCAACACCGGATTGATGTAGCCCATGAGCAGAATCGGCACGGTCAGTTCGTCGCGGCAGCCGGCCAGCTGGTCAAACAGCAGCTTGATCGACATACCGTTGGCCAGCGCCTGATCGTTGCTGCGTTGTATGGTTTCGCCGTCGGCAACGGGATCGGAATACGGCATGCCAATCTCAACCAGATCGACGCCGGCATCCTGCAAACCGCGCAGAATAGTCCGTGTATCGTTGAGCGTGGGGTAGCCAGCCGTAAAATATACATTGAGCAGCCGGTTGTTTTTCTGCGAGAAAAGTGCCGGAATGCGGTTTTGAATCTGTTCCTGTGTCATAGCAAATGGAGTATGGCCCCCCGCCGGCAGACGGGGGCAAAAGACGAATACACGAGCCGGCAGGTCGCCAGGGCCTACAGGTGTTTGGAGTAGGTTGCCAGGTCTTTGTCACCCCGCCCCGAGAGGCAGACCACCACTACATCGTCGGGTTTGAGCGACATCTTGTCGAGCGCGGCCAGTGCGTGGGCCGTTTCGAGGGCTGGAATAATGCCTTCAAGTTTGCTTAGTTCGAATCCGGCGGCCAGGGCTTCCTCGTCTGTGATGGCGTAGAAATCGCCCCGCTTCGAGTCGAACAGGTGGGCATGCAGCGGACCAATGCCAGGATAATCGAGTCCAGCCGAAATCGAGTAGGGCTCGATAACTTGGCCATCGTCGGTTTGCATCAGAATGGTGCGGCTGCCGTGCAGCACACCGGGTTTTCCCAAGCTCGTTGTAGCGGCCGAATGGCCCGACGAGACGCCCAGACCGGCGGCTTCGGCGGCCACGAGCCGTACCGAGGGTTCGTTGAGAAAGTGGAAAAACGCGCCGGCGGCATTGCTGCCGCCCCCCACGCAGGCAACCACGTAATCGGGGTTTTCGCTACCCGTTTTTGCAAAGAGTTGCTTGCGGATCTCCTCCGAAATAACCGACTGGAAGCGAGCCACCATGTCGGGGTATGGGTGTGGCCCTACGACCGAGCCAATGATGTAGTGTGTATCGACCGGATTGTTAATCCAGTGCCGCATGGCTTCATTGGTGGCATCTTTCAGGGTCTGGCTGCCGCTTGTGGCTGGTACGACCTTCGCCCCCAGCATACGCATCCGGTCGACGTTGGGTTTTTGCCGCTCCATGTCGACTGAGCCCATGTACACGATACATTCCAGCCCCATCAGCGCGCAAACGGTAGCCGTGGCAACGCCGTGTTGCCCCGCGCCCGTTTCGGCCACAATGCGCTTTTTGCCGAGCCGCTGCGCCACCAGAATCTGCCCGATGGTATTGTTGATTTTGTGGGCGCCTGTGTGGCAGAGGTCTTCCCGCTTCAGGTAGATCTGGGCCCCCAGTTTGGCCGAGAGCCGTTTGGCCAGAAATAGCGGGGTTGGCCGGCCTACGTACTCCTCCAGCAACTGCCAGAACTCGGCCTGAAAGGCGGGATCGGCCATGATCTGGAGGTAATTCTGCCGAAGTTCTTCGACATTGGGGTAGAGCATTTCGGGAATGAAAGCCCCGCCAAAATGGCCATAAAAGCCGGTATCGGTCACCTCAAATGAGGTCGACGAATCGAGTGTCGTTTGCATAAATCTCAATGCTTCTTTGCCCGAGGCTCGCAGAGTCATCGGACACTAACCCGGTAAACGACGTTCTGACACCAGTCAGAGCGCTTCTTCTTCGATCGGCCGCAGCCGGTCGAGCAATTCCTTTACTTTGGCGACGTCTTTCAGACCCGGCTCAATTTCGACCTGGCTGTTGACATCGACGCCGTATAACTTCATGCCTTTGAGGGCATCGATTTGATCGATGTTGTCGAGACCAATGCCTCCGCTGATGAAAAACGGCTTTTCGTTATCGTACCGATTCAGGATCGACCAGTCGAAGGCAACGCCGTTACCGCCGGGCTGATCGCCCTTGGCATCGAACAGGAAGAAATCACACTGCGCTTTGAAGTTGTTGAGCATCGAGAAGTTGAACGACTCATCGACCCGAAAGGCCTTGATGATATTGACCCCTCGATTGCGCATGCTACGGCAAAACTCTGGCGTCTCGTTGCCATGCAGCTGAACATACTGAAAGTCGTATCGCTTCACCATGCGCAGGATGAAATCCGGACTGGCGTTGACAAACACGCCTACTTTCCGGATCGACCGCGGCAGGGATTTTACCAACGCTTCATCCAGGTCGTCGCCCACAAACCGGGGCGACTGATCGTAGAAAATAAATCCAACGAAGTCGGGGTTGAGCGCGGCAATCGCTTTCAGGTTGTCGGCGTCACGCAGACCACACACTTTGAGTTTCATGGCAAATACGAGTTAGAGGGACTGGAACTGGTGTAGACATCGACGAACCCGGCCAGCGCTGCTGCAGGATCGGCTGTTTTCATGAACGCTTCGCCAATCAGAAAGCCATCGAATCCGGCATCGCGGAGCGTCAGCAGCGTGGCTGCTTCGTGCAGCCCGCTTTCGGCCACTTTTACGTAGGTGTCCGGAATCAGATCGACCAGTCGCAGCGAGGTGTCGACTGATGTAACGAAGGTTTTAAGGTTTCGGTTGTTAACGCCTACCAGATCGACCGAACTGGTGAGGCTGGCCTCGAGTTCGGCTTCGTCGTGTACCTCAAGCAGTACCTGCATGCCCAGCTCCTGTGCCTGTACACTCAGGTCGCGGATTTCGGCGGGCGACAGGCAGGCTGCGATCAGCAGAACCAGATCGGCACCCCAGGCTTTGGCTTCGACCAGCTGGTAGCCGTCGATGACAAAGTCCTTCCGCAGAATGGGTGTTCCCGGGTTGGCCAGGCGTGCTGCCTGCAGATCGGCGGGCGTGCCGCCAAAGAAAGGCTCGTCGGTCAGCACCGAGAGCACCGCTGCGCCGGCGCGTACGTAACCCTGCGTGGTGGCCGTAACATCGGCCGCTGCGTTGATGATGCCTTTAGACGGCGACCGGCGTTTGAATTCGGCGATGATGCCGGTCGAGTAGAGATCCTGGATGGCGTTACGGGCCGACAGGCAGGGGCGTTTGAAGTCGGGCAGGGCTTCGAGGGCCGAAACAGGAGTAACCGCCTGTCGTTCGGCTACTTCGATGCGTTTCCGGGCCACAATTTCGTCTAAAATGGTCATGCTATAAGTTGCTTAAAACACGCCAGCGCCCGCTTGCTTTCGAGCGACTCACGCGCCATGGCGATGGCATCATCGGTAGTGGTGGCTTTGCCTGCGGCCAGCAGGGCCATGGCCGAGTTGGCCAGTACGGCCTGCTTCTGGGCCGGCGTTGCCACGTCGTTCAGTACGTTCAGAAAAATCTGAGCCGACTCCTGCAGCGTCTGACCACCCGCCAGCCGATCGGGCGTAAGGGTGTCCAGGCCCAGCTGAATCGGCGTCATCACCTGCTCATTGGTGTTACTGATTACTTTGAAGGGGCCCGTCAGCGAGATTTCATCGTAACCATCCAGCGCGTGCAGGATCATAAACTGCTTGTCTGTTTGCTGATAAAGGTACGCATATAATCGCGCCAATTCAAGGCTAAACACCCCAACGAGCTGTTTGCGGGGTCTGGCCGGATTGATCATGGGACCCAGCACGTTGAAAAACGTCTTAACTCCCAATTCTTTCCGGATGGGGGCCACGTTTTTCATGGCCGGATGGAACAGGGGCGCGTGCAGAAAACAGATGCCGGCGGTGTCCATCTTGCGTTCCAGCTCGGCCCGGTCGTTGGTAAACTGGTAGCCCAGATACTCCATCACCGTCGATGAGCCAACGAGCGAAGAAACACCGTGGTTACCATGTTTAGCCACCCGCTGCCCCGCCCCGGCCACCACAAACGACGAGAGCGTGGAGATGTTGAACGTGTCTTTACCGTCGCCCCCGGTGCCGCACAGGTCCATGGGGTCGTAGGCGCTCAGGTCGATGGCCAGACACAGCTCCAGCATGGCATCGCGGAAACCTTCCAGTTCCTCCACGCGTAGGCTGCGCATCATGTAAACGGTCAGAAACGACGCGATCTGTGCCGAGTTGTACTCGCCCCGGCCAATGCCGAGCAGCACTTGCCCGGCCTGCTCTTTCGTAAGCGACTTATACTCAAACAGGTGATTTAAGATTGATTTCATGGTCGATTGTGAATGAGTGAATGAGTGATTGAGCGAACAAGGCCACTCAATCGCTCATTCACAAGTCACTGATTAGTTTACAAGCCAGTTTTTGATCATTTGAACACCATGCTGGGTCAGCACTGATTCGGGGTGGAACTGCAGGCCCCGCACGTCGTGCCGGGTGTGCGCGAGCCCCATCACCCGCCCCTGCTCATCAACGGCGGTGATGCGCAGTTCATCGGGCAGGGTGTCGGGCAGCACGGTCCAGGAGTGGTACCGCCCCACCGTCAGGTCGGGGGGGATATTCCGGAACAGGGGCTCCGACGAATCGACTACCGTGGCGGCATGCGCAACCCCATGCAGCACGTCGCCCAGATTCGCCAGCCGGGCCCCGTACACTTCGCCGATGCCCTGGTGACCCAGGCAGATGCCCAGAATACTCCTGGTTGGCCCGTATTCGCGCACCAAATCCTGCATGATGCCCGCTTCGGATGGGATACCGGGGCCGGGCGAGAGCAGGATTTTGTCGTACTGCGCTACGGCGTCGAGCGTAATCTTATCGTTGCGGATTACCTCAGGACGCTGGCCAAGCTCCCGCAGGATGTAGACCAGGTTGTAGGTAAAGGAATCGTAATTATCGAGAACGAGGAGTTTCATAGTATGAGATGAAAGAAGAGAGATGAACGAGAAGAGAGAGTTCCAGTTGAGACTATCTTTCTTCTTTTGTCTTATCTCTGTCCCTCTGAAAATTAAATCGTTTTGGCCTGTTCGATGGCTGTGCGCAGAGCCGCCAGCTTGTTGTGTACCTCCTGTAATTCGCTTTCGACCACCGACTTGGCTACCACGCCCGCTCCGGCCTGGTAATACAGCGTGTTGTCTTTGCTCATAAACGTCCGGATCATAATGGCATGGTTGAACTCGCCATCGAAGCCCATGTAGCCGATGCTGCCCGAATAGAAGCTGCGGCTGAGGTTTTCGTAGCGGTCGATCAGTTGCATGGCATTGTGCTTGGGGGCGCCTGAAAGCGTACCGGCCGGGAAAGTCTCGGCTACAATCTGGAGCGGATCGGCATCGGCGGTCAGTTCGCCCACCACCTTCGATACGAGGTGAATTACGTGTGAGTAGTACTGCACCTCCTTGAAGGTCTCTACCTTCACCACATCGCAGTTGCGGCTCAGGTCGTTACGGGCCAGGTCGACCAGCATGACGTGCTCGGCCGATTCTTTGGGGTCGTCGTAGAGTTTCTGGGCCAGTTCGGCGTCGCGGGCGTCGTCGCCCGTCCGCCGGAAAGTGCCGGCAATGGGGTAAATGGTGGCCTGCCGGTTCTTCACCACAATCTGCGACTCGGGCGACGAGCCAAACAGTTTGTAATTGCCGTAGTCGAAGTAGAACAGGTAGGGCGAGGGGTTGAGCGAGCGCAGGGCCCGGTACACGTTGAACTCGTCGCCCATGAAGGGGGTCGAGAAACGACGCGACAGCACAATCTGGAACACATCGCCCCGCTGGCAGTGATCTTTCCCTTTCTGAATAACCGCCCGGAACGCGTCGTCGTTGAAGTTCGACGTTTCGGGGCCGGTGGTATCGAAGGAGTAGGTTGGGTAGTTGCGGCCCGTGATCAGGTCACTGATATCGTCGAGAGTGCTGCTGGCTTCGGTTTCGCCATCGCGCAGGTAGCTATGCTCAAACAGGTGCAACTCGTCTTTAAAGTGATTGATCGCCAGTACGTAGCGGTACACCGTAAAGACCGCTGCGGGCAGCTGATTCTCGGCTGGTACAGGCGCGTGCAGGGTAATGTCTTCGAAGCTCTGAACGGCGGGATAGCCGAAGTAGCCGAAGAGGCCGTTGGTAATAAATGGAAACGGCGCTTTCTCGTGGGCAAAACTGTCTTTGAACTGTTGCAGAGCCGCCGGCATAGCATGCGGCTCGAGCGATTCGACGGTTTGCTGTCCGTCGGGCATCAGCACGGTCAGGTCGCCCTCGGGCTGCCCGACCCGCCGGTCGTAACTAAACCGGGCCACGGCGTCGAAGGCGATGTAAGAGAAGCTGTTGTCGTTGCCATGGTAGTCGGAGCTTTCGAGCAGAATACTGTTCAGAAAGCGGTCGCGGATACGCAGGTAGATGCTGACCGGGGTGATAATGTCGGCCAGCATGCGTTTGTGGCGGCTGACAACGCGGAAGGTGGGGCGGGTACTGGGCATGAGTCGGAAACGGATTGGCAGGGTGATGTGACGGGTTGAAAAAAAAGAAGGCTCACCGGGATGACGGTGAGCCTTAGTATCTGCGTGTAAACAGCCATAGGGGCAACCCTCATCCCGGATAGGAAGAGTGCCACCACCAAATCATGTTTACCGAGTTATTCATGGCAGACTGTTAACTGTTGTCGGGGTGGCAGGATTCGACTCGCACCGGCGACCCGGCCACGACCTCTACGTCCCGAACGTAGCGCGCTACGCTCCCCTATTGTTTTTACTGTCGGGGTGGCGGGATTCGAACCCACGACCTCTACGTCCCGAACGTAGCGCGCTACCAGGCTGCGCTACACCCCGAATGGGACACAAAGGTAAAGGCTTTGTTGATCGGGTGTCACTCAGACCCCTATTTTTTTTATGATGAACTGAGCCAGTGCGTCGGGGGCTTCGTACGGGATCAGGTGGCCGGCGCCGTTCAGCGTTTCGAAGGTAGCACCGGGCAGGTAAGGCAGCGTTAATTCGGGCTGTACTGAAGCCGCCAGCGCCCGATCGGCCGTACCCGCCAGAATATGCACCGGTACCTGCACCCCGCTCATCCGATCGCTGATGTCTTCACGGCTGCCGCGCGTAAGCCAGGCAGTCCAGGCCGCCGGGCTGGTGCGGAGATTGTCCTGAATGATCTGTTCACGGTCGCCATCGGTAATAGACAGGGCCGTGATCTTGGCTGCGGTATCGCTGGCGGCCTGACGCTGGCCGTGCGTATCGAGCATTTGCTGCCGGTCTGCGTCGGGTATGGGCTCGGGACGCGGGGGCGACGGCGCTACCAGTAGTAGGGCTTCAAGACCCGCCGGTTGCCGGGCCGCCAGTGCCAGCGCTACCTTACCGCTCATCGAATGGCCAATCAGCACAAAACGGGTCAGCTTCCGGTCGGCGATCAGCTGCAGGACGGCGTCGGCCATGTCGTCGACCGAAAAGCCGGTATCGGGGCTCTCACCGTGGCCGGGCATGTCGACGGCCAGGCAGTGGAACTGGCTGGCAAGCCGCGAAAACAACGGTTGCCACTCCTGTGCCGAACCGCCGAAGTAATGCATAAACAGCAAACTGAGGGAGCCTTCTCCTCTCTCGAGGGTATGGAGGAGGGCTGGAGACAGAATGGGTGATTCCATACCACAAATAACTGGTTGTTGGGTCGAGCGGTTGGTGTAAGGCATTTTTTTTAGGGTCAATCCAACCTTTCGGGCTGCACATTGCCCTTTGTTCTGTAACCACTAATCCCTGCATGTTTCGTTTGGCATCCTCAACCGACATACTCGAACGCGCTCTGGTTGCCCGGTGTCTGTCGACAACCGCACTCTCTGACCGCCGAACGGCTCAGCGCGAACTTTTCGACCGGTACAAGCGGGCTATGTTCTCGACCGCCTATCGGATTACCAACGACTACGACAATGCCAACGATGCCTTGCAGGATGCCTTTGTGGAGGTGTTTCGAAATCTCGATCAGTTTGCCTTCCGGTCGACCCTGGGGGCGTGGGTGAAAACGATTGTAATACGCCAGGCTATTCGTAAACAACATATCGAAACCCGCTTTCTGACCATCGATGAGCAGGTCCACGATCAGCCGATTGTGTTGCCGGATACGCTCACCAAAGCCGAACTCGATGCGGCTATACGATCGCTGCCTGATGGAGCCCGCACGGTGTTTCTACTGGCCGAAGTGGAAGGGTATACCCATCGCGAAATAGCTGGTATGCTCAGCATTTCGGAGGGTACCTCGAAGTCGCAGGTGAGCTATGCCAAAAAACTTCTTAGACAGCGTCTGAACCATGACCAATAATTCTTTTTCTGACCTGCCCGAGTACGACCCCCACCCCGACCTATGGAGCCGTATCGAAGCCGATCTGACGTCGCATGAACAGCTGACCAAGGTGCTGGCCGACCTGCCCGAGTATGAACCGGCTCCCGATGCGTGGGATACCATCGCCCAGTCACTGGATGCGGCCGAACACTTGATCGTGCCTCTTGCCCTGCCAACCTGGGTAGTGCGGCTTCGGCCCTGGTGGGCCGCTGCTGCTGCGGCTGTGGTCGTCACTATGGTTGGTGTCTGGCTATCGTGGCCATCGAAGCAGTCGGCTGGCGAACGGATTGAATACGCCGTCGAAACCGGTTCGGTGGTTACAGCGCCCCCCCCGTTTACGGTTACCGAGGCCGATCGGCGGGCGGCCGCCTTTATCGAGCAGCAGTGTGCCGCTCAGACGGTAGCCTGTCAGCAACCGGCGGTGCACGAGCTACGGACCCAACTGGCCGAACTCACCCGGCAAGAGCAGCGACTGGCGCAGCAACGGCAAACGTTCGGCAACGATCCGGCCCTTATTCGGGCGCAGGTAGCGGTTGAAAATCAGCGCGCCGAAGTAACGAAAGAACTCATAACACTGCTCCGCACATGAACACGAAGGTATGGGTCAGGTGGCCGCTGCCACTACAATGGGTGGGTCTGGTTATGGGATTAGGGCTTTTAGTCGGGGAGGCACGGGCGCAGCCAACACTCCAGGTTGTCACGAAAGTGATTGAAAAGGAACTCCCCTATTCGGCGGGACAACGTGTGCGGCTGGCAGCAGATAAAGCAGATATAACTATTCATGGCTGGAGCCGCCCCTTGGTATCGGTTCGGCTACGATTGATTGCCAAGCATGCCGACCGGGCCGTTGCCGAGCGGGAAGTAAGCTATCAACAGTATACGCTGGCGTCGACCGGAAATGATATTGACCTGTCGAATCGGTTTGTGGTACCCCGGGGAGCAGGCCAAGTGCAAAGTCAGCTTAAAGCCGTATATGAAATCAGTATACCAACCGGGGCGCTGTTGACCCTGAAAAACGCTTTTGGCGATGTGCGAATCAGTAGCCTGACCAGCGATACCAACCTGACGTTTGAATTTGGCAAGCTGACACTCGATGAGGTTGGGGGTAAGCTGACCATAAAGTCGAGCTATGGCGACATCGAGGGTCGTGATGTGAAAGCAGTACTGGCTATCAATGCCGAGAAAGCTGACATCGTTCTGCGTGAACTAACGGGGTCGACCCGCATCAGGAGTCGGTACGGCAAGCTGACCGTCCTGCCCGCGTCGGGCCTGACTACCCTAGTCGTTGAGGCCGCCCGAACCGATGTGCTGATTACGCCCCGGCGCCTGGCCGATTTTCAGTACGATGTCGTGACCAGTTTTTCGGAAATCCGGGTGCCGGATGCGTTGCAGAACGAACTGGGCAAACTGGGTAGTAAACAAACTTTTACCTACCAGCCGCCGGGCCATAAACCTGAAATTCAGGTAGAAAACAGCTACGGCACTGTGACGATACAAACCATCACCTCATTAGTCGACCGATAATCTGACTCCGTTATGAAAAACACGTTTAAACGCATACTGCTGGTCGGGTTGAGCCTGGTCGGAGCGGCCGCTTCGGCCCAGGAATGGACGTTTGGGCCACGTTTCAATCTGGATTTGTCGAACCGGCAAACGGCCAACCAAGTGCGCCTGGGAGCGGTAAGTGCTGTGCTTGGCCAGATTCCCGAAGCAAATGCCGTTGGCGCTGGTCTGTTTGTCCGCTACGATCGCCCAAGCTGGTACGGGCAGGCCGAAACAAACTACATGGGGCAGCGGGTGCTGAACTACTACATTACGGGGCCAGCCATTGGCCTGAGCGATGGTACGCCCCTCTTCCGGCTGGATGGTCGGCTGATGGGTGGGTATAAGCCATTGCCCTGGCTTCGGCTGAGCGGTGGACTGGGTGTTGCGCACTACATCGACACACCTGGGGATAAATACGCCGACTACATCAAAGAGCTGGAAGGGCAGCTAACAGCGAATCCTCAGGACCCACAAATCGCCAATGAATTGAAAGCCCGTAAAGTGGCTCAGGCACTGCAAAACAGTGTTCGACCCTATGGCCTTGAAGCCTATCTGGGTGTCGGCGTTGACATTGGCGGACTAACAGTTGATCTGACGCATCGCAATACGCTCATATCACAGCTCAGCGATATTATTGTGGAAGGACAGCCGTACGCACTTCGACAACACAATGCGGCCTGGACACTACAGGTGGGGTACCGGCTATTCCCCCTGAAAAGTCATTTGCTGAATACCCGCAAACGCAGCCGGGCTTACGAACGGATCAGCAAAGAAATTCCCTTCTACCGCAATGAGATTCATATAGCCGGTGGCATGCAGGGTGAAGATATTGGCAGTGCCTTTCTGTACGAAAACCGATATACACGTTACCTGACCCGACGGTTTGGACTGTCGGGCGGACTCAACCTACTCCGTCGGTCGGGCGGATCGCTGCCGAGTCAGTCTATGGATGTTCAACTTGTAACAGCCGCCCGGTTCTTACCTCTTTACAGTCGTCGGCATACCGTTGGGATCTCGGCCGGTCCACTGCTGGCTTATCAGACAGGCGTTCAGGTCAACTCAGGACAATCGGGTGGCGTGGTCAGTCTGACCGATCAATCGGCCGTAAACCGTATAGACCTTCAGTGGCAGGGTATGGTCGATTATCAGTTTGCTGTATCGGATCGGTTGATTACAGGCCCCTGGCTACGGTTGTCTACCGACTATGTGTATGCGGGTGTACAGGTAGGGTATCGATTCTAACATGACTTAACGTGACATCATGAAACAGTTTTGGCAAAATCACCTGTTCACTCTACTCCTGCTTGGGCTGACATACAGTGGCGCAACGGCTCAGGAAACGTATCCCCGGTTTGAACTGGAGCTGGGTGGCGGGCTGTCTTGCCTGCCCAACAGCGACCCGAACGGGTGGTTCGCCCGACAACAGCTGACAGCCTATCTGAAACCCCGTATCGGTATTTCGGCCGCTATTGGCTGGGCCGGCTCGGCAAATACCAGCCCACTCACGCTGGCGCCCAACGCGTATGGGTTGCCCGATCCAGCCCGGCTCGACCAATTTTATGTGCGCATGGATCGGATGCTCGATCTTTCGGCTGTGCTGCTCCCAGTCTTGACGCGACACCATCAGGTATCAGTTCGGGTAGGCATATCGGCCTACCGAAGCCAGACAACCCGCGTAGATAGTGTGATCTATTACAATCAATCCGGTCCGCTATACTACCAGACGCGACTGAATCAGCCGGTTATTCGTCAGATAGCACCCCTCGTTGGCATTGGTTACGATTATCGGCTGTCGAATCGCTGGTCGCTGGGCATACAGACAACCGCCTACCTGAATGCGCCCGGCCGCCAAACTGCATGGACAACCGGATTACGTACAAGCTACCAGTTTGGGCTCAGTCCCGAAGCGTTGGGGTTTGCAGCCATAGAGAAAGAGGGGTTTCGGACAGGCCTCCGGGTGGCGGCAGGCGTGGTATCCACTAATCAGCGGTCGGTAGCCGGTATTTATGGCCGGGGCGCTACAGCCGGTCTTTGGGCAGAACTACCCCTATCATTGACATGGCAGTTTAGGGGAGAGCTTGATTACGCGCAGCGAAACAACGGAACACGAGCGATGCAGGTAGGTAACTTTCGGTATCCGCCCGGCACAACTCGTTTGGGCTATCTGGAAATACCGCTGCTGTTCCGGAACGAGGTGGCCTACTGCTGGCATCTGTACAGTGGCCCGTACGTGGCTACCCTGTTGCACGCCAACTCCGAAATCGACGGTATTGCGCAGCCAGTCGATCCACATACTGTTGTTGGGTTGATGGCCGGGGCCGACTATCAATTATCGAATCGGGTGGCGCTTGATCTGCGCTACCAGCGCGATCTGGTACAGCTTTCCCGAACGCCACACGGTGGACTACACAGCTTCCAGTTGGGTGTAAACTGGTCGTTTCAGCGCAGTAACCCATAAGGAGATGCTGCGCTGAAACAAATAGGGTCTACACGTCTACTTTCAGCCGGGCGGGGCGGTCGGTGATCTCGAGCATCTCGGCATGAGGTACAATCGTGATCTGACCAAACTCTTCCAGTAGCTGCTTGTAGGCAGCCGCTACGGGGCGAGGCTTGCGGTCGAGGTCGTAGAGGCCACAGGCATTGACCCGGTTGTTCTGCTCGCCCAGTTGCGTGTCCCAGTCGATCTGGTCGATGAGGCTGTACCAGGTGAATCCGAGCACCGGCACACCATCCCGGCGCATCCGCAGAATGCTGACCCACTGCTTATTGAGCCACATGGGCGCCAGTTCTGCCTCGAACACATTGGTTTCGGTGTGCATCACCGGTTTTCGGTAACGCTCGTAGTAGTCTTTCGTGATTTCGTACCAGCCCAGCACGTCCATCGAAATCTGAATCGAGCCATCGGGCAGCCGAATCCGCTCGTTACGACCATAATAGTCGTTGCCCATGATCTGATAACCCGGTGGCTGACCGGCCATAAACCAGTCGTACTCCTTACGGGTCATGCCGTTGTCGAGCAGGTACATACCCACCGTGGCCGAAGGGGGATTGGCGTAGAGCAGATCGAGCGACAGGAAGCGCAGTTCGTTGTCGAGCGACACATCGGGCGAGGGGTTGGCGTACAGCTCGTGAGTGTATTCGGCGCTTTCGCTCTGCACAATGATGCAGTCGTTGCGGTGCTTGGCAATGCGCTGTGTGCCCAGAATACTGGCCGCTACGGTGTGCTTCATGGCCGTTACAAACGCCTTGTCGGATTTGAGCTGCTCGTTCCAGACGCCATCTTTGGCGCTGATGCGGGCCGTCACATAAATCTCATTGACGGGGGTATAGTAGCGCACCCACGGATAGCGTTTGGCAACAGCCTCGGCGTACTCGGCAAAATGAAGGGGCAGCTCCGGATTCTGGAAGTTCTCAACCCAGTCGGGCACACCGAAGTGCATCAGATCGAGAATGGGTGTGATGCCCAGCCGTTTGATCTCGGTCATGGCTTCATCGGCAAAACTCCAGTCGAACTTGCCCGGCCCTTTGTGAATGTCGTAATAAGGCAGCCCGTAGCGAAGCACGTTGAGGCCCATTTCCTTCACCAGCCCCAGGTCTTCCTTGTAGCGGTCGTAATGCCCACACTCGCGCAGCTGGTCGCGCCGGACTTTGCCTTTCTTGATGGTCGGGTACGAACATTCGATGCCGGTAGCAAACATGAAGTTGCCGGCATAATCGTCGGGTAAGCCCCGTCCGTCGTGCCCGCCGGCCCCGCCAAACTGATCGCCCTCGTAGTTCGTGTTACCCAGCTTCTGGGTGATAATATCCAGAAATCCTTTTTTTGATGCCATGCCCACAGATCCGGCTCGCTGCCGGAGTATTTGTTGATTGACGAAAAACAGGGCTGCACCCTGAAAGAAGTGTGCAGGTGATTGATTCAGCGGTTAGGCGTCGAGTCGATTGCGATTGGTTAGAAACCGGTCGGCGGTGCGTAGCGCTACGGCCATAATGGTCAGGGCCGGGTTGACGCTGAGCGCGCTGGGAAACGTAGAGTTATCGCTGATATACAGGTTCGGAATGTCGAATGACTGACCATCGGGGTTGACGACCGACTGGTCGCCCGAGGTTCCCATACGGCAGGTGCCGATTACGTGGGCATTGCGCGGGAACGCCCAGACATTGCGGGCTCCGGCAGCATCCCAGATCTGCCGCATAATCTTGTCGGCGTGGGCGGTCATGCGGGCCTCATTGTCGCCGTTGGTGAAATGCACCCGTGGTTTGGGCAGTCCCCGAACATCCTTCTCATCTGACAATTCCAGGAAGTTATGCTCGTGCGGCAGGCAGTCGCCCAGAATGTTGATGCCGGCCACATGATTGTAAGCCGAGGCCGCCTGTTTGAGCGCCGGGCCCCACAGCCCACGTCCGCGGGCCATCTGTTGCATGTAGGTCACGGGCATAACCCCGATCGACTGGAGCAGATAACCCCCTACAAAATCGGCCGGCCCCCCGTTGGGATCGGTCGGGCGGTGCGTATCCTCCGAAATGATGGCGCCCGGAATGCCTTTGTAGGGCCGAATATCTTCATTAAACTCGCCCCAGATTTGCAGACCGGGGTGGGCCATCACGTTGCGGCCAACCTGACCGCTGCTGTTGGCCAGCCCGTTCATGAGCAGCAGCCGCGGGGTTTCGATAGCTCCGGCGCACAGGAATACATAGTGGCATTTCTGACGCTCTTCCTGCCCATTGCGGATATAAACGACCTCCGTGATACGGCCCCGGGCATCGCGCACAAGCTGGGTTACAAAACTCTCCGGTCTGATTTCGGCCCCTTTTCCGAGTGCCAGCGGAATGTAGGTAACATCCATACTGGCTTTGGCGCCAATATTACAGCCTGCCTGGCAGAAGCCCCGGTTAGCACAGGCGGGCCGGTGGCCAACGCCCTCCTGATAGTACCCGGCCGACAGGGCTGCGTTGGCTGCGGTCGACGTTTTGATGCCGAGGCTTTTGCAACCCCGCTCCATAAGCTGCCCCGCTCCGTTGACGGGCAGTGGACCTAGCGCGTAGGCTTTTTTGCGGGGTGGCCCCCATGGGTAAGGCGATGGTCCTGAAATGCCCAGAAACTGCTCGATTTCGTCGTAATACGGTTCGATCTGGTCGAAGCCGAACGGCCAGTCGACGCCCACGCCGAAATCGGAATGAATACGCAAATCATCGGGCTGAACGCGGGGGGTGTAGGCCGTATAATGCAGTGTAGAACCCCCCACGCCCGTGCCGGAGTTGTTGCTGCCGAACGGCAGTGGATCGTTGCCGGCACTCAGGCGCTCATCGTTCCAGAACAGTTTATCCTGGGCTTTCTCGTCGGTCGGAAAGTCGCGGGCCGGGTTCCAGTGTTTGCCGGCTTCGAGGGCCACGACCCGCAGGCCGGCGGCCGCCAGCCGGGCCAGCAGCGGGGCACCACCGGCCCCCGTGCCAATAACCACGGCATCGACCGTGTCGGTAAGTTTGAACGCGTTGGTTGTCATATCGGATGGCGCCAGCCGGCACCCTTGAGGTAGGAGGATTTGTCCCGGTTGGTCGGGAACGGCGACGGGTCAGGCGTTGGGCAGGGGTTCGCGGTCTTCACGCTCGTTGAGCCCGATCCGCTGCCAGGTAGGTACATCGGCCATGCCCACGTACCCAATTTCTTCCTGCGCCAGCGGATGACTGTAATAGTTCGACACGGTTTCGGCCAGCAGTTCCTCAAAGAACCGGACGGCCGGCAGCGTTTGCCAGCCGGTACCCGGTGCGGTGCCGTTTTGAACGGCAGTCAGGACGGCATCCTGTTGAGCCGCATCGAGCTGGCCGAAGGGGGCACCAAACAGCAGGGTTGCACTCTCATCGATTCCGGCCAGCCCCTGTCGGTAAGCGTCCTGATCGGCGGGCATGACATCGTATCGCCAGCCATCCGACTTGTTGGCGCTCAGCCGCTCGTCGATACCGCCGGCCAGATCGATACGCGCTTCATCCTGCGGAATCAGCCGGTCGGTAACCTGCCGCAGCAGGGCAAACTCGTCGGCTGTGAAAAACGTCGGCTGTCGGGCCGGGGCTGTTAGTCGTTCGGTCAGGGCCTGCCGCGTGGCGTCGGTTACCTGGTCGGTCTGGAGCAGCGCCCGTACGGTGCCGCTGGGATAATGATCGTGCATGAAAAGAGGAGTTGAAAAGACTAGCCTAGTTTACCACCCGTCACCTCAACGATGGCACCGGTCATGAAACTACCATCGTTCGAGGCCAGCAGCACGTAGGCGGGTGCCAGTTCTTCGGGCTGTCCGGGGCGCGCCAGAGCGACCTCGTGGCCAAAGTTCTCCACCTCGTCTACGGGCATCGTGCCGGGAATATTGGGGGTCCATATGGGGCCGGGGGCCACGCAGTTTACGCGGATGCCTTTTTCGCCCAGCTGAATGGCCAGCGACTTGGTGAATGCATGAATGGCTCCTTTGGTAGCCGTGTAATCGACCAGGATGGGGTTCCCCACGATACCCACGATACTGCCGGTATTGACAATGGCATCGCCTTTCTTCAGGTGGGGCAACGCTGCCTGCGCCATGAAGAAGTAAGCAATAATGTTGGTGTCGAACGTCCGGCGCAACTGCTCTTCGGTAATGTCTTCGAGTTTCTGCTGCGCCATCTGAAAAGCAGCATTGTTGACAAGAATGTTCAGCCCGCCAAACGCGTCGACGGTTTGCTTCACCGCGTCATCGCAGTTGGCTTTTACCCGAACGTCGGTCTGGATAACCAGACAGGTGCCCCCCTTCGATTCGATCAGGCGCTTGGTTTCGTTGGCGTCGTCGGTGTTCTGGTTATACACGAAGGCTACTTTGGCACCTTCCATGGCAAAGGCAGTTGCCACGGCGCGTCCAATGCCCGAATCGGCACCGGTAACCAGGGCAACCTTATTGGCGAGTTTGCCCGCAGGCTTGTAAAAGTTCAGTTCCGTAGCCGGTGCGGGGTCCATGGCCGACTGTTTGGCCGGATAGGGTTGCTGCTGACCGGGTATTTCTTTGGATGTAGGGCGAAAGGGAGTGGTACTCATGGCTAGTCGCTCGGTTAGTTGGTAAAGCGATCGGTACCGTTGGATAGGTGCAGATCGATTGGCGGTTTAACCGGGTGCGCAACTGTTTTGTTGCCCAGAGGCTAGATACCGATCGATTGGCAGACGTTAATGCGCTTTTAATGTATTGGTGTATAGACACTTAATCGAAAATGTGTGGCGCAGCGGCAGGCTCATTGCGTGTAAAGTCTATCAGTATTATAGAACCTATCATGTTGAAAATCATGTAGTTAATTGATAAAACTTTTCGGTAACATATTGTTTAATTAAATCGATGACTCATATATTTGGTCGAAGTAACGCTTTATCTAACTATTTTTTCCCCCTATAGTCATGAACGCACGTCTATTGATTACTACTGCCAGTGTTGTATCGCTGATGATGAGTGCCTGTACTACCGAATGGTATGACCATGGAGAAGGGGCCGACCCGATTGCGCAGAAACAAACCGTAACGAAGGCTGAAGAAGCGTTTCCGGGTCAGAAAGGCGTCTTAAAAACGGCTTATCTGGATGGCCAGCCCATCCAGTATCAGGAAGTAGGGGGCGAAAATGTACTCGACAGCGACATGCTGCTGATGTCGTCGCAGCTGCAGAGCGATCCGGACATAATCGTACAGGGCACCGGCCGGTCGAGGACCAGCAGCCGCTGGCCAGGTAAGGTTGTGTACTACACCATTGATCCGGCCCTGCCTGCTATCAACCAGGATCGGGTAAAGAACGCCATTGCGCACTGGCAGGCCAACACACCCATGCGCTTTGTGTTACGCACCAATCAGGCTGGGTACGTGGTGTTCCGGGCTGGTTCGGGCTGTTCGGCCAATGTTGGGTACAGTGGCACCGTTCAGTATGTAAACCTGGCTACGGGCTGCTCGCTGGGCAACACCATCCACGAGATCGGCCACACCATCGGGCTGTACCATGAGCACACCCGCGCCGACCGGAACAGCTACGTAACGGTCAATATGAACAATGTGACCTCAGGCTACGAGATCAATTTTCAGACGTATGTAGAGCGGAAAATTGATGGCTTCGACTACCAGGGCGGTCTTGATTTCAACTCGATCATGCTCTACAGCTCGTACGATTTCTCGGCCAATGGACTGCCTACGCTGACCAAAAAAGACGGGTCGACGTTTGTGGCCCAGCGCACGGCCCTGTCGGCAGCCGACATCAACACTGTAAAATACATGTATCCCTGATAGCGGGAACACAGGGCAATAACGCAAGACGGGCGCCGGTGGATTTCCACCGGCGCCCGTCTTGCGTTATTGGCAAACTGGGTCTTACAGTTCCATCATCGTTACCTGAACGGTTTTGTCGTCCCGCACATCGAACGCACACTGATCGAACTCGGGTGGTCCCATCAGCATGGTTACGTTCGAGAAGCCGAAGGGCTCTGTTGGCATCTGACCCGAAAAGTCCATGGTGCCGTTGTTATTCAGATCGTGAACGATGCGCACAGCGTAGCGGCCCGGCTTCAGACTGGGGAACACCACCGTAGCATTGCCTTCGGCCGGTACGTCGATTACCTGGTTGATGGCGGCCTGCCCCATCAGGGTCTTGTTGTCGGTGGCCAGTCCGACCAGTAGTTTGCCCGTGCGTTTGGTGATTCCATTGATGGTGACGGTTACTTTGCCGGTCGAATCGGCTGGCACCGTAGCGGCCAGTGAGCACGTGGTCAGGGTAAACAGGAGGGCAAACGTAGCGAGTAATGCTTTCATAGGGTAAACAGGTTTAGTGCGAAACCGGCTGGTTACTCCGGTCCGACAAACATAGGCTATTTGGGATGGCTTGCGCAACAGCGTGGGACAAACCGCACGCGTATGGGATGAATGGCACGACCCGGTACCTGTTGACTACCAATCTGGTGGCTCAGGAGGCACTATTCAGGGTCAGGTTTCCCACTTTGTTGTAGCGAATTTCTTCTTCGGCCAGCAGCAGGGTAATGGTTTGCTGCAACACATCTTCGCCCGTCTGGGCAAAATGACTGGCCAGTTGCCTGGGCGACACACCGGGTCCGTTGGCAAGTGCTACGTAGGCCCGCACGGCATCGCGCACGGCATTGTCGACCGTGCCCGCCTGCTTTTTCTGCTTGATGCAGTTGTCGCAGATGCCGCACCGATCCTGCGTGCGCTCGCCGAAGTAGGCCTGTAGCAGACGGGTTCGGCACTGGGTAGGGTGCTCGGTATACAGAATGGCTGCATTGACCTTGCGCAGGGCCAGTTCTTTGCGCCGGTTCAGTTCGGCCGCGTTTACGGGTAGCGTTGGTGCATCCAGCCGGGGGGTCAGAAACGTAAGCTGGGGTTTGTCTTTCTGTTTTTCGTAGACAACCACGCCCCGCTGATGCAGCTGTTCGAGCAGGGCCACAATCTCGGGCTGGTTGATCATAAACGTCCGCGCCAGCGCCGACTCCGAAATGGTGATAAAGTCGGTAAACAGCTCGCCCCCGTAGTAGCGCAGCAGCATTTTCAGAAACGGGTCGAGCCTGGGGTTCATGACCTGAAACTCGTAGAGCTGCCGGTTGTCGAGCAGAATGGTCAGCCTCGATGGATGGTAGTAGTTGTCGTTGAGCTGAACGAAGCCTTCCAGCTGGAGTTGCTTGAGGGCGTAGTGCGTCTCGGTCGGCGGCAGGCTATAGGTGTGGGTAAACGTTGCCATATCGAAATCGTAACTGGCAAACTGCCCCCCGCCCACCGGCACGGCCGTGTAATTGGCCAGAGCCTGATACACCCGGCGCAGCATCTCCACCGGCTGGTACAGTTGTTCGGTACGCTGCCGCAGCTGCTCCAGATCGCCGGGTGTGTAGAGCATCACGGCGTAGGCTTTCTGCCCGTCGCGTCCGGCCCGGCCGGCTTCCTGGTAATACGCTTCGAGCGAATCCGGCAGGTCGAGGTGCACCACCACGCGCACATCGGGTTTATCGATGCCCATGCCGAATGCATTGGTCGAGACAATGACCCGCGTCTGGTTCTGCAGCCAGGCATCCTGCCGGTCCGAGCGTTCTTGGGTGCTGAGTCCGGCGTGGTAGTAGTCGGCCGCAATGCCTTGACGCTGCAGCCAGCTGGCTACGCGCTGGGTTTGCCGGCGGCTGCGTACGTAAACGATGCCCGTGCCCGGCACCCGGTTCAGAATCCGGAGCAGTCGATCTTCTTTCTGTTCGGTCTGTAACACCGAATACGACAGGTTGGGTCGGGCAAACGTTTGTCGGAATATGCGGGTGCCCTGCCCGTCGTGGGGGCGCATGGCCAGCTTGTCGACGATGTCGGCCTGCACGTCGGGGGTGGCCGAGGCCGTAAGGGCAATCAGGGGGGTAGCCGGTATCAGTTCCCGGAACTCGGCAATCTGCAGGTAAGGCGGGCGAAAATCGTAGCCCCAGGCCGATACGCAGTGCGCTTCATCGACTGCCAGCAGGCATACCGACATCTGCTTTACGCGCTCGATAACGAGTTCGGTGCGCAGCCGTTCGGGCGAGAGGTACAGAAATTTGGTGTTGCCGTAGATGCAGTTATCGAGGGTGGTATCGATTTCGCGGGCGTGCATGCCGGCGTAGATGGCTGCGGCCGGAATACCCCGTCGTTTCAGTTGCCCGACCTGATCTTTCATGAGCGCAATGAGGGGCGTAACCACCAGGCAAACACCGGGCATGGCCAGCGCCGGCACCTGAAAGCAGATCGATTTGCCCCCACCGGTGGGCATCAGCACCAGGGTATCCTGCCCCGCCAGTACGGCGTCGACAATGTCTTCCTGCAGAGGGCGGAAGGAAGTGTAACCCCAGAATTGCTGTAAAATTTGTCGGGTGGTCATAACGTAACGACCGGCCCGGCGTCAGCAGCGGGCAGATCGTAAGGGCGAATTTACGCACAGGGGTACACAAATCGGCCCTGGTCTGGGTTACGTTTACAGGCACTATGCCTTAATTCAGTCAACGATATGATTCAGAAAGTAATCAAAACCGACGAGGAGTGGCGGCAGCTGCTCACGCCCGAACAATACCGGGTGGCCCGGGGCAAAGGTACCGAGCGGGCCTTCACGGGTGAATACTGCGAAGCCCACGACCCGGGTCTCTACGCCTGCGTATGCTGCGGCACCGAACTGTTCGAATCGACCACCAAATTTGAGTCGGGTACGGGCTGGCCCAGTTTCACCGAACCCATTGAGCAGGAGCGCATTCGGCTCGAACGGGACTATAGCCACGGTATGTCGCGCATCGAAGTGCTGTGCAATGTCTGCGATGCCCACCTGGGTCACGTATTCGACGATGGTCCCCCGCCAACAGGCCTGCGTTATTGCCTCAATTCGGTTTCGCTGGTGCTGAAACGGGCCGATCGTACAGAATAGAGCGCCGGCAGCGTTAATGCAGCAAACAGGCTTTCTTTTGATGGTTTCTGTGGCTACTTTAGGTCGGCTATACGGCCGGAGCCACAGAAACCAGCTCAACGCCAATGGACGTCATTCCGACGCTCCAGTACAGACTTAACTGCATATCGACTGCCTAACTCTACTGTTTCATGCTTTTCTGCCAATTAATGACCCGGACGCGCCGGGTAAGCGGGCTGCTGCTGCTGGCACTGCTGCTGACGCGTATCGGCATTGCCCAGCCGGTCGGCAAATCGCCCCGCTCCACGGCCTACGAACAGTTTGTTCGGGCCACCCGGCAGCCTCTCAAGGCCCCAACAACGATCTGCTACAAAAGCAACCGCGATGAATTTACGCGGGTGCTGCCTCCCGAAACCTTCCTCAAAAACTACAATAACCCCGGCGCGCGCCGGGCTGCGGCTACCTCTACCTTTATCGTTACTTACACGGGCTTTACGGCCGAGGCTCAGAAAGCGTTTCAGTATGCCGTCGATATCTGGTCGAGCATCATCGTATCGCCCGTACCCATCCGGATCAAGGCGGAATGGGTTTCGCTGAGCCCCGGCATACTGGGGTCGGCCGGACCGGCCGAAATCCGGCTGGCCAGCGATGGCACGCAAAAAGGGCGGGGCATCTACCCCATTGCGCTGGCTGAAAAAATTGCCCGCCGACCCCTCAACAACCCCGATTCGTCGGATATTAACGCCCGCTTCAGCCGCAACAACAACTGGTATTTCGGCCTCGACGGTAAAACGCCGGCCAACCAGACCGATCTGGTAACGGTGGTGCTGCACGAGATCGGGCATGGGCTGGGCTTCATCGGTTATTACGCAACGACGGGCACTACGGCCGATTTCGTAACTAATTTTCCGGCTGTGTATGACCATTTTATCGAGAATGGCGCCGGCGAAAAGCTGGTGTCGAGCACCGACAAGTACCCCATTGGGTCCAATGCCCTCTACCGGCAGCTGACGGGCGGCAACCTGTTTATCAACGGGCCGGTGCTACAGCAGAAGGCAAAGACAAAGGCCAGGATCTATGCTCCGTCGGTATTCGACCGGGGGTCGAGTATTTACCACCTCGACGAAGCGACGTATCTGGCCAAGGATACCAACTCACTTATGACGCCCCAGATTGGCAATGCCGAAGCCATTCATACGCCCGGCCCGCTGGTCATTAATTTCTTCGCCGATATGGAGTGGAAAACAACGTCGGTGCTGCATGAGCCGCTGGTGAGTAGTGAAGACGTGAAGGATGTGGTATTCAGAACGCGGGTGGTGAGCGACACCACGCTGGTACCGAACTCCATCAAGCTGTTTTACCGCAAAGGACCGCCCACCAGTACCGACAATACGTTTACTTCGGTTAGCCCCGCGCTGGTGGCGGGTACTACCGATACTTACACCTACACCATGCCTGCAGCTACGGCCACGGGCGACATCTGGTATTATTTTCAGGCTCAGGATGCCTCTGGCCGAACCTTTACCAACCCCGGTAAGTCGCCCGCCGATGCGCAGCTGCTCCACCGCGTTCAGTTTGGCCCCGACAATGTACCGCCCGTTATCCAGTTCAACCAGCCCAAAAACTTTATCATCAACCCGGCCGTCGCTGATTCGCTCGTGGTGCGGGCGTTTATTGCCGACGATCGCATCACGGGTGTCGATACCGCCTATGTAGAATATCAGGTTAACGGCGTGGCGCGGCCGGCCCTGCCGCTGCGCTTTACGCAGCCAGTAGTCGATGGTATTCAGTACGACAGCATTTACACGGGTCGGGTGGTATTTCCGGCCAATTCGCTCAAGGCGGGCGACAAAATTGCCTACCGCGTGGTTGCTTTCGACTCATCGCGGGCCCGCAATCAGGTTGTCAGCCCTAAAACCGGTTTCTATGAGTTGAGCGTGGTGGCACCGCTGGCCGTCCGCGACCGCTACACCAATACCTTTGCCGACCAGGCCACTGCCAGCGATTTTGCCGGCTACCGCTTCGGACTGGCTACGCCGGCCGGTTTTACCGACCCGGCCATCCACTCCGAACACCCGTATCAGAACGGTACCGACTTCCGCTATCAGGCCAATGCCGAATATGTACTGCTGGCCCCAATCCGGCTTAAAACCAGTCCCGACAGTGCCACCATCCGCTTCAACGAGATTGTACTGGTCGAGCCGGGGGACGCAGGTTCGACGTTCGGGAGCGACAACTTCTACGATTATGTGATTGTAGAGGGCTCAACTGACTTTGGCCGTACCTGGAAACCGTTTATCGATGGCTACGACTCGCGCGACCAGGCCGACTGGCTGGCCGCCTACAACCGATCGACGCAGACGAACCAGACCACCGGCGAAACCAACTCGACCACGGTGGGTACGCCAACGCTCTATAAACCACGGGAGATATTTCTGCAGAGCTCGGGCTTCTTCCGGGCCAACGATCAGGTGCTGATTCGATTCCGGCTGTTCTCCGACCAGCTGGCTCATGGCTGGGGCTGGGCTATCGACAATTTACAAATTCAGGTGCCCCCGCCACCGCCAGTGCTGGCGGCTGAGCCGGTCAGTTCCGGCACCTTTACCGTGTATCCCAACCCCGTCACAACAACCGGCCTGATGCGGATCGAAGCCGTGCTGGCAAAATCGGTCAGTGCAGCGGGCCTGACCATTGCGGGCCCCACGGGGCAAACCCTGCGGCAACAGACGCTGAAGGTGAGCGGAACCAAGATCAGCGAACAGCTTGATCTGACGGGCCTGCCTTCGGGCCTGTACTTTTTGAAGCTGAGTACCGGCGACGCCACGCTGACCCAGAAAGTCATTATTGCCAGATAGTCAATCGCTCAACTATAGCCATCGGGGGCCGATCGTACAGGTTTTGTACAGACGATCGGCCCCCGCTTTGTTTATGACACGTATCTACGGTCTTCTTCTTGTCGCTGCCTTGTTGCTGGCAGGCTGCTCGCCCGCCCGGCAAATCAGCCGCTTACTACGCACGCAGCCGGCCTATACCGATCATCTGATGGGGGTGGCGCTGTATGACCCTGTTCGCCATAAGAGCCTGCTGCAGCACCAGGCCGACCGGCCCTTTATACCCGCGTCGAACACCAAGCTAGTTAGTTTCTACGCCGGACTGCTGTTTCTGCCCGACTCGCTGCCCACCATCGCCTACGCCCGCCGGGCCGATTCGCTGCTGGTATGGGGGCTGGGCAACCCGCTCCTGCTCCACCCCGACCTGCCCGACACCAGTGTGCTGGCCTTTCTGCGCAGCCAGCCCGGGCAGCTGTTTCTCTCGCCGGCAACCTACGATGGCCCCCGCCTGGGTCCCGGTTGGGCGTGGGACGACTATAACGACGACTATTCGGTCGAACTGGCGTCGCTGCCAATCTACGGCAACGTAGTTCGGTTCGATTCGCCCGATCGGCAATCGGCTGTGTACGTGCGGCCCCGGCGCTTTGCCGACAGCACGCAGGTAGTGGCGTCGATGCGGACGGCCGAGGGCGTTCGGCGGGCCGAAGACCGGAACCAGTTTCGGCGGCCTGCGGCCGTGCGGCCCTTTCGGCAGGATGTACCGTTCCGATGGTCAGCTGGTTTGGCCGCACAGCTACTGAGCGATACGCTACATCGGCCGGTAGGCGTGATCGACCGGCCGAAACCGGCTGATGCCCGAATACGGCGCGGGTCGGCCACCGATTCGCTCTATCGACGCATGCTCCACGTGAGCGATAACCAGTTTGCCGAGCAGGTGCTGCTGATGGCTTCGGCCGAGCGGGGCGATACTAAACTCGATGGAGCCGCTATCCGGCGCTACCTGCTCGACAGCGTGATGCGGGTACCAGCGGGCCGGGCCAAATGGGTCGACGGGTCGGGCCTGTCGCGGTATAATCTGTTTACGCCCAATACCCTGATCGACCTGCTGACTCGTATTCAGGCCCGGGTGCCGCAGCAGCGGCTTTTCAGCCTGCTGCCGGCCGCCGGGCAGTCGGGTACGCTGCGTAGTATGGGGTCGGGGCCGGGCGCGCCGTACGTGTGGGCCAAGTCGGGCTCCATGAGTGGGGTGTATAACCTGAGTGGCTACATCCAGACCCGGCGGGGGCGACTGCTGACCTTCAGCATCATGAACAACAACTTTACCCAGCCCGTCGGCGAGATGCGCCGACGCACGGCAGATCTGCTGCGTGCCATACACGAAGCCTTCTGAATGCCAGTTTAGCGCGGTGTGGGCGTGCTACGGGCCTCGATTAGCCGGTAAATCGGGTAACTGACGACGATAAACCCGACGGCATAGAGTGAACTCGAAAAGTCGCCGATAATAACGCCCACCAGAAAAGCGAGCGACGCCAGCAGCAGGGTCCAGGTCGAGAACGGATAGCCCCAGGCCCGCACCGGCCGGATTAGTTCGGGCTCGGTTTGCCGCAGCCGAATCAGCGACGCAAAGCCTGACGCATAGCAGAGTACGAAGAAAAACGTGGCGATGTCGGAGAGTTTGCTGTAGGTGTTGGTTAGGATCAGCACGATCGACATACCCGCCGTCAGCAGCACCGCCGACGCGGGCGTACCGCCGGCATTGACGTAGGTAACAAAGCGAAAAAACAGCCCGTCGCGCCCCATGGCGAAGATAACGCGGGGGTTGAACATGATCTGGGCGTTGATAATGCCCATGATCGAGACCATCAGCAGAAACGTCACCACCTTGGCGCTACCGGGCCCAAAGAGCAACTGGATAGCATCGGCCGCGGCCAGTTTGGCCCCCGCCAGCTGATCGATCGACAGCACATGCAGAATGGCCAGGTTGACCAGCACGTAGATACCGATAATGAGCAGTACCCCGCTGATCATCGACCGGGGCAGGTTGCGGCTCGGATCAACGTCTTCTTCGGTAAAATAAGCCGCCGTGTGCCAGCCGTCGTAGGTGTAAAAAACGGCCTGGAGGGCCGCCAGGATGCCCAGCCATAGCCCGTTTTCGGCCACGGTCTGTGCCGTGACCGGGGGCGCTGGTGTGGCGGGTGTAACCAGAAAACACACGATCACGAAGGCCAGCAGGCCCGCCCCTTTGAGCAGACTCATCACTTCCTGCGCCCGACTGGCCAGCCGAACCCCTGCCCAGTGGAAGGCTACAAAGGCCAGCAGAATGGCAATGGCAATGGGTTTCTCCCGGCCGGCCAGCACCGGCATCAGCAGGCCGATATACTCACTCATAACCGATGCCCCGAAGGCCATGGCCGCTACGCTGCCCAGCCAGCTGCTCACACCGATGATAAACCCGGCGTAGTTGCCGAACGCCCGCCGGGCGTAGACATACCAGCCACCCGCCCGAGGCAACATGGTACCCAGCTCGATAACGGACAGCGACCCGACCAGCGCATAAACGCCCACCAGCAGCCACACGCCAATAATGAGGGTGGGGCTGCTGATCTGCTGGGCAATGGCCCCCGGTTTGCGCAGGATACCCGTGCCAATGGTGCCGCCGATGGTAACGGCAATGCCGAAGCCTACACCCAGTAATCGTTTCAGTCCGTGTTTGGCCATAGGAAACCAGCCGCGTATGGCCGGGAGGTCAGGAGGAGTAAGGCTGCAATGATAGCGAAAAAGGACCTTGCTGCGCCCCGTACGTTGGCTGGGCAGGGCTTTTTCGTAAGTTTGCCCGCATGAGAAGTGTACTCGCGCATCCGTACGTGCTGGTGATGGCTGGCGGGGGGCTGGGTAGTCTACTCCGTTACCTGACGGGTCGGCTGCTACCGGCTTCGCTCCTGATTTCGCCGTTTCCGGTAGCTATTCTGGCGGTCAATGTGCTGGCCAGTGTCGTGCTCGGGCTGGTAACCGGCTGGGCGGCCAGCCGCGCCGGGGGCGATACCCTGCGGCTGCTGCTTGGGGTTGGCTTTTGCGGAGGACTCAGCACGTTCTCCAGCTTTAGTAACGACACGGTGCTTCTGCTGCAACAGGGGCGACTGGTGGCGGCTCTGCTCAACATAGCGCTCAATGTATTGCTCTGCCTGCTGGCATCGGCAATGGGCCTGTGGCTCAGTACCAAACTCTAACCGATTTGTATGCAACTGCTTCTGTCTGTCGCTCCGATGGCCCGCAAGGCAAGCCAGTTAGCGCGGCCGATGAGCGCAGTTTTTTTGTGGTTTTTTATGACAGCAACGGCAGCTTCGGCTCAGGATATGGCGCGTCGGCTTTTCGATGCCCACAGTATATATAAGGAGTCGGCGCTGACGCACCGGCGGTTCAAACACAGCGACATGGTGCCCCTGCTCGATTCGCTGCGGAACCAGGCGCCCCTCACCATTACCCAGATCGGAGCGTCGCTTGAGAAACGGGCTATCTATCAGGTGAAGGCCGGCACGGGGCCCATCAACGTGCTGCTTTGGTCGCAGATGCACGGCGATGAAGCAACGGCGACGATGGCCCTGTTCGACCTGTTCCGGTTTCTGAGCGCCGATGGCGATGCGTTCGATACGTTGCGGCAGGCAATCCTGAGCAAACTGACGCTGTACGCGGTGCCTATGCTGAATCCCGATGGCGCCGAGCGGTTTCAACGCCGAACGGCCAGCGATATCGACATGAACCGCGATGCCCTCCGGCTACAAACCCCCGAGGGTGCCTTGCTGAAAAACCTGCAGCAGACCCTGAAACCACTCGTCGGCTTCAACCTGCACGACCAGAATCCGCGCTACAGTGTCGGCAACACCGGCAAACAGGCAGTTGTGTCGTTTCTGGCTACGGCCTACGATCAGGCCCGGTCGGTCAACGAGGTGCGCCGGCGGTCGATGCAGCTCATTGTAGGTATGAACCGGGCGTTGCAGCAGTTTGTGCCGGGCCAGGTAGCCCGCTACGATGATGAGTTCGAGCCCCGGGCCTTCGGCGATAACATTCAGAAGTGGGGCACCACGCTGGTGCTGATCGAATCGGGCGGCTACAAGGGCGACCCGGAAAAAATGATTATCCGGCAGCTGAACTTTGTGGCTATTCTGACGGCGTTGCAGGCGCTTACCGACGACAGCTACCGCCAGGAAAGCCCGGCCGACTACGCGGCTATTCCCGAAAATGGCCGTACGCTGTTCGATGTATTGATCCGAAACGCCACTACCCTGCGCAACGGCCGGCCGGTGCGGGTCGATGTAGGAATCAACCGTTATGAAGTGAATACCGATAAAGCCCGGCAGTTTCGTTACCGGAGCGTTGTCGAGGAGATCGGCGACCTCTCAACGTTTTACGGTCTCGACGAAATCGACGCGACGGGCCTGACGCTGACCCCCGCCGGCGTACACGGCAGTCCGGTTGCGTCAGAAGCGGAGTTGCGCCAGCTCGACCTCGATTCGCTGCGACAACAGGGTACGTTGCTGGTACGAACAACATCGGCGCGGGCGGTAGCCCCCGATCTGCCCGTTCACGTTATGCGCACGGCGCAGGCGCCGGCTAAACCCCTGGTGCTGGGGCAGGTACCCACGTTTCTGCTGAAAGAAGGCGATCAGATTCGGTACTGGTTTGTGAACGGCTTCTGGACCGAGGGCCCACGCTTTACCAATACGGAGCGCTTCGGGGTGACCGAATAAATGAGGGGTCAACCTCGTCAGAGGCCGAACGTTGAGGGGTCAATCTCTATTAAAACAAAATTAATACTGGTTTCTGGTTTTTGTGTTAATTAATTGATTAATAGCGAATTGCCGAATGAGTAAATGGTAACCCATGGTTAATAGGACGTTAATGTTGGCGTAATATTGGGCGGGTAGTTTTGCGACGCGAAAGCGATACCAAAATGAAACCGATGACACGTTCTGTATTAACACTATTCTTTACGCTACTGGGTTCCGCCCTCTGGGCACAGACCGGCACTGTCCGGGGCACGATCAAAGACGGTAAAACCAAAGAAGCCCTGATTGGCTGTACGGTGCGCATCGACGGCACGCAGCTGGGCGGCACCACCGACATCGAGGGGGCATTCACAATTGCCAATGTACCGGCAGGTACCAAAAAAGTGGTTATCTCGTACGTTTCGTACAAGACCAAAGAAATTCCCAACGTTCGGGTTGAATCGGGCAACACCACGGTGATCGACACCGAGCTCGACGAAGAAGGCACCGCCCTGCAGGAAGTAGTGGTGCGGGCCAACAAGGCAACCAACACCGAGATTGCCGTCATCACCGAAATCAAACAGCTGAAGCCGATTGCCGTGGGTATCTCGGCCATGCAGATTCAGAAATCGCAGGATCGCGATGCCGCAGCCGCCATCCGGCGCGTGCCCGGCGTCAGTATCGTCGACAACCGCTTCGTACTGATCCGCGGGCTGGGAACACGGTATAACAACGTACTGATCAACGACGTTATCGCCCCGTCGACCGAAGTAGAGTCGCGTTCATTTTCATTCGATATTGTGCCGAGCAACATCCTCGATCGGATGATTGTCTATAAGTCCGGTTCGGCCGAACTGCCTGGTGATTTCGCCGGTGGCGTTATCAAGATTTACACCAAGCGCAGACCCGACCAGAACTTCACGGACGTTGGGCTGACGATCGGTTACCGCCCCGGCACAACCGGGCAGCAGGTCCAGTCGCACGAACGCAGCGGTCTGAACCTGTTAGGGCTGTGGGGAAAAGATCAGCAGATTCCAAGCAGTTTTCCGCAGCGTGCCAACGACTTCAACAATCTGAGTACTGTCCGGCGGGCCTCATATGCTCGTCTGTTACCCAATAACTGGGGTATCAGGCAGGTTTCGGCGTTGCCTGACGTTCGGTTCGCCTTGAATACCGGTCGCCGGTTCGACCTTGGCAATGTACGTGTCAGCAACCTGACCAGTTTAAACTACGCCGTCACCAACCAGGCTACCAACGTCGATCTGAGACTGTACGAAAATACGACGGCCAACGACGTTCAGCAGCAGTACAATGATGCCAGCTACGCCCGCTCTACCCGCGTCGGTCTGCTGCACAACTGGACGTTCCGCTTTTCGCCGGCGTTCACGCTGGAGTGGAAAACACTCTTCAACCAGTTGAGTTCGACCGAAACCGTCGTTCGTAATGGCAGCTACGTTATCGATGGCGTCGATATTCTGAGTTACTCGGAACGGTTTGAAAACCGCAGCATCGCAAACACACAGGTGTCTGGCGAGCATACCCTGAGCGAGCTGACGAAAGTAAACTGGATTGCGGCTTATAGTTATTCAGGTCGTTGGGAGCCCGACTGGAAACGGGCTCAGTACACCCGCACTCAGGGATCTATCGGCGCCGACGGGCAACCCGATCCGTTTCGGCTCAACGTTCCGGTTCAGCCAAACCCACTCAACGTAGGTCGGTTCTACTCGGCACTCAACGAGCAGGTCGGTTCGCTGATTGGTAATTACGAACACACGCTGGGTAGTCCCAGCGACCGGGAGCCAAACCGCATCCGGGCCGGTTTCTACGGTGAACATCGTAACCGCGATTTTGCCGCCCGCTTCTACGGCTACGAACGTGTCGGTCTGATCAACAGTATCAGTGCACTGGGCGTTGGACAAGCATTTGCTCCCGAAAACGTAACCGGCCGCGAAGGAAGTTTCAGCCTGCAGGATGGTACCGTCGACAATGACTCGTACAACGGTCAGAGCACGTATGCTGCTGGCTATGTGTCGGGCGATGTAAACTTTGGTGCTAAGGCGAATCTGACGCTTGGCTTCAGGGGCGAGTTTTACAACCAGACGTTGCGCCTGGCCAACGCAAACCGGGCACTGGTCAACAACAACATTTTCAGCCCATTGCCATCGGTCAACTTTACGTATAAGCTAACCGAGCAGCAAAATCTTCGTGTGGCCTACTCGGCAACGGTCAACCGTCCCGAACTACGCGAACTGGCTCCTTTCCGCTACTACGATTTTGCGCGTCAACTCGAAGTACGGGGAAACACGGCCCTCAAAACAGCTACGATTCAGAACTTCGATCTGAAGTACGAGTTTTACCCCACCCCAAATGAACTGATCTCGATCACCGGCTTCTATAAGCATTTTACCAACCCGATCGAGTCGTTCCTGATCCCGATTCCAGGTGCGTTCCAGTTTACGTTTACCAATGCGATTTCCGCCCGGAACTACGGGGTGGAGGTCGAGTTCAGAAAAGGATTTGCCGGTTCGGGGAGTGCCTTTTTACAAAACTTACAGGTCGTAGGTAACGCATCGCTTATCAACAGCCGGGTAACAACGGGTGACATCATCGAGGCAACCGGTCCTAGCGGTGCTGTAGAACGGTTTGGTAACAGTACCGACCGGAATCGTGCGCTGGCCAACCAATCGCCTTACCTTCTCAACCTGGGTCTGTACTACGCACACCCAACCTCGGGCTGGCAGTATAACCTGCTGTATAACGTAGCGGGTCCCCGGATTTTCCTGGTGGGTAACATCGATGATCCAACCACCTACGAAATGCCGCGGCATGTGGTGGATTTTAATATCAGCAAAACCATCAAAAAGCAGTTTGAACTGCGGCTTGGTATCCAGGACATCTTCAATGCTCCCTTCCGGTACGCCCAGGATTTCAACGGTGACCGGAAGATTGGACCAGACGTAACATCGCGCAGTGCCAATGCCGATCAGAACTACATTAACTACCGGCGCGGTCAGTACGTAACCCTGACGGGCGTGTACACCTTCGGCCGCCGTGTTGTTGTGCCTTGACGAGTACCTTAACGATGCCCACAATTAATTAAAAACCAGGTTTATTATGCAGTTATTCAACCGATTCCGGCCCTTCCTGTATCTAGCAATGGGGATGACCGTGGTGCTCTCCGCCTGTAACAACGACAGTCAGCCCACACCAGACCCGCTTTCCATTACGTCTGTCAATCCGTCGTCGGCTCCGGTAGGCTCGTCGGTGGTTATTACGGGTACCAGCTTCAGTTCAACGCCCGCCAGCAACACGGTAGTGTTTAGTGGCAATGCTACGGCACAGGTTACGGGAGCGACCCCGACATCGCTGACGGTTATTGTACCGGCAAACGCGCAGAACGGCCAGATTGCGGTGACCTCGGGCGGTGTAACGGTGCAGTCGCCATCGACGGCGACCTTCAGCATTTCTAACCGGCCGGTACAGACGCTGCCCAACTCGATCACCGCCAACACCACACTGTCGGCCAATACAATCTATCAACTACGGGGCTATGTATACGTGCGGAATGGTGTCACGCTGACTATCCCGGCCGGAACGATTATTCGGGGAGGCAACCAGAGCCAGGACCCTGAAAATCAAAATCACGCCGGTACGCTGATCATCGAGCGCGGGGCTAAGATCGATGCGCGTGGTACGGCGCAGAATCCGATCATCTTTACATCGGGTCAGGCGGCCGGGTCGCGGAAGTATGGCGACTGGGGCGGTATCGTACTCATCGGTCGTGCACCTGTAAACCAAGGCTCGTCTCGTTCGTTTGAAGGCGGTATTGCCGGTACATTTGATTCAAACCTGAACGTAGCCGACGACAATTCGGGCGTGATGCAATACGTTCGGATCGAATTTCCGGGCGTTGCCCTGTCGGCAACACCAAACAGTGAAATCAACGGCCTGACCCTGTATCAGGTAGGCTCGGGTACGACGCTCGACCACATTCAGGTTTCTTACAGTGGCGACGACGCTTTCGAATGGTTCGGCGGTACGGTCAATGCCAAATACCTGGTTGCGCACAGAACGTTCGACGATGATTTTGATACCGATTACGGCTATACGGGTAAAGTTCAGTTTGGAGTAGCCCTGCGCGATCCGAATGTTGCTGACCAGTCGGGTTCGGAAGCATTCGAGTCAGATAACTTCGATCCGGGCGTACCCGTAACGGCTGGTCTGCCCAAGACGGCTCCTGTGTTTGCCAACTTCAGTGCGTTTGCCTTCAGCGCCACGCCAAGCAATGCGAATACGGCGGGTGGTTCGGGCGCATACCGGGCTGCTATGCACCTGCGTCGCAACACGGCCATCAGCATCTTCAACTCGGTTATGGCCGGTTTCCCCGAAGGGCTGCGGCTGGAGGGTACTGCCGATGGTACGCTGGCCAATATCAACAACGGTAGCCTCGAGCTGCAGGGCATTGTACTGGCTAACTCAGAGATTCCAAACTCGACCACGGTTGTGCGGGGTATCGGGGACGTGACGACGGCAGCTGCGCAGGCGTACTTCAACACGGCCGCTCGCAAGAACCAGATTATTCCTTCGAGCAGCATCGCTTCGCTGTTGCTCAATGCCAGTACCTTCAATCTGACTACGCCCAACTTCCTGCCTCAATCGGGATCTCCGCTGCTGGTGGCTACGAATGCAATCACGGGTGGTAAGATCGGTGACTCGTTCTTCACGGCAGCCCCGTATATCGGCGCATTCAATACCGAGAACTGGCTGGCAGGCTGGACGAACTTCGATCCGCAGAATACCAACTACGACAGATAATCAACCCTATTACTTTTCATATTGGTGTCGCACGAAAGGGCCGGAGCATTGCTCCGGCTTTTTTCTTGTACCTGACCCCCCACAAACGCCGGGGGGCTGCCCACCGACCAGCTGGTCAGTGAGCAGCCCCCCGGCTGATTGTTCCGTACGGATGGGCTAGAACCGGAGCCGAACCCCCGCCAGAAAGTTGCGGCCTGCCTGCGGGTAGTAGCCATTGTCGGCCGTCACGCGTCCTTCGCTGATGTAGGCGTAGGTATAGCCGTTCGATTCGTACTGTTCGTTCAGTACGTTGTTGAGTAGCAGCGTGAAGGCCAGTTCCTGCGCAAACCGTATACGGGGCGTGTAAATCAGCCGAATATCGTTGGTAAAATAGGGGTTCAGTTTACGGCTGTCCGACGAGGTATTGTCGAGGTACTGCTTGCCCACGTATTTCGACAGCAGACCAATCTCCAGTCCTTTGGCTGCCGTCAGCAGCAGCTGCGAACCACCAATGACGCCCGGTGAAAATGAAATATCGGTTTGCGTGTAGGCCCGCGACTCCTGTGATCCCGTATCGAAGTTGTCGAGGAACTCGGTGAAGTTGCGAACCTTGTTGCGGCTCAGCGTCAGGTTTGCATTCCAGCGCAGCGTTCGGCTTAGTTTCAGCGCCGACTCGATCTCGATCCCCGCGCGGTAGCTGGTGGGTATATTGATGCGGTTGTAGGCACCCACGTCGTTGAGCTGTCCCGACAGGACAAGCTGATTTTTGTAGTCCATGAAGTAGCCATTGATGGTGAGGGCTACCTTGTCGCGCTGGAGTTTGTAACCAGCTTCATAGTCGATCAGCCGCTCCGATTTAGGTCGGCTGGTCGGAGTCGACTGGGTATAGTCATCGCGGTTGGGTTCGCGGTTGCCTACGCCAACCGAGGCATAAACCGTATGCTGGTCGTCGATGCTGTAAGTCAGGCCGGCCTTGGGGTTGAAAAACGTCAGGCTGGCTTCCTGCTGGGTGTTCTGGAGCTGGCTGTTGAAACCCAGAAACGAGTAGTTGACCCGACGGACCTGCAGATCGGCAAAGGTGTTCAGGCGGGGCGTGAACTGGTAGAAAGCCTTGGCGTACACGTTTACATCCTGCTTGGTGGCATCATCGTCGTAGTAGCGCTGCCGGATATCGGTTGCCCCCGCCACACGGGCCCAGATCAGCTCACCGTAGTGCTTCCCCTTGTATTCGTTGATGCCCCCGCCGATGTTGGCTGTCAGCTTCCCGAAACCATTGTAATCGAGCGAAAACACGGTGCCGTAGAAATCGTTGTCGAGCCACCGGCGCCGGATAATATCGGTGCGGCTGATAATCGAGTCGCCGATCACGACATTGGGCAGCCCGTAGTTGCTGTACGTGTCGTTGGGCCGAAACTGCTCATAATAGCCCCGCCCTTTGGTGTAGAAACCCGACAGATTGAGCCGCCAGTTACGACTCAGCTCGTGCGACGTAATCAGCTGATAGTTGTCCTGCTGGTAATTATCGGTTTCATTATCGTAGGTGTACACGTTGTAGGTGCGGTTGGTACGCAACAGGCTCTCCGGTACACCGCCCCACGACTGATACGTTTGTTCGACGCCCGAAAATACGTTGAGCCGGACAAAGCTTTTGGCGCCATAGTAGCCGCCCGACAGGTAGAACGACTTTAGTTTGGAAAAGGCCCGGTCGACATACCCATCGGAATAGATCGACGACAGGCGCGCATCGAGCACAAAGTGGTTGTTGAGCAGTCCCGTACCCGCCAGCACGTTGACTTTGCGGGTGCCGAACGAACCCGCCGACAAATTAGTCTCGGCGTATGGCTTGCTTTCAAGTTTGGTAGTCTGGATGTTGAGGGAGGCACCGAAAGCACCGGCCCCGTTGGTCGATGTGCCCACGCCCCGTTGAATCTGCACCGTGCTAACCGACGAGGCAAAATCAGGCAGGTTGACAAAAAATGTCCCCTGCGACTCTGCATCGTTGTACGGAATCCCGTTGAGCGTCACGTTCACGCGGGTCGCGTCGGAGCCCCGGATCCGGATGCCGGTGTAGCCCACCCCGGCGCCTGCGTCGGAGGTAGTGACAATCGAGGGGGTAAAGTTGAGCAGTTGCGGAATGTCCTGACCCAGGTTCAGCTTGTCGAGGTCGCGCCGGGTCACGTCGGTATAGGCGATGGCCGACTTCTGGTTAGCGCGGGTTGCGCTGACGACCACCTCGTCGACCGCTACAGCGGCTTTCTGAAGCTGTATGGTGAGCGCACTACTCTGGGCCGGGTTGGCGGTGAGGGTTTGGGTCTGATAGCCCAGCAGCGAAATGCGCAGGGACAAAGGCGTTGCTTTAAGACTTGTGAGCCGGAACGCACCGGAGGCATCGGCGAACGTGCCCGCGAAGGAGCCCTCTACCGTAATGGCCGCTCCGGGCAGGGGTCCACCCCCGTCGGCATCGCGCACGACCCCCGACAATGCTAACTGAGCCAGCGCCGATCCGGCCGACAGACCGAGCAGCACAGCGATACAAAACAGGCAGCCGGAAAACCGCCCAAACGTCGTTTTTTTCATCACGAAAAAGCATGACGATAGGCAAAGGGGCCAAACCTACCTTTAGGTAAAACCAGTAAAATGTACAGTTCTAGTCCAGTTCCCTTCGCCGGCATTACCCGGATCAGGTTCAATGGGTATAATCTCAGCCCGTTGTATTAAGGCACCCCTTAGAAGATTAGCGGGGCAAAGTTAAGCTAAAATTAACATAACAAGACCCGTATTTTTACGTTTTCAACCGAGAATCAGTAGCGTAGCGTATGCAGGAATTTGACCTTGTGGTACTCCAGGAAGACAGCGAAGGAGGCCGTTTGAAAGCTGGCGATGTCGGCACTATTTTAACCGTATACAACGAAGGAAAAGCCTTTGAAGTAGAGTTTGTCACGCTGACGGGTGAGGCTGTAGCCGTCGAAACGCTGCTCCCCCACCAAATCCGGAGTGTTCGTTCCTCAGAAGTCATGGCCGTCCGCGATTTGGCCGAGTAGTCTGCGAAAAAACGCCTGCGTAAAGTTTTGAGCCTTACGCTTTTCAGCGATGGCAAATATTCCTACTTTTGCACTCCAAATTGCAAGCAAATGAGCAAAAAGAATGGCGGATTGGATTTTCTTGAAGATCCAGATGCACTAGAAGGCAAATTTGAAGAAGTAGGCGATTATTTCCAGCAGAACCGCACCATCGTGCTCGGTATCGTGGGTGCTATCGTACTGGCGGTCGTTGGCTACTTCGGCTATCGGTATTATATCAGCAGCCAGGACGAAACGGCTCAGGCTGAACTTTTTCCCTCGATCTACCAGGTTGAAACCGACTCGCTGAAAAAGGCGCTGAACGGTGATGGCAAAACGCCCGGTCTGCTGGCCGTAGCCGACAACTATGGCTCGACCCCCGCGGGCAACCTGGCCGAGTTCTACGCTGGTATGGGCTTGCTCAAATCGGGCAAGTACGACGAAGCGATCGACCACCTGAAAGCCTTCAGCTCGTCGGATCTGCTGGTGCAGGCGCGTGCCTACGCCCTGATCGGCGATGCCTACATGGAGAAAAAGAGCTTCGACGAAGCCGCCGACTACTACCAGAAGGCTGCCGACTACAAGCCTAACAAATACTTTACGCCCGGCTACCTCAACAAGCTGGCGATTGCCTACGAACAGGCTAAACAAACCGACAAAGCCATCAGTACCTACGAACAGATCATCGAAAAGTATGGTCAGTCGTCGGAGGCTGCCAGTGCCCGCAAGTATAAATCGATGCTGGAAGCTACCGTTGGCGAGTCGTAAGCGTATCTGAACCTATCAATACTGCAGAAGGACAAAGCCAATCGGGGTTTTGTCCTTTTTTTATTCTCTATTCCATGGCATCCGAACTCAAAAATCTCAGCGAATTCACCACCGGCAACCTGCCCGACATCAGTCACCGCCGGTTTGCGATTCTTGTTTCCGAGTGGAACACGGAGGTGACCGAAGCCTTATACGAAGGCGCTTACCAGACCCTCCTGACCCACGGCGCCCAGGCCGATCACATCATTCGGGGTAATGTGCCGGGCAGCTATGAGCTTACGCTGGCGTCGCAGTGGTTTGCCCAGCGCGATGACATTGATGCCGTTATTGCCATTGGCTGCGTCATTCAGGGCGAAACCAAGCATAACGATTACATCAACCATGCCGTGGCGCAGGGCCTCACCAATGTGAGTCTCAAAACCGGTAAGCCGGTCATCTTTGGCGTACTGACACCCAATACCCAGCAGCAGGCCATGGACCGGGCGGGTGGTATCCACGGCAACAAAGGCGACGAGGCTGCCATCACGGCCATCAAAATGCTGGGCCTGCAAAAACAGGTGTATAGCCGGTTGTAATGCCCAGGCGGGGGAACAGACTATAAAGCTGCTTCAGGCGTCAGGTATCGCTGTTTACCCATTCGCTGTGCCCATCGGCCAGAAAATCGCTCTTTCATTCATTCACTCTTTCGCTTTCATACAATGCAAGTCTGGAAATTTGGCGGGACTTCGGTTGGCAAACCCGAACGCATGCAGTCGATCCGCACCCTGATCACGGAAGATAATGTTCGGAAAATCGTTGTGCTGTCGGCGCTCTCGGGTTCGACCAACGCGTTGCTGGCCATTGGCGAATCGCTGAAAGCCAACAACGATGCCGATGCCAACAGCCGTATCGATGCCCTAAAAGCCCACTACGATAGCTTTATCGGTGAGCTGTATAAGACAGAGGCCGGTCGGGTCGCCGGGCAGCAAATCATCGACACTGAGTTTTCATTTATCCGCTCGCTGGGCCGCATCAAGCCGTTCACGCTGAAGCAGGAAAAAGAACTGGTGGCCGAGGGTGAACTGCTGAGCACCCAGCTGTTTCAGGCTTACCTGGTAGAAGAAGGCGTAGCGTCGACACTGCTGCCCGCGCTCGATTTTATGCGGATCGATGCCGACAACGAGCCCGAAATCGCGTTTACGCAGACACAGCTGGCCGCCATGCTCGAACCCCATGCCGACAAACAGATTGTAGTGACGCAGGGCTTTATCTGCCGCAACCCGCGGGGCGAGGTCGACAACCTCAAGCGTGGAGGGTCCGACTATACGGCCTCACTGATCGGGGGGGCTATCAAAGCCGATGAAATCCAGATCTGGACCGACATCGACGGCATGCACAACAACGACCCCCGCATTGTAAAGAATACGTTTCCGGTGCGCGAGCTCACGTTCGATGAAGCCGCCGAGCTGGCCTATTTCGGGGCTAAGATCCTGCATCCGTCGACCATTACGCCCGCCCGGATGTTTGGCGTACCGGTACGGCTGAAAAATACCATGGAACCGGCGGCTCCCGGCACGCTCATTGCCGAAGGCAACAGCCAGGGTGGCCCGGTATTCAAGGCAGTAGCGGCCAAAGATGGCATTACGGCGCTGTACATTCACTCGACCCGTATGCTGAATGCCTATGGCTTTCTGCGCCGGATTTTCGAGATTTTCGAGAAATACAAAACGCCGGTCGATATGCTGGCCACCTCGGAAGTATCGGTGTCGGTAACGATCGACAATACCGAGCGGCTGCAGGAAATTTCGGATGAACTGAGCCAGTTCTGCACGCTCGAGGAACCCGACTACGACCAGACCATTATCTGCATTGTGGGTAATTTCAGTGCCGACAACGAAGGCGTGGCGGTGCGGGTATTCAACGCCATGAAAAACATCCCTATCCGAATGGTGTCGTACGGGGGTACCGAAAGCAACCTGTCGCTGCTGGTACACGGCAAATACAAAGCCGATGCCCTGAATGCCTTGAACAATGGCCTGTTTACGGCCTGAATCGGCCCGTAAAGCACGTCAACCGACTTTTATTGTGATCTATTATGCTTCAACTTTCGTTCATACGCGATAACAAGGAACAAACGCTGGCCGGGCTGCGCAAGCGCAATTTTGCCAATGCCGCCGACGTGATCGATCAGGTGCTGACACTCGATCAGCAACGGCGCGATACCCAGCGTGAACTCGATGATACGCTGGCGCAGTCGAACGCCAAAGCCAAAGAAATCGGGGCGCTCATGAAAGCCGGTCAGCAGGCCGAGGCCAACGCAGCCAAAGCCGAGACGGCCGAGTTGAAAAACCGCTCGAAAGCGGCCGAAGAGGCACTGCGCGCCATCGAGCAGCAACTCAACAGTCTGCTGTTCACGATTCCGAACCTGCCCCACAGCAGCGTGCCCGAAGGCCGCTCGGCCGACGACAATGAGGTCGTGCTTGAACACGGATCGAAGCCCGAACTGTACGCGGGTGCCCAGCCTCACTGGGAGCTGATCAAAAAATACGGCGGTGATGGTGGGCCGATGATCGATTTTGAACTGGGCGTCAAGATTACCGGCGCGGGTTTCCCCGTGTACAAAGGCAAAGGCGCCCGGATTCAGCGGGCCCTCATCAACTTCTTCCTCGACGAGGCTCTGGCCGCGGGCTACATGGAAGTGCAGCCCCCAATCGTCGTCAACGAAGAATCGGGCTACGCAACGGGGCAGCTGCCCGACAAAGAAGGGCAGATGTACTACATTGGCGAGGAGAAGCTGTACATGATTCCGACAGCCGAGGTGCCCATCACCAACCTGTACCGCGATGTTATCCTGACCGAGCAGCAGTTGCCCGTCCGGAATGTGGGTTACACGCCCTGTTTCCGGCGCGAAGCGGGTTCGTGGGGGGCGCACGTGCGGGGGCTCAACCGGCTCCACCAGTTCGACAAAGTCGAGATTGTCCGGATCGAGCGGCCCGAGAACTCCTACGCGGCCCTCGAAGAAATGAGTCTGTACGTGCAGGGGCTGCTCCAGAAGCTCGAACTCCCCTACCGCGTGCTGCGGCTATGCGGGGGCGACATGGGCTTTACGTCGGCACTCACGTATGATATGGAGGTCTGGTCGGCTGCGCAGCAGCGCTGGCTCGAGGTAAGTTCGGTGTCGAACTTTGAAACTTACCAGGCCAACCGCCTGAAACTACGGGCCAAAGACAGCAACGGCAAAATGCAGCTACTGCATACACTCAATGGCTCGGCCCTGGCGCTGCCCCGCATTCTGGCGTCGATTCTGGAAAACAACCAGACGGCCGACGGGATTCGGATTCCGGCGGTGCTGGTACCCTACTGCGGCTTCGACCGACTCGACTAACAGTCGCAGGAGTAGTTGCCGTAGCCGGGAAAATTGGGCGATAGCTGACCGCTCAGGCTAACGACACGGTCGAGGGGAACCCGTTCGCCCGTGCTCAGTTCGAGGATGTCTACCCCGTTCTCGACCTGGTGGGCTTTAAGGAGCACATCGGTCTTGATGAACTCGTTCAGATCGGTCAGGTACTCGATCCGGACAAACTTGCCGGGTATGATAGCCGCCCGAAAATCGGCTTCCGATGGGCTGGCTGGTTGCGGTTTCGTAATCATACTATACTAACAAAAAAGGCGGATCGGTAGTTGCCGATCCGCCTTTTGCGTAGTGTGTCGGGTAGGTTAGTAGCCGACCGTTTCGAGTTGTTTCTGGAATTCGCGCAGAATCACTTCCTTCATGGCAATCTTGCGCTTCTGGGTGTTGATCTTGTTCAGTATCTGCTTATCGGCATCGTTGTTGGGGTCGAGGCCTTCGGCATCCTGCAGGGCAAACTGCAAATCGTTTTTCTCCCGTTTCACCAGGTACTCCATCTCCCGGATCTTGGTCCGGATCTGTTCGCTCTGGCTCTTGAGGTCGAAAGCGGGATACTTGCGCGCCAGCACACGGCCGAGGTAGCTAAGTTCGAAAATCTTGTCGCAGGCAGCCCGGAAACGGTCGTTGATCGACTTGTCCTGGAGTTTGAACGGTACCCGAATTTCTTTCCAGCTGTTGAGCAGCACCTTGGCGCGCTCGGCAGCCGCAAAGATGTCCTGCTGCCGCGAGAGAGCTTCTGCCTCGTCGGCCATTTTCATCTGGGCTTCGATGCGGGGATCGATTTTCTTCTCGATGACGATACCTTTAGCATCGTTGTATTTGGCGTAGAAAGCAGTAGTCGCTTTCTTGAACTGCTTGTAGAGTTTGCCGCTCTTCTTGATCGGAACTTCGCCCACCTGTTTCCAGGCGTTGTTGAGTTTGCGAACTTCCTGAAAGGCTGCGTCCAGATCACCCAGGCGGTTGGCCCGGAACGCGAGCCGGATCAGCTCGTCGTATTTATCGAGCCGCTCCTGAATAATCTTGTTCTGTTCATTGAAGAACTCGCGCCGACGGGTAAAGAAACCATCGAGCAGCGCCTGGAATTCATTGACAACTTCCAGCTCGACCGCTTTGTCGACCGGCCCCGTCTTGATCCACTTGTTTTTGATCTCCTGCAGCGCATCGGCCGTTTCGCGCCATTCGGTACTGTCGACCAGAGCGGCTGCTTCGGCGATGAGTGCCTTCTTGATCTCGAGATTTTTGCGCTGGTTAACCGTAATCAGGTCGGCCAGAATAGCCTGCTGGGCATCGAGCCGTTCGAGCAGGGGCGGAAAATCACCCAGCGCATCGAAACCGATGAGTTTCTTGCGCAGCTGTACCAGCTTGGTCAGATACGACCCTTTGTTCTGAGCCTCCTCGATGTCCTTCTCCAGCTGGCTTACCTTACTCTCGGCAATAACGAAGCGATTCTTAAAATAATCGAGCGCTTCCTGCTCGGTGCGTTTGACTTCGCCGATCTGGCGATCTTCGTATTCCAGGTAGCCTTTCAAAAATACCTTTCCGTCTTTGACGTAACCGTATTCATCTACCAGTGAAGCGTTTTCCATTCTTGTTTCTTGGTTAAGGCTGCGCTGCGGGTTAATTTTGGGGTAGTTGCCAACACAAATCTATTAGAAATTAATGAGTCAGGAAACCATAATTTTCTCGATGGCGGGCGTCAGTAAAAGTATTCCGCCCAACCGACAAATCCTAAAGAACATCTACCTGTCCTTTTTTTACGGCGCTAAAATCGGAGTTCTGGGACTCAACGGATCGGGGAAATCGACACTGCTCCGCATCATTGCCGGCATCGATAAAAGCTACACCGGCGAAGTGGTTTTCTCGCCTGGCTACTCGGTTGGCATGCTCGAACAGGAGCCGCAGTTTACGTCTGGTAAAACCGTGCGTGAAGTAGTTGAAGAAGGCGTACAGGAAGTTGTTTCGCTGCTCAAGGAGTTCGACGAGATCAACGAAGCATTCGGCGACCCCGATGCGGATTTTGATAAACTGCTGGCCCGGCAGGGTGAGGTGCAGGAGAAACTGGACCACTACAACGCCTGGGAACTCGATCAGAAACTGGAGCGGGCTATGGACGCGCTACGCTGTCCGCCCGCCGACGCCATCATCGACAACCTGTCGGGTGGTGAAAAACGCCGGGTAGCCCTATGCCGGCTGCTGCTGCAGCAACCCGACGTACTGCTGCTCGATGAACCCACCAACCACCTCGATGCGGAGTCGGTACTGTGGCTTGAAGAACACCTGCGGCAGTATAGCGGTACGGTTATCGCCGTAACCCACGATCGCTATTTCCTGGATAACGTGGCTGGCTGGATTCTCGAACTCGACCGGGGCGAAGGTATCCCCTGGAAAGGTAACTATTCGTCGTGGCTCGATCAGAAGCAACAGCGTCTGGCCAAGGAAGAAAAAACGGAGTCGAAACGGCAGAAAACCCTGCAGCGTGAGCTGGAATGGGTTCGGATGGCGCCAAAGGCCCGGCAGGCCAAGTCGAAAGCCCGCCTGGGTGCTTACGAAAAACTGCTCAACGAAGACGCCAGACAGCGCGATGAGAAGCTGGAAATCTTTATTCCGGCCGGCCCCCGGCTGGGCGCCAAGGTTATCGAGGCCGATGATGTGGCGAAAGCCTACGGCGACCGGCTGCTGTTCGAGCATCTGGGCTTTCGGCTCCCGCAGGGGGGCATCGTGGGCGTGATCGGACCCAACGGTGCCGGTAAGACAACGCTCTTCAAACTCATTACGGGCCGCGACAAGCCCGATGCCGGCACCTTTGCCGTGGGCGACACCGTGCAGATTGCCTACGTCGATCAGGAGCACGACGGGCTGGACCCGAGCAAAACGGTATTCGAAACCATTTCGGGGGGTAACGAGTGGATCATGATGGGTGGCAAGCAAAGCAATGCCCGCGCTTATGTCAGTCGATTCAACTTCGCTGGCGCCGATCAGGAGAAAAAGATCGGTACGCTGTCGGGGGGAGAGCGCAACCGGGTTCACCTGGCTATGACGCTGAAAGAAGGCGCCAACCTGCTTCTGCTCGATGAGCCGACCAACGACCTCGACGTGAATACGCTGCGGGCGCTGGAAGAAGGCCTCGAAAACTTCGCCGGCTGTGCCGTGGTCATCAGCCACGACCGCTGGTTCCTCGACCGGATTGCCACCCACATTCTGGCGTTCGAAGGCGACTCGCAGGTGTACTGGTTCGAAGGCAACTTCTCCGAATACGAAGAGAATCGCCGGAAACGACTCGGTACCGACGCCACGCCAACCCGCATCAAGTACAAAAAACTGGGCTAGACCAACCGGGGCCGGATCGCAGGATCTGGCCCCGGTTTTTTTTAAGAAGTAAGGCAGAAAGCCCGTTTGGCTGGTTTTGAATCAGACGGGGGCAGTACCGAAGTCCGGTGCGATTCGGGTGTTTGCGCTATTTTTGTTCCTCGTTATCAATACCGCTAGGCTTATGTACCACGGCTATCTCAACGGCACCATCGCCCCTACCGAGCAGCTCGCCATCGGTATCACCGATTTGAGTTTGCTACGCGGCTATGGGCTGTTCGATTATTTCCTGACTTATAACGGACGACCGTTCCAATGGGACTGGTACTGGGAGCGATTCCAGAATTCGGCCATGCGGATGCACCTGCCCCTGCCGGTCTCGAAAGAGGAAACCTACGGGATCGTGCAGAAGCTGCTGGAAGCCAATGGTGGGACCGACGCGGGTATTCGTTTCGTGCTGACAGGAGGGTATTCGCCCGATAGTATCAGCATTCAGAAACCAAACCTGCTGATTCTGTCTGAGCCCGTACACGCTGTGCCGCCCATCCAGTACGAGCAGGGAATTAAGGTCATTCTCGACGAATACGTTCGCGAAATGGCCGAGGTGAAAAGTACCGATTACAAACGGGTGATTCTGCTGGCCGAAGCCATCCGATCGGCGGGGGCGGCCGATGTACTGTATCACAAAGACGGAGAAATCAGCGAACTGAGCCGCAGCAATGTATTTCTGATTCGGGGCGACGAGTTGATAACGCCCAGCCGGAATATACTGCACGGCATCACCCGCCGAACCATCATGCAACTGGCGCAGGCCGATTTCAGCGTGGTCGAACGGCCTGTACGCCTGACGGAAATTTACGAGGCCGACGAGGTATTCACGACCAGTTCCATCAAGAAAGTACTGCCCATTACCCAAGTTGGCGACCACCCTGTCGGCGACGGGCAGGTAGGGCCCAAAACGCGCTTCCTGTTCGAGCAGATCAGTGAACTGATCCGAAACTGGTAAATCAGGCAAAGTCAAAAGGCGCTGGCAACCGAGGCAGGTCGAACCCGTCTGCGTCTGCCAGCGCCTTTATAGTTACTGTTCGCTGCCGATACCTAATCCTTATAGATAAGCACCTCGCTGCTGCCGTCGGCTTTGATGTAGCCGCGGTACATGCCTTCGGAGTTGAAGGGCATGGCCAGGTTGCCCTTGCGGTCGAGCGCAATAACGCCCCCTTCACCCCCGCGTTCAACGAGTTTCTTCATCACCACCTCGTCGGCGGCTTTCTGCACCGAAAAGCCTTTGTATTCCATGAGTGCCGAGATGTCGTAGCCAACCACCGAGCGGATGAAATATTCGCCGTGGCCCGTTGCTGAAACAGCGCAGGTCGCGTTGTTGGCATAGGTACCCACGCCGATAAGCGGGGCATCGCCCACGCGGCCGTAACGCTTGTTGGTCATACCACCTGTCGACGTGCCGGCCGCCAGATTGCCGGCCTGGTCGAGGGCTACACAGCCAACGGTCCCAAACTTATTGCCTTCCGTAAAAATCTGTTCACGGAGCAGGGAGCCTGTTTTGCGGATTGTATCGACCGCCGGCCGGGCCGAGTGATCGAGCTCCACTTTTTCATCCTTGAGCGCTTTCTGAAGCCCCTGCCACCGCGTTTCGGTGTAGAAATAGGATGGGTCGACGATCTCCATGCCCTGCGATTTGGCGAAGGCTTCAGCCCCGGGGCCTACCATCATCACGTGTTCCGATTTATCCATAACGCGTCGGGCGGTGCTGATGGGATTTCGAATAGTGGTAACGCCCGCAATGGATCCAGCTTTCAGTGTTTTACCATCCATAACCGCGGCATCCATTTCGTTTTTGCCGTCGTGCGTAAACACCGCGCCTTTCCCCGCGTTGAACAGGGGCGAATCTTCCATAACCCGGATGGTGGCCTCCACTGCGTCCATACTGCTGCCTCCTTTCTTCAGGATAGCATAACCCGTTTGCAGGGCCTGGTTGAGCACGGCCCGGTAGGCTTTCTCCTTCTCGGGGGTCATATTCTGCCGGGTAATGGTGCCGGCTCCACCGTGAATCACCAGGGTGATGGGGGCTTTGGGCTGCGCACGGGCCTGCAGAACAGCACCAGCCAGAAAAAGGGTAAACAGGGCGAGTTTCATGGTGTATTAGCTGAGGTGATGTTAAGCGACAGGCCACTTGTTCTGACTACGCATGACCTGCTCGATCACATCGCGAACGGCCCCGCTCCCGCCCGGGCTGGGCGAAATGTATTGACAAACGGCCTGTACATCGGAGGCTGCGTCGGCCGGACAGGTAGCCAGCAAATCGGGGCGTTTCAGGATGGGCAGGTCGGGCAGATCATCGCCCATGTACAGAATGGTGCTTTCGCTGAGCTGGTCGCGGCTGACGTAACCCAAATAGGCGTTCAGCTTCTGATCGTCGGGACCGCCCATGAAGATATCGGTCACATGCAGGGTCTGGAGCCATTGCCGCACCCCGTCGGAATGGGCCGACGAGACAATGCCGACGCGATAGCCAGCTTTGAGCGCCTGGGCAATGGCGTAACTGTCTTTGATATCGAAGGTTCGGTACACATCGCCCGAAGCGGGCAGGTACACACGGCCATCGGTGCAAACGCCATCAATATCGAAGATGAACGTAGTGATGCGCGAAAACGGGGGGCTTTGTAAGGACATGAAGCAAATATAGAGAAACGCGTAACCAAATCGGCACCGGCTGGCCAGCCGGCATCGGGGCAACAAAAGACGGCATCAAATGGCTACTTTTACGGCATGAATGAACTCCTTCTGCCCCCTGCCTTCGAACAGGAAATGCAGGCTCAGCTGGGCCCAGACTTCCCGGCTTTTCGGCAGGCGCTGTCGACACCCGCTCCCGTCAGTATTCGGCTCAACCCCCGCAAATCGGGGGTCGATACGGCCGGGCTGGAGGCCGTACCCTGGTGCTCCACCGGCTACTACCTGCCCGAGCGCCCCAGTTTTACCGTCGATCCGTTGTTTCAGGCGGGTGCCTACTACGTGCAGGAGGCTTCGTCGATGCTGCTTTACGAGGCAGTGCGGCAAACGGTCAATCTGAATCGACCCCTGCGGGTGCTCGATCTGTGCGGAGCGCCGGGTGGCAAAAGCACGTTACTGGCTTCCATGCTGTCGGCCGATAGTCTGCTGATCTGCAACGAAGTAATTCGGAGCCGGGTGGCGGTGCTGCGGCAAAATATCGACAAGTGGGGCTACCCCAACGTGGTTGTCAGCAACCACGATCCCGAAGACCTGCAGAAACTGGCGGGCTTTTTCGATGTGGTGCTGGTCGATGCTCCCTGTTCGGGCGAAGGCCTGTTTCGCAAAGACCCCGACGCCATCGGCGAATGGTCGGAAGCCAACGTACAGCTGTGCTCGGCCCGGCAGAAGCGGATTCTGGCGGCCGCTACGCCCCTGCTCGACACAGGCGGAATACTCATTTACAGCACCTGTACCTATAACGATCAGGAAAACGAAGACAACCTGCGGTATCTGGCCGAACAGGGCTTTCGCAGTCGGCCGCTCGAGCTGCCCGCCGAGTGGCAGGTGGTTGCCAAAACGGTAAACGGGGCGGTTGGTTACCAGTGTTACCCACACCGGGTAAAGGGCGAAGGCTTTTTCATCGGGGTGTTTGAGAAAACGGGCTTTACGGCGTCGGTTAAACTCGATGCCCGCACCTTTCGCAGTATTCGGGCGCTGCGACCGCGCCAGACGGCCGCCGTTGGCAAATGGCTCGAAACGCCGGGCGATTTTACGTACTGGGAGAAACCAAACGGCAGCGTGATGGCCCTCCCCAAATCTCTCGAAAAAACGTTTCTGTTCCTCGATGTGGCGTTGCACAACAAAGGCTTCGGCTTCGACCTGGGTGAATTCAAAGGCGACGATTTTGTGCCGTCGCATACGCTGGCGCTCAGCACGGCCATCCGGAAAGACCTGCCCGGCGTCGAGTTATCGTACGAACAGGCCCTCCACTATTTCAAAAAGGAAAACCTGATACTCGATGAACCCGCGCGGGGCTGGCTGCTGGCCCGCTTCAACGGCCTCAACCTGGGCTGGATGAAAGGCGTTGGGCAACGGGTCAACAACTACCTGCCGAAAGACTGGCGCATCCGAATGGACATTCGCGAATATGTATGAAACGATTGCTGACTGTAGCGGCCCTGCTGGTGGTAGGGCTCACCATTGCCTTTATGGCGGGGCCTGTCGTACACTTCGACCCGGTAACGCCCAGGCCTGTAGCGCTGAACCCCGACCTGCCCGCCATGGAGCGCGAGCTGGCGCTGGTCGAGCAACGGGCCAATCTGCGTCCCGATAATGCCGCCCGTATCGTGTGGGCCGACAGCAGCCGCAAGCAGAAAACTCCCTACAGCCTGGTATATATTCCGGGCTTTTCAGCCAGCTGGGCCGAGGGCGACCCCGTACACCGGCAGCTGGCCCGGCGGTTTGGCTGCAACCTGTATCTGGCCCGGACCTATGGCCACGGCGTCGACTCGCCCGATGCCCTGCGCGACATGAGCCCCGACCGCTTCGCCAATTCGGCCGAACGGGCGCTGGCCATCGGCAAAGCCCTGGGCGATACGGTAGTCGTAATCGGTACGTCGGCCGGCGGTATGCTGACGCTGTATCTGGCCACTCATCATCCCGAAATAAAGGGCCTTGTGCTCTACTCGCCCTGCATTGCCGTGGCCAACCCAGCTCTCAAACTAGCCACTGGCCACTGGGGGCAACAGCTGATCGAGCGTGTTTTTCCAAACCAGCACGTGGAGGTGACAACCTATAAGCCCGACCGGGCCCGTTACTGGCTAACGAGTTACCACACCAACGGCTTGCTGACGCTGCAGACCATGCTCGAAACCTGGATGACGCCGGAGCAGTTCGGCCGCATCAGGCAGCCGGTCTTTATGGGCTATTACTATAAGGACGAAGACCACCAGGACAAGGTGGTGTCGGTACCCGCCATGCTGACGATGTTCGATCAGCTGGGTACCCCCGCTGCGCTGAAGCAAAAACAGGCGTTTCCGCAGGCGGGCGAACACGTGATTGCCTCGCATTTCACCTCGGGCGATCTGGCTGGCGTTTACACGGCCACGGCGCGGTTTATGGAGCAGGTTTTGCACATGCCGGTTACATCCGGCTCGCCCCACCCGGCCGCAGCAGTCCGCTGATACTCAGCCGGCTCACCTGCCAATGAGTATAGATTTTCGGTTACCGCTTTTCGTTGACAGCAGGCAATCCCCAAAAAAAGGGCATCTTTGCCCGTAAAATTGTGCTAGAGCAGGTATGGCTTACGGATTATTAAACGGAAAACGCGGCATCATTTCGGGTGCCCTCGATGAAAAATCAATCGCCTGGAAGGTAGCCCTGAAAGCAAAGGCAGAAGGCGCTACGTTCACGCTTACCAATGCGCCTATTGCCATGCGTATGGGCGCTATCAAACAGCTGGCCGAACAGTGCGAAGCCGAAATCATTCCGGCCGATGCCACGTCAGTTGAAGACCTCGAAAACCTGTTCACCAAATCGCAGGAGGTGCTGGGTGGTAAAGTCGATTTCGTGCTCCACTCGATTGGCATGAGCCCCAATATCCGGAAAGGTAAAGCCTATACCGATCTGAACTACGACTGGTTTAAGCAAAGCATCGATATCTCGGCGCTGTCGTTTCATAAAATGATGCAGACGGCCTACAAACTCGACGCTATTAACGAGTGGGGTTCGGTAGTGGCCCTGACCTACATGGCGGCTCAGCGTACCTTCCCCTTCTATACCGACATGGCCGATGCGAAAGCCGTGCTGGAGTCGATTGCCCGCAGCTTTGGGTACCGCTACGGCCAGCACCGCAAGGTTCGGGTCAACACGGTATCGCAATCGCCGACGCCGACAACCGCTGGTGGCGGTATCGGTGGGTTCGACCGCTTCTACGATTTTGCCGAGAAAATGGCGCCCTTGGGCAATGCCTCAGCCGATCAGTGTGCCGATTACGTCGTAACGCTGTTCTCTGACCTGACCCGCATGGTGACCATGCAGAACCTGTTCCACGACGGTGGTTTCTCGATGACCGGGATTTCGGAAGCCGTAATGGACATGGTCAATCAGGAGCCCAAGGAATAGAATAGCTTCATTCAAGAATCGGGGCTGGCTGGGTAACCATATTACCTGGCCAGCCCCGACTTTTTGTTTACAACTCCCAGCTGCAGCGGATGCGGCTGCCTTCGTCGGTTATTTCGGCTCGTACGTAGTGATCGACCTCGTGCTGTAGTTCCTCCACGTGGGAGATGATGCCAACAACCCGGTTTTCGGCGCGCAGGGCTTTCAGCGTCTGGAACACGGTTTGCAGCGAATCTTTGTCGAGGGTACCGAAGCCCTCGTCGAGGAAAAACAGGTTTTGCGTGGCCTGGGTCAGGTGCCGGATATTGTCGGAAAGAGCCAGCGCCAGCGATAATGACGCCTGGAAAGTTTGTCCACCCGACAGGGTTTTCACCGACCGGAGTTCGCCGTTGTTCATGAAATCGCGAACCAGGAACGTATTTTTTTCGTCCAGTTCGAGCCGTAGCTGATTATTAGTCAGTTTGAAAAAGCGCTCGTTGGCCGACTCACACAGGTTTTTCAGATATACCGACGAGACATAATTGACAAAACCTGCCTGGCGGAACAGCTTTTCCATATCCTCAAGGTCCTGCCGGCGCAGATCCAGTTTATCGTGCTCGGCCTGATACGTCTTTTTCTGCTCCCACTGGCGGGTTAGCGATTCGACTGTCTGGTGGGCCTGCCCGATCAGCTGATTCAGGGCATCCTGCTCTCCTTTTAGCTTGGCCAGTTCGGCCTCGAGGGTACGCAGGGCGTCGGCATCATATGGGTTCTGCTGCAGCGCTTTGCTCAAATCAGCTACCTGTTTACGGTAACCGGCCAGCCCATCGTCGAACTGTTTAAGTCGTTTATGTTCGGCCTCCACATCGATAGCCTGCTGAAGCAGCTGAACAACGTCGTCGCGGTCCATGCCTGTGTGCGCCAGATTATGCGCTACGGCTTTGTCAAGAGCCAGCTGATCCCGGTCGAGTTCATCAAGTCGAATTTGTAGCTGTTTGGTTAGCTCGGTAAGGCGGGCCAATTCGGCTGAGGCTTCCTGCCGGGCTTTGTTAGCTGCCTCGAAAATGGCTTTGGCGCGGTCGTAATCGCGGGTCAGGTTATTGCGCAGGTCGGTCAGCTGCGCTTCATCCCACTCCGCCACTTCGTCGAATTTAAAATGCTCCAGCGATTCGACCCGATCCTTGATCTGCCCGTTGAGACCCGAGACAGCCGTTTCGATTCTGGTCATGTTCGTTTCCTCTTCCTGCCGCTTCTGGTCGATCTGCTCGATCTGGCTGGTCAGGTCGGTGATGGTTTGCTGGGCCTGTCGGTACTGGTTTTTTCGGTCGGTCAGGTTGGCAATGGCCTTGGTCAGACTACCATCGGGCTCTTTCGAAAATTCGGTCCATACAAACGCGTCCTCGTGTCGGGTTTGCTCGGCCACCAGTTCACCCCGTTCCTGAATCAGCTTTTTGCCCGTCGACAGTTCGGCCCGCAATTGCTGAAGCAGGGTATTGATGGTAAGTTGTAGCTGCTGCATCGCCTTGATGCGCTCCTCGACCTTTTGCAGCGATTCTCTGGCCCGCGCTACGGCCGCATCGTCGGCCATGAGGTGGGCTGCGGCCGGGTGATGGGCCGATCCGCACAGCGGACAGGGGGCTCCATCCCGAAGTGCGTTGGCGTAGGCCTGTAGCTCGGCCTGTACACTGATGGCCCGGTAGGCTTCGGCCCGTTCGGCCCGGATATGCTCCAGCTGCTCAATGGCATCCTGAATGTGGCTGGGTAAGTCTTTGAGTGAGTGCTGCTGCCAGTCTTCTTTGAATCCAACGAGGGCTGCGTCTTTCGCCTGTTTTAGCTGATTAATGTTTTTATCATAGTCGTCGAGTTGCGCCTTCAGGCTGTCGGTCCGTTTTTTCAGCGACTCATAGACTGTGAACCATTCTTTGGCTTCATACAGGCGGGTAAGCGCCGAGTCGTCGACAGCCAGCGTCTGAAGCCGCAATTGCTGCTCCTCCCTCTCCCGTCGCATCCGGTCCAGTTGGCTCTGAAAATCGGCGGCCGAGGTCTTGTGCTTCTGGTAGCGGTCCAACTGCGTATTGACAATCATCTGCCAGTTCCGGATTTGCGCAACTGTATCCAGCTCATCGCGCTGCTGCAGCAACTGATCGCGCGTGTCATAAGCCTGCTGGGCAGCCTTATAGTCGGTCTCCAGGCGAGGCAGACTACCGATCAGGCGTTCATGTTGCTGAGTGGCCTGCTGCCAGACGGTGATTGCCTGCTGGCGTTGCTGGCTGTTCTTGTCGAGGGCCGCCAGATCGGACTTAAACAGCAGCAGACATTGTTCGTAGCGCTGGACGTGTTGCCGCAACGCGTCGAACTGAGGTTTTTGCCGATCCAGTTCCTGCAGTTCCAGGGTAGCCGCGTCGAGCTGTATGTGCAGTTTCTGCGCCTGCAGTAGCTGCTGGCGGGCGGGCTCCAGCGTCAACGTCAGTGCTGTCTGTTGCTGCTGTTTAGTCAGCAGGTCGGCCAGTTGCGTTTTGGCGTCGGTAATGCTGGTTTCGGTGATGGCCGCAAGCGGAGCCAGCAAACCCCGTAGCTCGGAGAGCTGCGTGTTGTTGGCCGTTTTCAGCCTGCTGGTTCGACTGGCCAGATCGTACTGATCGAGTCGGAAAAGCTGATTCATCATCCGGGTCCGATCCGTGGGACTCAACTCCAGAAACTCCCGAAACTGGTTCTGCGGAATAATGATGGTTCGCTTGAAGTTGTCGTAGTTGAGGCCCAGTATTTGCTCAGACAGTATGCTGATGTCCTCCTTCTCGTTACCGATGGGCGTCCAGCTATCGCCCTGCCGCTTAAACGACCGGCGCTCCCCGGCCAGAATATCCTGATGCCGCTTGGCATGTCGCTTGGCTGCGTACACAAACTTATACTGCTCCCCGTCGGGGCCGGCCTGAAACTCGAAATCGATGATGAGGTGCTTCGATTTCAGGTTCATCATATTATACAGAAGCCGGTCCTGCATGTTCAGGCGCTCGGTACGACCATATAAGGCAAAACTCATCGCTTCCAGCAGCGATGTTTTACCCGAACCTACCTTTCCGAAAATACCGAAAACGCTGGCGCTGGTCAGCTGCCGAAAATCGACCTCCTGTAATGTCTGGTATGAATACAGTCCTTGGATGGATAATTTAAGCGGAATCATTCGGGGTCGGTAGCCAGAATCTCGCCAAACAGCTGCCGCAGCCGCTCGTTGGGTTCCTGACCTTTATTTTTAGATTTGAAGTAGTCAACAAACAGGGCCTCCATCGACTGAGTCAGATCAACGGTCTGGCCTTTGGTGTTGCTGGGTGCGTCGACATCGCGTATGTCGGGAATGATGCTGGCCGTCGACAGCGAGTCATGGGCCTGCGCGAGCCGACGCCGATCTTCCGACGTTAGGTAGCTACTGGTCTGCAGCGTGATCTCGGGGTAGCAGTCTGGGTTCTGTTGCAGCCAGTCTATGGCATCATCGACATGCGTAAAACGTTTTCGCAACAGGCGCTTGCCCGCCTTAAGCGCAATAGGGGTTACCACAACGGGCGTGGCCGGTTCCGCTTCGATCAGCATCACGTACTTCTCCTGATCGGCTTCGGCGAAGCTATAGGCCAGCGGACTGCTGCTGTAGACAACCGGCGCGTGCCCCCCGCCAATCGACTGCTGACGGTGGAGGTGCCCCAGCGCCGTGTACTGCACCTGGGGCGGAATCATATCGGAATAAATCACCGACGCTCCCCCCACCTGCAGAATACTGCGTTCATCGCCCGTTTCTTCGGGTACCTCGCCCCCCCGCTTCATAACAAGCAGGTGCGCAACAAGCAGGTTGACGCCCTGCGCATCCATATAAGCATCGGCCAGCGATGTCCAGTGCGCCTGCAACGCCTGCCGGAGGGCATCGTCGGTTTGCTGAACACCAAAGTATGACCGCATCCGCGACTCATTGGCGTAGGGAGTTACCAGCAATCGAACGGGTGCCCTGTGTCGGGGAAGCTGAATTTCGAGAAAACCGGGCTGGGTCTGTAACAGGCTCGCATCACAGTTCAGAACGTGTGTGTGTACCTGCGTCCTGGGGTAGCCAACGAATATAATGCCGCATTCACGCCCAAAGTGGTCCTGGGCCTCGATACGCTCGGGATTGTCATGATTACCGGCAATAGCGATTACCGGGCGTCTTCCGCCTGCTGCCAGCCGTTTCAGTGTACTATATAGTAGATCTTCGGCTTCGGCTGAAGGATTAAAGGTGTCGAACAGATCACCCGCCACGACAACCAGGTCTACATCTTCCTGTTCCGCCAGCGCGACAATCTCGGCCAGCACTTCTTTTTGTTCCTGAATACGCTGAAAGTCCTGCAGGCGTTTGCCCAGGTGCCAGTCAGCGGTGTGGAGTATCTTCATACATGGGTTGTGACTACGGGAGTAAGAAACGTAGCCACAGGTAAAGTATGCAATATACAGTCTGGGAGGCCCAATATGCCGGCACCGCGTGGCGGGACTGCCAAATTGAAGCAGTTGACGGGCCTGATCCGGGCTGAATAGACCCTGTATCGAACGAAGGTCCAAAAAAGTTTAAAAAATTATGAACGGGTAAGTAGCGTATGATGAGCTACTTACCTGCCCGCCCGCCCGGCGGTTCCCACTATTTTGGCCGCCGGGCTTGACAACCGCCCCTTTTTCGCCCTACCTTTGCACTCCCAAATCGAACGAAACACGCCGATCTGGGAAACACCGGCAGGCAACGGCCCGCCCTTCTCAACATCCCGGCGATTGGACTTGCGAAACCAGCTCGAAAAAAGTTTTTTACTTTTTACTTGACTTTCCCAAAACAAACCGCCACCTTTGCACTCCCAAATCGAACGAAGCGGGAAACATCAGCAGGCAACGGCCTGACGA
>NZ_BAAGZE010000019.1:0-105195 GCF_054778875.1 Spirosoma luteolum
CCACACATTATTGGCTCAGCGTATCGAAACCTTGACTGTTTTTCAACGAACTGATCCCAAACTTGGTGACGCTTAGTTCAGTACCCAACTTTACGACGCACAGCATATGTTGCGTCTCTACGCGCAGGATACGGCACCCGGCTTGCTACGAAGCAGGCCGGGTTGCCTCGCACCGCTTCTTCGGGAACCCTTACGGAAGCATGCTTAGCCCGTACCAAAGCGCGCGTCTGTCAGTTGGCCCAGTCATCGGTGGGTCTCACGATGCAGCGGCTTATGGCCGGATGAACAATCACTATCACATTTTTATAGACCCCGTTGGTCGACAGGGCTTTGGCCAGGTGGTAGGCGGTATCCTTCAGGCAGGCCGGTAATGGCCAAGCAGCCCGATTGCCGGCTAAACCGGGTGGTTTTATTGAAGGGGAACAGGCCATTCACAAAATAACCGACCTGTAGCAGGTAAATAGCAGGAATGGGAGCCAGGCTGTCCGAACCGTTTACCCGGTGCGCTGCCGACCCGACTGGACGGCATGTGCCCCCCCCAGAAGTAAGGGTGATCCATTGGTTAGACCGGCGGCTGATGGGTTTTGGGTGGAAACGGGCAGCCGGATCGGCCCGTAGGTAGGGGCAAGGAATCCGATACGATTGGTGACGGCTACCGCTTGCCGACGTCGGAGAAAAGTCGGATGGGGGTGGCTGGCGAGTGGTTGTTTATGAGCGGGTTAGCCGTTACATTCGTGGCATACCCACACGCATATGGCGCTACGTCTGGATTGGCTTATCTGGCTTTGGCTCCTGGCCCCGGCGCTGGCAACGGGCACGCCGGTCCAGCCCCCTGCGCCCGTACTGACGCTGCCTGACCGCGCCGACCGGGTCCTGCTGCGGGGGTATCTCAGCAGCTGGGTCGACTCGGCCGGTACGGGTTCACTGGCCACCGTACGCCAACACGACAGCCAGTTTCGGCTCATTAGCTCGCCGGTGCCCAACTTTGGCTTTGTCGAAGATCAGCGCTCGGCGCGGCCCATCTGGCTGCGGCTGCAGGTGCGTAACCCCGGCCGGCAGCCGCAGGCGTGGCTGGCCGAAATCGATTTCTGGTGTTTCGATACGCTGCAGCTGGTGGTGGTCGATGCGCAGCAGCGCGTGCTGTCGGTGTCGCCGGTGCAGGGCTGGCGTATGCCCGCCGATACCCGCTACCGGCACCACCGGCACTACTGGTTTCCGTGTACGGTGCCGGCCGGGGCGCTTGTTACGGTGTATCTGCGGATGGTGAAAAACCGGGGCACCCGCCTGGTGCCGCTGTCGCTGGTGCGGGCCGATGCCTACGAGCGCGACACGCAGGGCAGTTACCTGTTCTGGGGCGGCATTCTGGCCACGCTCGGCTTCGTAACCATGATGAGCCTGTTCTTTTATCTCACTACCCTCGATCAGATCTACGCCAAATACATAATCTGTCTGCTGGGGCTGGTGGGCTTTTTCATTATCAACGATGGTTTTCTGAACCAATTTATGTTCAGGGCGCAGTTCTGGTTGCCCCGGCAAAACGTTTATTTCCTGTTTCCGCTGCTGCTGTTCTATTCGCAGCTGCTCTTCGTGCGTACGTTTCTGAGTCTGCGCGACACCCGGGCATACCGCTGGCACCAGATCAGTACGGCGGTGCTGTGGGTGGGTGTGTTTTGCCTCCTCAGCCTGACGGCCGAATGGATACAGCCGCTGACACCGGGTGCCGAATGGACCCTGAGCCGACTCTTCACCATTGGGTACTGGCTGCCCATGCCCGTGATCGGGGCCTATATTGCCATCAGCATCAGGCAACGGTTTCACGTTGGGGAGGCCTGGCTCTATCTGGTGGCGGTACTGCCGTTCTACACGCTCAACATCGGGCAGGTGCTGGGTAACTTCCGGCTGCTGCCGACCTATGAACCCATGGGCGACTTCGCCTGGTATGGGCTGGCAGCCCTGTTCGAGGTGCTGGTACTGACGTTCGGGATTGCCTATCGCTACAAAACCGACCGCGACCAGACCGAGCAGCTCCTGCGCGAACGTACCGGGCAGCAGCAGCGGATGTTCGAGGCCGAGGTGCAGGCGCTGGCGCTCAAAAACGAGATGTTGCTCGAGAAAGAACACATTGCCCGCGACCTGCACGATAATGTGGGGGCGCACCTGGCCTTCGTGGTAACCAACCTGTCGCACATCAGCGATCTGGCTGAACGCGGCCCGGCTGAGCGCGGCTCCGGTGGCAATGGTTTCGGGAACGGGCAGCCGTGGGCGGGGCGGCTCCGCAGCATTGTCGACCACACGCGCGAAGCCATCAAACTCCTGCGCGAAACCATCTGGGCCATTCATCAGGAGAGTTTTACGGCCGATGAGTTTGCCGAACGGCTCAACCAGTACATCAACCGCTACGTCCACGAAACCGATGGCCTGCAGGTCGACGTGCAGGTGTCGGGTGCCGAGCAGCAGCGACTCACGTCGATGCAGGTGCTCAACCTGTTCCGGATTGTGCAGGAAGCCCTGAACAACGTGCTGCGTCACGCCCAGGCCACCCACGCCCAGGTGCGGCTGCACATCGAAGCCGACGGGCATATCCAGCTCGCCGTGGTCGACAACGGGCGGGGCTTTGCCGGTCCGGCTGAATCCAACGGGCAGCCGCACTACGGCCTGCAGAACATGGAAGCCCGGGCCCGGGAGCTGGGCGGCACATTCCGTATCTACGCCGACCGGGGCACCGTGGTCGATGTACAGATCTGACCCGCGCGCCCAAAAACGGCGGGGTGCCGCCGGGCTTCAGCCAGCAGCACCCCGCCCGGAACACCATGCGCTGCCCGCCTACCGGTCGATCCAGACGGTTTTGATGTTGACAAATTCTTTCATGCCCACGTCCGACAGTTCGCGGCCGAAGCCCGACAGCTTTACGCCCCCAAACGGCACGCGCGCGTCGGAACGCATCAGCCCGTTAATAAATACCGAGCCCGCCTGAATCTGCCGCGCCAGCCGGTCGGCCTTGTCGGCATCCTGCGTCCAGAGGGCCGAGCCCAGGCCATAGCGCGACTGATTGGCGAGCCGGACAGCGTCGGCCTCGTCGCGGGCGTCGACCAGTACGGCCAGCGGGCCAAAGGTTTCGTCGTCGAAGGCCGTCATGCCCGGCTTAACGCGGTCGAGCACGATGGGGGCCACGTTGCAGCCGTCGGCGCGGGCATGCCCCGCCAGCAGCCGGGCGCCCTGCGCCAGCGTCGAGCGGCACTGCGTGATGAGGCCCTCGGCCAGATCGGTACGGGCCATGGGGCCCATGGTGGTATCGGGGTCGGTGGGGTCGCCCTGCCGAATGGCCTCGATGTGGTGCAGCACTCGCTCGGTAAACGCTTTCTTTACCGATTTTTCGACGATAAAGCGCTTGGCAGCAATGCAGCTCTGGCCGGCGTTCTGCATCCGCGATTTCACGGCTGTTTCGGCCGCCAGGTCGAGGTCGGCGTCGGCCAGTACGATCAGCGCGTCGGAGCCGCCCAGTTCCAGTACCGATTTTTTGATGAGGCCCCCCGCCGTTTCGGCTACTGACGCGCCGGCTTTCTCGCTGCCCGTGAGCGTTACGGCTTTCACGCGCGCATCGCTCAGCACATCGCTGACCGTGGCCGATTCGATGAGCAGTGTCTGGAAAACCCCCTCGGGCAGACCGCCTTCGCGAAACAGCGTTTCGATGGCGACCCCGCAGCCCGTTACATTGGCTGCGTGTTTGAGCAGGCCTACGTTGCCAGCAATCAGACCCGGAATGGCGAAGCGCATGGCCTGCCAGTAGGGAAAATTCCAGGGCATTACGGCCAGCACGGGGCCCAGGGGCTGGTAGGTAACAAAGCTTTTCCGGGCGTCGGATTCGATGGGCTGGTCGGCCAGAAAGCGCTCGGCATGGTCGGCGTAGTAGGTGCAGGTAAGGGCGCACTTCTCGACTTCGGCCACGGCCTCGGCCAGCGTTTTGCCCATCTCAGCGGTGGCCAGGGCACCCAGTTCCTGTTTGTGAGCGAGCAGGTACCGGCCAACCCGGCGCAGGGCTTCGGTGCGGTCGGCGAGGGGACGGGCCGACCAGTCGGCAAAGGCGCGTTCGGCCCGGGCCAGTTTGCGATTGATCTGGGCGGGCGTGTCGGCCCGGTACGTTTTAAGCGTACGCTGGGTGTAGGGGTTGATGGATGTAAGCATGACAAGCGCGGTTCGTGAACGGATAACGGGGCCACCCGCTGCCGGCAGCCTGTAGCCTAAACCCCGCCGGGCGCCTTACTGTTCTTCCTGCTGCAGCACAGCCACCAGGTCGACCATCGTATCGATTACCTGCTCCATGCGGTCGTGCCCCACGATAGCGTCGAATTTGGCGCGGGTTTCGTAGATGCAGGTGCGCAGACTCGTCAGCAGTTCTTTGCCGCGGTCGTTCAGAAAAATCATGCTCGACCGCGAGTCGTTGGGGTTTTTCTCGCTGTAGATATAGCCTTCGCGTTCGAGCAGGCTGACAATCTTGCTCATCATCTGCTTGGTTACCCCCGCACGCCGGGCCAGTTCGTTGTTGGTGATGCCGGCCTGCTCGATGTTGCTCAGAAACATCATGTAGCTCATCTTGAAATCGGTGAAGCCCATCGCATGCAGCCGCGGCTCCACGTACGAGTCGGTATAGCGCTTCAGGTACCAGAACAGCCGCCCGAACGCCCGCGCCCGCACCTGCTTGAACTCCTCGAAGTCGAACTCTTTATTGTGTTTTTCCACGATTGATGCCATCTGTTTCAAAGGGATTGATCGAGCGACCAACTGATTTTTGTACAAATATAGTCAACCTGCTTGACTTATTGGTACAACTACTTACATTTGCCGCACACTTAGTCAAACTAGTTGACTATTGCTTGTGTTTAATACCTAAAGACAGATTGTCGCAGCTGATTACCTACTCATGGCAACTTCCACGTATACGCACGAATCGAACGCAGTGGCTGAAAAAAGCGCTCTGCAAACTTACCTGCCCCGGGTTATCATAGGCCTGGTGCTGCTGGTTGGTGGCTATTTCGGTTACCAGGCTTTCCACCACAGCCAGCAATACGAATCGACCGATAACGCACAGATCGAAGGCAATTCGGCCCCGGTGCTGGCCCGTGTAGCCGGCTACGTACAGTCGGTCAACGTCGACGATTACGCCCTGGTGAAGAAAGGGCAGCCGCTGGTCACGATCGACCCGCAGGAATATGATGTAGCGCTGGCCCAGGCCGAAGCCGATTACCAGCAAACGCAGGCCGACCTGGCCAACGCCCAGGCCGATCTGGCCAATGCCCAGGCCAACGTGCGCAACGTTGCGCAGAACCTGCGGGTAGCCCAGTCTACAGCGGCCGTGCAGGCGTCCCGGCGCGATAAGGCCCAGAACGACCTCAAGCGCGATCAGAACCTGTATCAGGCCCAGTCGCTCACCCAGAAACAGCTCGAGGATTCGCGCAACGCGGCCGACGTGCAGGCCCGGCAGTACTCGGCCAGCGTGGAGCAGATCAACCTGGCCCGCACCACACAGGGTGTAGCCCAGGCCGGCATTGCCAAGGCGCAGGCCAACATCCAGAAAATTCAGGCCGTACTGAAAGTAAAACAGGCGGCTATCGACAACGCCAAACTGCGCGTGGGCTATGCCCGGCTGACGGCCCCGATCGACGGCCGCATCGGCCGCAAAAACGTGGTGGTGGGTCAGTACGTGCAGCCCGGTCAGAACCTGTTTACGATTGTGGCCGACTCGACCTTCTGGGTGGTGGCGAATTTCAAGGAAACGCAGCTCGAAAAAATGCAGGTGGGCCAGCCCGTCGATGTAAAGCTGGATGCGTATCCTGACCTCGCCATTAAAGGCCGGGTAGCCTCGCTGTCGGAAGCCACCGGTGCCCGGTTTGCCCTGCTGCCCCCCGACAATTCGTCGGGTAACTTCGTGAAGATCACCCAGCGTGTGCCGGTTAAAATCGAAATTCTGAACCCGGAAAAGTACAAAGGTAAACTCCGCGCCGGTCTGAGCGTGGATGCCGAAGTGCGGGTGGTCAACTAGGGAACTGTAGCGTTTCGTGCCTGGCCGGTTGGGGTGACCCGGACGGGACCGGCGTATGCCGTACCGACGGTAGCCATCCTATCGGGCTACGCCCCGACCACGCACCAACGCTACACCCATTCAACTTCAACGAACATGGCGCAACAAGCTGGATTTGGACGCTGGATCGTCGTGATAACGGCGGTATCGGCGGCCATCATGGAACTGATCGACACCTCGATCGTGAACGTCGGCCTGAACGACATTGCCGGGAATCTCGGCGCCACGATCGAAGACGTGTCGTGGGTGGTTACCTCCTATGGGATCGCCAACGTAATTATCATTCCGATGACGAGTTTTCTGCAGACCTATTTTGGCCGCAAAAACTACTACATCGGCTCAATCATTCTTTTTACGATTGCCTCGTATGGCTGCGGGGTGGCCCCCGATCTGTGGACCCTGGTCTTTTTCCGGTTTCTGCAGGGCGTAGGTGGGGGCGCCCTGCTGTCGACCTCGCAGGGCATTATGTACGATGCCTTTCCGCCCACGCAGCGGGCCACGGCCTCTGCCCTGTTTGGCCTCGGTATCGTACTGGGCCCCACGTTTGGTCCCACGCTGGGCGGCTATATCATCGACAATTTCCACTGGAGCTGGATGTTCTACATCAACATTCCGGTGGGTATTCTGGCCGTGTTTCTGAGCCTGACCTACGTGGAGAAAAAAGAGGATGAGTACGACATCGACCGCAGCAAGATTGTAATCGACTACGTAGGCATCATTCTGCTGGCCATTGGCGTTGGGGCGTTGCAGTACGTGCTGGAGCGGGGCGAATCGGACGACTGGTTCGACTCCAAAGCCATCGTGTATCTGACCGTGGCCACGATCGTATCGGTGCCGGCCTTTATCTGGTGGGAGTTGCGGGGAACCCGAACGCCGGTGCTGGATCTGCGGGTGCTGAAAAACCGTAACCTGGCGCTGGGGGCGGTGCTGCTGCTGGTGGTGGGCTACGGCCTCTTCACCTCGGTACTGCTTTATCCCCTGTTTGTGCAGCGGGTAGCGGGCTTCACGGCCACTAAAACCGGGCTGCTGCTCATTCCGGGCGGGGCCATTGCGGCCATCTGTTTTCCGCTCGTAGGCAAGATTCTGAGTAAGGGCGTATCGCCCCGCTACATCGTCATGATCGGCTATGTGGTGTTTGCCGCTTTCTGCTTCACCATGTCGACCTACACGGCCGACACCTCCGACGGTAAGTTTGTGCAGGCGCTGCTGATTCGTGGGGTAGGGCTGGCGTTCGTCAACGTACCGCTTATCAACTCGTCGGTATCGACGCTGGCTGTGGCCGAACTGCCTACCGGCATCGCCATCACCAACATGATGCGGCAGCTGGGCGGCTCGTTTGGGGTGGCCATCACCAACACCTACGTCACCCAGCGTACGGCCGCCCACCGGGGCGACCTGATCACGAACATCACGCCCGAGAACCCGCTCTTCACCGAGCGGCTCAACGGACTCACGCAGGGGCTGGCCAGCAAAGGCATGAATGCCCTCGACGCCGTTACGGGGGCCTACCGCAGCATCGACCTGATTATTTCGAAACAGGCGCTGCTACTGGCTTACCTGGACACGTTCCGGCTGGCGGGGCTCTTCTTCCTGGTTTCGTTTCCGCTTCTGTTCTTTATCAAAAACCGCAAAATGGATGCGGCTACGGCCAAAGCTGTGGCCGACGCTGCTCACTAATACGATTTCATGAAAACCACCATACTACCAGTACTCAGCCTGCTGACGGTTGGACTGGCCCAGGCCCAGACACCCGCCACGGCGGTGCCGGCCGATCTGCGGGCACTGCTGCAGCAGGCCAATACCAATTACCCGGCGCTGAAACAGCAGCAACAGCTGGTGCAGGCCGGCGAAGTGCGGGTCGATCTGGCCCGGACGGCCATGCGGCCCAACGTAGCCCTCAACGGCACCTACGCCTACATTACGCCCGTGCCGCAGGTTACCTTTCCGGTCAACGGGCAGGATGCCGTGCTGAAACTGGCGCCCAACAACAACCTGAACGCCAACGTGTCGGTCGGGCAGACGATCTATGATTTCGGGCGCACCACGGCCGCCATAAAAGCCGCTGCCGACAATGTGCAGGTGCTGCGCCGGACCCTTGAGCTGACGCAGCAGACGCTGGGCTACCAGGTAGCCACGGCCTATTACGGGGTCGGCTTTCTGCAGCAGGCCATTGCCGTGCAGGATTCGGTGATTAAAACGGCGGGGGCCAACGTGCAGTTGCTGGTGAACCGCCTGAAAAACGGCGACGCCCTGCAGTATGATGTACTGACGCAGGAGGTACGCGTGAAAGCCGCCACCAACCGCCGGATCGAGCTGCAGAACCAGCTGGAGCGGCAACTGGCCGTGCTCACTTTCCTGACGGGCAACGCCAGCCCCGATCTGACGCAGGCCCGTCAGCAGTTTCAGCTGGGCATGGCGTCGGCGCCGGTCACGCCCTATGATGTAGACGGGCAGCTACAGGCGGCCGCGGCCGGCAACAAAGACGTGCTGCTGGCCCAGGATCGGGTAAAGGCGGCCGAAACCGAAATCGACGTGACCAGCAAGGCTGGCAAACCCAATATTGGCTTCAGCGGTACGGCGGGCTATAAAAACGGCTATCCACTCAACGTCGAGCAGCCCCGCGCCAACATGTCGGCGGGGGTGGGTATTGTGGTGCCGCTGTATGCCGGCAAACGCTACAGCCTGCAGAACCAGGCTGCCCAGCTGAACCTCAACGCCAGCCGGTATGCCGCCGAAACGGCCAACGCGCAATTGCGCCAGAGCATCGCCCTGCTCAACGCCGATATTCGCAGCAACCAGACGCGGCTAGCTAACCTCGACACGCAGGTGCAGCAGGCCCGCCAGGCGCTCACGATTGCCAACGCCCGGCTGCGCAACGGGGTGATTACCAACGTAGAACTGCAAAGTGCCGAAACCGGCGTGGAAGAGGCAGAACTGGGTCGGCTGACGTTCCAGTACCAGCTGCTGCTGAACCAGCTGGAGCTGAAACGCCTGCTGGGCGAATCGCTGTAAACCCCTGGAAGAAGGGGCATGCTGTAAGGCACTATTCGTGCGATACCATACCTATGAAAAAACCGGGGCGGTAGCTTCTCCAATGAGGAGATGGCTACTGCCCCGGTGCTGTTTTCGGCGCTGTCGATCGGCGGGTTGTGTTACCCTGTCCGCTTCGGTTGACCGTAGAGCGGGGGAACTGGTTGCTCAATCAGTGCCCGGGTCAGTATCTGATTACGCGAACGATGTGGAGCACGTCAGTTCCTGCCATTGCAGCCGCTCACTGGCTAACGCATCGTGTTTTTGAGCGGCCATATCATAGGCATCCTGCCCCAGCAGCAGGTGCAGCGGTGGGTTTGGCTCGGCCGCCACGCGAATCATGGCCGCGGCCGCCTTGGCCGGATCGCCGGGCTGATTGCCTTTGATTTGCTCCTGGTGCATCGTTTCGGATTCCCGAACGGCCGTGTAGTCGTGCTGCCTGTGCTCGGGCAGTCGCAGGGAGCCCGACGACAGAAACTCGGTTCGGAAGTAACCGGGTTCCACAACGGTTACATGGATGCCAAAGGGCGCCACTTCGCCCGCCAGCGATTCCGACAGCCCCTCAACGGCGAATTTGGTAGCCGAGTAGATGCCCCAGCCCGGGAAACCCGTAACCCCCGCAATGGAAGAGAGGTTGAGGATGTAGCCTGACTGCTGTTTGCGCAGCTGTGGCATCACATGGCGAATGACGTTTAAGGTACCGAATACATTGACATCGAAATTGGTGCGGGCTTCGCTGTCACTCAGTTCTTCCAGCGTGCCCAGCTGGCCGTAGCCGGCGTTGTTGACAACCACATCGATACGTCCGTACTGGTCGATGGTACCCTGAATCGCGTCGCTGACACTGGTTTCATCGGTAAGCTCAACCGCCATAGGCCGAAAAGCGGGCGTCTCGGTGTTAACGGCCCGGCGCAGTTCGGCCACATCGCGCGAGGTAGCGGCTACCTGATGCCCTTGCTCGAGCAGTTGTTTTACTAGTTCGAGGCCGAATCCCTTCGAGGCTCCCGTGATAAACCAAACCTGTTTTGCCTGATTGTCCATGACGTTGTTTTGCTGGTTCGTTGGTGAAATTGACGCTACAAAAGTAGATCCGCCCATTGGGGAGGGGCTTTCACTATTCAAACCAATACTTACCAAATTCAAACACGCCGGAACGTCGAGGGGGTAAGGCCTGTGTGTTTTTTGAAAAAGTAATTGAAATGAGCGGGTTCGTCGAAGCCAAGGCTGTAGGCCACCTCCGCAATGTTCCAGTTGGTATGCCGAAGAAGGGCTCTGGCTTCGCTGGCCAGTCGTTCGGCAATGTGGTCGGTAGTTGTTTTGCCGGTCGTATCGCGGACGCAGCGGTTGAGGTGGTTCACATGCACGGCCAGCAGGTGGGCAAACGCACTGGCCGAACGGAGACCGAACCGCTGACTAGGCGACTCGATGGGAAATTGTCGTTCGAGCAATTCCATGAAAACGGCGGTAAGGCGGGCCCGCGCATCGGGGTGCTGGTGGGTGGCTTCGGAGGGACGCAGTTTCAGCGCGTAGTGCACCAGCTCCGATACATAGTTGCGAATCAGCTCGTATTTGTACGTATAGGTCGAATCGAGCTCAGCCAGCATTTTCTCGAAGAGCGCGCTGACATCCTGATCCTGCGCATCTGTGAGGGAGTACGCCGGCTGGCCACCGGGCTGAAAGGGAGGTAGGTCGGTCAGGCCGGTGTTGTATTGGTCACTGAAAAACGACTTACGGAAGATGCAGAAAAAACCGCTCGCTTCATCGGCAAGGGGCTGCCAGGTATACGGCACCTGGGGGTTGAAGAAGATCAGCGTTGGCCCCGTGATCTCGATGCTTTTGTCGGCATAGTGGTACACATTGTGGCCCCGGATCAGTGTGATCTTGTAAAAATCGCGCCGGCTGTAGGGCACTGGCCTGGCCGATGGCGCCAGTACGTCTTCGAGCCGAAACACGTTGACCTGCCCAATGTCGGCCTGCCAGGTGTCGGGCATCTGGTTGAATTTGTGCTGGTAGAATTCTTCGAGCGTTTCGGTTTTTGCCATGGCACAAACTTACAAAATTCAATCGGTGTGCCGGTGCCTTTGTCGGTGCAGCCCGCCCCTGGCTTCGTGACCCTACAGGCTGGCATCGTCGGCCGCAGACTACCATACCTATGAAAAAACCGGGGCGGTAGCTTCTCCAATGAGGAGATGGCTACTGCCCCGGTGCTGTCTTCGGCGCTGTCAATCGGCTATACGTCCATCGGAACGAGGGCGTTGCCGCGCAGTACCGGCACCACATCGTAGAGGTCGTGCTGCAGGCAGTAGCTGATGTCTTTCTGAATGCCGAGCCGCTGCAAACGCCGAATGTGCGACGCGTTGGCCATGTAGCCGATGAGGTTGTCTTTACCCTGTTCATAGAGCCGGCCGGCCATGATGGCACTGTCTTCGGCCAGGGCGTAACTCGTTTTGAGCCGCTCTACCAGCGCACCGGCAAACAGGGTATCTTCCAGATTGACGCGCCCTTTCCAGCCCGCACACAGCACCAGCACATCGTAGGGCTCCGACTTCAGGTACCGCGCAATGGCGTCGAGGTTCAAAAACGCCCCCACCAGTACCTTCACGGCCGACCGCGACTTGGTGATGGCCAGCGTACCGTTGGTGGTGGTCATGGCTACATCGAGGCCGCGCACCCGCTCGTCCATATACGTAAAGGGCGAGTTGTCGAGCTCGAAGCCGTCGACCCGCTTGGCATTGCGCTCGGCGGCTGCCAGATAGCCACGCTCCTGATACTGGCGGCACTCCTCGATGGTCGCCACCGGCGTAATACTCTTCACCCCGTAGGCAAAGGCCGTAACCATACACGAGGTGGCCCGGAACACATCGGCGACCACAACGATGGTGTTTTCCATCTTGTGCAGGTGCAGCAGGTCGGGCGTTAAGCAGACGTCAATTTGTTTCATGGAAAATAAACAGAACACAGAACCAACGGCGGAGCTGCCTGGTGCCACCCCGCCGTCAGGAAAACGAATAGATTATGACTTCACAAATGGGAGTTTCACCACTTCGGCCTGCAGCAGCCGGTCGCGAACGCGGATGTAGATAAGGCTGCCGGGTTTGCTCACGGCCGTGGGCACGTAGCCCAGCCCGATGCCTTTGCCCAGCGTGGGCGACTGCGTACCGGAGGTTACCTCGCCGATGGTGTTACCGTCGGCATCGGTAATGGGGTAGTGGCCCCGCGGAATGCCCCGGTCGATCATCGAGAAGCCCACCAGCCGGCGCGGCACACCCTGCTCTTTCTGCTGCTTCAGTACGTCGGCATCGATAAAGTCGTGGGTGAACTTGGTAACCCAGCCCAGCCCGGCCTCGATCGGCGAGGTCTCGTCGGTGATGTCGTTGCCGTAGAGGTTGTAGCCCATCTCGAGCCGCAGCGTATCGCGCGCACCCAGTCCGATGGGTTTGATGCCAAACGGCTTACCGGCCTCCATAATGGCGTTCCAGACCGATTCGGCCTGGTGGTTGGAGACGTAAATCTCGAAGCCGCCTGCCCCGGTATAGCCCGTTGCCGATACGATAACGTTGGCGCAGCCGGCAAAGGTAGTTTTCACGAAGGTATAGTAGCCGATGGCGTCGAGGTTCTCGTCGGTCAGCGCCTGCATGGCTTTGGCCGCCAGCGGGCCCTGCACGGCAAACAGACTCATGTCGTCGGAGATGTTGATCATCGCCACGGCGCCGTCGGTGTTGTGCTGGCTGATCCAGTTCCAGTCTTTCTCGATGTTGCTGGCATTGACCACCAGCATGTATTCGTGCTCGTTGATGCGGTAGACGAGCAGATCGTCGACAATGCCGCCCCGGCCGTTGGGCAGGTAGCTGTACTGCACTTTGCCATCGTAGAGCGCGGTGGCATCGTTGGCCGACACGCGCTGGATCAGGTCGAGGGCGTGGGGGCCCTTGAGCATGAACTCGCCCATATGCGAGACGTCGAACACGCCGACTGCGTTGCGAACGGTGTTGTGTTCGTCGAGATCGGACGAATAACGAACGGGCATCTCGAAGCCCGCAAACGGGACAATCTTGGCCCCGGCCTGTTGATGAAGCGTATGTAGAGGGACTTGTTTGAGCGACATGGGCGCAGCAGTTAGGCCGCAAAGCTACGAACGTATAGACGGTTATCCACGCCCGGCGCGGGCAAAGCCGCCAAAACCGTGGTCCGCGCCGGGGCTCAGTATAGCGAAAAGTTAATGGGCAGGTTGTATTTGACCCGCACGGCCTCCCCGCGCTGGTAGCCCGGTGTCCAGCGGCCACTCATGGCCTTTACCACCCGAACAGCTTCTTCGTCGATGCTGGGCGAGAGGCCTTTCTGTACGGTATAATCGCAGAGCGTCCCATCTTCGCATACGACGAAGCCCACAAATACGCGTCCCTGCTGCCCGGCTCGCTGCGCGTCGGCCGGGTAGCGCAGGTTCTGAGCCAGAAACTGCCCCAGCCCGTTCATGCCGCCGGTGAATTCGGGTTGCTGGACAGGCGTGGTGTACCGGATCGAATCCTTGCCCGGCCGATAAGCCGCACCGGCCTGCAGCATGCCATCGACATACGTTTCCCGAAACGCGTAGGATCCGTCGCTGGTTTGCCCCGTCCAGACGCCCTGCCGCAACTGGTTCACAAACTGGCCCTGTTCGGTAAAGCGTACGGGTTCGGCACCAGCCTTGCCGGCTTCTTCGGTTTCGTAGACGGCCGTGCCGGTGCCGTTGACAACGGTTTGCCGGCCATCGGGTGCCCAGAAAACCAGCACCCGGTCGGCAGGTTGCGGCCCGGGCGTCAGGGGGGCCTTCCTGACCCGCGACCGAATTTCCCGCAGCTGACCCGAAGCGTACCAGGTGGTGGTCTGCTCATACTGCTCGTCGAGCATCACCTGTTTGGCAACCACGCCATTGTCGTGGTAGAGCGTGCGTTCGCCGGAGGGGTATCCTTTATCGTTGTAGATTGTTTCTTCATACAGGTGGCCGGCCTGATTCAGCGTATAAACGGTGCCGAACCAGGTGCCGAGGGCCGTTTTATAGCCCAGCAGCGTCCCTGGTTTCGGGTCGCTGGCCGGGAGGTGCTCGCCCAGCATAGGCGCCGGGCTGATGGTGATCTTCTCGCGCACCAGCTGAATGGATTTGCCCGCATCCCAGCTTTTACGTTTCCGGCTGTAGACCGTTAAGTCGCCACTGGGCAGGCCCAGGCTGTCGAGGGGCGACACCACTTTAGAAACGGCCAGGCTGCTGTCGGTAGCCAGTTCACCTGCTGCGGTGTAATAAAGCGTTTGCCGGCCGTCGGCGAAGGCAAACGGCGTGTTAGGCGGAAACTGAATGCGGGTCGAAACGGTTTGCCGCACGGCCTGATTGTCTTTGCGGGCGGGTTGCCAGGCGTTGAACTGCCGGAACACGCGCAGGGCCTCGCGGTCGAGGTCGGGGCGCAGCGACCGCAGCACGGTGGCATCGCTGACATGGCCGTCGGGTTCTACCACGCCACTGATCATGACCGTGCCGCCGATTCCCTGGGCGCTGGCCGCCGTGGGTTTGCGCAGGTTGGCTTTCAGGAAACTGTTGAAGGTAGACAGCCCACCGCGCGGCATGGCTTCCTGGTCGACCTCGAAATTTTTGTAGATGGGGGCCTGGGCCAGTAAGGTACCCGGCAGGGCAAGAAAAAGCAGCGAAAGCAGGCGATTCATGGTGTGAGTAGTTTCAATGCCGGCCGTAAGGTACGGCTTGTGGCGACTGGTAATCTATGTACGGCCGATCATTTTTTAAACGGTAGGTATGGCCCGAAACGCCCGTCGGCCTGCCAATCCGGATGGACTAACAGGCCGACGGGTATCCCACGGGGGGGGCTAGATCTCGGAATAAGCCGTTGGGTGCAGGAAGTAAATATCGGCCCGCATGAAATTGTGAGCGTACTCGGGCAGGGCGTTCAGCGATTTCCAGGCTGGATCGTCCCGGAAAGTTTTCCAATGTTCCTCGCGGGCAGCCTTGTTCTCGAACGAGGTCATGTAGTACATGTTCGGCATCTTGCCGCCGGCCTTCACCTGGCCGCAGAAAATGGTGTTGAACCCCAGCCGCTTGAAAATGTCGAGTTCGCCGTTGTTGAACTGGCGAATTTTGTTTTCGTGGAGCCGTTCGGTGGCTGCTTCGTAGCTGCGCAGCTCATAGACCCGCTCGGCTTTAGGCCCCTGCAGGGCCGTGGGCAGTACCAGCCTGGGCATACCCGCAAAGGCGTCCATCAGAATCGACTCAAACCGTTTGTAGTACGGCTTGTCGAAGTCGGCGTTGATGTACCCGGCGGCTGCCGTTGTGTACTGTTTGTCGTCCATCAGCCTGCTGTCGAGGCCCAGCATCTGGTCGGCCGATTTAAACGGAATAAGCACATAGAGCAGCGAATCGATGTCGGGCGTAAACACCCCGACGGTGGCGATACCCGCGCGGTGCAGGGCGGGCAGGTAGGCTTGCTGCAGGTAGGTCTCGAGCCGCTGCTTTTGCTCGCTGCCGGCGAGGTGATAAATCTTGAGCTGGTAAAAATCGCGTTTGGGCGCAGCCTGCAGGGCTACAGGCACCAGGGCAATCAGGAACAGGGTTAGCCAGCCGGCCATCCGTCGGTATTGAGCAGAACGTGTCATCGGGTTGATTGAGTGAAAAACAAAAGGCTGTTTCAATACGAAAGCGATTAGCCGGTGAAACATCCTGCCTGGTGGACTAAAAACCGCTTCATTCCCAGCCAGTGGCCCTCACAGACTGTGGCGGCTGCTGAGGGCCAGCCGTTCTACCCCTGCCCCTACGAGGGCGTCGAGCTGCGCGTCGGTAGCGCCATCCGCTACGATTTTGACGCCAACCGTGGTGGGTACCCGTTGCCGGAAAGCCAGCGCCTGCTCCAGACTGAACGGGCTGGCGAGAGCACCGGTGCCGTTTTTCAGGAAATCGGCACCGGCATCGGCCGCCAGCCGGCACATACGTTCGGTATGATCGGTGCCCAGCAGCGTTGTTTCGAGCACTACGGTCAGCAGGCGTTCGCTGGCGTGGGCGCGCGCTACAAGCTTGGCCAGTTCGATCTTGAGCCAGACCGACGTAGGCGAAAACAGCGCCGAAGTATTCAGTACGACCTCTACTTCGGTGGCCCCATCGGCCAGGGCCAGGTCGATCTCCAGCTGTTTGGCTTCGGTGCGCTGGTAGCCAAACGGGTAGCCCACGACCGCCGACAGCACGGCAGGGTGCGCATCGCCCAGTTCGCGACGCATTTTCCTGACCCAGAACGGGGCTACCGTCAGGCCGGCCAGCCCCAGCTGCGTCACTTCGTCGAGCGCATCGTACTGCTCGTTGATGGTGATGTCGGGGTGCAGCAGGGTACGTTCGATGTACGGAAACAGGTGGTTCACAGGATAAGGGCTTGTCGGTGAGCCGCGCGGGCGGCTGCTGTCGAAACGCGCGGGCGGGGGTATTTGTTGGCAGGGCGCGCGCCTGAGAGCCGGTCATATTTAATGCGCACAAAAAAAGGGCACCGACCAGCAGTCGGTGCCCTTTACTGATTGGGTGACGGCCTAGTTGAAATACTTCAGCTTCACCACTTCTTTTGGCTCCAGGTAGCGCCACTTGCCGCGGGGCAGTTCCTTCTTGGTCAGCCCGGCGTAGGTGGTGCGGTCGAGCTTGGTTACTTCGTAGCCCAGATGCTCGAACATGCGCCGAACGATGCGGTTACGGCCCGAGTGAATCTCAACGCCCACCACGTAGGCGTCGGGCGTAACGATGCTCAGCACGTCGGGTTTGATCTCACCGTCTTCGAGTGTAATCCCCTTCTGCAGCGTTTCGAAATGCTCGGTCGTAAACGGCTTGTCGAGTTCGACCTGGTAGATTTTGCGGATGTTGTTGGAGGGGTGCGTGAGCTTGTCGGCCAGTTCGCCGTCGTTGGTCAGCAGCAGCAGTCCCGTGGTGTTGCGGTCGAGTCGGCCCACCGGATACATCCGGAAGTTGCCGGCATCGGCCACCAGTTCCATCACCGTCCGGCGTTCCTCCGGATCATCGGTCGTGGTGATGTAGTCTTTCGGCTTGTTGAGCAGCACGTACACAAACTTCTCGGGGTTGAGCACCTTGGTGCCAAACTTAACCGTGTCGTTTTCTTTCACCTTGAAGCCCATTTCGGTTACGACTTTGCCGTTGACCGAGATATCGCCCCGCTCGATGAGTTCGTCGGCCTCCCGGCGCGAGCAAACGCCCGAGTTGGCAATGTAGCGGTTCAGGCGCATCGTACCGGGTTCGCCGGGCCGCTTCTCCGGGGCCGGGGTGTTGCCGGGGCGGGCTTTGCTGCTCCGTTCGTAAGGTTTACCCGTGCGTGCCATCGGTACGCGGGGCATCTCCAGATCGTAGTTGGGTACTTTTTCGTAACGACCTGTCCGGCGCTCACCCGATTCCTTGCGCTGCTGGGGCGTAAAACGCTCGTCGCGGTTGCGGGCATCGGTATCGGGCTGGAAACCGCCGACCCGTTTGAACGTAGGCTTGTCGGCGCCCCCTTCGAAACGGGATTTGTCGTCGCGGTCGCCACCGAAGCGGGGGCGGGGTGTGTCGCGCCGATCGTCGTTACGCTCAGCGCGCGGCTTGTCGTCGCTGCGTTCGAACCGGCCAGCGCCCCGGCGGTCATCGCTGCCCCCAAAACGCGGCTTGTCGTCGCGGTTCCCACCGAAGCGGGGTTTGTCGTCGCCACCGAAACGGGGCCGGTCGTCGCGCCGGTCGCTTCCTCCAAAACGGGGTTTATCATCACCCCCGAAGCGGGGCTTGTCGCCACGCCGGTCGTCATTGCCACCAAAGCGGGGTTTATCATCCCGGTTGCCGCCGAAACGGGGCCGGTCGTCACCACCAAAGCGGGGTTTATCGCCCCGGTCGAAGCGGGGCCGGTCGTCAGTGCGCCGGTCATCGCTACCACCGAAACGCGGCTTGTCGTCGCGGTTGCCGCCAAAGCGGGGTTTGTCGTCACCACCGAAGCGGGGCTTATCACCACCCCCAAAGCGGGGCTTATCGCCAAAACGCGGTTTATCGTCGCGGTTCCCACCGAAGCGGGGCTTGTCGTCACCGCCAAAGCGGGGCCGCTCATCGCGGTTGCCCCCGAAACGGGGTTTATCAGTACCGCCGAAGCGGGGTTTGTCGCCAAAACGCGGCTTATCGTCGCGGTTACCCCCAAAGCGGGGTTTATCGTCGCCACCGAAGCGGGGCTTGTCATCCCGGTTGCCCCCAAAGCGAGGCTTGTCGTCGCGGTTGCCGCCAAAGCGGGGTTTGTCGCCGAACCGGGGGCTGTCGCTGCGCCGGTCGTTGCTACCGAAGCGCGGTTTATCGCCCCGGTTGTCGTTGCCGCCATCCCGCGAAAAACGGGGCCGGTCGTCGCCACCAAAGCGGGGCTTGTCGCCACGCCGGTCGGCATTGTTGTCGGGCCGTGGGCTCCGGCTGAAGCGGGGTGCCTGTGCACCCGATGAGCGATCGTCATCACGACGATCGGAAGAACGATCATTCCGCTGACCCTCCCGGCGCGGTCCTTCCGGACGGTCGTTCGATTCTGAATCCTGATTCATGGAAAAATACAGTAAGTCGTACTGTTTATGGAATAAAATGCCCTGATTATCAGGGTAGCTGTTGATTGGCTGTACTAAAAGGGTCGCAAAGTTACGGCTTTTCCGCACACGCCATTCGTATCCGTTTGACAGACAACGCATTTTCCCGAAAAAACAATCCGCAGGTATGAGAAGTACCGGTTCAGTCGTTAAGCCTTTACTATTTTTAGCCCACTCCTGACCGGATTTGCTATGGCGACTGATACTCCGACGCTCCTCTATACACCCGACCGACGCACTACCGACCAGACGGTTATGCAGCAGTATATCAACTGGCTGTTCGTGAAAAAAGGCCTGTACCTGCGCGATTACAACGACCTCTGGGACTGGTCGGTGACGGACCTGGAAGATTTCTGGGAAAGTATCTACCAGTTTTTCGAGGTGCACAGCCACGACTTATACCAGCAGGTGATTTACCGCCCCAGCGACCGCGACATGATCGGGACCCAGTGGTTCATAGGGGCTACCGTCAACTACGCCGAGCACATTTTTCGGCACAAGACCACGCAGCGGCCTGCGCTGCTGGTGGCGTCTGAACGGCAACCGCTTACGGCGGTGTCGTGGGCGGCTCTGGAGCGGCAGGTGTCGGCACTGGCCACCTGGCTGCGGCAGCAGGGGGTGGGCCTGGGCGACCGGGTAGTGGCGGTGCTGCCCAATGGCCTCGAAGCCGTTGTCGCTTTTCTGGCCACCAACGCCGTAGGGGCGGTGTGGTCGAGCTGCTCGCCCGATTTTGGCACGGCCAGCATCACCGATCGGTTTCAGCAGATCGAACCCAAAATCCTGATTGCGGCCGATGGCTATACCTACAACGGGAAACCCGTCGACAAGACCGAGGCCATGCGGGCGCTGCGTCTGAGCCTGCCCACCCTGAAACGCACGCTGTGGCTGCCTTACCTCGACGCCAGCAGCCGGCTGGAGCGGGCGGTGCTCTGGGATGACATGCTCAAAACACCCGCTCCCGACGGGCTTACGTTCACGCCCATTCCGTTCAACGATCCGCTCTGGGTGCTTTATTCGTCGGGTACCACGGGCAAGCCCAAAGCCATTACACACAGCGTGGGCGGCTGTTTGCTGGAACACCTGAAAGCGCTGGCGCTGCACCAGGACGTACGGCCCGGCGAGCGCTACTTCTGGTATTCGACCACGGGCTGGATGATGTGGAATTTTGCGCTGGGGTCTATGCTGGTGGGGGCCACCCTGGTGGTATATGATGGCGCGGCCGGCTACCCCGATCTGCAGGTGCTCTGGAAACTGGCCGACGAGGCCCGGGTGCATCACTTCGGCGGGGGTGCTGCGTTTTACCTGGCCTGTCTGCGGGCGGGTCTGAAACCGGCGCAGCAGTTTCGGCTGACCAACCTGCGCAGCATCGGTTCTACGGGCTCACCCCTGCCGCCCGAGGGCTTCCGCTGGATCTATGACTCGGTGAAGCCGGGTGTCTGGCTGATTTCGTTCAGTGGCGGCACCGACGTATGCAGCGGGTTTGTGGGAGGCAATCCGCTGCTGCCGGTCTACGAAGGCGAAATACAGTGCCGGCTGCTGGGCTGCAAGGTCGATGCGTTCGATGAGCAGGGGCGGCCGGTGCGCGATGAACTGGGCGAGATGGTTATTCTGGAACCGATGCCGTCGATGCCCATTTATTTCTGGAACGACACCGACAACGCCCGCTACCGGAGCAGCTATTTCGACGACTATCCCGGCGTCTGGCGGCACGGCGACTTTATCCGGATAACGCCCCGCAACGGGGTGGTGATCTACGGCCGCTCGGACGCAACGCTCAACCGCGACGGTGTCCGGATCGGGACAAGCGAAATCTACAGCGCCGTTGAAAGCCTGCCGCAGATTGCCGACAGTCTGGTGGTGGGGCTTGAACGACCGGGCGGACAGTATTTCATGCCGCTCTTCGTGGTACTGCGCGAGGGCGCCGAACTCACCGACGAACTGGTGAAAACCATCCGGCAAACGCTGCGCACGCAGTTTAGCCCGCGCCACGTGCCCGACGCCATCTATGCCATCCGCGAAGTGCCCTACACCATCAGTGGTAAAAAGCTTGAGATGCCGGTCAAGAAAATTCTAGCCGGTACCGACGCGTCGCTGGTGGCCAGCAAGGATACGCTGCGCAACCCGGCTGCGCTAGATCAGTTTACCGATTTTGTGCTCGAAACCAGATAAGCAACCCGGTCGGTCGACAATATTGCCGGCTGCACCAACCCTTTGACCAATTTTCAGTAAGTTTGGGGCATACTACAACACTATGTTTACTCGTAAAATCGCTTCGCTAACGGTTGCTGCCTGTCTTTCGGGTCTGATCGTCAGTGGGTTGTCGGGGTGCGGTTCCAAAGAGAAATCGTCCGACGCCAAAACGGAAGCCGCTGCCTCGACCGAAGCCGCTGCCGACACAGCCACCGGTCAGACCGCCCAGGCGGCCCCGGATCCGGCCAGTATTCCGGCCAGTAAAATCGCCGACGCAGCCGCCATTCTGGCGCGGCCACAGGTGCCTATCCTGTGCTACCACCAGATTCGCGACTGGCGCGACAAAGATTCGAAAGGGGCTCGCGATTACATTGTGCCGACGGCAGCCTTTGCCGCTCAGATGCAGATGCTGGCCGACAGTGGCTACCATACCATTCTGCCCGATCAGCTCTACGCGTACCTGACCACGGGCGCTCCGCTGCCATCGAAACCGGTTATGCTGACCTTCGACGATGGCGACCTCGATCAGTACACGACGGCCCTGCCCATCCTCGACAAGCATAAGTTTAAAGGCGCGTTCTTTATCATGACGGTAGCCATTGGCCGCCGGGGTAAACAGCCCTACATGGATAAGGATCAGATCAAGGACCTGGCCGACCGGGGCCATACGATCGGGGCGCATACCTGGGATCACCATAACGTGAAAAAATACCAGGGCGACGACTGGAAAACGCAGATCGACGAGCCGAATGCCAAACTGCAGGGCATCATCGGCAAACCCATCAAGTACTTTGCGTTTCCGTTTGGTCTCTGGAATACGCAGGCGCTGCCCGAATTAAAGAAGCGCGGCTATGCCGCTGCCTTTACGCTGGCCGATGGCCGGGATCCGGGCATGCCGCTTTACACCATTCGCCGGATCATTGCCGGTGGTCAGTGGAGCGCCAAAACCCTTTACAACAACATGACCCAGAGCTTCGACGGCAAATAAGCCGCCTGTACCGGCCCCCTGGGGCACTCGGTCCGGAGCCCGTCTTTTGTTCGGTAGTGTACCCGCTACCCGACGAACGGCGGGCTTCGCTGCGTTTGGCCAACTGGCTCTGCTGCACCGAAAAGTAAGTGGGGCCGAAACTATCGACACCGGGCGAGGTTAGGTACAGTGTCGTCATTTCTTTGTCCACCCTTATGAGTACGCGCATCCGACTGGCACTCGACTGGACGCCAAATACCAATCATACGGGCTTCTACGTAGCGCAGGCCACGGGCCGTTATGAACGGGCTGGCCTGGCCGTTGAGTTTATAACGCCCGAGACCGATGATTACAAATTAACGCCCGCCCGCCGGGTAGCGCGTGGCCTGGCCGATCTGGCTATTACCCCGTCGGAGAGTGTTATCAGCTTTCAGACCAACGGTACCCCACTGGTAGCCGTGGCGGCTGTGCTGGCGCGCGATGCCAGCGCGATCGTGACCCTCCGCCAGCGTGGACTCGACCGGCCCCAGCGGCTCGATGGTAAGGTGTATGCCTCCTACGAAGCCCGCTATGAGGACGAGATTGTGCGGCAGATGATCGTAAACGATGGTGGCCGGGGCCAGTTTATCTCCCGCAAGCCGGCCCGGCTCGATATCTGGCACGCGTTGCTGACGGGTGAAGTCGATGCCGCCTGGATTTTCCTGCCGTGGGAAGGCGTGGAGGCCGAGCAGCGCGACATTCCGCTCAACCGGTTTCTGCTCGATGAGTACGAAATACCGTATGGCTACAGCCCCGTACTGACCGCCCACCACGACTGGGCGGGGGCCAACGCCGATGCGTTGCGCCGGTTTCTGGCGGCCACAGGCGAGGGGTTTGTGCAGGCCGTGCGCGATCCCGAGGGCGCTGCGCACCTGCTGGCCCAGACGGCCCGGCACCCGACCCTGATGGATATGGATTTTCTGGAACGCAGCCAGCAGCTGGCCGCCGGCTATTATCTCCCTGTCGATGGGCAGTGGGGCGTCATGCGCCGGGAAGTCTGGAATGCGTTTGTCGGCTGGCTCATTCGCAACCGCCTGCTCAACCAGCCCGACGGCGAGTTAATTCAGCAGTACGACGTTTCGCGCCTGTTTACAAACGATTATCTGCGTTCATAGTCAGTGACTGCCGGATTATGAGCCTGCTTAAATTGGCTCTTACCCCCCGATAGTCGACATCGATTCGGTGACAGTGCTGCGTTTACTTTCGGCTTCGAAGCCGTTGGCGGGGCGGTGGGCAAAGGCGCTCAGGAAGGCGGCTTTCAGCTCGGTATCCGACGCGCCGGCGCGCAGCAGCGCCCGCACATCGAGCACCCCGTCGTCGTAGAGGCAGGTTTTGAGGGTTCCCTGCGCCGTTAGCCGAATGCGGTTGCAGGTGCCGCAGAAGGTGCGGCTAAACGCGGCAATAACGCCCAGCTTACCCTGATGCCCCGGTACCTGATAACTGCTTGCCGTGGCAAAGGGCGGGTCTGGCATCTTTTCGAGAGTGGGGTAGGCCGACCGGATTTCGTCGAGAATGCGCCGGTGGGTCCAGTGCAGCACCGGGTAGTGGCTGCCCTCGCCGTTGAATGGCATCTCTTCGATAAACCGCACGTCGATGGGCTGATCGCGGGTCAGCGCCACGAGCGGCACGATATCCTGGGTGTTTTGCCCATCCATCACCACCGCGTTGATTTTGGTTTCGATACCGGCTGCCAGCAACGCGTCGAGGGTGCGCATCACGGCGGGCAGTTCGTCGCGCCGGGTAATTTGCTTGAAACGGTCGCGGTCGAGCGTGTCGAGGCTGAGGTTAACGGCCTTTACACCCAGTGCCGCCAGATCGGCCACGTGGGGTGCTGTGAGTACGCCATTGGTGGTGATCGACAGATCGTTGATGCCGTCGATGGCGGCCAGCCGGTGCAGAAAGGTCATCAGCTCCGACCGCACGAAGGGCTCGCCCCCCGTAATCCGGACTTTCGACACGCCCAGTTCGGCCAGCACGCGCACCAGCCGTTCCATCTCCTCGTAGGTGAGCAGGTGTTGCTTGGGCAGGTAACGAATACCGTCTTCGGGCATGCAGTAGAAGCACCGCAGGTTGCAGCGATCCGTTACGGCGAGCCGAAGGTATGTGATGGGGCGGTTGTGATTGTCGAAAATCATAGCGTATCTGCCTAACACCAAATAACGGCATTTGATTGCAGAAACTTGGCAGCCGGGCCCTCGATCAGATCAACCGGGCAGCCCTTTTCCCCTACCCCGGGTTTGGCTACGTACAAGTACTGAGCAAAAAACTGACTTTATTTTTACCGGATACTTGCTCAATCTATCTGATTTTATCATTATTTTTGGGATAAATTTACTCGTACCGGTGAAGAGAATCGTTCCGATCTGTCTGTCTGCGCTGCTGCTCTACCACACGCTGGCCTACGTGCTGGTGTGTATTGGTGCGTGGTGGCAGGCCGAGCACGATCTGTCGCAACGGTTGTCGATGTACCGGTCGGTCGATAGTCTGGTCGAGTTTCAGATTCCCCTGGCCGACAAAGCCAATGTAAGCGTACTGACGCAGTCGGGGTCTGACGGCTTTACCTACCACGGCCACTATTACAGCGTGGTCAGCCTTGAAATTCAGGGCGACGTGCTGCAGATTGCCGCCCTGGAGTCGGAGAGTCGCTCGTTCTGGCAGAGTGACCTGCTGTCGTTTCTGAACGATCGCATTACCGGCTCGGGCAACACCAGCCAGAAAGCCAATCAGTTTCTCAAGTTTCTCCTCAAGGAATACTCGCCCAACCGGCAGGCAGTATTCCAGTTTCTGACGGCACTGCGGCCCGAGGCCATCCGGATACCCGATGCGGTATTTGTGTTTGTTGCCCGCGCACTGCCCGTGTTTTCGCCCCCGCCCGAGTGCTAAGGACCCCCTTTCTGTAGTGTGTATGCGCGTGGTTCGTTGCCGAGAGGCAGCCGTACCCTCATTTGGGTATGCTATCTGATCGATGGCACCGGTCGACGACGGCTATGACCGGATCGACCCCATCGGGCCGACGCCTGCACCTACCTTTTTCTGTACGCTGCTGCTGAGCGGATCATAGATGGTCCGGCTCGCGTCGATGCTGACGACCGTGCCATGGCGCCGGGTCGCCGGGTCGCCGGACCGCCGGACCGCCGGACCGCCGGACCGCCGGGTCTGTGTCAGCGCGTATCTTCTGGTTCCTGGTCATTCTCTTTTTCGAAAACACACACATGAAATCACTCGCTACGATTGCGCTGGCGATCAGCGCTGTTATATCCGTTTCGCAAGCCGTTCAGGCGCAGGGCTGCGTGGCCGTGCGGCACATGAGCTGCGCGGCTCCCGGCTCGGTCAACTCGGCCGATTACTTTAAACAGCGGGCCGGCAAATGGCAGCTGTCGGCGGGCTACCGCTTCTTTCGGTCCTATAAGCACTTTGTAGGCGATGTTGAACAGAAACAGCGGGTAGAGCAGGGCACACAGGTCATCAACGTGTCGCATGCCCTCGACCTGGGCGTGACCTACCTGGTCAATCCCCGGCTATCGTTTTCGGCCAACCTGCCGGTGCAGTACAATGATCGCTCGTCGCTCTACGAACACTACGGTAACGCCGTAGCCGCCAACCCCGACCAGAAACGCTTTCACACCAAATCGCAGGGCATCGGCGATCTGCGGCTGTCGGGCAGCTACTGGGTCATCAACCCGGCCAAACTGCCCAAAGCCAATCTGGCTATCGGCGCGGGCGTGAAACTGCCCACGGGCGATTACCGCGCTACCGACAATTTCCACCGCCTGGGCAAAGACGGTCAGGACTATACGATTGTCAAGCCGGTCGATCAGTCGATTCAGCTGGGCGATGGCGGGGTTGGCGTCAGTCTGGAGCTGCAGGGCTATGCGTCCATCACGAAATCGCTGGCCGTGTATGCTAACGGCTTCTACCTGTTCAACCCGCGCGAAACCAATGGCGTGGTACGGAGTCCTGAAGCCACCACGATCGACCTGGTAACCGGCACGTTCTCGGTGGCCGATCAGTTTGCGGCCCGTTTGGGGCTGAGTCAGTCGATCGGCGCGGTGCCGGGGCTGGCTGTTATGCTGGGCGGTCGGGTCGAAGGCGTTCCCGCCATCGACGCCATTGGCGGCAGCAGCGGTTTCCGCCGGCCGGGCTACATCGTATCGGTCGAGCCGGGACTGGCGTATATGCGCCACAAGACATCGATTGCTGCCACGGCGCCCATCGCCGTCTACCGGAACCGGATCCGCAGCTATGCCGACCGGCTCGATCCGCTGGGGCTGAAACATGGCGACGCGGCTTTTGCCGACTACCTGATCTCGGTCAACGTATCCCGCTGGTTCTAAATCAATCGGTGCCGGGACATCGTGAATCGATGTCCCGGTCCCCATCCCATTTTTAGTAGGAACACTCCATGAAACGAATACTCCTGACCGGCCTGCTGACGGCGCTGCTGCTGCCCCGCCTGAGCCGGGCACAAATGCCCCACGATGCCATTTACATGCCTAAAAAATCGGTTTGTATCGCCGGTATCTACGGGCACAGCAGCTGGAATCAATACTGGGAAAATACCCTGAAGCGCGAAAATCTGAATATCGGTACCCACACCACGCAAAGCGTCATGCTGATGCCGGCCATCGGGATCAGCAACCGGGTCAATGTGATTCTGAGCCTGCCCTATGTCTGGACCAGCACCAGCGCGGGCAACCTGATGGGTCAGAAAGGCGTTCAGGACCTGTCGGCCTGGCTCAAGGTGAAAGCCGTAGAGGTAGGTGGCTTCTCGCTCAACGCCATCGTTGGCGGCTCGATTCCGCTGGGCAACTACGTGCCCGATTTCCTGCCGATGTCGATCGGGTTGCAGTGCCGCACCGCCACGGGGCGGCTGCTGGCCAATTACACGCACCCCCGAACGGGCCTGTACGTAACGGCCCACGGCTCATACGGCTGGCGCAGCACCATCCGGATCGACCGCGATGGCTATCAGGCCAACGATCGCGTCTACAACACCAACCGGGTCCGCGTACCCAATGTCTACGATGCTGCCGTTCGGCTGGGGGTGTTGCAGCGGGCCTGGCAGACCGAAGTGTTTGCCGAACGAACGGCCTGCCTGAGTGGCGACAACATCCGGCGTAACGACATGCCGTTTCCGACCAACAACATGCAGGCGACGGTGGTAGGCTGGTACGGGAAAGTACAGCCGCGCAACGTTGGTGTAAACGCCCGGGTAGGGTATGTCGTCGATGGTCTCAACGTAGGGCAGAGCACCGCCTGGTCGGTAGGGGTACTGTATCAACTTAATGGTAAGTAAACAACAATGAACCGTATCTATTCTTCGCTTTTGCTGGCCGCGCTGACCCTGACGGGGGCCGTACTTGGCCTGCAGTCCTGTAACAAAACCATCGACGAGCCGCAGCGCGTGGCCTACACGCCAGCCAACCTCGATGAAAAAGCCGGCAGCTGGAAACAGTATATCTTGACGGCGCCTACTGATGTCACGCTGGCAGCTCCGGCGGCTACTACCTCGGCCGCCTACCAGACCGAACTCGAAGCCCTGAAGGCTAAATCGACTGCGCTGAGCACCGAACAGCAGGAAGCGGTTGTTTACTGGGGGGCTGGTGCCGTGTACCGCTGGAACGAGATTGCCCGCGAACTGGCCGCCCGCTACAACGTGCCGCCGGCCTCTACGCCCGAAGGCAAATACCCGGTGCCCGACGCGGCCAATCCGCTGGCCGATCCGCGGTTTCCGTTTGCCAATCCGCCCTACACGGCCCGCGCCCTGGCGTACCTGAGCGTGGCTCAGTACGATGCACTGGTGTCGGCCTGGCGGTACAAGTACCAGTACAAGCGACTGGCGCCCTCAAAAGTAGATGCCACGGTGCGGGTGGCCCTGCCCGTAACGACCCTGCCCAGCTACCCCTCCGAAGATGCGGTGGTGGCAGCCGCTTCGTATACGGTACTGAAAGCCATGTTTCCGGGCGAAGTGCCGTATCTGGATGCCAAACTGGCCGAACATCAGAACAGCCGGCTTTGGGCGGGTATGAACGTAGCAAGCGACCTGACGGCCGGTGTCGATCTGGGTACGCAGGTGGCGGCCAAGGTAATGTCCCGCGCCCGGACCGACGGTATGAGTGCCTCGAACAACCAGGCGCTGACGGCCGGCATGATCGAAGCGGCCCAGAGCCGCGGACTGGCTACCATTTGGGTAAGTCAGGAGAGCCCCATTCGGCCCCCCATGCTCCCCAACTACGGGGCGGTGGCGCTCTGGAACTTCGACCGGGCTACGGTCGAGAAAATTCGGCCCGCAGCCCCGCCGGCGGTTGGCAGCGCCGAGTTCAACAAAGCGCTCGATGAACTGCGCGCCATTCAGAAAAACCAGACCCGCGAGCAGGCCCGTATTGCCAACTACTGGGCCGATGGAGCCGGCAGCTACACGCCCCCCGGTCACTGGCACCGCCGGGCGGCCAATGCCGCGCAGGAAGCCCGCTACAGCGAAGTACGCATGGCCCGCACCCTGGCGCTGGTGGGTACCGCGCTGATGGATGCCGGCGTCTGCTGCTGGGAAACCAAGTTTTACTATTACTACCCCCGCCCCCAGCAGTTTGGCCTGAAAACATCGGTGGGGCTGCCCAACTTCCCGTCCTACACATCGGGCCACTCCACGTTCTCCGGAGCTGCGGCCGTTGTGCTGGGCAGCATCTTCCCCGACCGGGCCGACGAGTTTATGGCGCAGGCGCAGGAAGCGTCGGTGTCGCGGATGTATGGTCTGATCCACTACCGCTTCGACTGCGAAGCCGGGCTCACCTGCGGGAAAACCATTGGTTCCTACGCCGTTAATCGCGGCAAGGCCGATGGCTCCGGCCTGTAAGGCGCCGGCCTGACCGAATCGGTCTGGCCGGTATAGAACGCGTCGCGCTACGGCTGGTCGGGCACCAGTTTCGGCGCGACGTTTTTTTTGCTGCGGTGTGGGCAACCGGGCAGACGGGGGCTGGTGAGTCGTACCAAACGCTCAGAAACGGTCAAATTGCCGGTGGGTATGTACGCGATCGGCTACCTTTACGTTCCTACAGTGTGCCTATGCAACAACCTATCCGAATAGTAACCCTGCTGTTGAGCCTGTTTCTGTACCAGTCGGTACGGGCGCAGGGGCTGATCGATGGCTTCATGAAGGGCGACCGCAAAGCCAGTTTAGCCGTGTCGTACGCGCAGGAATCGTTCGACACCTACTACCGCGGTACGACGCCTTTCCGCGATCCGAACCTGGGCACCGTGACCACGCAGTCGGTAAACCTGTACGGCACCTATGGCCTTGGCTACGACATGGACCTGATTGTGGCGGCTCCATACGTACGTACCGAAGCGAGTGCCGGCCACTGGCCCAAACAGGAGGGGTTTCAGGACATTTCGGCCGCCCTGCGCTGGGAGGCTTACGACTACAAGCTTGGCAAAGCCCGCCTGTCGTGGCTGTTTTCGGTGGGTTACTCCATTCCGTTGCAGAACTATGTGATCGACGCTCCGGTGGCCATCGGCCATGGCTCGCGTAACCTCGACGGCCGCACCATGCTGCATTTCAAAGCCGGTGCCTTTTTCCTGACCGGGCAGTTTGGCTACATTCGGCGTGGCCCCGTTGCGCTCGATCGTATTGTCAACTACTACGACCCGAGTCAGGCCAACCCCAACAGTGGCATGAAAGCCAACGTCCCCGACGTAACCGAAGCGATTGTGCGGACGGGATTTGCCACCAAACATTTTTACATCGATGGGTGGGTGCAGCAGCAAACGCCCTATAATAGCGGCACCGATATTGGTCCCGGTATTCCGTATCCGACCAATGCCATCGGGTTTCGGCGGGCCGGGGCTACGCTCTACATACCGCTGGTGAAGAAGTTTGGCCTCAACGCTGGCTACAGCACCACCCTGAGCGGCCAGAACATTGGCAACGCCACCCGGTTCAGCGGTGGCTTCGTAATCGGTATCTGATGCCTTCGACGGCGGCAATCGTGAACATACGCATGACAAACTTTTTTAGGATTACCGGCCTGCGGATCGCGCTGTCGGTTTCGCTGCTCTGGCTGGCCGGCTGTAAGGAAAACGTAATCGATGAGGGGATTCTGCCCTTTACCGAACCCGCTACGGTCGATGCCGAGGGGGGCACCTGGCGTACCATTCTGCTGCCTTCGGCCGCTACCATTACCGTACCGGCGCCAACGGCCATTACGTCTGACGCCTATCAGAGCGAACTCTCGTCGGTGAAAAACGGGCTGCTCAGCGTCGATCCGGCCCAGAATACGGCCGTGACGTACTGGGCGCTGGGGGGCGTGCTGCGCTGGAATCAGATTGCCCGGCAGCTGGTGGCCAAATACAATACGGCGCCGATCTACAACGATGTAACGGGACAATACCTGACTACCGATCCCAACGCGCCGGTAGCCAGCCTGCCGTTTGCGACCCGGCTCTACGCGCTGCTCAGCGCTACCCAGTACGACGCGCTGGTGGTGGCCTGGCGGGCCAAATACCAGTATAATCGGCCCTCGCTGAGCCGGCAGAACATTGTGGCGCGGGTGCCGCTGGCCGATGTACCGTCGTACCCGTCGGAAGATGCCGCCATTGCCGAAGCGTCGGCCCAGATCCTGCTGTATTTCTTTCCGAACGAAGCCCCGTTTATTCAGCAGAAAGCCAATGAGCACAAGCAAAGCCGGCTTTGGGCGGGCGCGAGTGTGGCGAGTGATGTGAAAGCGGGCGAAGCGCTGGCGGCCCAGGTGGCCCAGGTGGCGCTGACCCGCGCCCGGTCCGACCGGTTTGCGCTGGCTGCCGACCCGGCCAATACACTGCCGGCCCTGCTGGCCAAAGCGCCTTACGATACCAAATGGACAAGCCTCGATGCGCCGGTACGGGCACCCATTCTGCCGCTGGCGGGCCGGGTGAAAAGCTGGTTCGACTCGACGGCGGTGGCCCGTACGGCTCCGGCAGCCCCCCCGCTGACCACGACACCGGCTTTCCAGACGGCGCTGGCAGAGGTTCGTACCCTCTCGGACGCCCGCACGCGGGAGCAGTGGCGCGCGGCCGACTACTGGAACGATGGGCTGGCAACCTATACGATTGCCGGCCACTGGAACCTGATTGCCGAAGACCTGATTCGGCAGGAGCGACAAAACGAGCTGCGCACAGCCCGCACTTACGCCCTGCTGAACCGGGCCCTGCACGACGCCACAACGGTGTGCTGGCAAATCAAGTACACGTACTTTGTGCCGCGCCCGCCCCAGCTCGACAGCCAGATCAAAACGTCGGTGCTGATCCCGAATACGCCGGCCTACGTCAGTGAGCATGCCACCAATTCGGCCGCAGCGGCCACGGTGCTGACCTACCTGTTCCCCGGCGAAACCACCGCCCTGACCAAGCAGCGCGACGAAGCCGTGCTCTCACCCATGTATGCCGGCACCCAGTACCGATTCAGCATCGACGCCGGCGCGCAGACCGGCACCGCCATCGGCACCCTGGCCACCACCTGGGCCAAAGCCGACGGGGCGAAGTAGGGGGTTTACAGTTTACAGTTTGTGGTTTACAGTTTGTCGTTTGAGGTTCGTGGTGATTTCGGCGCCGGCTGAGCAGGGTGCTTCTGCTGGGCGTTTCCGGGCCGGTAAACGGAGAACTGTAAACTGACAACCACGCAGCTCATGGTCTGAAAACTGTAAACCGAAAACTACAAACCGAAAACTACAAACCTCAAACTACAACGGCTTGGGCTTTTTGGCGAACTGGTAGACGAGGCCGAGGTACGACTGGAGTACACCCACTTTAAAATCCTTGCGGGAGTAGGGCGCAATTTCGAAGGCCGCCCGTAGGTTGGGTACAAACGGGACTTTTACCCGCGTGCCGATATGGAGCGAGTAGCCCTCCAGCACGTCGCGGTTGTCGATGCCGTTGAGGAAATTGGCCCGGATGCCCAGCCCGGTATACACGTTGAACTGCTCGCGCCGGGTCACGTTGACCATGGGGCAGAAGGTGGTGCTCAGCGAGCCAAAGACCGTATTGGTCTGTACGCGGGCATCCAGCCAGAACGCCCGATCGGCGTTGGTACTGACCGAAACAACGGAGTTGAACGGGTAATAGGCCACCGATGCCTGCCCGAAGACAGTAGCGCCGGTCAGCAGCAGCAAAGCAGTAAGAACATGTTTCATAGGCGTAAAACAACGACTTTTCGCCCACAAACAAAGCCCCGCAAACTCGCTTTCGACCCGGCTGCTACACTGTCAGCTCCTTAATCCTGTCCATATACGACCGGCTCACCCGCACCACATCGCCGTTTTGCATAATCACGTCGTAGCTGGCCGGGTACTTCTGAATTTCCCGCACGAAGTGGATATTGATCATGTCGGAACGGTGCACCCGGATAAACTGCTGCGGGTTGAGTTTGCTCTCCAGCGCCCCGATGCCGTAGTTGCTCAGGTGGCTGCCTCTGGTAGTCACGAGCCGGGCGTAGTCGCCGTCGGCTTCGATACGCAGCACCTCGGCTACCGATACCGTGATGAGCCGGTTGCCCGTCTGCACCAGTAATTTTTCCGGGTAGGTGGCCACCGTACCCAGCAGGCTCTCGGCCAGGGGCTGAATCCGCTGCAGGTTGCTCGGGTCGGTGCCGAGCACGCGTTGCACCGCCTGCGCAAACCGCTCGCGGGTGTAGGGCTTGAGCAGGTAATCGATGGCGTGAACCTCGAATGCCTGCAGGGCATACTGATCGTAGGCCGTCGAGAAAATGACCTGCGGAATCTCGTCGATGTGTTTCAGCACGTCGAAGCCGGTCAGGCCGGGCATCTGCACATCCAGAAAAATCAGGTCGGGCCGAAACTCGTTGATGAGCCGCACCGCATCCACGCCGTTGTTGGCTTCGCCAATGATTACCAGCGTGGGGTAGGCCGTCAGGTACTGGCGAATCAGGGTACGGCCAGCGGCTTCGTCGTCGATGAGGAGCACTTTTTTCATACGGAGATGGCAAATTGAATGGTAAGGCCCGGCTGCGTGGGACTGTCGGGGTGGGTGGGGGTGAGGTGTAGCGTGGTCCCGTACATTTTCTCGAGCCGCAGCCGCGTGTTGGCCAGCCCGACGCCCGTCCCCGGCGTATCGCCGGTGAGCGCGTCGGTTGGCAGGGGCATGGCCGGTTGGCGGAGGCCCACCCCCGTATCGGCCACGCTGATGTGCAGCTGCTGGTGCCGCCGATCGATAGACACGCATACGGAACCGCCGTCGATCAGGGGGGAGATGCCGTGCTTGACCGAATTTTCGACCAGGGGTTGCAGCAGCATGGGCGGCATCCGGGCCGACAGCACGTCGTCGGCCACCCGAAAATCGACCCGCAGCCGGTCGCCAAAGCGGGCCTGCTCCAGCGCAATGTATTTTTTAACGAAGCCAATCTCGTCGGCCACCGTAACCCACTCGCTTTTTGAGGCCCGCAGCTGATAGCGGAACAAATCCGACAGTTCGGCCAGCATTTCGCGGGTGTGCTCGAGTTCGGGCGGCACCGAGGCACTGATTGTGTTGAATACGTTGTAAAGAAAGTGCGGGTTGAGCTGCGCTTTCAGGGCCGATAGTTCACTCTTGAGGGTCAGCTCCCGCAGTTCCACTTCGCGCAGCCGCTGCCGCTGGTAGTGCTGGTAATACGCGAACGCGTGGAAAATACCGAACTGAACCAGGTAGAACAGCGTGGTAATATAGGTATCCCAGATCCGGGCCGTGCTGACCAGGTGCCCCAGCGACAGCGTTTCCGATAGCAGATAATACGTAGCCTGCCAGCCGAGCACAAACAGCGGTAACAGCAGCAGGTGCAGACTCAGCCGTTGCCAGAGGGGATGCTGACGCAGGCGGTAGATGACCACGTACCAGACTGGTACGGTGAACAGCAGCTTGACGGCATAGTCGAGCAGGCCCCGGCTCAGGTAGCCCGTAAATACCGCCCCGAAGGAGTTTTTGGTCCATTGTAGCTCACTGATCGAGATGGCCGCTGTGTATGACAGGGCCGACAATCCGTAAAAAAGGAACAGACCGGCCAGCTGCCGTCGGGTAATACCCCAGAAAACGGGTTGGTTCCAGTTCATGCGTGCGCTGATTGAGTGACACAAACATCCGGCTTTACCGATGAACGGGCTGACCTGATCCGACGAACGGACAAATACGTCGGTGAATGAACAGCCCCCGCTATTCGCCGACCCATCCGGCGGTTCGCCGACTGGCGCTGGCCGGCGCCACCCGGTACCGATAGCTTTGACCCATCAATGGACGAAAGCTATGAAAAAGTACCTGCTCTTCCTGTTGTTCGTGCTGACGAACGTGACATTTGGACAAACCATTCGCGGGGTGGTGCGCGACAGCCGCGACCAGCCGATACCCTTCGCGACCGTGGCGCTCCTGACCGCCACCGACTCGGTGCTGGTGCGATCGGTGCGCTGTACCGACGCGGGCGGGTACACACTGTCGGGGATAAAGGCGGGTTCGTATCGGCTGCTGGGTTCGGCGGTGGGGCTGGAGCCGATTCGGTCGGCCGTATTTGCTGTGCCGGTTGGGGGCGAGGTAACCGCACCGGTGCTGGTACTGCCCGAGGCCAGTCGGGCGCTGGGGTCGGTAACGGTGCGGGCGCGTCGGCCGCTGGTCGAGACCCTGCCCGATAAGCTGGTTCTTAACGTGGTCGGTAGCAGCACTTCGGCCGGCAGCACAGCGTTGGAGCTGCTGCAGCGGGCGCCGGGCGTACTCATCGACCCCAACGATAACCTGACCGTGCAGGGCAAAAATGGGGTGCGGGTGTATATCGACGGTAAACCATCGCCCCTGAGCGCGGCCGATCTGGCGGGCTACCTGCGTACCCTGCAGGCATCGGATATCGAGGCTATCGAGATCATCACCCAGCCATCGGCCCGCTACGATGCGGCCGGCAACGCGGGCATCATCAACATCCGGCTAAAGAAAGACAAGCGGTTTGGCAGCAACGGTACGCTGGCGCTGGGCGTAGCGCAGGGACGATATTATCCCAAGCTAAACGGGTCGCTGTCGCTTAACCACCGCACCCGGGCCGTCAACCTGTTTGGCACCTACAGCAACCGTACCGCCCGCGACTGGTCGTCTATCCAGTTTTACCGGGAGCAGAACGGCTTGTTCTACGATCAGCGGGCCGAAACCCGCACCCGCTCCACGGCCCATAACGCCAAAGTCGGTGCCGACTGGTTTGTTTCGCCCACCAGCACACTGGGTGTACTGCTCGATGTAAACGCCCGCCCCTACAGCAGTCTGACCGCCGGCCAGACACCCATCGGTACCCTTGGGCAGGCTGCCACGCAGCGCCTGCTGGCCAACAACGACGCTACCGGCAACCGCCAGAACCAGACCGCCAACCTGAACTACCGCTTTGCCGACACCACCGGCCACGAACTGACCATCGACGTCGACTACGGCCGCTACCGCTCCGACAGCCGCACCAACCAGCTTAACCAGTACGTGGCGGTGCCCGGGCCGGCGCTGCTGCTGGCCCGCGACTACCGCATGGATGCCGGCACCACCATCGACCTGCGCAGTCTGAAACTCGACTACACGCAGCGGCTGGCGGGGGGGACGCTGGGTACGGGCTTTAAACTGTCGTCGGTCCGGACCGATAACCGGTTCGATTTCTACGACCTGGTCGACAGCCAGCCGTTCATAAACGCCGATCGCACCAACCGCTTCGTGTATACCGAACGCATTGTGGCGGGCTATGCCAGTTACAACCGCACCTGGGGGGCCTGGCAGGGGCAGGCCGGGCTGCGCGTCGAGCAAACGCACTCGGATGGGGAACTGCTGAACGCCGATCCGCAGCAGGCCGACGCGCGGGTGGTGCGCCAGTATACCAACCTGTTTCCAAGCGCGGGCCTGACCTATGGACTAAATAAAAACAACAGTCTGTCGCTCACCTACAGTCGCCGGATCGATCGGCCTTCGTACCAGAGCCTGAATCCGTTCGAATCGAAACTCGACGAGCTGACCTACCAGAAGGGCAATGCGTTTTTGCGGCCGCAGTACACGAGTACGGGGCGGGTGGCGCATACCTACAACTACAAACTGACCACCGGCCTGAGCTACAGCTACACCCGCGATTTTTTTACCGACATTACCGATACTACCGAGCAGAACCGCAACTACATCACCACCCGCAACCTGGCCAGCCAGCGTGTGCTGACCCTCGATGTTAGCTACCCCTTTACGGTGCGGAAAGGATGGGATGTATACGTCAACGTCAGTGCCTACCGGTCGACCAACCGGGCCGATTTCGGGGCGGGGCGCACCATCGACCTGACGGCCAACGTGCTGAGCCTGTACCTGCAACAAACGGTTACCCTGCCCAACCGCTGGAGTGCCGAGGTGTCGGGTTTCTACACATCACCTTCGATCTGGGGGGGCACGTTTCAGAACCGGCGGTTCTGGGGCAGTACGGTGGGTGTGCAGCACAAACTTCGTAACGAGCGCGGTACGGTAGCCCTTACCCTGACCGATCCCGTCAACAGCCAGCGGTGGCGGGGTATCAGCCAGTTTGGCGGCCTGTACATGGATGCCAGCGGGGGCTGGGAAAGCCGGCAGCTACGGCTCAACCTGACCTGGAACCTGGGGCGCCAGCAGGTCAAAAAAGCCCGGCAGCGTACGACCGGCGCGGCCGACGAACTGGGGCGCATGAACTAGGCCGATACCGGCACAGGCTGGTTCGGCTGGTAATGCCTGGCCAACAACGGCAGATAGGGCAGAGCCAGGAATTTGATGACGACGCCCCCATACAGTCATGATCATTTTTAGGGGAGTCTAAATTATTATTTTTGTGTTGCTAAAATATCTCAAACAGAATGTGTTATTTCGCCGTTAAGTGACCAGTTGCCGGCGTCCTGCCGGCACCAAGACCGACCCGGCTTTGCTCAACACGCCTACGTTACGACGATCGACTGCTACCGGATTGCTCGTGCTGTGGGGGCTTATCACCCTCAACAGCATGATTTTTCTGCATGCACACCGGTTGAGCAACGGGCGCATCGTGATCCATACGCACCCGTATAAGCTGACGGCGAATCAGGGTCCTATTCCAACCAATCCGCATACGTCGTTCGAGCTGTTCTGGCTCGACATGTGCACCCATGCCCCGTATCTGATCGGCCCCGACGCGGTCACGATTAGTCCGGTCGTGCTGGTCTGTACGCTGCCCGAGGCCGTTTTTTCGTACACCGTACGGGCGGCAGGGCATACCGCTTTCTTCTCCCCCCTGCGCGGCCCGCCCGCCCCGGCAATCGCCTGATGCGGCCCTGCTGGCCGGTTTCTGCCCGGTTATAGCCCACCGATACGGTGGCCTGCCCGTTTGTGCGGTGCCCTGCCAGCCGGTAGTTCGCTGCCGGCTCGTGGCCCCTGTGCCCGACTGCTGCCGGCGCTCACTCCTCCATTTTCTTCGTTTCACACACGACCACCTGCCGGGCTGGTCTGTATCTGGTTGTTTATCATGCGTTTACTCGTACTGTTACTGTTTCTGTTTACCCCGGTTGCGCTCGTACGTGCGCAGGATACTACGGTGTCGGGGGTTGTTACCACCGGCGGACAGCCTTTGCCGGGCGCCACCGTTACACTGGTCAATACCCGCTTCGGCGCGGCCGCCGACTCGGTGGGCGCATTCCGGTTTACCGGCGTACCGGCCGGCACCTACCAGCTCAGCGTGTCGATGCTGGGTTTCGATCGTTACCAGAAAAGCATTCGGGTCGTCGACAACCAGCCGCTGACGCTCACCCTGGCCCTGCGCGAATCGCAGAATAACCTGCGCGAGGTAGTGGTCACGGGCGTGTCGCGCGCGACCGAACTGAGCAAAAGTCCGGTTGCCATTGCGGTGATGACGCGGAAAGACATGCAGCTGAACGTAAACAACAACGTGGTCGATGCGGTGCTGAAGGGCGTGCCGGGGCTGAGTGCTGTTACCACGGGGCCTAACGTATCGAAGCCGTTTATCCGGGGGCTGGGCTACAACCGGGTGCTGACGCTGTACAACGGGATGCGACAGGAGGGGCAGCAGTGGGGCGACGAACACGGTATCGAGGTTGATCAGTATGGTATCGAGCGGGCCGAAGTGGTAAAGGGCCCCGCCAGTTTGATCTACGGGTCCGACGCGGTGGCGGGTGTCATCAATTTTATCCCGTATGTGCCCCGGGGCGACGAGGGGAAGGTAAAGGGCGATGTGGTAAGCGAATACCACACCAACAATGGTATGGTTGGCGGGTCGGTGGGGCTTTCGTACACCCGAAACGGCTGGAAAACAGCGTTTAGGTCGTCGGGGAAAGTGGCCAGAAACTACCAGAATGCGGTCGACGGGCGGGTGTATGGTACGGCCTACCGCGAACTGAACCTGTCGGCCCTGACGGGCGTCGAGAAAAAATGGGGCTCGTCGTTTCTCTACGCCACGCTGTACAACAACCTGCAGGAAATTCCCGACGGCAGCCGCGATTCGCTGACGCGCCGGTTTACGCGGCAGGTATTCGAAAGCGACACCGACGATATCCGGCAGCGGCCCCTTGTGCCCGAGCGCGATCTTAATACGTACCGTATCAATCCGCTGCACCAGCACATCCAGCATTACCGGCTGTTTACCCGCAACCATTTTCTGCTGGGCAAAAGCGACTTATCGGTCCTGGTCGGGTTTCAGCAGAGTGTCCGGCGGGAATACAACCACCCCACCGCTATCCGGCAGCCCGGTTTGTATGTGCGGCTCAACACGATCAATTACGACCTGAAATACAATCTGCCAGGCTGGAACGGGGTAGAGGCCACGGTTGGTGTCAATGGGATGTACCAGACCAACAAAAACCTGAACGGCACCGATTTCCCAATTCCTGACTACCGGCTGCTTGATGTTGGTTCGTTTCTGTTCCTGAAAAAAGCCCTGGGACCGGTCGATGTGAGCGGGGGTGTGCGCTACGACACGCGGGCGGTCGACTGGGCCAATCAGTATGTAGTTCCCAACCCGGCTACTGGCTTCGCCCAGTTGCGCTACCAGCGGGCTACGGTTGGCGAGGAGCCGCAGTTTCCGGCTTACCGGGGCCAGTTCCGGGGTGTTTCGGGTAGCCTGGGGGCCACGTACAACGTGTCGGAGCGACTGCTGGTGAAAGCCAACGTATCGCGGGGGTATCGCGCACCCAACATCACCGAAATTGGGTCCAACGGGCTCGACCCCGGCGCCCGCATCGTTTACCTTGGCAACCGTAATTTCCTGCCCGAATTCAGCCTGCAAACCGATATTGGGTTTGTTGGTTACCTTAACGGGCTGGATATCAGTGTCGAACTGTTCAACAACGTTATCGACAACTACATCTACCAGGCGCGTCTTTACGATGCGGCCGGCCAGCCGGTGGTGATTGTGCCGGGCAACTTCACGTACCAGTACCAGCAGTCGAAGGCGCAGCTCTATGGAGCCGAGTTCAGTCTGAACCTGCACCCGCGGCAACTGACCTGGCTCACGTTCAACAACAGCCTGGCGCTGATTCGGGGCCTGAACCGCAACCAGGCCCTGATCGACCTCGAGGGCGATGCCGCCCGCTACCTGCCGTTTATTCCACCCCTCCATGGCCGGTCGGAACTTCGGGCTGCCTTCGGGCCCGAAAAAGCCCGGGTCACGGGGCTGTACGCCCGCGCGGAGGTCGATTACTACGGCGCGCAGAACCGGTTCTACGGAGTCGATAACACCGAAACCGCCACACCGGGTTATACCCTGGTCAACGCCGGTTTTGGTGCTACGTTCAACAACCGGCAGCAGCAGCCCCGGCTTCAGTTGTTTTTTCAGGTCGATAACCTGTTCAACACGGTGTACCAGTCGAATCTGAACCGGCTCAAATATTTCGAGTACTACACGGCATCACCAACGGGGCGGCTGGGTATCTACAACATGGGCCGCAATGCGAGTGTAAAGGTGATTGTGCCATTCTGAGCCCGGCCGTACTACCGGAGCGTAATCTGGCGCAGTGGTAGTTGCTCCTCCACGCTGGTGGTTTTAAGCCGGAATCGACGTTCCTGCGTCTGCCGGCCGTCGGTGATAACGAAGGTGTAAAGCCCATCGCTCATCTGGCTCAGGTCGAAGCACTGGCGTGAACTGGTCATGCGCTTCGGAATCCAGGTGTTCAGCAGGGATTGCTTCCTGGCGTCGAGCAGCGTGATCTGGACGGGACGGGTGCGGTTATCTTTCTCAACGTGGAGCCAGAGTTTGCCCGGGGCTGCGGCCGGATACATGCCCAGCGCAAAGGTTTTTTCTTCGTAGTAAGCCGTGGTCTGACTGTGCGCAGTCGACAGGGATAACAGACTGAACAACAGGCCGTTGATGGCGGTCAGGAGAGCGGTTCTGGTTGTCATGGTCGAGGGGGCTATCGATCGGTTTGTTCCGAATCTGCGCCAAAGAGCCGTCTGTCCGGCCGACGTTGCAGCCGGTTCGACAGGCGGTCGACGCAGTGGATAAACGGCTTGCGGCTTCCCACTGACGGGCCCTGTACCCCTCAAAACAACAGCGGCTGCCCCGGGGTGGAGCAGCCGCTGATCAGTAACCCGATCCGGGTTTATTTCATGAGCCGGCTCAGCTTGCCCGATGCCTGCATGGTATTCATTTTCTTCATCATCTTACGCATCTCGTCGAACTGCTTCAGCAGGTTGTTCACCTGCGTGATGCTGGTGCCACTCCCGGCCGCAATGCGCTTCTTGCGGCTGCCGTCGATCATGTCGGGGTTGCCGCGTTCTTTGGGGGTCATCGAGCTGATGATGGCTTCGATGGGTTTAAACGAATCGTTGTCGATATCGAGGTCCTTCACCATTTTGCCCATGCCCGGAATCATGCCGAGCAGGTCTTTGACGTTCCCCATTTTCTTGATCTGCTGCAGCTGCGAGAGAAAATCGTCGAAGTCGAACTGGTTCTTCCGCATCTTGGCGTTGATGCGTTTCGCTTCGTCTTCGTCGAACGCCTGCTGCGCCCGCTCGACCAGCGAAATCACGTCGCCCATGCCCAGAATCCGGCTGGCCATCCGGTCGGGGTAGAACACGTCGAGCGCTTCCATTTTCTCCCCCGTGCTGATGAACTTGATGGGTTTGCTGACCACCGTTTTGATCGAGAGGGCGGCACCACCGCGGGCATCGCCGTCGAGCTTGGTCAGCACCACACCGTCGAAGTTCAGCCGCTCGTTAAAGGTTTTGGCCGTATTGACCGCATCCTGCCCCGTCATGGAGTCGACTACGAACAACGTTTCGGCCGGATTGATGGCGCGTTTGACAGCCTCGATTTCCTGCATCATGGCCTCGTCGACAGCCAGACGACCGGCGGTATCGACAATCACGATTTTCTTGCCCGTTTTGCGGGCGTGGCTGATGGCGTTCTGCGCGATGCTGACGGCGTTCTTGTTGTCGGGTTCCGAATAAACCTCTACACCGACCTGCTCGCCCAGCACCTTGAGCTGATCGATAGCGGCCGGCCGGTAGATATCATCGGCAACGAGCAGCACACCACGTCCCTGCTTTTTAAGGTAGGCGGCCAGCTTACCCGAGAAGGTGGTCTTACCCGACCCCTGCAGCCCGGCAATCAGAATCACGGCCGGATCGCCCTTGGTATTGATCTGCTGGGCTTCGCCACCCATCAGTTCGGTCAGCTCTTCCTGAACGATCTTGACAAACAACTGCCCCGGCTCCACCGAAATCAGCACTTTCCGGTCGAGCGCCTTGTCGCGAATCCGGTCGGTGATTTCTTTGGCAACCTTATAGTTGACGTCGGCATCCGTCAGCGCCCGGCGCACCTCCTTGATGGTGGCCGCCACGTTGATTTCGGTAATGCGGCCCTGCCCTTTCAGGGTCTTGATGGCCTTATTGAGCTTATCCTGAAGATTCTCGAACATAGTCTATAACAAACAGTACCACAAATATAGCAGTTTCCGGCGGGCTATTGGCGTTGAGCCGGTTTGGTGCCGCCGGGCAATGAGCCGGCGGGTTTAGAAAGGGGGCAGAATGGGCTGCCGGACGGTTGGCCGGAGCGGGGTTTCAGGCGCCCGACCACCGCCGGAACCGACCTGTGCCGGTTACTTTTGTGTAACTTTTTTCAGGGTCGCGGATTTATGCATAAATGACAGATTATCAGTGCGTAATTGGCAATGGCCGGGGGGGTCGCTACCAGAATAGAAGCGGGCGGTCGCCAACAATTATACGCTAACATGGTTTAGTACAATCAGTTCGTGTGTAATTGTCCAACTAAACTTACTCAAAGTATGCGTTTTGCCCTTCGCTCCAGCCTCTTGAGGGTCGCCACGCTGCTGGCCTTTGCCGCAGCGCCATTCCTGACCAGTTGCTCAAACAGCACGGTCGATCCCAACCCCGTAACGACGCCACCTACCTCCGGCACGACCACGCCGGGATCCGGCACGACTACGCCAGGATCGGGTACGACAACACCAGGATCCGGTACAACAACACCGGGTGCAACCGTATTTCCAACGGTAACCTTCATCAATCAGAAAGATAACCTGAACCTGCTCGAAGCCGCCATTGCCCGCGCCGGCCTGGTCGACGAATTCAACAAATCGGGTATTACGGTTTTTGCGCCATCGGATGATGCCTTCAGAACAGCCGGGTATGCCGATGCCGCAGCCATCAACAGTGCATCGCCGAGCGACCTGCAACGCATTCTCCGCTACCACGTAGTCGGCTCCCGGATCGATCAGAGTGCTATTCCAACGGCGGTCAACACCTCGTATCAGAGCACGCTGGCCGACAACCGAATTGCCGTTTATAAAGCCAGCATGAGTGATATCCGCGTCAACAATGGACAGATCATTCAGGGCGATAACCCAACGGTGGGTAGTGTGGTACATATCATCAACACCGTACTGAAACCAGCCAGCACCAATCTGGTGGCACTGGCGAAAGCGAATACCAACCTGTCGCTTTTCGGAGCCGCTTATGATCGGGCCAACGCGTCGACGCAGGCACTGCTCAACAGCGCTACCGAAAACGGTCTGACGGTCTTTGCCCCAACGAACGATGCCTTCAAAGCGGCCGGTTATGCCGATGCTGCAGCTATCCAGAAAGCCGACCAGGCCGTAATCTCAGATCTGCTGCTCTATCATGTGCTTAAATACCAGGCCTACTCGCAGACCTTCCAGAATGGAGCCGATGTAGTTACGGCCCAGGGAACCAGCCTGCGGACCAACGTCGCCAGCGGCAAGGTAACGCTGCTGGGCAAAGGCAACGGGACCAACGTGGCCAATATCACCCAGGCCGATCAGAGTGCCTCCAACGGGGTACTTCAGGTCATCGACCGGGTACTACTGCCGAAATAATCGGCCTGCGTATCTGAAAAAAACGCCGGACAGAACTGTCCGGCGTTTTTTTTGCGACCGTCCAGTAGGGTGTAACCCGGGTTTTACATAATTGCGGAATACGTATGGCCGGATAACAATATATACGTACTCATTCCGTTATTTGCCGTACAGTATCCTGACATCGGGCCGGAAGGGCTATAATTATTTGGCCAAATAACGGCAATTCATTCATTTATTTGGATGTGTCGGTCTGATAAAAATGGGATTATGGATGTTTATTATTATATTTTTCTATAAATTTGGTACATATTATCTTTTTTACCTACCTGCTTACCGAACACCGTACTGACACCAACGAACTGACTCAGATGAAAACGAAGCCAACAATCTGCCTGAACGCCCTGGTGGCTCCCGCCTTACTGATCGTAACCTTACTGGCTACGCCGGTTCGGGCCGGAATCGATACACAGGTTCCTGCCGCAAAGAATTCCGTCGCTACCTCGCTCGCCTATAAGCCTGCTGGCAGCGATAATAAGTCGGCGCTGCTGGCCCGCAATACGCCCGCCAAATCGGAAGCGACGACGGCGGCACCGGCAGCAGCCGCCAAGACCCATGATAAAAAAGCCATTGGCCGTTGCTGGTCACGGATTATGACGATGGTGCGCGAGATCAATCTGGCACATCGTAATCGCTCGAAATAACAGGCTGCTGTTTTTGCTGTCGGCCAGCCACTACGTTATTAGGCCCGGTACCGCGTTGGTACCGGGCCCGGTTTTTTTTCAGGGTTTCGCTTTTTTCTGCAACTCGGCCCGCTGATCGTCGCGCAGGGTGGGGTAGGTGATGCCCAACTGCTCGAGGTAAGTCTTATACTTAGCCGGGTTGTAATAGAACGGCGAGAGTTTAGGCTTGAACTCAGCCATGATTTTCTGGTTCAGGTACACGGCCGGAAACTCTTTGGGCGAAATAAAGGGCGTGTATTTCTGCTCTTTGGTTTGCTCGTCGTTGTAGTAGGCCCAGGCACTCTTCAGAATCTCGGGCTTCAGCAGCAGATCAATCAGGGTCATCGCTTCGGCTTTAGCCCCCGCTACAATGCCTTTGTGGGCAATAGGCGTGGCCATTGAAATGGCGTTGCTCCAGTGGTGGCCGGGCAGATCGGGAATATTGCTGGGGTAGCGCAGCACGATGGTTGGCAGCGACCAGGATATATCGGCAATATCGTCGGAGCCACCCGTAAGCGGCACCAGGGTCTGGCCGCCCATCATAACCGTCGGGGCCGTGCTGGCGGGCAGGCCAATGCTGTCGAGTTTTATGGCCAGTCCTTCTACCTTGCGCGCCTGCAGTTCTTTCTGCGTGGCTTTGGCCAGTTGCTGGTCTTCGGCCGACCAGCCAGGCAAACCCACTTTCCGGATGTTCTGGTACATGGTTTCGGCAATGGGTTTGTTGAAGTGCCCCGGCCAGGCCGAGCCCAGAATTTCGTAGCTAAACTTAGTGTCGGTCATCAGGGCGGCTCCTTCGGCCATTTTCACGCCTGTCTCGAACAGTTTCTTGATTTTGGGGTAGCTGCGCTCGCGGAAATAGTACCAGACAGCCGCCTTCGATGGCACCACGTTGGGCTGGTCGCCCCCGTCGGCAATGACGTAGTGCGAGCGTTGCGTCAGTTCGAGGTGTTCGCGCCGGAAGTTCCAGCCCACGTTCATCAGCTCCACGGCATCGAGCGCCGAGCGACCCCGCCAGGGGGCTCCGGCCGCGTGGGCCGCCGACCCTTCAAACGTAAACTTCACCGACACCAGGCCGTTGTTGCCCGCATCGCCATACGACGTAACGAGGTTGTCGCCCACGTGGGTGAAAATGCAGGCATCGACATCCTTGAAATAGCCGTCGCGGATGTAGAACGCTTTGGCCCCTACCAATTCTTCGGCAACGCCCGGCCACAGCATCAGCGTACCCGGAATATGGTCGCGTTCCATCAGCCGTTTGACCGACAGGGCCGCCACGATGTTGAGCGCCTGCCCCGAATTGTGGCCTTCGCCATGCCCGGGTGCCCCCTCCACAATGGGGTCGCGGTAGGCCACGCCCGGCTTCTGGCTCGCTTTCGGAATGCAGTCGACATCGGAGCCAATGGCGATCACGGGTTTGCCACTACCCCAGGTGGCAATCCAGGCGGTGGGCATGCCCGAGATGTTTTTCTGGATGGTAAACCCTTCTTTCTCGAGCAGCGTGGTCAGGTACGTAAATGTTTCCTGCTCCTGAAAGCCCAGCTCCGAAAAGCTGAACAGCATGTCGTTGATCTGCTGCGCCTGATCCTTCCGGGCGTCGACGGCCGCTGCGACTTCAGCCTTGAGTTTGTCGATCCGGCCGTCGGGCCTGGCGGCTTTTTTGGCCTGCCCGAACAGGAGCGCCGGCACAGTTGTCAGGGCAATCAGTAGAACGTAATGTATTTTCATCGAAAAGCAAAATTATGTGTATTAGGTTGGGGTATTTGCTTCATGAAGATACGGAAAATTATGCATGTCTGCCGAGGGTTAGTACCGCTTCAGCAATGGTACACTGAGATTGAGCTGGAGCGAGTGCGACGTGGCAATGTTGCTGACACCATCCAGCACCGAGTGCGGCATGGCCCGGATTTCGAGGTACAACGGCTGTTTCTGGCCAATCAGCAGGTTGGCGCCCACGCCCAGCAGGTAACCCACCCCGATGTTGGTTCGGTGCAGAATGGGGAGGTCGATCGGATCGGAATACCCGTCGAACGTGAACAGGGCCCGGTGGATGGTTGTGAGCGAGGGACCTAGCCCGGCCCGGACATACCATCGCACGGCTTTGTCGATGAAAACGTAGCGACCTGTGATGGGCAGCGTCAGATAGGTTTCGCGAAACGAATAGGTTCGGGGGGCTATGCGGCTCGGGTCCAGTGGGTCGGTGAGCGGCACCAGCCGACTGCCCTGGTAGGCGCTACCCATGAGTTCGATAGTTGCCGAGAGCCGCTTGCGCGGAGCCAGCGTAACGAAACCGCCCAGCGCCACGGTATAGTCGGGGCTGTAGGCTCCGCTGGGATTGTAGTAGGTTGTGTTCCGATGGCCCGCCCGCCCGTACGACCAGTGGTTGCGGGCCAGACCGGCCGACAGCCCCAGTTCGTAGCGAAAAGGCTTTTTAGTCGTTGTTTGCCGGGCGGTGTGGGTGGGAGCCACGCATCGGTTATACTGGTCGATTATACGCGTCAGACCGAAGTTGGTGCCCTCGAACAGCTGTGCATCGAGTAATCTGGTAAACGCGGGCGTTACGCATGCAGTGAGGGTGCTGCGTAGCGTGAGCAGGGTGAGGTTGCCGCGCAGGGGTACAAACGTACCATCGGGCAGCCGAATGGCGTGGGTCAGCCGACCGTCAGGGCGAAACAGTTGGTAGAGGCTAACCGGTCCGCTGACGCGCTCGAGCATGAAATACGCTTTGTCAACGCCTGACTCCCTGAACTGAACGGACTGATACACTTGGCCATCTGCCTGGTATCGCCGGAGCTGGGCAGGGGTGTAGGTTCGGATACTGTCGGTACCGGGCGCCCGAAAGTCGACCCGGTAAACATCCGGCGCCCGCAGGTCGCCCTTCAGCGTATCGCCCGATGCTGAAACTGCGTAGCCGGGTGTGAAGAATAACTGGGCGTAGCCGGGGATGGTGAGCCCGAAGGCAACGAGCAGACTGATGTATATGACGCGGATAGCGGCTTTGTAGAACGATTGAGGCATAAAGTAACCGTTGGGTAGATGGGGTAAAACCGCAAAAATAACCACCGCCGGCCCGCCCCGTTGCTTTATCGATCAGATGGTCATGTTTGCGGATGCGACCCGGCTCACGCTGAAACAATACCTGTGTAGGTGCCCCCTTTCAGATACTGATTGCGATATTCGCCCTTCCACACAAATCAGATTACTATGTATCATCAAAGCCGTGTGAGCGGTATGTTGCTGGGCCTGGCCGCTGGCGATGCCCTGGGCGTTCCGGTCGAATTTTGTAGTCGGACCGAGGTGCAGGCCGATCCGGTGGTGTCGATGCGCGGCTACGGCACCCACCAGCAGCCCCCCGGCACCTGGTCCGACGATGCGTCACTGACGTTCTGCCTGGCCGACGCCCTCACCACTGGCGACGAAGCGGGGTTGACCGGCCGATTGGCTACCAATATGGTTGGCTGGCGTTACGAAAACCGCTGGACACCCCATGGCACCGTGTTCGATATCGGCATTGGCACCGCTCAGGCCATCGGGCGGCTCCGGCAGGGCGTATTGCCCGAACGGGCGGGGGGCAGCGATGAATACAGCAACGGCAATGGCTCGCTGATGCGGATAGCGCCGGCGGTGCTGCTGCTGACCGGCAAACCTGTTGACGAGCGTTTCGACTGGGCCCAAGGGCTTTCGGCGCCCACGCACCGGCATGTGCGGTCGGTGATGGCCTGCTTCTACTACCTCGAACTGATGCGGTTCATCGGGCAGGGGTATGGGAAAACGGAAGCGTACGCCGAAACCAACCGGCTCGCGGGCGATTACTGGTCTGGCCGGCCCGATACCACGGCGGAGCTACCGGCTTTCGACCGGCTACTGGGAGGCACCCTGGCCGATGCGCCCGAGCAGACTATCGAATCGAGTGGCTACGTACTGCACACCCTCGAGGCTGCCATCTGGTGCTGGCTCACCACCGATACCTACACCGACGCGGTGCTGAAGGCCGTCAACCTCGGCTCCGATACAGACACCACCGGTGCCGTAACGGGTGCCCTGGCGGGGTTCGGATACGGCGTGGAGGCCATTCCGGCCGACTGGATCGAAACGCTGGCCAGCCTGCCGATGATCTGGTCGCTGATCGCCCAACTGAACCGCTGGCAGCCCCACTAAAGCCAGTACCGGGCCGTTCGGATCGGCTCATGCCGGTATAATCCCGCCGACCGACGCTTTGCCTGTAACGGCAGGCAACGGCATCGGCGCGTTCGTTTAGGCCTAATTCACTACTTTTACACCCGAATACGAGTCTTTCTTATAACTGTTTATACCCAAGTCCAATGGAGAAAATTAAAGTGGCCAACCCGGTGGTTGAACTGGATGGCGACGAAATGACCCGGATTATCTGGAAATTTATCAAAGACAAGCTGATCCTGCCCTACGTCGACGTTGATATCAAATACTATGACCTCGGTATCGAATATCGCGACGAAACCAACGATCAGGTAACCATCGATGCCGCCAATGCCATCAAAGAATATGGCGTTGGTATCAAGTGTGCCACCATCACGCCCGATGAAGACCGCGTGAAGGAATTCAACCTGAAGCAGATGTGGAAGTCGCCCAACGGCACCATCCGCAACATTCTCGATGGTACGGTATTCCGGGAGCCGATCGTCATGAAAAACGTGCCCCGTCTGGTAACCAACTGGACTGCTCCGATTATCATCGGCCGGCACGCCTTCGGCGATCAGTACCGCGCTACCGATTTCGTAGTACCAGGTCCCGGCAAACTGACGATGAAATTTGAAGGCGAAGACGGCTCGGTTCAGGAGTTCGACGTCTATCAGTTCAAAGGGGGTGGCGTAGCCATGGGCATGTACAACGTCGACGAGTCGATCCGGGGCTTTGCCCGCGCCTGCTTCAACGTGGCTCTCGACAAAGGCTGGCCGCTGTACCTGTCGACCAAAAACACGATCCTCAAAAAATACGACGGTCGCTTCAAGGATATCTTCCAGGAAATCTACGAAGCCGAGTATGCGGGTAAAGTACACTACGAACACCGCCTGATCGACGACATGGTTGCCTCGGCCCTGAAGTGGGAAGGCAACTTTGTATGGGCCTGCAAAAACTACGATGGCGACGTACAGTCGGATACCGTAGCGCAGGGCTTTGGCTCGCTGGGGCTGATGACCTCGGTACTGGTTACGCCCGATGGCAAAACCATGGAAGCCGAAGCGGCCCACGGCACCGTAACGCGTCACTACCGCGAATACCAGAAAGGCAACAAAACGTCGACCAACCCGATTGCGTCGATCTACGCCTGGACGCGCGGCCTGGCTTTCCGGGGTAAACTGGACAACAACCAGCCCCTGATCGATTTCGCCAACGCCCTCGAAGCGGTTTGCGTTGAAACGGTCGAAAGCGGCAAAATGACCAAAGACCTGGCCCTGTCGGCTTATCCGGCCGGTACCAAGCTGGTGGCGGGTGAGCACTACCTCAATACCGAAGACTTCCTCGAAGCCCTCGATGCCAACCTGCAGACGAAACTGGCCTAAGCGGGCCTGACCGGTAGCGAAGCGGGTTAGTTTCACCAGAGACTAACCCGCTTTTTGTTGTTGAATGTGTATCTTGCTTTACCAACTCCGCATACGTATCATGCAAGCTGTCAGAAAGATAATCCGACCAAACGAACACGGACAGATTGTTATCGACCTGCCGACCGATTTTCAGACTGATCGGGTTGAAGTGATTATTCTACAGTATGTGGAAACGGCACCGGAGGTAGCGACTGCTCAAACGGACCTGACCGACGAGCAGACATTGCTCCTGTCGTTTCCGGTGGCAACGGAAGAGGACCTTCGTTTCATTGAGGACAAAAGGCAGCATCTCAACCAATGGAATTAGTGTGTATCGATACATCGGTGCTGATCGATCATTTTCGGGCCAGCGATAAACGGCATACGTTTTTGTTTCGACTGACCGCACGATATAGGGTACAGATTCCGGCTATCGTGCGGTATGAGGTACTACGGGGTGATCGGTTAAAGGATAACTTCTGGCTGACTTATTTCGCCCGGCAAACCATCCTGCCATTCGATGCTGATTGTGCTGGAACGGCTGCCCATATCTACGCCCTGTTGAAGGCGGCTAACCAGCTGATCGGCGCCGAAGATATTCTGATTGCTGCCACTGCACTTACCCACAAACTTCCGCTGGCTACGGCCAACGTGCGCCATTTTTCCCGTATCGATCAACTGCAGCTTATTACGCCGGACCAGCTGACAGCCTGATTGTTGTCGGTCGTTTACATTGCTTTACCGTTTCAATAAACCCCCAACCGATGAAACCAATTCTTTCTCTGCTGCTGGTGGCCCTGCTGTCCGTTGGCGCCATGGCTAAACCACCCAAAAAGACAATGAAACAAGCCGCTGTGCAGCATATTGTGCTGTTTAAATTCAAGCCCGAAACAACGCCCGAAAAACTAACCGAGATTCTGACCGCGTTCGAAGCGCTGCCGTCGAAAATCAAAGAGATCAAGGGCTTTCAGTGGGGTACCAACAACAGTCCCGAAAAACACGACAAGGGCCTGACCCACGCCTTTATTCTGACCTTCGATTCCGAAAAAGATCGGGATGCCTACCTGCCGCACCCCGCCCACAAGGCCTTTGGCAGCATTGTAGGCCCCTGGCTGGCCGACGTGACGGTGGTCGATTTTACCAACCAGGCCAAATAGGTCAGGTTTGCCCGTGTATACACCCCTGTTCCGCCCCGGGCTGGCAGGGGTTTTTTGTGGCCCTATGCGTAGCCTAGGCCAGACGGGGCTGTTTGGGCGGCAGCAGTCGGGCTGCATGGCGTCGGATCAGGTAGCTGCCGACAGCGGCCGTAACGCCAGTGGCTCCCACCACAACGGGCCAGAACTGTACCATGGGCAGGGTTCGGGTCAGCAGTTCGGCCCAGAAAGCGGCATACAGCCCCACAACCGACCAGTTCATGAAAAAGTAGTGCCAATACAGCCAGTTTCGAACCCGGTGCCGGAACAGGGCAGGCAGCATGCCGCCCAGTAAACCAAGCGTGCTGAAGATAGCCAGTATATGAAAGGGACCTACACGGCCGAACAGGTGGTAGATCAGGAAAGCCGTGCTGTTCAGCACCAGCATGCAGGCTACGTAGACATACCCGATGCGCCGGTGCCATAAACCGCTTTTGGGTCGGAGCAGCACAAGGCTGCCGGTAAGCATAGCCAGTAAAGCAGATACTAAGTGGATAAGGCCGGCTGTAGCGTGAATCATGGATGTAATGCGGTAGGGGTTACGTGCTTATTGGTGACGCTAACCTACAGGCTGACCGCTGCCCGCGAAACCAGAACCTGACAAACCCCGGCCTGAGTCCGACGAACCGGGGTTTTTAGCCCGTAAACGGGCGCGCGCCCGGCCCCGTCGTCAGACAGAACCGGGCGCGCCGGACGAATCGGAAAACCCGATGCTTATTTCACCAGTACTTCGTCGGATGAGGAAGCACCCGCCATCAGGCCTTTCCGGCGCAGAATAGCTTCGGTAAATTTCTGGTCGTGCTCGCTGTTGAAGATGCTGAAGGGCAGATACAGAAATTGCGCTTTAGCCAGCCCCTTCGTCACGTATTTGGCCAGCCAGCTGGCTTTTACGTTTTTCATGGCTTCGGCATTGTCGAGATACAGGATGTAGGCATCGGCGGCTTTCTCCACACTGCCAATCTGCTCCCACTTCAGAATGCCGCCTTCTTTGGCATTAATCCGCATCAGAATCTGGCGGCTGTCGATTTCGTAGATGTATTTCTGAAACAAGGCTTTGCTTTGCTCCATCTGGGCAATACCCGTAATCTGAACCGCCCAGAACAGGACGTAGATGACAGTGAGCAGAAAAATAACGATGGCGGGCCAGTAATGGTCGAAGGTGCCGGTCGCATACAGAACGATATTGAGTACGATCAGCGCGAGCGGAATAAGCCCCCACTTCCAGTTGTCGCGGAGCCACTGTTTCAGGGCCAGATTTATATAGACTTTCTGGTCCAGTGCGTATTTTTTAGTCTTAACAATCATACCTGGTTTAAATAAAGAACAAAGATAGTCAACGGGAGCGATCAACTGATACAAGCGGCCCGTTGCGGCAGCGCGGGCAGGCTTCGACTCCCGTCTACTTTTAGCATCTTTGCAGCCGAAACCTGTTTTGCCCCTGTATGGAATCTACCCAGCCTGCCCTGACGCTGACGGCCGAGCAAATCCGCCAGAAGATTCGGCGTATCGCTTTTCAGATCTACGAAAATAATTTTGAGGAGTCGGCCGTGCTGCTGGCCGGCGTAGCGGGCGAAGGCTTCGTACTGGCGCAGGCGCTGGCGGCCGAATTGCAGGCCATTGCCCCTTTCACAGTCGACCTGATTCAGCTGAGTCTCGATAAAAAGCAAACGGCCCAGCCCGCCGTTCAGATCGACCGCCCCGCTGCCGATTACACCGACGGTGTCGTGATTCTGGTAGACGATGTGCTGTACACGGGCCGGACGCTGGCGTTTTGCCTGCAGCCGTTTCTGAGTGTGCCGGTGCGCAAGCTGCAGGTGGCCGTGCTGATCGACCGTAACCACCCCCGCTATCCGGTTGCCGCCGATTATAAAGGCTATGAACTGAGCACGACGCTGAGCGAACATGTGGAGGTTGTGCTTAGCGATGACAGCCGCGTGGGCGTGTACCTGAAATAAGGGTACGGTCCTTACAGAGCACGCCCTGCGCTGAACAGCCTGAATGGCTTTCGGCGCAGGGCGTGCCCGTTATACTGGTAATAGACCGGAGACGGTTAGCCTTTCGTGGTGCGAATCAGGCTAATGCCGGCGAAAAAGAAAATGGCACCCAGAATCAGGTAAACAAACGAAGCCTGGGCTACGCCACCTTTGGTGAAGTCGATACCGCCGTAAATAAGACCGATAAGCCCGACGATAGTCAGTAAAATGCCGATGATGCTTTTTGCGTTCATGCTGTGTCGTGTTGAGATGGTGACTAATGTTCAGCCTACTAACTAAAAAGCGGACGGAAGTTCACAGAAAGTTTATTCAAGAAGCACCATGATGTCTTCCTTGGTAAGCGACTTGATAAAATTCTCCTCGGTTGTGATCAGACTGCCGGCCAGTTGCTGCTTGGCCCGCTGCAGGGCCAGGATTTTCTCCTCAACGGTGTTCTTGGTAATGAACTTATAGGTAAATACCGTTTTCTGCTGGCCGATGCGGTGGGCGCGGTCAACGGCCTGCGCTTCGATGGCGGGATTCCACCAGGGGTCCAGAATAAAGACGTAGTCGGCCGCTGTAAGGTTGTGGCCCAGCCCCCCGGCTTTCAGCGAGATCAGAAACAGCTTCACCGTTTCGTCGGTCTGAAACAGCTCGACCTGGCTCTGCCGGTCGGTGGTTGAGCCGTCGAGGTAGGCGAAGCGGATGTTTTTCTCCTTCAGGTACTGCCGAACCACGTTGAGGTGCTTGATAAACTGGCTGAACACCAAAACTTTGTGGTGTTCGGTCATGGCCGTTTCCAGCCGCATCAGCATATCGGAAAGCTTGCCCGAATCGCCGTCGTAATCCGCGTCGACCAGCCGCGGGTGGTTCGCTATCTGCCGGAGTTTGGTCAGCCCCTGCAGCACCACCATCTGCGATCGCGCCATACCTTCTTCTTCAATACGCTCCAGAATCAGGTTGCGGAAATACGACTTGGCTTCTTCGTACTGCTCGGCCTGATCGGGGGTCATGTCGCAGAACAGAATGCTCTCGACTTTGGCCGGAAGGTCGGTGGCGACCTGCGTCTTGTTGCGCCGGAGCATAAAAGGCTTGATGAGCGTATACAGCCGGTTGGTTTTAGCCTCGTCGTGCCGCTTCTCGATCGGAATCTGAAACTCGTTGCGGAAAAACGACTGACTACCCAGCAGGCCGGGGTTGATAAAACTCATCTGCGCCCACAGATCCATGGTGCTGTTTTCGAGGGGCGTGCCGGTCAGAATCAGGCGGTGGGCTGCGTTGAGGTGCATCACCGCCTTGGTAATGTGCGACGACGGATTCTTGATGGCCTGCGACTCATCGAGAATAACGTAGTGAAAGCGGTAGTCGCTGAGCAAATCAATGTCGATCCTGACAATGCCGTATGACGTCAGAATCAAATCGTAGTCGTCGAACTGCGCCGTGTTCTTGTCGCGGTAGGTACCCGTGTAAACCATCACCCGCAGGTGGGGCGTGAATTTGCGGGCTTCGAGTTCCCAGTTGTAGAGCAGCGAGGTAGGCATAACGAGCAGCGATGGCTCTTTGGTACCCGCTTCTTTCTGACCCTGCAGCAGGGCCAGGGTCATCACGGTTTTGCCAAGCCCCATGTCGTCGGCCAGACAGCCGCCAAAGCGGTATTGCCGCAGGAAGTTCATCCAGTCGTAGCCCGCCTGCTGATAGGGGCGCAGCGTACCGATGAAGTCGGTCGGGAGCGGAAATGGCTCGATCTCCTGAAAATCGCGCAGGCGTTCGAGTTTCCGGCTCATAACGGTCGTGGCCAGGTTATCGTTTTCGAGTTCCTGTACCAGCGCCAGGTGGTGTTTGCACAGCACCAGCCGATCGGGGTCACCATCGATACCACCGGCGGGTTCCATAAAACCGAACAGCTCCGAAAAGCGCGTAAACCAGGCCTCCGGAATCACGGCAATCTCGCCGTTGGGCAGTGTAAACTCCTGCTTGTGCGCCAGAATCAGGTTGCGCAGTTTCAGAAACGGAATGTCGAACTCGCCGAACCGCACATTGGCGTAAATATCGAACCAGTCGCGGCCTTCCTCGATCGAAACAGCAATGCTCGAATAGCCCAGAAAGTACCGTTTTGTATCCTGACTGTTCTGTTCGAGAATAAAGCCGGCTTCGCGCACGGCCGTTGTGTTGGCACTAAGCCAGTCGAAGGCTTCTGACTTGGGCAGATTGAGCCGGCCGTGGCGGATGTCGAGGCCCAGGTCGCGCAAAAACGCCAGCTTCTGCCGCTCCAGTTTCTGATCGCGGGCAATGCGGTGAAATACATACCCATCGCCCACTTTTTCGAGACTGACATTGGCCGACCCGCCCAGACTGTCGAAGCGAAAGCTGAACGCGCCGTACTGATAGGAGAGGTCGAAGGTAATGCGCTGGCCCGACTCGTCGTCGGTATCAATGGCGTCGCCAAACAGGCCCGGCGATACCGGTTTGCTGACGGCTACCGAGTCGGAGATGGTCAGTATGGGCGTTGGCGGAAGTACCTCGTGCCTGATTTCGAAGCCGTAGCCTTTTCCCATCACATCGTACGACGCAATCAGAGGAATCACAAAACGCTCGAAGTACTGCTGCTCGATATTCCGCGGGATAACAATGTGGTTCTTGTTGAAAAACGGCCGGAGTTTTTTGCCGTCCACGTTTTTCTGAAAGTGATAGAGCCGCGTGCCGACCAGCATATAGGCTGGTTCATCGCAGATCATCAGCGCCCCCCGATTCTGAAATTCCACCAGGTCCGTTTCTTCCCGGCCATCGGGTTTGAGTGTGCCGTTTGGGTACCGTATGCGCGGGAAATAGTGCGTTGAGTGGCTGTTGCGCTCAAAATGGAAATGCACCCGGGCCGGTTTGGGAAACCACTGGATCGGTTCGCCGGCCGGGTTACCGTCGTTGCCCATGATGTAAAAGGGCTTGTCGGTCATGAGCCCCATAATGCGCGACTTGACCGTTTCGAGGTAACTGCAAATGGCTTCCTGTACGACTTTGTCGCCTTTGTGGGGGTCAAAGTATTTCAGGTAAAAATCGACCGTTGGGAGTTTGCGGCTATTGAATTTCTTGACGATCACATCCTGCTGGATGCCCTCGATCAGCCGAACCAGTTCAAAATCAAGTTCGTCGAGGCCGTGGGCAAACTCGCTCACGTTCTGCGTCGACAGGGTCTGGTTTTGCAGCGTGAGTTCGCCCTTGCCGTTCCGCTGAACCACGAACGCGCCGATGAGATAGCCTAAAAACTCGTGCTGATGCAGCGAGTAGACAATCTGGAACGGTTGGGTCGGCGAAACTTTCATGTCACGGTAAAGCTGACCCGGCTAACCCAGTTGCCTAATGAAGGCCGAAAGTCAACTAGCGAAAAGGTGGAAAAGGAGGCTGCCGGCCCGTCGCAGAGCGGTTGGCGCAAGCAGTTCGTAATGAATGAATTACCCGTAAAATTGTATGGGTACAGGCGCCAAATATACGAACAGAAACAAAAAAGCCAAACGCCGGCCGGCCCCTGGCCATAATTCCCGAAAGGTCATCGCTGGTACCTGCCGACAGACCGGATGGTCTGGTCCGTTGCCCTGCCGGCAACTGGGCGGCTGTTGCCGGCTGGCGACCTGTACCCACAGATTCAATGATCCGCGCACCACGGGCCGCTGAGCCTGTGGAAGATCCGCCAAAATACGGGTTAGCTGGGTAGCAACGGCGGCCGGAAAACCCCCGTTCAACCTCACCTTACTACCGATTGGTATACACCGTCTGGCTCACTTCCGACGATTGGCATAATCTTCGCTGTACTGTCTCCTTGCCTTCAAAATAAGTAAGGCCGACACCGGCGCTGCCAGCACCCGGAAAGCACGCTGCAACGCCCGGAAACTGTCCAGCAAATAGAATCCGCCCGCCCTCAGGCAACCCACCCCCCCCCGACCCGCTTCACCAGTATGCCATTGCAGGCACCCATGCCGATCTGATCGGCCGAATACGGCAAATGGCTGATTGTTAGTGTGTTCTGTGCAAAGGGCCTTGGTTGTATACGTGACAAAGGCCTCTGGTGGGGTTAATGAACCCACTGATTTATCTACCATGCTAGTAGGTATAGTTTATTTCTGGCCGGTTTTGGATACACGAAGGAGGGGTAAATGCAAATTTGGCACTCAGTTTGTCACTCCGGCCTACGTGCAATGCTGATGTAACACGCACCGTAGTCTAGTATCAATGTAACCGAGAGTTTAACAGCAATTATGGGAAAATCCTACAAGCTCAACCAAGTCTTGTCTGGTTCACTGTGGTTGGCAAGCCTGCTTTGGCTGCTAACCACAGTGGTCTGGGCTAAAGTCCCCGGTGGGGGGCCTCCCGGACGCACAGCGCAGCGGGCCATCGCGATTGGCAGCCGTTTGTTTCAGGACTACAATCGAAACGGACTTCAGGATGCCATCGATCCGGGCGTCGTTGGCGTTCCGGTCTACCTCTATGAAAACGGCATCCTGCGCGGCACCACAACGTCCGGTGCGAATGGTGCCTATACGTTTGATAGCGGCAACGTGAGCGGTGGTGTCAAACCCGCCACGGCCTACGAGGTGCGGGTTCGGCGAACGGATTTCCCCTCAGGCCTCACGCTGACCAAGCGGGATGTCAACAATAACGCGAACGATGCGATCGACAGCGATGCGGCTCTGGTAGGTAATCAGGCTGTTATTCAATTAAGCACCGGTGCGATCAACGATCCGAGTTCGGCCAATGACGTGGGCTTCTCGTCGGGCGATCCTGACCTGAGCATTGTCAAAACGGCGAATACCTCGTCGCTTACGCTGGGCAGCAACGTAACGTTTACCATTCAGGTAACCAACGTAGCCCCCAACGCTACCGACGTAGCCACGGGAGTAACGGTGAAGGATACCGTTGCCCTGGGCTTCAACTACATTTCATCGTCGCCCGCGGCAACGGTTAGTACCATTGGCAGCGGCACGGCAACCCAGACTGTACTGACCTGGAACCTGGGCACCATCAACGGCGCCAATGCATCGAGCTCGGTATCGGTAACGCTGCAGACGCAGGCCGAAGGTGTACTCTTCAACACGGCCTATGTAACGGCCGATCCGGTTTCGGGCCAGCCCGAGTTCAACCTGAGCAACAACGTAAGCCGGGCCTGTGTGACAGTGCCTGTCAAACTGTGTTCGGGCGAAGGCTACGAAGCTACCGTTCCGGCCGAATTTACCAACGTGATCTGGTACCGGGGCAATACGCAGGTAGCGACCGGAAACAGCTATACCATTACGCAGGCGGGTAGCTACAGCTACACGGCTTCGGCGAGTGTCGGTTGCGGAGCCACCAGCTGCTGCCCCATTGTGGTAGAAGATGGTGTGGTACCAACGCTGGCCATCACCCCATCTAACCCGGCTATCTGCGCCGGTAGCTCGGTTAGTCTGACTGCAACCGCGACCGGCGCCGGCAGTTCGGCCGGTACGATGCTGTGGAGCACGGGCGCCACCACGAACAGCAACACGAGTACGATTGTCGTGACACCCGTGAGCACAACGGCTTATTCGGTGACCTTCACGCCATCGTCGTATGGAACCTGTCCGACATCGACCAGCACCACGGTAACGGTGAATCCGAACCCCGTAGTGACCCTGAGCAGCGCAACGATCTGCGCTGGCACGACGGCTACGCTGTCGGCTTCGGTAGCAGGCGGTGGCACCTACACCTACGCCTTCTCGGCCGGTCTGACGCCAACCTCGGCAGGCAGCGCATCGGCCAGCACGGGTGTGCTGACGGCGGCCGGCACGACGGTTTACAGCGTAACGGCCACTTCGGCTCAGGGATGCTCGAGCACGGCCACGGGCAGTGTGACGGTAAATCCGAACCCAGTAGTAACGCTGAGCAGCGCAACGATCTGCGCCGGTACGACGGCTACGCTGTCGGCTTCGGTAGCGGGTGGCGGCACTTACACCTACGCCTTCTCGACGGGTCTGACGCCGACTTCGGCAGGCAGCGCATCGGCCAGCACGGGTGTGCTGACGGCAGCCGGCACGACGGTCTACAGCGTAACGGCGACCTCGGCTGAAGGTTGTTCGAGCACGGCCACGGGCAGTGTGACGGTGAATCCGAACCCAGTGGTAACGCTGAGCAGCGCCACGATCTGCGCCGGCACGACGGCTACGCTGTCGGCTTCGGTAGCGGGCGGTGGCACTTACACCTACGCCTTCTCAACGGGTCTGACGCCAACCTCGGCAGGCAGCGCATCGGCCAGCACGGGTGTGCTGACGGCGGCCGGCACGACGGTCTACAGCGTAACGGCCACTTCGGCTGAAGGTTGCTCGAGCACGGCCACGGGCAGTGTGACGGTAAATCCGAACCCCGTGGTAACGCTGAGCAGCGCGACAATCTGCGCCGGCACGACGGCTACGCTGTCGGCTTCGGTAGCGGGTGGCGGCACCTACACCTACGCTTTCTCGGCCGGTCTGACGCCAACGTCGGCAGGTAGCTCGTCGGCCACGACGGGCGTGCTGACGGCAGCCGGCACGACGGTTTACAGCGTAACGGCCACCTCGGCTCAGGGATGCTCGAGCACGGCCACGGGCAGTGTGACGGTGAACCCCAACCCCGTGGTAACGCTGAGCAGCGCGACAATCTGCGCCGGCACGACGGCTACGCTGTCGGCTTCGGTAGCAGGTGGTGGCACCTACACCTACGCCTTCTCGACGGGTCTGACGCCAACGTCGGCAGGCAGCGCATCGGCCAGCACGGGTGTGCTGACAGCAGCGGGCACGACGGTCTACAGCGTAACGGCCACCTCGGCTGAAGGTTGTTCGAGCACAGCCACGGGCAGTGTGACGGTGAATCCGAACCCCGTGGTAACGCTGAGCAGCGCAACGATCTGCGCCGGTACGACGGCTACGCTGTCGGCTTCGGTAGCGGGTGGCGGCACCTACACCTACGCCTTCTCGGCGGGCCTGACGCCGACCTCGGCAGGCAGCGCATCGGCCAGCACGGGTGTGCTGACGGCAGCCGGCACGACGGTCTACAGCGTAACGGCAACCTCGGCTGAAGGTTGCTCGAGCACGGCCACGGGCAGTGTGACGGTGAACCCCAACCCCGTGGTAACGCTGAGCAGCGCGACGATCTGCGCCGGTACGACGGCTACGCTGTCGGCTTCGGTGGCAGGCGGTGGCACTTACACCTACGCCTTCTCGACGGGTCTGACGCCGACCTCGGCAGGCAGTGCATCGGCCAGCACGGGTGTGCTGACGGCAGCCGGCACGACGGTCTACAGCGTAACGGCAACCTCGGCTGAAGGTTGCTCGAGCACGGCCACGGGCAGTGTAACGGTGAACCCCAACCCCGTAGCGTCGATCGCGGCCAGCAGCCTGACGACCTGCCAGGGCTCGCCAATCTCGCTGACCGCGAATGGTGGCAACACCTATCTCTGGTCGACGGGAGCAACCACGGCCATCATCAGCGTAACGGCCAGCGGTACCTACTCGGTAACGGCAATCAGCGGTCAGGGCTGTACGGATGTTGCCAGCGTATCGGTAACGGTACAACCCACGCCAGTACTGACGGTAACGTCATCGGCTCCGTCGGCAGCACTCTGCGCTGGTCAGTCGACGACCCTGACGGTGAACGGCTGCTCGGGTACGGTACTGTGGTCGACGGGTGACACCGGCGCATCGCTGCTGGTCGAGCCGCTCGTAACCACGACCTACTCGGCAACCTGTACGCTCTCGACGGGCTGCGCGGCCGACGTAGACGTGACGGTAACGGTGAATCCGGCTCCGACCTACGACAACCCACCGGTTGTAACGTCGGCCACGTGTAACGGGGCTACGGCCAACAACGACGCGAAGGTGACTTTCACCACGCTGAGCAACACGGCCAAGGCGGGCATCTCGCTCGGAGCAACCTACACGGGTCCTGATTATAACACGGCAACAACGGTTAGCGGTGGAACGGTAACGTTTGCCGGTCTCGACAATCCGTCGGCCCGTCAGGCCTACACGGTGCGGCTGTTCAGCCAGGATGGTACCTGCTACACCGACGTAGTCGTGTATGTCAGCCCGGCCGACTGCACCTGCCCGGTTAAATGTGTACCGGTTGTAATTCGTAAAACACGCTAACTGAGCATACCCTGAAAAGGTAGATAGTGCCTACAACATAGAGAGAGACTATGTTACACGTAAAACCCCGGCGACCCTGTCGCCGGGGTTTTTTGTTGCGGGATCGGTGCCAGGGCGTTGTTTGCGGGAGAACCGGCTGGCAACTGGCCGGTGATGGGGTGGTTAAAATTTCGCCCGGGCAAGTATGTATGGAGCGGGTTTCGGTTTGTTTAGCACCATGCGTTCTGCCAATCCAATCTTCCGTCTGCTGCTGGTTGCCTTACTGATCGGTGCCTGCCACCGGCGCGACGAGGGCGCGTCGCGGCCGCTAACGTTCTGGTGCTCCAACAACGCGGGCGAGATTCAGTTTGCGAAGGAGTTTGTGGCACGCTGGCAGCGAGACCGGCCCGATAAGCCACTGCGCTACCAGCCCATTCCGGAAGGGCAGTCGAGCGAAGAAATCATTCTGGCATCGGTGGTGGGCAAAACCACCCCCGACATCTACGCCAACATGTGGCAGGGCAGCGTGGCCATGTATGCCAAAGCAGGCGTGCTGGTTCCGCTCGACACCATTGCCGATTTCCGGGCGTTCATCGCAGCCCGCTGCGACAGCGCCATGATTCGGGAAATTACCTCGGCCGATGGTCATATCTACCAGGTACCCTGGAAAGTGAATCCGTTCATGACGCTGTGCAACACGCGGGCGCTGGTGCCGGGCTCGCCCACGGGGCCGCCCTATACTTACGACCGCTACCTGCAGGCGGGGGCGCAGCAGCAGCACCGCGATGCCAACGGCTACGTCGACCACTGGCTGGGCTATACCGAGGTGAAGGCCATCTGGTACCAGCGACTGTTCAACTTTTACCCGCTCTACCTGGCCGCTTCGCACGGCGCTCCGCTGGTAGACGTGCGCCGGGGGCAACCGTCGCGGGCTGCTTTCAACAACCGCCACGCGGTGGGTGTATTCCGGTTCCTGCAAACGCTCTACCGCCAGAACTACTTTGCCCGGGAACGGCTTTCGGCCACCCGCGACCCGTTTATCGACCAGCGCATCGCATCGCAGTTTACGGGCCCCTGGCAGGTCAGCTACCTCGACAAGTTTGCCGATCCGGGCCTGACCTACGATTTCTACCCCATGCCGGTACCCGCCAGCCACACGGGCCCGATCTACAGCTACGGCGACCCGAAAAACATCGTTATCTTCAACACCTGCCGCGACCCGGCCGGTGCCTGGGCATTTATCCGGACGCTGATCGACAAGCCCGGCGATCTGCGGTTGCTGGAGCTGACGGGGCAGTTTCCGCGCCGGCAGCAACTCGATACCGATCCGTACTTCGCGCCCTTTCTGGCCAGCCATCCACGCCTGCGTCCGTTTGCGCAGCAGAGCCGCTACATCCGGGGGGTCGATAACTGCGAGGTGATTGTGGAGGTATTCGACATTATTTCGCAGGAGTATGAAGCCTGCGTGATCTTTGGCCGGAAAACGCCCGAAGCCGCCATTGCCGATGCCGCCCGGGCGGTGGATGTGTTACTGGAAAGTGAAAGAGCGAAAGAATGAAAGGGTGCTTGTGTTATAAAGTCTCTTTTTTACTCTCTCGCGCGCTCGACGTATGAAGAAGCTGATTCCTTACCTGCTGGTTTCGCCTTACCTGCTGCACGTGCTGGTGTTTGTGGCGTTTCCGGTGGTGTTTTCGGTGGTGCTGACATTCCATAGCTGGAACATCATTGCGCCGATGCAGTATGTGGGCCTGGCCAACTACCGGCACCTGCTGCACGACCGGCTGTTCTGGACGGCCATTGGCAACACGCTGCGGTTTCTGCTGGTGCATATTCCGCTCCAGATCGGGGTGGCGCTGGGGCTGGCCGAGCTCCTGAACCGAACAGTGCGGGGAGCGGCTTTTTTTCGGGCGGCTTTCTTCCTTCCGGTTATCGTGTCGGGTGTGGTCGTTACCATTCTGTGGCAGCAGCTGCTGGGCTACAACGCGGGTCTGCTCAACCGCCTGCTGACAGCCATCAGCCTGCCCCGCGTGCCCTGGCTCGACGATCCCGATCTGGCTATGTATGCCATTGCGCTTATGGCTACCTGGAAAAACGTGGGGCTCTACGTGATTCTGTTTCTGGTGGGGCTGCAATCGGTGCCGACGCAGTATTACGAAGCCGCCGACATGGAAGGGGCCACCAGCTGGCAGAAGTTCCGTTATATTACGCTCCCCATCATCAACCCGACGCTCTTCACGGTGGTCGTGCTGTCGACGATCAGTGGCTTTTCACTTTTTATTGAACCTTACATCATGACCGAAGGCGGGCCGCTCAACAGCACCCTCTCGGCGGTTATGTACATCTACAAACAGGCGTTTCAGTACTACCATATGGGCTACTCGGCCACGCTGGGCTTCTGCTTCGCGCTTATCATCCTCTTCGTGGTTATCATTCAGAAGCGCTTCGTGGAGCAGGAGGAGTAATGATAAGTTTGAGGTTTGTCGTTCGACGTTTTGTCGTTAAACGGATACCCTAAACAGGCTAACTCAGCAATACATCCGTTGGGATACACGCAACAGTAAACGACCAACACCAAACTACACACCTCTCTCTATGCTCCGCTTCGTCCGATACCTCCTCCTCACGATGGCGGCACTGTCGTTTATCTATCCATTCATCTGGATGGTGAGCGCGTCGCTGTCGACGGAGAGTGGGCTGGGGCAGCTGGTACTGTGGCCGCAGGCGGTTACGCTGGCCAACTACACCACTGTGCTGACCAAGATTCCGCTGGGCCGGGCCTTTCTGAACAGCGTGCTGGTGGCTACCCTGACCACAGGGCTCGTGCTGGTGTCGGGGGCGATGGTGGGCTATGCGCTGGCCCGGCTGTCGTTTGTGGGTCGTAACTGGATTTTCTACGCCATCATTTTCACGATGACGCTGCCGTTTCAGATCACCCTGATCCCAAACTACATCACCATGGTGCGGCTGGGCTGGGTCGATACGTATCTGGCGCTCATCGTACCTTTTGCGCTCAACTCCCTGTCGATACTGCTGTTCCGGCAGGCGTTCCAGGGTTTACCCCAGGCCCTGATCGACGCGGCCCGGATGGACGGGGCGGGCGAGTTGCGCATTATTTTCCAGATTCTGGTGCCCAACGTGCTGCCTACCATGCTGACCATTACAATTCTGACGTTTATGGGCCTGTGGAACGAAGCCCTGTGGCCGCTGATCGTAATCCGCGACGAAGCGACCATGACCATGCCGCAACTCGTAACGCTGTTTTCGGTGGGCGGGCGGGCCGAAGGGCAGCTGGGTGTCAAGATTGCCGCGGCCGTGATGCTGGCCGTGCCCATTGTGCTGCTCTACCTGTTTTTTCAGAAACATTTTATCCGCAGTATGGCCTCGTCGGGGCTGAAAGACTGATTACGAACTATGGGTACAGACAAACCGCGGGTGTACCTGCTGCTGGGGCTGCAACTGCTGCTGCTGTCGTTTTCGTGCCGGAAAGACCAACCCGCGCCCCAGCCCGACGCTGGCGGTCGGTACGTCAACTTCGATTATTTCGACCGGCTCTACCAGACCGTCACCCTCGCCAACGGTGCGGAGGTGGGCACGATCGCCATCTACAGCAATGCCCCCGATTACCGGCTCGTGGCCGACCCCGACGAGGGTTTTACCTGTGTCGATGATGTGGCGCGGGCGGCCCTGCTGCTAGCGGCCGAACCCGATCTGGGCACCAACCTCGACAAGCAGATAAAACTGCGCAACCTGACCGAGTTTGTGCTGCAGCTACAGGCACCCGAGGGGGTACCCGGCGCCGGCTATTTCTACAATTTTCTCTGGCCCGACAAAACCATCAACAAGACCTTTACGACCAGCGTGGCCGAACCCAACTTCTGGTCGTGGCGGGCATTCTGGCACCTGACCGAGGTGTATCCGTACATGCAGCGGGCCAACCCGGGTCTGGCTGCACGCATGCAGACCGCCATTCGGCGCATCACGGCCAACGCCATCCGTGATTTCGGCAGCCGCCCCAACGACTACACCCTGATCAACGGCGTTGCCGTGCCCAAATGGCTTCCCTTCGGGTCGGGCACCGATCAGGCGGCCATTATGCTGTTGAGTCTGGCTAACGTGCAGCAGCAGTCGCCCAGCGATGCGGTGCTGCGGTTGATCGAGCAGCTCGGGGCCGGTATCGTGGCGATGCAGTACGGCGGCCCGAACGAGTTTCCGTACGGAGCGATTCTAAGCTTCGAAAACACTTGGCACGCCTACGCCAGCGATCAGTCGTATGCGTTGCTGCGAGTAGGCAAACAACTGGGCAAACCTGAGTGGCAGGCGGCCGCCCGGCGCGAAATCGACTTGTTTTACCCGTGGCTGCTCAGTCAGGGCGGTCTCGAGTCGCTGGCTATAGCGCGAACCGGTTCGGCGCTGACGGCCGCCCGTACCAGCCAATACGCCCAGATTGCCTACGGGATTCGGCCGATGGTGTGGGCTGCGCTCGAAGCTTACGACCAGACCCGCGACGCCCGTTACGCCGACCTGGCCGGGCAACTGGCACGCTGGTTTCTGGGGGCTAATCCGGCCGGTGCCGTTATGTACGACCGAACCACCGGCCGCGGCTACGATGGCATCGGGGCAGGTAACCAGGTAAACCGCAACGCCGGCGCCGAATCGACCATCGAAAGCCTCTGGGCCTTCCAGCGCCTGGAGAAATACCCGGAGGTGACACTAAACTAAATGGCGAAAGCGTGAATGAGCGAAAGAGCGAAACGGCCCGGAATAACCGCTCATTCACTCATTCACTCTTTCGCTCATTATCCAACACATGGCTACTATACAACTGAACCATATTGCCAAGGCCTATGCCGGTGGCCCCCGGGTGATTCGGGATGTGACGATCGATATCCGCGATAAAGAATTTGTGGTGCTGGTAGGGCCGAGCGGCTGTGGTAAATCGACGCTGCTCCGGATGATTGCCGGGCTCGAGGAAATTACCGCCGGCGACCTGCTGCTCGACGGGGAGCGCATCAACGACTTGGCGCCCAACGACCGCGACATCGCCATGGTCTTTCAGAACTACGCTCTGTACCCGCACATGACCGTGTTCGATAACATGGCGTTTGGCCTCAAGCTGCGCAAACTGCCCAAAACCGAGATTCGCGATCGGGTGCTGGCGGCCGCCCGTATTCTCGACATCGAAGCCCTGCTCGACCGCAAACCCAAAGATATGTCGGGGGGGCAGCGGCAGCGGGTCGCCATCGGACGGGCCATTGTGCGGGAGCCCCGCGCCTTTCTGTTCGACGAACCCCTGAGTAACCTCGACGCCAAACTGCGCGGCCAGACCCGTATCGAACTCCAGAAACTGCACCGTGCGCTGCAGGCCACCATACTCTACGTAACCCACGATCAGGTGGAGGCCATGACCCTGGGCGACCGGATTGTGGTGCTGCGTGGGGGCGACGTGATGCAGTTCGATACCCCCCTGACGCTCTATAACCAGCCCGCCAACCGGTTTGTGGCCGGCTTCATTGGCACGCCACCCATGAATTTTTTGCCCGGTCGGCTTTCCCGGCGCGGGGAGCAGCTCTGGTTTGACAGCACCGACGGCGCTGTAACGGGGTGTGTCGACAGCAGTCCGCACCGGGCGGCCCTGCTGGCCTATGAAGGGCAGTCGATTACGATGGGTATCCGGGCCGAAGCCTTTGCCCCCCGCCCCGACGCATCGGCGCCGATGATACTTCGGGCGGTCAGCGAAGCGGTCGAGCACATGGGCAACGAAGTACTGGTTTATCTGCTAACCGGCACCACCCGACTGGTGGCGCGGCTGCTGCCGGCCGAGGCACCGCTGGTGGCGGCAGGGCAGCACGTGGTAGTCGCCCTCGATCTGAGCCAGGCTCATTTTTTCGATGATGCAACCGACAAGACGATTCGCTGACCGGCCTACAGCTCCCGGCCGCAGTGCGGGCAGCGCCGGCCCGAGCCGGTTTTGTGGTAGCGTACCTGCTCGGTAAAACCCGATACCAGTACGCCGGTGGGCAGGGCAAACAGCCCGATACCCAGAATGGCCGCTACGCCACCCAGCAGCTTGCCCAGGGGCGTGATGGGGTGAATGTCGCCGTAACCCACCGTCGTCATGGCGCTGACGCCCCACCACATTGTGGCAGGAATCGAGGCAAATTTGTCGGGCTGGGCCGGGTGCTCCACGTAGTACATCACGCTCGACACAATGATGAGCATGAACACAACGAACGCCATGCTCAGGATAAGTTCTTCCTTGCGCTCGCTGACTACCTGCTGCATCATACGGGCGGCCCGGTCGTAGCGCGTAATACGAAACAGCCGGAAAATCCGGAACAGCCGCAAAATCCGGACAATGGCCAGATCGGTGGCAAACAGCGAGAAATAAAACGGAAATATGGCCAGGAAGTCGATGATGGCTGTGGCCGAGAACAGATACCGCAGCCGCCCCCAGACCGGGTGGGCGTAGCGCTCATTTTCGACGCAGACCCACAGCCGCAGCAAATACTCGACGGTGAAGAACGACACCGAAAACAACTCGAAGTCGTAGAACAGCCGGGCGTAGCGCTTATTGTATTCCGGCACCGTGTGCAGCACAATGGCGATGGCGTTGAGCGTGATAATCAGGATCAGCACAACGTTGAACAGCAGACTAACCCCCCGCCGACGGCCGGCCGAGGTTTCGAGAATACGATAGAGCAGTTTGCGGAGCGGTTTCATGGCGGTGGGGGAGACCGCTAAGCTACACACGTCTGCGCTATTTTACGACCGATAGGTTAGCGCGCGGTGGCGGGTCAGGCCAGCCACCAGAAGGGCCACCCCAAAAAGCCCCCCGCCCGCCAGGCCGATAGCCGGTGCCGACACATAGTCGAGTGCGTAGCCAGCGGCCAGCGTACCGGCAATATCCGACAGGTTCACGAATGCCATATAGGTCGTAAACTGCGAGCCTTCGATGCCCTTGCGGCAAAGGCTCATCAGAACCGGCAGGGCAGCCGCGCTGAGGGCCGGGTCGATCAGGTAGAGAATCATCAGCCCCGTTTGCCCAACCGACAGCGTAGGCCACCGGTCGGCCAGCAGGTTAAAGCCGATCAGGTAAGCGGCCACCACCGCCAGCACCAGCAGCAGCAGCCGGCGCGCCCCCAGTTTGTCGGCCACATACCCGCCCGTAAGCGACACGGTAGCGGCTGCCACCATGCCATAGGTGCCGGTCAGTACCGACAGGTCGGTGTCGTTCCAGTGCAGCACGTAGAGCAGGTGATGGTTGTAGGCCCGCAGAAACAGGGCATTACTCAGATAGGCCAGTATGATGGCAGCCGCTATCAGCAGGCTCCGTCGGCTAAGCAGTCCCCGCATCAGCTCGGTAAACAGGTGCCGGAAGTCGGGCGCTGCCGACGATGTCGACGCGGGGCCGGCGGGTCGGGCTGGTACTGTGCGTTGGGCCGGCCAGAGCGGGTCGCCGGGGCGCTCCCGTACCACCAGCATCAGTACTACCCCCGTCAGCAGCAGGCCCAGCTGTACCAGTACGGCCGGCCGGAAGCCATAGTCGCGCAGGAGCATGGCAAATGCCGCGGCCCCGATGCCGACGCCGGTCAGGTAGCCCGCCCGCATAAAGGCGTTCACGCGCCCCCGTTCGGCGTCGGGCGTAACGGTGATGGCCATTGCATCGACGGCGGCATCCTGCAGCGCAGCAAACACACTCCGGCCGCAGAAAAGCCAGCCCAGCATACCGATCTGCGCCACCGGATCGGCAACCAGCAGCAGGAGCGCCGACGCCAGCAGCGCCATCACCTGCGACCCTACTACCCAGGGCTTACGCCGACCCAGCACCGAGTGCTGAAACCGGTCGATGAGCGGCCCCCATACAAACTGAAACGCCCAGGGCAGGCCGATGAGGGCAATAAAAGCGCCGACCGTTGTGGAACGCACCCCGTGGGCCGTGAAAAAATTGGTCAGTGCCGTCAGGTAAAAGCCAGCCGGAATACCCTGCATGATATACAGGTACGCGAAAACAGCGTACCGGGCGAAACGGCTTTGGGTGAGGGCGCAGGAGCGGGCGGAGTGGGGCAGGGCCAGAGGCATGGAGAGCGGTTGCAGGTGGGCGCAGCGTTGGCCCGGATCGGCAGGGTGATCTATATACCGGCCGGTTTGGCGATATGTTTACGGGCGGCCGAACTATCGCTTAAAAAATGCGTTTTATGTATTGCAGGACCCGGATAAAGTACCTAACATTGTCCGCGTTTTCTGCGCCAGAATCAACCGATGGGTAAGCTCGTAATCATACCGACTTTCTTCCATACTACGCCCTTCCGGTTTAGGTCCGTGAGGACCATATAGCATTATCTGCCTACGTGGTAGATTAGTTTCGCCCCCCCTTTCGTTTTTACTGTCCAACTAAGTGTAGAACCGCGGATCCCAACGTCTCCGCAGCGGTCCTGAGGCCGCCCAACCAACGACGATGATTAAGCCAGAAGTAGTTAACGATCAGTACATTGTTCAGGTAGCCAGCGAAGACCATCTGCGGCTGGCCGAAACCATCTGTAAGGAGATGGAGGAAAGCGCCAAAGCGCGCGGAACGGGTATCGCCAAGCGATCACCGATCTACCTGATGGAAAAAATGCTGGAGGGGAAAGCGATTGTTGCCACCACCATGGCGGGCGACTGGGTCGGCTTCTGCTACATCGAGACCTGGGACCACGGCAAGTTCGTGGCCAACTCCGGCCTGATCGTGCGCCCCGACCATCGCAAAAGCGGCATTGCCACGCGCATCAAGGCCAAGGCCTTCGAACTGTCGCGGACAATGTTTCCTACAGCCAAGATCATTGGTATCACCACCAGCCTGGCCGTGATGAAGATCAACTCCGACCTGGGGTATCAGCCCGTTACGCTGAGCGAACTGCCCCCCGACGAGTCGTTCTGGAAAGGCTGCCAGACCTGCGCGAACTTCGATATCCTGACCCGTACCAACCGCAAGCACTGTCTCTGCACGGGTATGCTCTACGATCCTGAAGAGCACAAGAAACCCGAGAAAGAGGAAAACTGGAATTTCCTGAAAGAATCGAAATTGTATGAGCGCTGGATGCGGATCAAAAAGGGCATCCTGATGCGTCTGCACTACGATCGACCACGTTCGCGCCGGTCGGAGCGGGAGCTCGAAACGATCGGGTAAGTCCGGTCGCGTCTATACGTCACTAAAAAAGGCCCCGCAGCGCTACCGGCTGCGGGGCCTTTTTGTAGGTAGTCAATGGTAAGTCGGCTGCTTTTTGCGCTTTGGTAGGCAGGTCTGAACCCCCTTTCGTTATGACTGACTTTCCCCTCGATCGGCGCCAGTTTCTGCTGGGCGCATCGGCTGCCCTGGCCCTGCATACCCTCGATGCCCATGGACTTGCTGCCACGGCAGCCGCCAAACCCTATCGGGTGGCGCTGATCGGCACCGGCTGGTACGGCAAAAGCGATTTATTCCGGCTTATGCAGGTAGCCCCCGTTGAGGTGGTGGCGCTCTGCGATGTCGATAAACACCAGCTCGACGAAGCGGCCAAACTGGTCAGCCAGCGGCAGGCGTCGCGGCAGGTGCCCAAACTATACGGTGACTACCGCCGGCTGCTGGCCGAAAACAAACTCGATATCGTCCTGATCGGTACACCCGATCACTGGCACGCGCTGACCATGATCGATGCCGTGAAGGCAGGCGCGCACGTCTACGTGCAGAAACCCATCAGTGTGGATGTGCTGGAAGGGGAGGCCATGGTGGCCGCAGCCCGAAAATACAATAAAGTCGTGCAGGTGGGCACCCAGCGCCGGAGTACGCCCCACCTCATCGACGCGCAGAAAAACGTGATCGATGCGGGGCTGCTGGGCAAGATCTCGCACGTGGAGATGTGCTGCTACTACCCCATGCGCGCCAACGGCAACCCGCCCGTCGAGCCCATACCGGCTTTCCTCGATTACGAGATGTGGACGGGTCCGGCCCCGCTGCGGCCCTACGACGGGCTGCCCCACACACGCTGGTGGCGCACGTTTATGGAGTACGGCAACGGCATCGTGGGTGATATGTGCGTGCACATGTTCGATGCCGTGCGGTGGCTGCTCAAACTGGGCTGGCCCACCCGCATCAGCTCGACAGGGGGTATCTACGTCGACAAAAGTGGCAAATCCAACATCGCCGACACCCAGTCGGCCCTGTTCGAATACCCGGGGCTGAACTGCGTCTGGCAGCACCGGAGCTGGGGCACGCCCAACAACCCCGATTACCCCTGGGCCTTTACGCTCTACGGCGATAAGGGCACGCTCTGGGCCAGCACCATGCGTTACGATTTTATTCCGGTTGGCAAAGACGGCCCCACCAAAGGCGAGCGGATTCACCGCGATGTGGTGTTTGAAAAAGAGCAGTACCCCGAAGATTTGACGGAAGACCGGATCGAGCTGAATGCCGCCCCGGCCACGCGCCGGCACATGCTCGATTTTCTGGCCGCCATCGAGAAAGGCAGCCGACCTGTGGCCGATATCGCCGAGGGCCACATCTCGACGGCGAGCTGCATCATGGCCAACCTGTCGATGCAGCTGGGTCGGCCGCTGGTCTACGATCCGGCGAAGCGCCTGGTGGTCAACGACCCCGAAGCCACCCGTCTGCTACAGCGCCCCTACCGCGCCCCCTTCACTCACCCCGACTGGCAGCGGGTATAGCCCAATACGAAAAATCCCCGAAACCGGATGGTTTCGGGGATTTCAGAGCCTCCTACGGGATTCGAACCTGCGACCTACGCATTACGAATGCGTCGCTCTACCAGCTGAGCTAAGGAGGCTTCTTGCTGTTAGCGGGTGCAAATATAATGAGGCCGGTACGATACACGCAATAAAAGCCGGTATTTTTTCTGTCTGTACGGTAACAAAAGGGGCGTGTCGGACCGTAGGTGCCTGTTTATGACGGATGTAGTTATAATTAACCGACAGTGCGCTTTTGTCCGTATGGCAACCCATCCGACCTCCATCAGCCGCCGGGACTTTCTCGATCTGGCTACCAAAACCACGCTGGCCTCGTCGGCGCTGGTGTGCGGCTTTCCAACCATTGTACCGGCTTCGGTCTTTGGCCGGCATGCGCCCAGCAACCGCATCAATATCGGCGCCATCGGCACCGGGCGGATTTCGCGCGGCCATGATATGCCCGGCGTCTGGCAGTACGACAACGCCCGCATTATGGCCGTCTGCGATGTCGACAGCAAACGCGCCGACGAGGCAAAGCAGCTGGTCAACGAGGTGTACGCCAAAAAAACGGGTAAGGCGTACGATGGTGTTCGGGTATACACCGACTACCGCGAATTGCTGAACAACAAGGATATCGATGCGGTGCTGGTGAGCACGCCCGACCACTGGCACGCGCCCATTGTGATCGATGCGGTGCGGGCCGGTAAAGACGTATATATGCAGAAGCCAGCCTCGCTGACTATTGCCGAGGGCCGCCTGATGGCCGACGCCGTAAAACAGTCGGGGCGCATTGTGCAGGTAGGCAGTCAGCAGCGTTCGTCGGAGCAGTTTCGCTACGCGGCCGAACTGGTGCGCAACGGCCGCATCGGCCAGCTTAAAACCGTGTACGTTGGCCTGCCGGGCGACCCCTCGGGTGAGGAGGAGGCCGAGATGCCCGTTCCCAAAAATCTGAACTACGACATGTGGCTCGGCACAACGCCCGAGGTGTATTACACCGAAAAGCGCGTGCATCCGCAACAGGGCTACGACCGGCCGGGCTGGCTGCGCTGTGAGCAGTTTGGCGCGGGTATGATTACCGGCTGGGGCTCCCACCACATCGACTGCGCGCACTGGGCCATGAACACCGAACATACCGGCCCCGTCGAAATCTGGGGGCATGCCGATTTTCCGAAGGCGGGGCTGTGGGATGTGCACGGCATTTTCAAGACCGAAGCCCGCTATGCCAACGGGGTGCATATGATTGTGAGCAACGAAATCCCGAATGGCATCCGATTCGAAGGCACTGAAGGCTGGGTTTTCGTGTCGCGGGGCGATGCATCGGTGACGGCCAGCGACCCCGTGGCTAAACAGCAGGCGGCCAAAAAGCTCGATGCCAGCGACCCGCGCCTGCTGGAGTCGGTGATCGGCCCCAACGAAACGCACCTGACCGTCAGTAAGGAGCATCATGGCAACTGGCTCGAGAGTATTGTAAGCCGCAAAGAGCCGATTGCCCCCGCCGAAACCGGCCACCGATCGTGCTCGGCCTGCCTGCTCCACCATGCCGCTATGAAACTAAACCGCCGGCTCTACTGGGACCCCCAGCAGGAGCGGTTTAAAAATGACCCCGAAGCCAATGCGCTGCTGTCGCGGCCCCAGCGAAAAGCCTATGCCATTCGGGCGCTGGCCAGCGCCCGAAAGTAATTGCTGATCGATCAAACCCACTGTATGAAACGAGTTTTGCTGACTGGCAGTGTGCTGGGCCTGATCGGCCTGATGGCTATGCTGCCCCGTCCCGGAGCCACGCCGGTGATTAAACTGATTACCCTCGATCCGGGTCACTTCCACGCAGCCCTGGTGCAGAAAACAAGCTACGAAGGGGTCGACCCCACGGTGCATGTCTACGCGCCGGCTGCCGCAACCGCAGGACCGTCGGATCTGCAGCTGCACCTCGACCGGATCAAAGGCTACAACACCCGCGCCGACAATCCGACGCACTGGCAGGAGGAGGTGTACCGGGGCGCTGATTTTCTGGAGCAGATGATTCGGCAGAAGGCGGGCAACGTAGTGGTGATGGCGGGTAACAACCAGCGCAAAACCGACTACATCAGCAAAGCCGTTGGCGCGGGGTTCAACGTGCTGGCCGATAAACCCATGGTGATCAGCGCCGACAAGTTCGATGACCTGAAAGCGGCCTTTGCTATGGCCCGCAAAAACAACGTGCTGCTCTACGACATCATGACCGAGCGCTTCGAGATTACGACCATGCTGCAGCGGGCATTCTCGCAGCAGTCGGGCGTGTTTGGTACACTCGAGAAAGGTACACCCGACCAACCGGCCGTGACCAAAGAAAGCGTTCACTATTTCTACAAAAACGTGTCGGGCAGTATCCTGACCCGGCCCGCCTGGTTTATGGATGTGCGGCAGCAGGGCGAAGGTATTGTCGATGTGACAACACACCTGGTCGATCTGGTGCAGTGGGCCTGCTTTCCGAATCAGGTGATCGACTACCGGAACGATATCCGGCTGACGGGGGCCCGGCGCTGGACCACCGATATGACCCTGAGTCAGTTCAGGGCCATTACGAAACTGCCGGCCTTCCCGGCTTATCTGCGGCCGGCCATCCGGCAGGATAGTGTGCTGCAGGTGTACAGCAATGGCCAGATCGATTACCAGCTGCGGGGCGTTCATGCCCGGGTATCGGTAACCTGGGCCTATAAAGCCCCGGAAGGTGCCGGCGACACGCATCATTCGGTGATGTGGGGTACTAAAGCGCGGCTCGAGATCCGACAGGGCGTGGCCGAACGCTATAAGCCTATGCTCTACCTGGTACCGGCGGCCGGCAACACGGGCTTCGACGTAGCGGTGCAGGCGGCTTTGCCCGCCATTCAGCAGCAGTTTCCGGGCGTGGGGGTGGTGCGGGCCGAAACGGGCTGGCGCGTTACGGTACCCGAGACTTATAACGAAGGCCACGAAGCCCATTTTGGCCGCGTCATGCAGCACTACCTGGCCTACCTGCGCGACGGCAGCATGCCCGCCTGGGAGGTGCCCAACATGCTGGCCAAATACTACACGACCACGCAGGCGTTACTGGTGGCAAAGAGCGAAAGAGCCAAAGAGTGAAAGAGCGACCGGCCGTTCTCGATAGTCCCCGATCTGCACGATGTCTCTTTAATACATTTTTCCTTTTCCGGTACTATCGCTGTTGCCTACGTTCCGGTACCGCTCTTGGTTCGTTGCCTGCTCAGCGGCCCTGTCCCCGCTCGTTCAATAGTTAATTCTCTTTCACCCTTCAGTTCTCTCCCCGCTCTTTCACTCATTCACTCTTTCGCTCTTTACTTTTTTCGCTCTTTACTACTTTCCCATGCATCGCCGTTCTTTCCTTCACGATACCCTGGCGACAGCGGCCGGACTTGTTGCCCTGCCCGCTTTGTCGACTGCTGCACAGGCGGCTCCGCAACCCGATCTGCGGGGCGCCAACCGAATCAAATTTGCCGCTGTAGGTCTCAACCACGGCCACATCTACGGGCAGGTCGAAGCCGTAATCCGGGGCGGGGGCGAGCTGGTAGCGTTCTACGCCAAAGAACCCGACCTGGCAGCAGCCTTCGCCAAACGCTATCCGCAGGCTAAACAGGCCGCCAGCGAACAGGCCGTTCTCGACGATAAATCGATCCAGCTGGTACTCAGCGCGGGTATCCCGGCCGACCGGGCTCCGCTGGGAATCCGGGTTATGAAAGCCGGCAAAGACTACATGTCCGACAAGCCGGGCATCACCACCCTCGAGCAACTGGCCGAGGTGCGCAAGGTGCAGCAGGCCACCCAACGCATTTACTCGATCATGTACAGTGAACGCTTCGAGAACCGGGCAACGGTGAAGGCGGGCGAACTGGTGAAGGCGGGCGCTATTGGCAAGGTGATTCAGACAATCGGGCTGGGGCCGCACCGCATGACCCCGCAGTCGAGACCCGCCTGGTTCTTCGAGAAAAAAGCGTACGGCGGTATTCTGTGCGACATCGGCTCCCACCAGTTCGATCAGTTTCTGTTCTTCACGGGCTCGACCTCGGCCGACGTGGTAGCGTCGGAGGTAGGTAACGTGCACCACCCGCAGTACCCCGGTCTGGAAGATTTCGGCGATGTGATGGTGCGGGGTAACGGCGGCATGGGCTATGTGCGCGTCGACTGGTTCACGCCCGATGGCCTGAAAACCTGGGGCGACGGCCGGCTGACCATTCTAGGCACCGAAGGCTACATCGAAATCCGGAAAAACATCGACATTGCCCAGCACGACGGCGGCAACCACCTGTATCTTGTCAACAACAAGGAAACCCGCTACATCGACTGCAGCCAGGAACCCCTGCCATACGGTCAGCTGCTGGTCGACGATGTGCTGAACCGCACCGAAACCGCCATGCCGCAGGCGCATTGCTTTCTGGCCACCGAGCTGGCGCTGAAAGCCCAGAAACAGGCCGAGGTGGTGAAGCTTAAGGTTTGAGGCCGGTATACAGTATACAGTTTTTAGTTTGCAGTTTTCAGTTTACGGGAGTGTAGCCTCGCTTGGACAGAAAATACAGTGTTCAGGTTACCGTTTTCAGTTTACGGGATCGTAGCCTCGCCTGGGCAGAATATAGTGTTCAGTTTTTAGTTTTCAGTTTACCGGAGCGTAGCCTGGCCTGGGCAGTAGGGCTGGCGTTCTACGGTATACTGAAAACTGTAAATCGAAAACTGTGCGGTATACTGAAAACGGTATACCGTCCCTGCACAGGGTTTCCGGAATTTTAACCCGCGGAGATCGGTTTTCTTTCCGGTAACTTTGTGTCCATGATTTCCATTACGAACCTCTCGTACTACCTCGGTAGCCGGGCTTTATACGAAAATGCCTCGCTCCATATCAAGCCCAACCAAAAAATCGGTCTGATCGGCCTGAACGGAACGGGCAAATCAACGCTGCTGCGCATCATCAACGGCGAATACCAGCCCGACGGCGGCACCATCTCCAAAGCGGGCGACGTAACCATCGGTTTCCTGAATCAGGACCTGCTCTCGTACCAGACCGACGAGTCGATTCTGTCGGTGGCCATGCAGGCCTTCGAACGGCAGAACCAGCTGCAGAAGCTCATCGATGAGGTGCTGCACGAGATGGATACCAACTACCGCGACGAACTGGTCGATAAGCTGGGTAAGCTGCAGGAAGAGTTCGAAGCCCTCGACGGCTACTCCGTTCAGTCGAAGGCGGAGGAAATTATGGAGGGGCTTGGCTTCTCGACCGAGGACCTCCAGAAACCCCTGCGCACCTTCTCGGGCGGTTGGCGTATGCGCGTGATGCTGGCTAAACTGCTGCTCCAGAAGCCATCGCTGCTCATGCTCGATGAGCCGACCAACCACCTTGACCTCCCCTCGATTCAGTGGGTCGAGAAATACATTCAGACCTACGAAGGAGCCGTTATTGTGGTATCGCACGACCGCGAATTCCTCGATAACGTGATCGACGTAACGGTCGAAGTGGCCAACGCCAAGCTGAATTACTACGCCGGCAACTACTCGTTCTACCTCGAAGAGAAAGCCCTGCGCAACGAAATTCAGAAGGGAGCCTACGAAAACCAGCAGGCTAAAATCCGGCAGACCGAACGCTTTATCGAACGCTTCAAAGCCCAGGCCACCAAAGCCAAGCAGGCGCAGAGCCGCGTGAAACAGCTGGCCCGTATGGAGCGGATCGACGATGTGATCGACGAATCGGCGCGGGTGAACTTCAAGTTTCAGTTCTCGACCCAGCCGGGCCGCCATATCCTGCACCTCGACGATATCACCAAAGCCTACGGTGCCAAGAAAATCCTGACCCGCGCCGACATCCGGCTCGAGCGGGGCGATAAGGTAGCCCTGATCGGCGCCAACGGCCGCGGTAAGTCGACCCTGCTCCGGATCATTTCGGGCTCCGAGCCGGTCAACGAAGGCAAGCGCCAGCTGGGCCATAACGTATCGTTCAGCTTCTATGCCCAGCACCAGCTCGAATCGCTCAGCGTAGACGATACGCTGCTCGACGAGCTGAAACACGCCAACCCCACCAAGAGCGAAGGCGAACTGCGCGGGGTACTGGGTTGCTTCCTGTTCTCGAACGACGAAGTCTTCAAAAAGATCAAGGTACTGTCGGGGGGCGAGAAATCGCGGGTGGCGCTGGCCAAGGTGCTGCTGTCGCAGGCTAACTTCCTGCTGCTCGACGAACCGACCAACCACCTCGACATGCAGTCGGTGAATATCCTGATTCAGGCGCTCGAGCAGTACGAAGGTACCTACGTGGTTGTTTCGCACGACCGCTACTTCGTGTCGCAGATTGCCAACAAAATCTGGTATATCGAAGACGAGCAGATCAAGGAGTATCCGGGCACCTACGACGAATACGAATGGTGGATGGAGGAGCGCAAAGCCGGTCGGGCCGAGCCCCTGCCCGAACCGCCGAAAGCCGCTCCGGCTTCGGCACCCGCCAGCAACGGCCGGGCCACCGACGATGAGCGCCGGGAGTGGCAGAAAACCCTGAAAAAGCTCAACCAGCAGGCCGACGAGTCGGAGGCCAAGATCGGGCAGCTCGAAGAACGGAAGAAACGGCTCGAAGCCGAACTGGCCGACCCGGCTACCTACGGCGACGACAAACTCATGCAGGCCAAAAATGACGAATACCGCCGGCTGACCAACCAGCTCGACCAGCTTCAGACGGAGTGGGAAGAGGCCATGGTACAGGCCGAAGCCTGGGAGAAAAAACTGGCGGTATAACGCCGTTTTAGTCCCCAAACAAAGGAGGGCTGTGCGCAAACACAGCCCTCCTTTGTTTATGGCGGTATCCGATTCAATGCTTAGGCCGGCAGCGGCTGGGTAGGGGCGGGGTGCTCGAAGGCCTGGTGAACGGTTTTGTAGATGGTGCGCGAAATAGCGTCGAGGGGCAAATCGTTTTCGTCGGTGCCAAACGGATTCTCGATTTCTTCGGCAATGATTTCCAGACTGGCCAGAATGTAAAACACAAACATGGCGAACGGAATGACGAGGTAGTGCAGGCTGAACGTGAAGCCGATGGGCAGCGTGAGGCAGTAGCTGACAATGAATTTCTTCACGAATGAGCTATAGGAATAGGGGATGGGCGTGTTCCGGATCCGTTCGCAGGCCCCACAGATATCCATAAAACCCTGCAGCTCGGCGTTGAGCAGATACACGTGTTCAGGCCTGAGGATGCCGCGCTGCTGGAGTGCAAATACCTGCCCGAACAGCGCCGACGCGACCTGGTTGGGTATATGTTCGTCGGTGCGCAGATCGGTAAAGCGCAGCAGCGACGTGTCGATAAACTCCGCAGCATCGGTGTGGCCGCGCAGATGATTTTTCAGCACGAAGGCAAAATTGCCGATCATGGTCTGGAAAAACTGGCGCTCGGGGCCCAGCGACTCGGGCAGCATCTGGTGCAGCTTGAGGGCCAGGTTGCGGCTGTTGTTGACCAGCGATCCCCACAGCCGGCGCCCTTCCCACCAGCGGTCGTAGGCCGTATTGGTGCGAAACACGAGCAGCATCGAAATGACGAAGCCCAGCAGCGTGTGCAGCAGGGTTACGTTGCGCACCGCCGAGGTTTCGCCCAGCTGAAACACGTGCTTTTCGAGCAGCACAACGACCAGCGAATACAGGCCGATACCCAGTATATAGGGCGCCAGTTTGCGGGCGGTGTCGCTGCGCTTGAGCGTAAGCAGATTGAACCACTGTTTTGGATTATACGGGATCATACACTAAACTACGTTATTAGTCGTAAACAAGACGCTTGCCTGAGTCAACCCGTCCGGTCGCCGAAAGGTTAATCCCGGCTTCGGTCAATGGGTTGATCGGCCCATACGTTCTATCCCTTCTGTATGCCATTCTTTCGTTTTATCGTGGTCGGCTGGCTGCTGTTGCAGCCGCTAGCGGCCTTGCTTGCCCAGGCAATCCCCACCATCGACCGTATTTATGACCCGCGCCTGCAAACGGTACTGCTGTTTCCGCAGGTGGGGGCCACCGGCAATCAGCCCGCCGAGTCGCCGGCGCTGGCCCTGAATCCGCCCATTATTTCGCTCGACGAACAGGTGCCCCTGCAGCTCGAATTCGACGATCTGACGGCCAACTACCGATCGTTTCGGGCGCGGCTCATCCACTGCAACGCCGACTGGCAGCAATCGGTGCTCAACGATATCGAGTTTACTTACGAATACAACGACAACCCGATCACCGATTACCAGGTGTCGATCAATACCAAGGTGCCTTATTACCACTACCGGTTTATGGTGCCCCGCGTGAAACTACCGGGCAATTACCTGCTGGTGGTGTACGACGAACGAAACCGGAGCAACATACTGCTGACGCGTCGGTTCTGCACCTACCAGAACAAGATTGCCGTGAGCGCCGATGTGCGGTTTTCCAACGATCCGTCGCGGCAGTTTTCCGATCAGCTGGTCAACCTGGCCATCAGTTACCGGGGCTATCAGGTGATTTCGCCCCAGGACGATTTCAAGGTGGTGATCCGGCAGAACTACCGCGACGACCGGACCATACAGGGGCTGCGGCCAACCAACGTGCGGGCCTTCGACCAGGTGCTCGACTACCAGCTCATCGACCTGAGCAACACCATGCCGGGGGGCAACGAATTCCGGTTCTTCGATACTCGCACCATCCTGTCGCGCGCCAATTACATCGACCGCATCGATCGCCCTGCCGACCGCAATATCGTTTATGTGCAGATCGACCAGCCGCGCAGCCGGGGGGCCTACATCCAGAGCGACGATTTCAATGGTTTGTTCGTCATCGACCACCGCGAAACAGGCAACGGGGCCACCAATGCCGACTACGTCGAAACCGTTTTTACGCTCAGGATACCGTCGTTGCCGACGGGGGAGGTGTATGTAAACGGCGCGTTCAATTTCTGGCAGCGCAACGACCGCAACCGCATGACCTTCGATCCCACCAAGGGGCTCTACCAGGCGTCGATTTTGCTGAAGCAGGGTGTATATAATTACGATTACGTGATCGAAACGGCCGATACACCGCCCCGCGCCGACGAGGGGCTGATCGAAGGCAATTTCTCGGGGACTGAAAACGATTACGAGGTGTTTGTGTACCACCGCCCCCCAGCCGCCCGCGCCGATCAGCTCGTGGCCTACCGGCGCGTAGGGGTCAACAAGCGCAACTGAAAATCGCCGTGGCCGTAGGTTCGTAAACCCGCAGCCACGGCGATTTTTTTATTGAACCGGTGCGCTAGGCGCTGTGCAGAAACTCCATGATGTCGCCATCCTGCACAACATATTCCTTGCCTTCGACCGACAGCTTGCCGGCTTCGCGAACGCCGGCTTCGGTTTTGTACTGCTCGAAGTCGGGCAGTTTCATCACCTGAGCCCGGATAAATTTCTTCTCGAAATCGGAGTGAATCACACCCGCGGCCTGGGGTGCTTTCCAGCCCCGGTGAATGGTCCAGGCCCGTACTTCTTTCACGCCGGCGGTGAAGTAGGTAATCAGTCCCAGAAGCCGGTACGACTCCTTGATAAGCTTGCTCAGGCCCGACTCGGTCAGGCCGTATTCGCCCAGAAACAGTTCCCGTTCGTCGGGGTCTTCCATCTCGGCAATCTGCGATTCGATACCGGCACTGATAATAACGACTTCGGCACCCTCTTCCTTCACGGCCTCGCGCAGGGCGTCGGAGTACGCGTTGCCGTTGGGCAGCGACCCTTCGTCGACATTGGCTACGTAGATCACCGGCTTCACGGTCAGCAGAGCCAGATCGGCCAGAACGGCGTCGCGCTCCTCGGGCGATACGTCGACGGTGCGGGCGCTTTTGCCGGCTTCGAGCGCCGTTTTAAAGCGTTTGAGAATGTCGAGTTCGCTTTTTGCCTTGGCATCGCCTACCTGAGCGGCTTTGGCGATGCGCTGAATTTTCTTGTCGACCGATTCAAGATCTTTCAGCTGCAGTTCCGCATCGATGATCTCTTTGTCGGCGATGGGGTTTACTTTTCCTTCGACGTGTACGATGTTTTCGTCTTCAAAGCACCGGATCACGTGCACGATGGCATCGACCTCCCGGATGTTAGCCAGAAACTTATTGCCCAGCCCGGCGCCCTGACTGGCCCCTTTGACCAGCCCGGCAATATCAACGAATTCGATAATGGTGGGCACGACCTTCTGCGGTTTCACCAGGCCCTCCAGCGTGTTGAGCCGCTCGTCGGGAACGGTAACGACCCCCACGTTGGGTTCTATCGTGCAGAACGGGTAGTTGGCAGCTTCGGCCTTACCGCTCGAAATGGCATTAAACAGCGTGGATTTGCCAACGTTTGGCAGCCCCACGATTCCACATTGTAGACCCATAAGTTGTTTATGAATGAATAGCGACCCACGTACTGGCGTCGCTACGCTTCTCATTAATTTCGGTAAAATTACAACCGGGTGGGCGGACCACAAAAAAAGCCTTCGGCCCGGGCCGAAGGCTGCAACAGGTATGCGGTTCGGCCGGTCTGCGGGAGCGGCCCCGGTCTGCAGTGGCTAGTCCCACTTCAGCTCGCTGGCGAAATCATCCCGGGTGTCGCGTTCGCGCTGGGCAAACTGCGCAAAATCCACGTCGGGCATCAGTTCGGTCTTCAGATGATCGAGCGTTTCCTGCAGGGCTTCCAGAAATTTATCGAAGTCTTCTTTGTAGAGAAACAGCTTTTGTTTTTCATAGGAGAAACCGTCGCCCTGACTGAGCCGGCGACTTTCGGTGATGGTCAGAAAATAATCGTTGGAGCGGGTCGCTTTCACGTCGAAAAAGTAGGTCCGTTTGCCGGCCCGTACGCGCTTCGAATAAATTTTCTCACGATCTCGATCGTCCACAGCAAAGTCTGGTTAAGGGTTCGTCTGCGCTAAAATACGTTGAATCAGGCCAGAATTAAAAGCGGGGAAATGACTATATTTTGGGGAGAAATAGCCACGTTGACGAGTAGAGTTGTGGAGGCCGTTCTACAGTTTTTTGGCTAAATGCTTGGTTATTAGGGTGCCAAAACTTATCTTTGTTTAGTGCCTGTTGCACTTTTTAAGGATAATGCAAGTTGGTCAGGCCGATTGACCGCTGCTGATCGCTCCCGAAAACGTAACCAATAGCTGTATGAATTTACTCGTGTCCTTCATGTTGCTTGCCAGTGCCATGAAACCAGCGGAGACCCTTCCGGGTCTCATACAGAAAGGCAAAGCGTCTTTTTATGCTAAAAAATTCAACGGTCGCCGTACGGCCTATGGCGAACGAGTCGATTCCGAAGCGCTGGCTGGTGCCCACCGTCAGTTCCCCATCAACACCCTCGTCGAAGTCACGAACCTCTCCAACAACAAATCGATAATTGTACGAATCAATGATCGGGGGCCGTTTGCCAAAGGCCGTGTCATCGATCTGACGTATGCAGCCGCCCGGGCCATTGGCATGGTATCGCAGGGGGTAGCCACCGTATCGCTGCGTGTTGTCGGTAAGGGCAAAGCCGAATCGCTGGCGGCCCTGTCGTCGGTCTTTACTAGCCCCGACCTCAACCAGTCGCTGCTGCAGCCCGTACTCTAGGGCCGTATCGCCAATCCGTTTTTTTGCGTACCTTACCTGAATGAAGCAACCCATCAATCTGGGGCAGGTTCGCTCGTTCGGTAATGTCGAATTTCTGGCCCGTCAGCTCGTCGAAGGCTTTATCACGGGGCTCCACAAATCGCCGTTTCACGGCTTCTCGGTTGAATTTGCCGAACACCGGCTCTACAATACCGGCGAGACAACCCGGTACATCGACTGGAAAGTGTTTGGTAAAACCGAGAAGCTCTTTGTGAAGCGCTACGAGGAAGAAACAAACCTCCGCTGCCATCTGCTCATCGACACGTCCTCGTCGATGTACTATCCCGAAGCCACCTACGGCAAGATGACCTTCAGCGTGATGGCTGCGGCCTGCCTGGCCTATATGCTGCAGCGCCAGAAAGACGCGGTAAGTCTGACCACCTTTGCCGATACCATCGAACTCCAGACGCCGGTAAAGTCGACCCCCTCGCATGTACATAAGCTGTTCACCCAGCTCGATCAGCTGATGGTGCAGCCCAAGCCCCAGCGCCGGACTTCGGCGGCCGACGTGATTCATCAGGTAGCCGAGAAAATAAACAAGCGGTCGCTGGTGGTTATTTTCAGCGATATGTTTGAGAATGCGGGCAAAAGCGACGCGCTGTTTGCGGCTCTGCAGCACCTGCGTCACAACCTCCACGAGGTGCTGCTGTTTCACGTTACCGACAAAAAGACGGAGCAGGACTTCGCCTTCGACGAACGACCCTACGAGTTTGTTGACCTCGAAACGGGCGAGACCGTGAAACTCCAGCCGGGCCAGGTGCGCGACTCCTATCAGCAGGCTGTGAAAACGTATTTGCAGGAACTGAAAATGCGTTGCGGCCAATACAAGATCGACTTTATCGAAGCCGACATTGCGCAGGGATTCGATCAGATTCTGACAGCCTACCTGGTCAAGCGTACCAAGATGCGGTAGGCCGCGGCTCCCGCGGCATACGAGCGGATGCCGCGGGAGCCCCGAACCCACTAAAAACGGCCGGGCCGGCGAACACGATCGTTCGCCGGCCCGGCCGTTTACGTAATAGGGGTTACTTACGAACGGCGGTTTTAGCCGGTGTGGCCGGCGCCTTGGCTACGGCTGCCTGTTGCCGTTTGTGAAACTGGATAAAATCTTCGATCTGCTCTACGGGCAGCTTGCGGGCCAGAATTTTCTTGCTCCGGTCGAGGATGTAGACCGTGGGCGTGGTCCAGACGTCGTACTGGTGTCGGAAGTCGGTACGGGCGTTATAGTCGTAGCCGTTGATGGCGTTTTGCAGCTTAAACTCCCGGATAAACTTTTTCCACTCCTCGGGGGTCTGGTCGATGGCGATAGCAACGACTTCGGTGCCTTTGCCTTTGTAGGTGTCGACAAACTTCCTGAGCTTGGGGGCGCTGTCGCGGCAGTGGCCACAGTGCGGATCGTAAAAATAAACGACCGTGTAGTCGGCCTTGATACCCTGGAAATTGATGGGCCGGCGCAGGGTGTCGCTCACAACGGGCGCCGGCAGTATTTTGCCCACCAGCAGCGGCTTCAGCGTGGCCACACGTTCGCCGATGCTTTTGAGCGTCGACGAGTCGGATACGGCCATAACGCCGGTTTTGTAGTACTTCTCAAACATGTGCACAAACAGACCGTCGGTACCCATCACTTTGGGTTGCTCATATTGGCTCGTGATGTAGTAGATCACGTAGTTGAGCATGTCTTTATTTTTGCCGGCCCGGGCTTTTTCCACCAGAAAATCCGCTTCCTTGATCAGCGAATCGGGCACCTGCACGGTAAGTTCCTTGATGTACCGCTCAAGCTTCTTCTGCAAAATGGGCGTTCGGATAAACCGCTCGTCGGCAAAGTCGAAGTTATCCCAGAAATGACCTTTGTAGTAGTTGAACACCCAGGTCGAGTCGTTACGGCCGCTAACGAGTTTGGGTGCGGGGGGCACCTCGGGTTCGCCCGATGCGCTGATCAGCTTGGCCGCGAAGGTGCCCTTGTGCTCGGCAAAAAACTTATTTCGGTCGGTTTGCGCCCGCCTTTGCAGATCGGCCATTTTCTGGTCGACAGCGGCCGCCTGGCTGGGGTCTTTGCGGAGTTTGTTGAGCGCCTGGGCTTCATCGTAAAGCTTGCCCAGCTGCTGCTGATAGCCGTAGAACAGTTCGTTCTCGCGTGAGCCGGTTACCTGCATGTTTTTGATGATACTGCTGGTATCGGTCGTAAAAGCGAACTGCTGATCGTCGTCCATCAGAAACTCGATGTAGCCGCTTTTGGGCATTACCAGCAGATAGAGGCCCGTGGGCAGGGGTTTGGTGCCCGAAAAGACCATGCGGCCCTCGCGGTCGGTGCGCGCAGTGTCTTTCGGAATATACTGGCCCGATCCGTAGTAATGGGCCAGTACACAGGTCGTGTCAGACAGCCCGCGCACCTGCCCGGTAATGGTATAGGCCGGGGTGGTTGCGGTTTGCGCCTGCAAACCCGCTACCGAGGTGAATGCAAACAGGAAGGTCAAAAACAGGTATTTCATGGAACGACAGGGGTGTATCTTCGCAGCTGAACAGGCAAATTTACAGGATTTTGCCGGCAACCAGCTTCCCTAAAACGCTGAGGACCGGCTCACTAGTCTATGTTTTACTTCTTCTCAAAAACCCTCAATTACCTGCTGACGCCGGCTGGCTGGCTGCTGCTGACGCTGGCACTGGCTACGGCCCTGCGCCGGCCGGCGCAACGGCGGTGGCTGGCGGGGCTGGCGCTGGTACTGTTCTGGCTCCTGGGCAATTCGTTTCTGAGCAACGAACTGGCCCATTGGTGGGCCTACCCGCCAGCTGCACTACCCCGGCCCGACAGTACCCGCGCGGTCGCCGTTGTGCTGACCGGGGGCACCACCAACAGCCGAATTGCCATTGCCGACGGTCACCCGTCGCTCGGTCCTGAATCGGATCGACTGGCGCAGGCGCTATACCTCTACAGGCGGGGCGTTGTGACGAAAATTCTGATCAGTGGCGGTATCGGTACCTTACCCTTTGGCACACGGCCCATCGGCGACGAAGGGCATCTGGGTGCCGGGTTTCTGCGGCTGGCAGGCGTGGCCCCGGCCGACATCATCCTCGAAAACAAATCGGTCAATACGCGCGAGAATGCGCTCTTCACCAAAGCCGTGCTGCAGCGGCAGCTGCGCACCAGCCGCTGTGTGCTGGTAACGTCGGCCGCCCACATGCGTCGGGCGGTAGCCTGTTTTCAGAAAGTAGGCGTCGACGTGGTGCCGTATCCGGGCAGTTTCAAACAAACCCCGCGGTCGTTTGCCATTGGCGAATGGCTGCTCCCCAACGAGTCGGCCCTGAAAGAAACCCACGACCTGCTCCGCGAACTGGCCGGCTATGTGATTTATTGGGCGTCGGGGTATTGTTGAGTTGTACGGTTGGCGCGTTACCGCGTTGTAAAGTTGGGTAGAAGCAAAAAAAGTAAGTGACTGCGTGGAGAAACGGGTAGTCGTTATCGTCACGCAATCACTCAATCACTCAATCAAAAAGCACTCAATAAACTATACGCTCAGGATCTTCACCATCCGAAGGAGGTCTTCGCTGATGGGTTTGGGCAGGCGGATGGTATCGCGGAAGGGGGTGTAAACGAGTTCGTTGTTGACGATACCCGCCATCACGTTTTTCTCGCCGTTCATGAGGCCTTCCAGCGCCCCCAGGCCCAGCCGGCTGGCCAGAATCCGGTCGTAGGCGGTAGGAATACCCCCGCGCTGGATGTGGCCCAGGGTTGTTACCCGCATATCGATGTCGGAGGCTACCTGCGCCCGGATTTTCTCGGCTATCTCGGCCGAGTTACCCGCTACTTCGCCTTCGGCGATCACGACGATCGACGACGATTTCTGGCGGCTCCAGCCCGCTTTCAACGTTTCAACTACTTCCGAAATCGGCGTCAGCACCTCGGGAACCATCACCATTTCGGCGCCACCGGCAATCCCCGACTGAATGGCAATGTAGCCCGAGTCGCGGCCCATCACTTCGATAAAGAAGATCCGGTCGTGCGAATCGGCCGTGTCGCGGATTTTGTCGATGGCTTCGAGGGCGGTATTCACGGCCGTGTCGAAGCCGATGGTATAATCAGTACCGTAGAGGTCGTTGTCGATGGTGCCGGGGGCGCCCACCGTTGGGATGCCAAATTCGTCGAAGAAAAGCGTTGCGCCCGTGAACGTACCATTACCGCCGATGGCTACCAGTCCTTCGATACCAAACTTCTGCAGCTGTTCGGCGGCCTGGGCGCGGCCCTCGGGCGTCATGAACTGCTTGCTGCGGGCCGATTTCAGAATGGTCCCCCCGCGCTGCACAATGTTGCTTACCGAGTGGGAGGTCATCTGAAAGATATCCCCATTTATCATTCCGCTGTACCCCCGGCGAATTCCGAATACTTCGATACCGTGATAGACCGCGCCCCGGACCACGGCCCGGATGCAGGCGTTCATACCCGGCGCGTCGCCACCCGAGGTAAAAACAGCTATTCGTTTCATAGGTTAAAGACTAATTTATAACGGAAAAAGGACAAACAGGTCGCTTCGATTTAGGTTTTCGGCTCAAATTTATGGGCATTCTTCTGTAAAATGTACACCTGGCCAACGAATCGCCCCTTTTCGGCTAAAAATTTAAAAAATTCATAATTAGCGTTTCTGGGCAATACCATAAGGCTTAGCGGACGTTGCTATACCCCTCAATAAGGCCCGCAATTGTCTGATATGCGGACCGCACGGACTGCTGCAACCGCGCGGCAACAGCCTCGGCCGCCTGCCGCCCCTGCCGTACACGATCGGGCGTGAGCGATGCCAGAAAGGCCGCTACGGCTGGTTCGATAGGTTGGCGGGCATCGATTAGAAAGGCGGCTTCCTGCAGCAGCCCGTAACTGTCACTGTCGGGATCGCCACAGAACAGTACCGGCGAGCCGGCGCCCACGGCGCTCATAGCTTTGGAGGGTACGGCAATGTGCGTCCACTCGGGCAGCAGGCTCACCAGTTGTACGTCGAGGTAGTGCAGCTGGCTGCGCGGTATACTGGCCAGTTTGATGATGCCGGCCACCCCCTCGGCGGCCCGCAGTACGGCGCTGGCTTTGGTGCCGTAGAGAGCCAGCACAAGCCGAAACCGGGCTGGATCGAGGTTGCGGATAACGCTGAGCAGAAAATCGGCCGAGTGGGCCTGCCCCACGTTGCCGGCATACCCCAGGTAGATCAGCCCGTCGGCGGGGTTGCGCCAGGCGGGGCAGGCGGGGTCGCGCTCCTGGTGCATCAGCACGCCACAGGGCAGCACCGTCGTCGGAATAGGCTGCCCGTACAGGGTTTCGAGGTGGGCGGCCTGCCGGGGTCCGAGCGCCACCAGCTGCCGGGGCGGTCGGCGGTACGTCTGCCGGATAATCCAGCGGTAGACGGGGTTGGTGGGGCTAATCTTGCCTTCGGCCGCAAAGCCTTCGGGAAACAGATCCATCGACCAGAGCCAGTAGGGTATGTTGCGCAGCAGCAGCGATGCCCAGAAAGGCAGCATGGGCGGACTGGTCATGATAAGAAGGGGGCCCCGGCGCACCCGCAACGCCCGCCGGATAAGCAGGAAGCCATCAAGCAGTCCGGCCACGAGTTTGAGTAAGCCGTTCTTGCCGGCATAGATCGGCCGAACGGCGTGGGTTTCGCCCACCGGTTGCCGGATGGCTCCCCCACCGTCGTACGTGCGTTCGATATGCACCACCACGACCTCGATGCCGTGCTGCTCGATCAGATACCGGGCCAGATCCCAGGCCGACTCCCCCGTTATGCCCGGGTTCGGCGGATAGTGTCGATTGACGATGGTAAGGGCGGGCATGGAGGTGTTATTGAGTGATTGAGTGGATTGGTGGTTGAATGAACTGGTGAGTGATTGAGTACCAGTAATGAGAGTGAGCAGGTTGGTGGGCTAACCAGATACGAAAGCGAGTTGTCGGTTAACTAGGTGGTAGATCATCCACACACAATCATCCATTCACTCAACCACTCAATATAAATCGCTCATTGATCGATAAATAGTCAGATACTGCTGCACCACCACGGCTTCGGCGTAGTGGGTTTCGGCGAAGTAGCGGGCGTTGTGGCGTAGCTGGTGGGGATGCGGGTGCGCCAGTAGCTGCGCTATGCCGTCGGCCAGTTCATCGGTCGAGCCGGTGGTGGCCAGATATCCCGTTTCGCCTGGTACAACCATCTCCGGAATGCCCCCGGTACGGAACGCCACAACGGGTGTGCCGCAGCTAAGCGACTCCATGATGGTGTTGGGCAGGTTATCTTCCAGCGAGGGTACGACCAGGGCATCGGCCGCGTTGTAAGCCGCCACAATGTCGTCGACGGTGTCGAGCTGGCCCAGGAGCCGTACCGGATAAGGGCTTTCCCCAACCAGATACGTTTTACCCTTGCCAAAAACCAGCAGTTCGAGCGTCAGGTCGGGCTGGCGCTGGCGCAGCGTTTTAAGCGCATCGATCAGCAGGCGGAAGCCTTTCCGTTCGTCGGTCACGTTGGCACTGCCAAACAGCAGCCGGGGCACCGTTGTGTCGGGCAGGTCGAGCCGGGCGTTGGCATCGCGCCGATCGACGGGGCAGAAGCTGTACTGGTCGATGGTGTTGGGGATGGCCGTTACCGATGCCTGCCCCAACAGCGCCGATTGCTTCAGATCGTCGGCCAGCCACTGGCTCGGGGGCGTGAAGTGCACCCGCGTATTGGCAAAAAGGGTTTGCTTGCGGGCAAACCGCCGGTAGGCCAGGTCATGCGCACCCGGTTTTTTCAGGTAGGGGCAGTGGTGGCAGTGGCTCAGGTAGTGCGTACAGCCACGGCTGTAGTGGCAGCCGCCCGTGAAGGCCCACTGGTCGTGCAGGGTCCAGATTACGGGTTTGCCCAGCGCCAGCAGTGCCTGCAGCCCCGACAGCGACAGGAAGCCGAAGTTGATCCAGTGCAGGTGCAGCACGTCGGCCTCCTGAATGATTGGATGAAAGGTCAGGCTGGTGCCGAATACGGCCGGCGAAAAAGCGAATCGTACCTCGGCACTGCGTTCGTAGGGCAGAAAAAAAAGTCGCTCGGCCGCAAACCGGGCAAAGGCTGTGTTTTCGGCCAGCATGTTGTTGGCCAGATAGCGTACGCCCGCTTCGGGCTGGTGCCGCTCGAGCCGGTTGGGAATACCCACCAGCAGCGTCGACGCTACGCCCTGCGCCAGCATGGCCCGGTGTAGCCGGGTAGCCGCTACGCCAGCCCCGCCCGCGAGGTGGTAGGTGCTGAGGTGGACAACGTTCACGGACGGTAAGCGAAAATGTTGAGTTGCAAATCCATCAGGTCGTTGCCCCGGTAGCGGTGGTTCACCAGCGGTCGGGTGCGCCCCTGGTTGCTGTCGATGTAATACCGAAAGCCGGTTGTTTCGAGCAGCTGCACGATGGCACCCAGCGCCTGCGGATGGCCGATGTAAGCGTGGTATTCGATAAACAGATTTCGGACGTGGGCCAGGGCGTCGTGGCAGTCGGCGAGCACCTCGGTCTCGGCGCCTTCGATATCCATCTTGAGCATATCGACGCGGGTTTCGCGCAGCAGGTAATCGCGCAGCCGCACCGACGGCACGCGCCGACGGCCGGTTTCGGAGTACATCGAGGCCGCATCGGCGTCGCCACTGCCAAAATCAAGGCCTTCGTCGTTGATCCAGACCGCTTTGTTGACCACATCGATGTCGCTGATGTGATTTTTTTGCAGGTTTTCGGCCAGGATGGCGCCAATGGCCGGGTCGGCCTCAAATGCCAGAATCCGGGCCGTTGGGTAGGTCTGCCGGAAATAGGCCAGGCTGGTGCCGATGTTGGCCCCGCAGTCGAGAATTACGGGCGTAGCCGCCGTGGTGTTGAAGCGGTACGACTCATCGGCGAAAATTTCCTTGAACTGCCACGCAAACGACAGCGCATCGGGTACCTGAAAGCGGTAGTTCAGAAACGGAATCACGCCCGATTGGTGGCGTGGTCGCCCGGCATAGCGCAGAAACAGCCACAGCATCCGCCGGCCATTCGGCGTCTGCAAGGCCCGGTACAGATTGGTAAAGAGGTATTTGAAAAGCCACATAATGAGGGTACAGTTTACAGGCAACGGTATTCAGTTTTCGGTTTTTCGCCTGCGCCATCCGCCATCTCAGCGTATCGGCCACTAGACCTGGTGCGATGCGGAGAACCACACCGTAAACTGAAAACGGTGAACCGTATTACTGAAAAGAAAAGCCAATGCCCGCGCCGGGGTACCAGTGGTCTTTGGGGACTTCGGGGTAGTAGACAAACCGGCGGCCGGTGTCGAGGGAGAGCTGCGCCAGTGAAGCCGCAATGTGGGCGTTGTCGCTCAGCAGCACACCCTTCGGCGTGAGTTTGGGCAGCACCACCTTGTATTCCTCCAGCTCGTAGGTCGCCGAGTGATCGCTGTCGTTGATAAACAGATCGATGGGTTGCGCGAAGGCCCGCAGGCTCGTGATCGAATCGCCGTAGAGCACTTCGCCCACCTCGCGGTACACCCCGTCGAGCAGGTAGCCGGCTTTGGGGGCAATATCGGTACCGTAGTAGCGGCCCGGAGCACCTTCGGCCCGGTTGCGCAGCAGCGCCGAACAGAGCAGCACCGCCCCCAGTCCCTTATCGACCCCCGTTTCGATCACCACACCCGGCTTCAGAATACGCGTCAGCGCGTACCAGCCCAGCCGCCGGCCAAACTCGACCCGCAGATCGGCCACGCGCCGGTACGACGAGGTGCGGGTTTTTTCGAGAACATAATCGCGCAGTACGGTATCGGTCTGGGCTTCCCGGATATAAGTCATCACCGTCTGGGGCGACACGCCGGCTACCACCGCTACCGTGTGGGCCAGATAGAGCAGACTATCGTCGGTGAGAGCGTAGGTGTAGTTGGTGTCTTCGCGCGAGTCGACCGACCAGCGCAGAATCTGCCCGTAGCGGTAGTTATAGGCCCGGGTTGCCTGCCGGATGCGGGGCAGATAGTTGACCACCCGCGATTTACGGATCTTATAGAGTCGGTCGAGGCCGAACAGATCGATCAGGAGTTTTCGCATAGATAGGGGAAGAAAGAAAACAGAGGAAAGAAGAGAAAAACCGACAGGTAACGACCACCTGTCTTTCGTCTACCGTCCTGCCTCTTTCTTCTCAAAAGACAAAGATAGGCGTTGTTAGCGAACCCGCCGGATGCGTTGCCAGGCCCCTGCCAGCAGTTCGTTGGCGTCGGGCGACAGCCGCAGGCCGATGACACCCCCCAGAAACAGGCCCGCGATGAGCGCCGACCGCCAGGCCAGGTCGAACAGAATGGCCCAGATGGGTGCACCCGTGGCCGGGTAGGGGAGCTGCACCGCCACCCACCACACGGCCAGCCCAATCAGCACCACGGCGCCATTGCGCCACGAAAACGGCTGCATCTGAAAGGCAAACCCCACAAACAGCGTGCGGGCCAGGTTGAACAGCCCCGTAGCCAGGGCTGCGCCGATGGCCGCACCCGTGATACCGTAGGCCGGAATCAGCCAGAGGTTGGCGGCAATGGTGATGAAGATGAGCAGAATAAAGAAAAGCGAATCGTAGGCGTAGTAGCGCGAGGTCGACAGAATCATGCCGTTGACGCCGGTGGCCATATCGATCAGTTTGCCCAGCCCCAGCCACAGAATCACGTAGTAGCCCGAGTCGTAGCCAGCGGGCAAAAACCGGAAAATACCCGGCAGGTTGGCCGCCACGCCCACAAAGACAAGGCAGCCCGCAATGAGCTGGTTGAGGCAGCTTTTGCGGTAGATCATGGCAATATTCTGCCGGTCGTTTACTTTCCACGACTCGGCAATGAGCGTACCCGACACTTTGTAGAGCGCCGTGGCCGGTACCGCAATCACGGCGGCAAAGTAGGAGGCCGTGCCGTAGACCCCCGTGTCGGATAGCCCCAGCTTATTCGAGATCATGACCTTATCGATGGCCAGAATCACCTGCGACGACAGGGCGGTGGCCAGGCTGAGGGCCGCATAGCGCATCAGATCCCGACGGAGCTGCGGAGCAACGGCCACGAACCGACGGGCTACAAACAGCGCTTCGTCGCGGGCCACGCGGCTAATCATCAGCACCATCGTGATCAGAAAAGCCAGCAGCCACACGCCCATAAACTGCCCGAACGTAACCCAGCCCAGCCAGTACAGCACCCCCGCCAGCAGAATCAGTACGCGCAGCACAAACTGCTGGAGCAGGGTGCCCGTAACGGGGTCGTAGAGCAGTTTGGCGTAGTTGTCGAATACCGAGAAGCCCAGCGAAAACAGCGTCAGCGGAATGAGCAGGTAATAGTAGTCGACGAAGAGGGGTGAGGCTTCGGCGTACTGCGCCAGTACCAGCGGCCGGGCCAGCCACAGCCCCAGCACACACAGCCCGAAGCCCAGCAGCATCGTTACGAGGCTGATGAGCAGGTAACCATTGTGCTGTCGGTCGGCGTTGCGGAAATAGGGAAAATAGCGTCCGCCGGCACTGTTGAACCCCAGCGAGCTGGCCTGGGTCAGCACCTGCGACAGCGAAATCAATAGCGTCAGCAGCCCGATCTGGGCCTTGCTGAACAGGTTTGGAAAAAACAGACCCTGCGTCAGAAACCCCACGGCTACCCCCGCGTAGGTATAGACCGAACTCTGAATGGTCTGCCGTTTGATGATGCCCATCGGGGTCAGTGAGTGAAAGAGTGAATGAGCGATTGAGTGATGAAGTGGCCGGCCATGAATCGCTCGGATGCTTGTAGGCCAGTAACTGGCTCCGGCAAACCACTCAATCACTCAACTACTCATTCGCAATAAGCTCCCACGCCAGCGCCGTGCCGGCTGCGATGTCCTGCGTGGCGGTGCGGCCCAGCACGGTGTCGTAATAGCGGGTGTGCAGGCCGTTGGCGGGCCGGATGCTGCGCACGTTGTCGGGTGTGAAGGCTTCGCCGGCCTGCACGGGTTTCACCACGTACAGCGACCGTTTGAACTGCAGGCTTTTGCACTCTTTGGGCGTCAGCGTGTAGCTGATCTGGCCCATGGCGAGTTGCGCCCGCTCGGTTTCGATAACCAGTGCTTTCAGCTCGTCGGGTTCGAGCGAGAAGGCCGAATCGACCCCACCGTCGGCCCGACGCAGGGTGACGTGCTTTTCGAGCACCACCGCACCCAGCGCCACGGCCGCCACGGCCGCGCCAATACCCATGGTGTGGTCGGAGAGGCCCACCGGCACGTCGAACAGGTCGCGCATGTGCGGAATGGTGTGCAGGTTGGTGCTTTCGGGCGTGGCCGGGTAGGTGCTGGTGCACTTGAGCAGCACCAGCTGGGTACAGCCGTGCTGGCGCAGTACCTTCACCGACTCCTCGAGGTCGGCAACCGATGCCACGCCCGTGCTCATGATAACGGGCTTGCCCGTCTGAGCTACCTTTTTGAGCAGGATGTGATCGGTGTTTTCAAACGACGCAATCTTGTAGAGCGGTACGTCGAGCGATTCGAGGAAGTCGACGGCGGTGGTATCGAAGGGCGAGCTGAACGGAATCAGCCCCCTTTTGCGGGCGTGCTCGAAAATGGGGGCGTGCCACTCCCAGGGCGTATAGGCATCCTGATACAGCTTGTACAGGTTTTTATCGGCCCACAGCGATTTGTCGTCCCGGATGTAGAACTCGTCCGATCCGCCGTTGAACGTGATGGTGTCGGGCGTGTAGGTCTGTAGCTTGAGGGCGTGGGCGCCGGTATCAGCAACGGCGTCGACAATAGCCAGCGCCCGCTCGAGCGACTGATTGTGGTTGCCCGACATTTCGGCGATCACGAAGGGCCGATGGCCGACTCCGATCTGCTGATGGGCAACCTGTATAGACTGGGTACTGCTCATGGACGATTGAGGTAAAGCAAGCTCGGCTGGCCGAGTTCTGAATCGGTAAATTTACCGCTTTCGCCCAACAATGTGAAGCCGGCCCGTTCGAAGGCCCGCACCGATGCCTGGTTGGCCGGTTTGATGTAGGCATGCACCGGCACGGCCCCCCACTGGTCGCGGCAGGCCGCGCACCCCTGCCGAATGAGCTGGCTGGCCAGCCCCTGCCCCCGAAACCGGGCATCGACCGACAGGCCAATAATCACCTCGTCGGGCATATCGGCATCGGGCCGGCGCTCAAATCGCACTTGCCCCACGGCTTCGCCGGTTTCCTGTTCAAACACAAACAACAGCGTGTCGGCGTCGGCAAGCCTGCGTGTAAACCAGGCCGCGTGAGTCTCGGCCGAAATGGGTGCGGTGCTGAACGACTGCCGGCGGGTGTTGGGATCGTTGGCCCAGTCGAAATACAGGGCCGAGTCGGCGGGCTGGGCGGGGCGGTGGGTCAGGGGCATGCTGCGTGGCGTTGGGAAGGGCGTTGGGCTATCAGGCCCAAAGCGGGCTGATGGGGTACAGCTAACCGGCAAACGGCCCGACGGGCGAACTAAACCGGGTCGCTGTCGGACACGGATCAGGTCAGCGGGCAAACAGCGCCCGGAAGCGGTCGGGCGACTGGCCGTCGAAGTACCGGCGCTGACTGGCCAGCGAAGCCTCGACTGTTTCGGGCGAAAACTGCGCGGCCTGAATCGCCAGCTTCAGCATCGTTTCGAGCGATACCGAGGGCGTCATCCGGCTGAGCTGATGCGGAAAATGAACCGACAGCGCCAGCTTTTCGTCGCTCAGAAAGCGGGCCAGCCGGTCCTGATTGTCGGCGGTCATAATACCGATCAGGGGGCGGTTGATGGCGCAGACCTCGTAGGCAATGGTGCTGCAGGCCGTAATGGCCAGACTGCACGCCTGCAGTTGGTCGGCCATGTCGTCGGCGCTCAGGTTTTGCAGAATGGTCAGGTTGGGCAGCTGCTCGCGAAAGGCCTCGATCAGCGGGCGACCCGGATGAAACGGCCCCAGCACCACCTGTACCGCCTGCGACGCGTCGAGCTGCTGAATGGCCTGGAGCACTGTCAGCGATACGTTGTGGACATCGGCCCCGCCCATGCTCACGAAAAAAGGCCCCTCGGTGGGTGTTTCGCCGTAGCCCCGCGCCTGCAGGAAAGCCGGCCGCAGCAGCGCGTAGTGGGGGCCCAGACAAAAATGGGTCTCGGGGTCGGCGTCGTAGTCGCCGGGCGAGATGCCCCCCGCGTGGTTGATGATTGTCTGAGCCACCTGGTGGCCATCCAGCAAATCATCGATCAGAAACAGCCGTCCTGCCCGGGCCCGGATGGCGCGCTGGAACGGCTTGCTGAACGTATAGCCGTCCAGCACCACATCGTCGTGTTCGGTCAGCTGATCCAGAAAGGCGGGGCCGGTGCCGGTAGCTGGCAGTTCGATCACTGTCAGGCCGGCCTCCTCGATGAGCGCGCGCACCGATGGGGCGGGCGTTACGATAGCCAGATACCGATCGTGCTGGTCGTCGAGCATGTCGGCCAGCGCCAGGCAGCGCATCACGTGGCCCATACCCAGCTGGCCATCGGCATCGGCCCGGAATAGAATGCGGTTCATAAGCAGTGAAGTAGGGTATATAGTTTAGGGTATACAGTATACTGTAAACGGTATACTGTGCATGGCCAGTGGGATGAACTACAAACTACAAACCGATCCCCTCATTCTGCATCAGCCGGTATTTAAACTCGGCAATCTGCCAGTCGGCTTCGGTGTCGATATCGTGGGCGTGGAGTTCGGGAATGACCAGCCCGCCCGAGTTGGCCGTGATGAGCTGACCCGACTGCCGAAACCGGCTGGTGTTGAAGGCATAGAACTGCCCGGCATCGTGGTAGGCCGGTGTCAGATCCTGCGAGCGGGTCAGGGCGTGTTCGGGCGCCAGCCAGGCCACGCGGCTGCCGTTGAGCGTGATGGCGCGCTGCACCGGAAAGCTGAACGGCTGTACCGGATAAACCGTGTCGAAGTCGTGGTCGGCCAGCATCGAGAAGGCGCGCTGCAGCAGGTCGGGTGTTATGAAGGGCGCCGTCGGGTAAAGACAGCAGGCCCGGTCGAAAACCTGCCCCCGGTCGGCAAAGTCGGTCAATACTTCCTGCAGCACCTGGGCCGTTGTGGCAAAATCATCGGCCGTTTGGGGGCGCCGGCGAAACGGCACCGTGGCTCCGAGCGACAGCGCCAGTTCGGCCAGCGCATCATCATCGGTCGATACCATCACCGTATCGAACAAACCCGACTGCCGGGCGGCTTCGATGGGATAGGCCATAATGGGTTTTCCCAGAAACGACCGGCTGTTTTTGCGCGGGATGCGTTTGCTGCCTCCCCGCGCCGTGATGATGGCGACGGCTGTCATTTACGCTTTCCGTAACAGGTACATGACATCCTGATTGCCGCTTTCGGCCGCGTTGATATACGGATACAGGGTCTGCTTTTCCAGCGTCAGCTGTGGAAACTGCTGCCGGAACAGCGCTGCGTAGTCGGCCTTCCACAGAAAACCGTCGTTGCCGCGGTAGGGTACGCTGGTCAGGCTGGGGCTGTAGTATTCGAAACCCCACACAAACTGCCGGCTGCACCGAACCATTTCGCCCATGATGCGGGGCAGGTCGTCGGGGGCGATATGAATCAGCACGCCATTGGTGCAGACCACGTCGAAGTAGTTGTCGCGGAAGGGCAACTCGAAGCCCGACCCCTGGATAATATTGATGTACTGGGTCTGCTGCTTGGCCTTCTCGACCGCGTAGGGCTGCAGTTCAACGCCGTAGAGGTTGGTGAACCCCATGTCCTGCAGGCCACGCAGCTGCATGCCCGTGTTACAGCCAACTTCCAGAATGCGCGCATCGCGGGGCAGGTCAGCCAGAAAAGCCGCGTTCATATCGGTCTTGGTCAGGCCCCAGTTCTGCCGGTAAAAGGCGTCCCAGTCGGCCCGGTCGCGGGTATTTCGGTCGGTATAGTGCTGGCCGAATTCGCCAGCCCAGAATTGTTCCTGATGGGTCATGAAAAAGAAGTTTGTGGTTTGTCGTCTGTGGTTCGTGGTTTGCCTGGCGCTAGCTACCCATGAACCACAACCTACAAACCGGATAAAAACGCCTGCACCGACTCGATCACAAAATCCTGTTCGTCGTCGGTCAGGGTGGGAAACATGGGTAGGCTCAGGCAGCGGGCGTAGTAGCGTTCGGCCTGGGGGAAATCGCCGGGCTGCCAGCCAAACTGCCGGTAATACGGCATCAGGTGCACGGGTATATAGTGTACCTGCGCCATGATGTTGCGGCTCCGCAGAAAATCATACAGCGCCTTGCGGTTGTCGACCTGCACCACGTAGAGGTGGTAGGCGTGGCCCACGCCCGCGGGTGGCACAATGGTCGTAACGGCGCTGTCGGCAAAGGCCGCGTCGTAGCGTTTGGCCAGGGCGCGCCGACGGTCGAGCATGGCATCGGCCCGCCCCAGCTGACTCAGCCCCAGCGCGGCCTGGAAATCGGTCAGGCGGTAGTTGTAGCCCAGCTCCTGCAGCTCCATATACCAGCCGCCCCGCTCGGGTTCGCCGGGGTAGGGCTCCGTAAAGTCGCCGGGCTTGTTGGTGATGCCGTGGGTGCGCAGCCGAAGCAGGTGGCGGTACAGCGTTTCGCTGCGGGTCGTAATCATCCCCCCTTCGCCAGCCGCAATGTGCTTGACGGGGTGAAAGCTGAAAATCGCCAGATCGGCCAGTGACCCGTCGCCACAGCGGTGCACCTGGCTGTCGGGGCCGGTAAACGAACCACCCGGCGAGTGGCAGCTGTCTTCGAGCAGCCACAGCCCATGCGCGTCGGCCAGCGCCCGGAAAGCCGCCAGATCAACCGGGTAACCCGCAAAATCGACGGGGATGATGCCGGCGAAATAGCCGGTCGGATGCTGCTCGATCAGGGCGCGCACAGTGTTGATGTCGAGCAGGGCCGTTTCGGGGTCGATGTCGGCAAAGTAGACCTCACCCCCGCAGTAGCGCACGCAGTTGGCCGAGGCCGAAAACGTGATGGGTGTGGTGATGACGCGGGTGCCGGGGCCAACCCCCAGCGCCATACAGCACAGGTGCAGGGCAGCGGTGCCGTTGGCTACCGCTACGGCATACGGCGCGCCGATATAATCGGCAAAAGCCGTTTCGAACGCGCCGATCGTGGGGCCCTGCGTCAGAAAGGGGCCGCGCAGCACCTCGTTGACAGCCGCAATATCGGCGTCGGTAATGTGCTGCCGGCCGTATGGAATCGGGGTATGCATGAGCGTGGTCAGGTAGTAACGGGACGGAGCCGGACGGATGCGTCAGACCGAGAAGCTGGGATCGACGTGCTGCCGGATCTGATCGCGGATCTGCTCGACATTCAGCCAGTCGGTATTGGTACCCGAGTTGTATTTGAAGCCCATCTCGACGGTCCGGCCGTTGAACGCGCGGATATAGTCGTCCATGCTCCAGGTTGGCGTCGACGGCGTAATGACGTAGTACTTGTCGGTTTCGATCGTATTGAGCGAGTCGGTTTCCGTAATCATTTCCTCGTGCAGCTTTTCGCCCGGCCGGATACCAACCAGCTGCTGCTCGCAGGTGGGGCCAATGGCGGTGGCTACATCGGTGATGCGGTACGACGGAATTTTAGGTACGTAAATTTCGCCACCCCAGGCGTGTTCGAGCGCATACAGCACCATGTCGACGCCTTCTTCGAGCGAGATGTTGAAGCGGGTCATGTCGGGGTGCGTAATGGGCAGTACGCCATCGTGCCGTTTGTCGAGAAAAAACGGTACAACCGACCCGCGCGAGCCGATCACGTTGCCGTAGCGAACCACCGAGAAGCGCAGATCGCGGCTGCCCTTCATGTTGTTGGCCGCCACGAAGAGTTTGTCGGAGCAGAGTTTGGTGGCGCCGTAGAGGTTGATGGGGGCGGCTGCCTTGTCGGTCGAGAGGGCTACCACACGCTGCACACCGTTGTCCATGGCGGCATTGATCACGTTTTCGGCGCCGAAAACGTTGGTCTTGATGCACTCCATGGGATTGTACTCGGCCGCCGGCACCTGTTTCAGCGCGGCCGCGTGAATAATAATGTCGATGCCTTCGCAGGCCCGCCGGAGCCGGTCGGCATCGCGCACATCGCCAATGAAAAACCGGATCGACTTGTAGGTTGACTGCGGGTAGTGCTGACTCATCTCGAACTGCTTCAGCTCATCGCGCGAATAGATCACGAGCCGCTTCAGGTTGGGATACCGCTTATACACCATTTCGACGAACTTCTTGCCGAACGAGCCGGTGCCGCCCGTGATCAGAATGGATTTATTGGTTAAGTCAAGCATAGACAGAATAGACAAATTAGGCTGCCGGGCTCACCGTTGAGCCGGGCGTGGTGGTACGAACAGAACTGGACGGGCCGGGCGGAAGGGCCACCCGCGTAAAGGCATCGATATAACTCCGGGCGCTGGCGTTGAACACCGCCACGCCCCGATGGCGGGCGTAGTCGGCCAGGCGGTCGTAGCCCCGGAACACTTTATGGATCGACAGAAACTGCGACGCCATCGACCAGCTGTGCTGCTGCCGGGCATCGGCATAAACCGGCACATGGGCCACCTGGTCGGCTTTTTCGTAGAAATGGGTTTGCTGCATCAGCAGCTGATTCTCGTTGCTGACCCGGATCTGCTCATGCCACGAGGTATCGGCCCCGAACAGGTAAATGGTATCGAACCGGCGGTTGATCATCAGGCTCAGGGTGGCAATAATCACGTTCTGCGCCTGCATCATGCCCAGCCCGCGCGCGCAGAGCCAGAACCGCAGCGCCCGAAAACCATCCACGACGGTGTAGTTGAACGGGGCCAGCTGAATGTTGGGGTTTTTCTCGGCCAGCCGCTGGGTGAGCCAGGAGCCCCGGGCAAACTGCGGTACGTACAGGGTCAGCGGCCAGTCGACCTGTTCGGCCAGTGCCGTTACGGTTTGCCGGATGTCGGCGCGGTCGGTGGGCAGGCCGGCGTAGGTGAAATAAGCCGGATCGAAGAGTACGTAGTTCTGCGGCCGCAGCTGTGCGAACACAGGTGAGTGGGCAAAGTTATTGACGCACACCAGTTCGGTCTGCCGCAAAAAGTCGGTGTGGAGCCGGAGCGACTCGTTGAGCGATGGGCCATTGCCCAGTACGGCGCAAACGGGCTGTCGACGGGCGGGCAACTGCGTACGATACCGGAGCCGAACAGCCACTTTCAGGAGTGACAGCACGGATGCCAGCAGGTTGCTTACCCATTGAGTTACTGATTTTACGCCTTGCTCGATCATGCAGCCGCTACCCCGGTGGGTAAGCCTTTTGGGAGCAAAATAACGAAAAAAAGAGCAGACCGTCATGCCGGCCCCGCTCGCTACAGCACCTTCTCGAACACCCGTTTGGGCGATGTCTGCGCACCCAGATTCCGTTTGAAACGCATCAGGCTGGGCTTGGGCAGGCGGTTGCTGTCGAGCGATACACCCAGGTCGAGCAGGCCGATGGCGTGCTGCTGGCAGTGCGCGTAAAGGCCTTCGGTGAGCAGCACCATGGGACTGAAGGCGTCGTAGGCCGGGTCGGATACCGGCAGAAAATTGTACAGAATGTCGCGCCTGACGCGCACCGTTACACTTAAGGCAACCAGCTGCCCGGCATCGCGCACGGTAAACACCTGAAACTGATCGGGGAATTGATGAAGCAGCGTAGCAAGCTGGGCCGGGGCCAGGGTGAGGGCGTGCCGGCGCTGCTGCCGAATCTGCCCGATAAACGCATTGACAAGGGCCGCATCGGGCTGCTGCCAGCGCTCGACCCGAAAGCCCGCCTGCCGGCACTTGCGCAACCGCCGTCGTTCGGCCGCATCGACACCCAGCGCGAACGGTTCGTCGCCAACGGGCAGGTAGAAGTTGTCGTTTGTATCGACCAGCCGAAAGCCCTGCCCCAGCAATTGATCGCAGAGCCGCCGGGCCTGGTCGGGCGCATAGCAGTCGGGATAGTTGACCAGCCGGAGCGACGAAACGCCCAGCGACCGGGCACTGTCGGCGAGGCTGATGAGGAGTTGATTCAGGATCGCATCGGGGAGCTGCCGGGTAAACTCGACGGAGCCAAAGGGAGCTGCCTTTGGGCTGACCGCCCCCGACGAACTGATGAAGAACGCACAGCGCCCGTCGGCCCGCCGGGTGGTCTGGTTCAGGGCCGTGAGCAGGTGGAGCCCACCGTTCTGCTGCTGGCAGAGGTGGTCGGCATCGTTGAACAGAAACCCATCGCTGGCAAATGGCGGAATCGCGGCCGGCGCCGGGTCGTGTTGTTGCAGTATGGTGTAAGAAGGCATCAGGAGAAGGCAGGTTGAGGTCGAACCCGGCAATTTTTGAGTGCGAACCCGTTCGATTCGGTATAGAAATTGACAGTAGCTACCTGACGAAGCGTGTGCATTTTGATAAGGACATGCGGCCTGTTTTTGAGTCGGGCATAGGCATTGATAAACACGAAACTATAACAGTTGTGTCGCGGGAAAAGGGTACGGGCGAGGCAGATGGATTGGTCCAGAATCTGGATTCGCTCAGTTCTTTAGTCCTGTGGTGAAAACGTCGAAACGGTTACAAACGTCGGTTATCAATAATCGTTCCGGGTTTTTGGCGGTCGGTCTGCTTCGATTTATAGTGAAAAGAATATGTGTACTACTGAGGCTCTGTTTAGACAAGCCACTAACTCTATGACAAAACCGTTTACGAACCCCCTGTTTCGGCAGATTACCGCGCTGATCAATCGACTTTACCAGCCGCAACAAGTCAGCCGAAGTCTGCTACGGGCTATGACCATCGGGTGGCTATGTGGCCTGATGAGTCTGTGGCAAATGCCCTCGGTACAGGCGCAGAACTGTACCAACTACCGCTTGCTGGTGGCCAACTACGGCAACAACACCGTAACGTCTTATTCGACAACGGCGGCCAACACCTCTGCTTTTATCAACACCCTCATTCCGGCGCCGGCTGGGGGGCTCGATCTGCCTAACTCGCTGCTGCTCTACCAGGACAAGCTGTATGTGGCCAATGCCGGGGCGGCTCCCGACCATATTAAGGAGTTTGACCTGACCAGCACTGCCGGCCTGGTATCGACCACGACCTCACGGACACTGACGGCCTCAAACCTGAATTTTCCGGAGAAGATGATTGTTGGCCCGGATGGTTTTTTATACGTAGCAAACTTCGGTTTACGGACCATTAGTAAGTACAATATCGTTACAGGGGCTTTTATTGCTTCCTATACCGTTACTAACCCCACCTCGGCAAACCATAGTCTTCTGGGGCTTGCCTTTGTAGGCACTGATCTGTATGTGACGGAGGGCCTTCTGAACTCAAACGGTGGCGGGCGGCTGATTCGAATCAGTAATCTGGGGGCGGGTACGCAGACTACGGTGATTGCGTACCCGGCCACACAATCACCCAGAGGGTTGACCCTCGGGCCCGACGGAAACCTGTATATCAGTTCGATCATCGTATCGGGTGGACTGACCACCAGTGCCGTTATCGATAGGGTAACTCCCTCATCATCGGCCGCTACCCTGACGCAGACCCGATTCGTAACGGGCATTCCATTCGTTGCCACCCGGCCGCCCAACCCCTATCAGGGGCTGAATTTCAGCCCGGATGGCTTTCTGTACGTCGCCGACTTTGATAATAACATTGTTCGGGTTTATCAGAACGTTGGTGGCGTCGGAGTCGAAACAACCCGTTCGTTCTCCACGGGTCTGTCGGGCCCGCACTATGTGCAGTTTTATTGCCCCTGCGCAGCCGAGGCTGTGCTGACACCCGCCAGTATTACCGCCTGCTCAACCGAAACGTCAACCGTAGCCGTCAGTACGACGGGCATGACGACGCCGGTGAGTTATACAGTGAGCGTAGGTGCATCATCGACGGTATTGACCGGGCAGGGCACCAGCCTGTCGTTTCCCGTAACCTCTCAAACCAGCACCACCTTTAAAGTAGCGGCTTTCGACCAGATCGGTTGTGCGGCTCAGGCAACAGGCAATCTGACGGTCAATCCAACGCCCGTCGCTACAATCAGCTCACCGCAGGGTACCGGTTCATCGGTTTGTCTGGCTGGCGGACAGGCCCAGCTGACAGGCGCTTCGACTGTGAATGGCAGTACCTATCAGTGGACGGGACCTGGTGGGTATTCGGCCACTACCCAAACCATTACGGTGTCGACGCCCGGTACCTATACGCTGATAGTATCGGCTAATGGATGCGCCAGCGATCCGGTAACCGTCACGGTCAATCAAACGCCAACCCTCACTCTCGCCAATAATGGACCGATTACGTGTGCGCAGCCAACCGCCACGCTGAGTGCCAGCATCAGCACCTTTGGTAGTTCATACAGTTATCGGTTTAGTACAAACGGTACAACGGTATCCGGACAGACGGCCGCTACGCAATCGGCTATTGTCAATCAGGCGGGCACCTATTCCTTAACCGTTACGTCAGCTAGTGGCTGTACGGCCGTAGCCAGTACGGTCGTCACGGCCAATACCACGGTGCCGACAGTATCGGTGAGCAACACGGGGCCGCTGAGCTGCACGCTGACCAGCGTCACGCTCAGCAGCACGGCCACGGCGGGAGTAAGCTATCGCTGGAGCAACGGGGCTACCACCGCTACGACGACAGCCAGCACAGCCGGCACGTACTCACTAACGGTGACCTCGGCTAACGGCTGTACGGCGGTGGCCAGCACGACGGTGACCTCAGATGTGGCTTCACCGACAGTGGCGGTGAGCAACAACGGTCCGCTGAGCTGCACGCTGACCAGCGTCACGCTCAGCAGCACGGCCACGGCAGGGGTGAGCTACCGCTGGAGCACCGGCGCTACCACCGCTACCACCAATGTCAATCAGGCCGGCACGTACTCACTAACGGTGACTTCGGCTAATGGCTGTACGGCAGTGGCCAGCACGACGGTGACCTCGGATGTGGCTTCACCGACAGTATCGGTGAGCAACAACGGTCCGCTGAGCTGCACGCTGACCAGCGTCACGCTCAGCAGCACGGCTACGGCGGGGGTGAGCTATCGCTGGAGCAACGGGGCTACCACCGCTACGACGACCGCCAGCACAGCCGGCACGTACTCACTAACGGTGACCTCGGCTAATGGCTGTACGGCAGTGGCCAGCACGACGGTGACTTCGGATGTGGCTTCACCGACAGTGGCGGTGAGCAACACGGGGCCGCTGAGCTGCACGCTGACCAGCGTGACCTTGAGCAGCACGGCCACGGCGGGAGTAAGCTACCTGTGGAGCAA
>NZ_BAAGZE010000020.1:0-234721 GCF_054778875.1 Spirosoma luteolum
CTCAGCACGCACGAACGCCAGCTGACGTTTACGCCCCGGTACACGGGCACCGATGGCCAGCCCATTACCTTCCAGATCGTCAACGAAACGCTGCCCACCACCAGCTTTTTGGCCCAGTCCGTTAGCCTGAAGCTCTATACCGACAACCCCGTCATCTACCTGAAAGCCAGCCAGTCGGGAGCCGAGGCCACCTATGCCTACCGCTGGCAGTCAGTCTGCTCGGGCGCCGGCCGGATCGGAAGCCATACCGATGACTCACTAACCCTGACGGCGCTGGGCAACCCGGTTTTGGGCGATCAGGCTGTGGTTGTAATCGGGGGCGCTTCCGGCCAGGTTATTCAGCTAACGCTGACCGATCTGACGGGCAAGCGGCTGTTCGAACAGCAAATCGATATGGTCAACCCTGGGCGGCAACTCGTGATTCCCATTGGTTCGAAGGCAGGCCTTTACCTGCTGCAGGCCACAACGAACACGGACAAAGCAACCCTGAAACTGATCAGGCCCTAGTCAGGTATAATCAGGACAACGTGGTCGTTTGTAAACGGGAATGGAAGCGGATGGCGCTTCCATTCCCGTTTTTGTAGGCGGTCGTGTCGGTATGACCAGTGGCTTCAGGTGCCGGACCACGCCTGTCTCGTTCCGAATTATTCGTTGAAGCCGCTGCCGCGAACAGGCACTAGCTTGTCGGGTGGTCCGGCTCCATGAATCAGCCCAAACCGGTTTGACGCCGGGATGGACCCGAACGAGATAGCCGTTCGTCTGCCTGCGATGGCCCCGGGAGCAATTTATTTTTCTACGCCACGGCAGGGGTATAACACGGACTGTGCGGTCTATTTCCTGACAGGAGACACGACCAGATTTGTCGGGAAAGCGTTGTATGAATAGCCATGGGCTGGGCATAGGTTGGTTACTGGTGCTGCTTTGCGTGGCCGTTTCGGCCTCGGCGCAGGTCTGGCAATGGTCGACGCCCCTACCTTCCGTTGTTTCGGCTGAAACCAACGAACACCCACAGGCCTTTTTGTGGATTCCCGAAACGTGCCCGTACGTGCGGGGCGTGGTGGTTGGTCAGCACAACATGCTCGAAGAAGGCATCTTCGAACATCCCGATTTCCGACAGACCATGGGCCAGCTGGGCTTTGCCATCGTCTGGGTCACGCCCATGTTCAACCAGACCTTCGACTGGAGACGTACCGCCACTTCCAACGGTGCAGGGGCCGAGTTTCAGGACATGATGCAGCGGCTGGCCGACGTGTCGGGCTATTCAGAACTGGCCATTGCCCCGGTTGTACCGCTGGGGCATTCAGCGCTGGCGAGTTATCCGTGGAATTTTGCCGCCTGGAATCCAGGCCGCACGCTGGCCGTCGTTTCGGTACATGGCGATGCCCCGCAAACGAACCTTACGGGCAGTGGCCGGCCCAATCCTGACTGGGCCGGGCGAACCATCGAGGGCGTTCCGGGCCTGCTGGTGATGGGCGAATACGAATGGTGGGACGAGCGGCTCAAACCCGCCTTTGCCTACGTTGCCTATCACCCTGAAACTCCGTTTAGTCTACTGGCCGATGCCGGCCGGGGCCACTTCGATTTCTCCGACAGTATGGTTCGTTACCTGGCTTTGTTTATCCAGAAAGCGGCCCGGTACCGTCTGCCCAGCCAATCGAACCAATCGGACACGGTGATACTGACCCCCATCGAACCGCAAAAGGGCTGGCTCATGGACCGCTGGCGAAAAGACAGCCTTCCTACGGCGGCTCCGGCCCCGTACCAGCGTTATAAAGGCGACAGGCGAACAGCCAGCTGGTATTTCGATGAGGAGATAGCCCAGGCTACCGAGGCTATTTACCGGCAGGCACGGGCCAAAAAGCCGCAGCAGCTGGGCTTCCGACAAAACGGAGCGTTCTCCAAACCTAACAAGAGCCACGCCAGTTACCAGCTGCCTTTTTTACCCGAGGCCGATGGCATTACCTTTCAGCTGAGCAGCGCTTTTACCGACACCTCGCGTGTAAGGGAAACCACCGCGCATGCCCACACGCCCATTCGCATCACCCGAATCTGCGGCCCGGTCCGCAAACTGAACGACACCACGTTTCAGCTCAGCTTTTATCGGATGGGGTTCAACAATCCGAAACGCTCGAACGATATCTGGCTGCTGGCGGCCAACGACGGCGACGCCGAGTACAAAAGCATCGTGCAGCAGGCCAATCTGCGGTTTCCAATAGCGAACACAACCGGCAAACCGCAACACATCACGTTTACCCGTGTGCCCGCTCGGGCAGCAGGCAGCCGATCGCTCGACCTCCGGGCCGTGTCGAGCGTGGGTTTGCCGGTGCATTACTATGTGAAGGCGGGGCCCGCCTTTGTAGAAGGCAACCGGCTGGTGTTTACCCCCATCCCTCCGCGTAGCCGCCGGCCAGTAACGGTTACGGTGGTAGCCTGGCAGTATGGCACAAGCGTCGGCGATGCGATCCAGTCGGCCACCCCTGTCGAGCAAACAATCCTGATCCAGCCGTGATAGCCCCCGGCCAATGTCCTAATCCGTTGATGATGCGAACGCTTATTTTTTGCCTGCTAATGCTTAGCCTGCTGGTAACCAGCCAGTTCGGACTTGCCCAATCGAACAAACCAAAACAACATCCTTATCTGTTCTACACCCCGCAGCGAACCGAACGACTGAAAGCCCGTATCAAAACCGATACGCTGCTGGCCAATCGCTGGAATGCCCTGCAGAAACGGTGTGAGGGCTGGCTGGGCGACCCTAAAGGCGGCAATATGGAGCAACTGGCGCTGGCTTATACGATGACTGGCGATAAACGCTATGCCGACCGGGCCAAAACGCTGCTCACCGACCTAACCGGCCGCCCTTTCTGGGACGGCATGGACGACCGTACCCCCCGCTGGAATGCCGGACTCGGTACCAGCCATAACAACTGGACGGCCTCCGTTACATTCGACGCCATCTACAACGCCCTGACCCCAGACGAGCGCCGTACCATTGCCGGCCAGATTGTGAAGCTGGGGATCGAACCATCGGCAGGCGACTGGCTCTCCAAAACCAGGCGAATTCAATCGCTCGACAACATGGGCCACAACTGGTGGGCGGCTATCGTGTTCGAAGCAGGTATTGCGTCGCTCGCGGTGATGAACGAACAGCCGCAGGCCCGCCAGTGGGCTACCGACATCATGCAGGACAGTCGGCAGTGGTTTGCCTTCGCGGGCAGTTTACTGGAGAACAAACCCGCCAACTTCGACCCGGCGGGTGGTTTCTACGAAAGTGTCAGCTACGCCAACTACGGCCTAGGTGAGTATATCCAGTTCCGGCTGGCCTACACAAATGCGCTGGGGCCGTTGACGATGCCCTACGATAAGCTGCTGCAAAAAACCGCCGACTGGTTCATGCATACGGCCTACCCCCGCAGTGGCGACAAGCCCCTGCTGTCGCTGAACTTCGGCGATAGCAACGACTTTGCCAACGGCGAACGACTGGCCAAGCTGATGATGGCGCTGGGGCTGGGCAACGACGATTACTACTGGTACATTCAGCATACCGCCAAGACACCGTTTCGGGAAGACCTGAACGTCGGCACGCCCATGGGCCTGCTGTACCAGCCCGACAGTAAACCCGCTCCGGCCGTGCCCTCGCTGCCGCCTTCGGCGATCTATGGCGCGATGGGCTGGGGCATGCTCCGGTCGTCCTGGAAGCCCGACGCCACCATGCTGGGCGTAAAAAGCGGCTATACCTGGAATCATGCCCACGCTGATGCGGGCTCGTTTGTGCTCTACCACAAGGGCGAATACCTGCTCATCGACGGGGGTGACGTGGGCTACGGCAATCCCGAATACAGCAGCTATTTTGTGAAAAGTCAGGCGCACAACGTGGTGCTGTTCAATGGTCAGGCGCAGGATGCCCGCGATCAGTACAATGCCGTAAAGAATCCGGGGCACCTTTACCACCTGCTCGATGGCGGTTCACTGAAATACCTGCTGGCCGATGCTACCGGGCCCACCTCGCGCAACTTTCTGCGGAACTACCGGAATTTTCTCTGGATCGGTAACGTGATTCTGCTCATCGACGACCTGAAAACCTACGAGAGCGGCCAGTTCGATTTTCTGCTGCATTACGCCGACAAAGCCGTCAAACGCGGGCCCGACCTGGAGATAACCAACAACAAAGCTGCCATCCTGTTCCGGCCGCTCTACCCCGAGACCCTGCCGTTGGGCTACCCACACGATTTCCCCGAAAAACTGACGTTCCGCACGGAGTACGGCCTGCAGGACCGGACCACCAACGTCAAAATCCCATACTACGTCCTCTCTCCGCCCGAAAAGAGTGACCGGACCAAGCTGGTCAGCGCCATTCTGCTGCTCGACGACACGAACCAGCCGATTCAGACCGCCACCGGCTCATCGGGAGCCAACGGGGCCGCCGGCCGAACCAACCTGCCGGTCATCGAGAAGTTCGAAGGTACCAACTACCTGAACCTGCGCATCACCCAGAACGGACAGGTGACCGAAGTGTATATCAACCTGCTGGCCGATGGTCGGCTGATGCACCGCAACGCCAACCTAACCATCGGCGACTGGGAAACCGATGCCTACCTGTCGGCCATCACCTTTCCCGAGGGCACTAACCGGCAGGACCCCGCTCAGCTTTCTTCCGTTTTTATCGGCAATGGCAGCTACCTCCGCCACCGGGGCAGACCGCTGCTGAGTTCGCTATCTAAAGTGTTCCTGCACGCAGCGCGCACAGGGTCTCAACTCGATGTGCAGTTACAGGGTCAGCCGCTGATCGAGGCCTCGCTGGGCTTCGAAAACGTAACTAAACTTAATGTGAACAATAAGGCCGTTTCGCCCGCCTACGATTCGGGGAAGTTGTTGCGAATTGATGTTGATCAAACGAACTAATCTTTTTGACAGGATTGACAGGATGTCTCCGGATTAATCATGTCGATCCTGTGAATCCTGTCAAAACCTTTTGCCCATGCTCCGTTTTAGTTTATTGATTGTCTGCGTTCTATCAATCCAGACAGCGTTCGCCCAAACGCCCGAAACCCGTCTGCTTTCACCCGATGGTAAGCTAGAGGTCTTTTTTAAGCAAAAAGAAGTGGCTCCCGGCCGGAAGCAGATGACTTACCGGGTCAGCTACGACGGAAAACCCGTAATGCTGGAGTCGGGGCTGGGCGTACAGATCGACAATCACGTGTTCGAGCACGCCATGGCCCATAAAGTAACCACGCCCCCCGGCACGCTGGGCGCCGGCTGGTGCGACGATCTGGTGATCAGAAACGTCGTAAAGTCGACGAAAGACACGACCTGGAAGCCAGTCTACGGCGAACGCAGCCTCATTCGGGATCAGTACAACCAACTGGAGATTCAGCTGCAGAAGCCCGACGCGCCGGACTATTCGCTGCACGTCATTTTCAGGGCCTATAATGCGGGCATGGCGTTCCGGTATTTCTTTCCGGAGCAGCCCAGGGGTCTGTACTATCGCGTGATGGCCGAAAACTCGGAGTTTACCTTGCCCGCCAATACCAAAGCCTGGTACACGGCCTGGGCGCAGGGAGCCTATCAGGCATTGCCCCTGTCCGGTCGTGAAACAGACCGCTGGCCCGAAGACTCGGAACGCCCGCTCACCCTGTCGCTGCCCAACGGCTTGTATGCTTCGCTGGCCGAAGCGCAACTGACCGACTACGCCATGACCAAGTTCAAGCTCTCCGCCACTAAAGCCAACACGGTTGTTACGTCGCTGTACGAGAGCGTCGACCTGATGTCGGATGTGGGTACGCCCTGGCGGGTGGTGATGGTAGCGAATCGGCTGGGCGCGCTGCTCGAAAACAACGATATTATGCTCAACCTGAACCCGCCCGCTACGGTGACCAATACCGACTGGATCAGGCCGGGCAAGCTGATGCGGGAGGTGACACTAACCACCCAGGGAGCTTTGTCATGCATCGACTTTGCAGCTGCCCACAACCTGCAGTACATGCTGTTCGACTGGAAATGGTACGGCCCGGCATTTACCTTCAACTCGGACGCCCGGCAGGTAGTGGCCCCCATCGATATGCCCCAGGTGATTGCCTACGGAAAGTCGAAAAACGTGGGCGTGATTCTATATGTGAACCTGCAGGCACTGTATAAACAGATGGACGAGCTTTTTCCGCTGTACAAAAAATGGGGCGTCAAGGGGGTCAAGTTCGGCTTTGTGGAAGTAGGGTCGCACCGCTGGATGACCTGGCTTACGGAAGCTAAACGAAAAGCGCTGGACAATGGCCTGCTGGTCAACATCCACGACGAATACCGCCCGACGGGCACCAGCCGGACGTATCCCAATGTGCTGACGCAGGAAGGTATCCGGGGCAACGAGGAGTTTCCCGATGCCACCCACAACACGGTGCTACCCTTCACGCGCTACCTGGCCGGAGCGGGGGACTACACGATCTGCTACTACGACAAACGGCTCAAAAACACCCATGCGCACCAGCTGGCGATGAATGTCATTTCGTACAGTCCGCTGCAATCGGTGTTCTGGTACGACAAACCGGAGCAGTACGGTGGCGAACCCGAAATCGAGTTTTTTGAGAAAGTACCCACCGTCTGGGACGATACGAAAGTGATACACGACGCCATCGGGGAGTACGTTACGATTGCCCGCCGGAGCGGAGACGACTGGTTTGTTGGTACGATCACCAACAACGACGGCCGTACGCTGTCGCTGCCACTCGATTTTCTGCCCAGGGGGAAACGTTACGTAGCGCACCGCTACACCGACGACCCGGCCGTGCCGACTAAAACGCAGGTTCGCGTGTCGACCAGTACCGTAACGGCCGGCCAGTCGCTGGAGATGAAGCTGCTGCCGCGTGGCGGTCAGGCCGTTTGGCTGACCCCGGTTAAGTAGCCAGGCCCGGCTGATGTACGCCCCCCCCTCCTCCCCCGTTTGGCGGGAGTCGATCAAGCGCACGGCCCCGGCCGCGCGCTTGCTGACGTCTACAAATGAGTTGGGCAAAAAAGGGTACGGTTCGGCTCTGGTCGTCTATTTATGAATAATTGATTTGTATTCCTATCATGTCGTTTTCCCGATTCAGTATCATACTTTTTCTGCTTGCGTTTTTTTTCGGTTTCACCCCGACTCAAAACCGCCTTCCGGCCGATACGGCCCTTACGTACTGCGTGCAGCAGGCAACCAAAACCGCTGCGTCGCTCCCCGCCACCGAACCGAATTTACCCCGTAACATTCTGAACGGCAGGAAAAACTGGACTTACATCAGCTACAAAGACTGGACCAGCGGATTCTGGCCAGGTACGCTCTGGTACCTCTACGAATACACCAAAGACCCCGCCTGGAAAGCCAAAGCCGATTCGTTCACGCGGGAGCTGACACCCCTCGCCTACCAGCCGGCCATCGACCATGATCTGGGTTTCCAGATGTATTGCAGTTTCGGTAACGGCTTACGGCTGACGGGCGACCAGGCCTACAAAAAAATCCTGCTGGCAACCGCCGATACGCTGGCTACACTCTTCAACCCCAGGGTCGGCACCATTCTGTCGTGGCCACGCCCGGTACCGAACATGGAATGGCCCCAGCACAACACCATCATGGACAACATGATCAACCTCGAACTGCTGTTCTGGGCCTCGAAAAACGGCGGTGGCCAGCGCCTGTACGACATGGCGGTTTCGCACGCGACAACAACCATGAAAAACCATTTCCGCCCCGACTACACGTCTTATCATGCGGTTGTGTATGACCGCCAGACGGGCCGGAAAATAAAGGGCGTTACCCACCAGGGCTACGCCGATCATTCGATGTGGGCGCGGGGACAGAGCTGGGCGATATATGGCTATACGATGGTTTACCGGGAAACAAAAGACCCCACGTTTCTGGACTTCGCCCAGAAGGTGTCGGACGTCTACCTGAAGCGTCTCCCCAAAGACCTGATTCCGTACTGGGATTTCAATGCGCCGGATATTCCGAACGCGCCCCGAGATGCCTCGGCGGCCGCCGTTACAGCCTCGGCCCTGCTCGAACTCTCGACGCTGGTGAAAGACAAAGCCAAAGCAACGACCTACCGCGCCAAAGCGGAGCAGATGCTGGTACGTTTATCATCGGCCACCTACCAGAGCCGCCAGGTGAATGATGCCTTTCTGTTGCACAGCACGGGCCACAAACCCAACAATAGCGAGGTCGATGCCTCGATCAACTACGCCGATTATTATTACATCGAGGCCCTGATGCGCCTGAAAAAACTACAGGCCGGCAAACCGGTTCTGGCACCGCTATAGCCCGAAGCCAGGCGGTCTGCCCGGTGCCGGCGCATCGGGGCAGACCGCCAGGTCGGGCCATGCACGCACCCCACACCACGGGTACAGAAAAGCCTGTGCATAGCCTGTAGGATTGGTTAAGAAACGTCTCTACTGCTGTCGGAGACGTTTTTTTTGCAGGTGATGGCTAAAACTTCGTTCGGCTGTTGGGTATAAAAAGCCAGCGGCTGTCTATTTCCTGATGATAGTCTTTACAGCGCCCTGATCCTTTCCTCATGCAATCGAGTTCCGTTCCGACCACCGCTCCATCCGCTTCGTTTACCGAGAAAAAGTACCTCATTACGTTCATCTTCGTCACCTCCCTGTTCATGCTCTGGGGTGTTGCCATTACCATGGGCGACGTGTTGAACCGGCATTTTCAGAATGTGCTGCACGTATCCAAGGCCGAGTCGGGCCTGGTGCAGTTTTCCATCTTCGGCGCATACGCCATCATGGGTATTCCGGCGGGTTTGTTTATGAAGCGGTTCGGCTACAAGAAAGGCGTTCTGCTTGGGCTGGGGCTTTATGCGGTGGGGGCCTTTCTGTTTGTGCCGGCCGCCAACGCCGAATCATTCGGTTTTTTTCGGGTGGCCCTCTTTATTCTTGCGTGCGGCCTGGCTACGCTGGAAACGGTTGCGCACCCCTTCGTGGCGGGGCTGGGCGATCAGCGAACCAGCGATCAGCGCATCAATTTTGCGCAGTCGTTCAACGGTCTGGGCGCGGTGATTGGCCCCCTCATCGGTGGCTATTTCATTCTGCGGGGTGGCCAGACGCACTCCAATGACCTGGAATCGGTAAAAATGCTCTACATCATTATCGGCTCCGTTATTCTGAGCATTGCCATTGCGTTCTCCTTCGTAAAGGTGCCGCCGGTGCAGGATGCACACGCCCTTGAAGCCGAAGCCGATGCTTATGCGATTGCCACCACCACCGATACGTTGCAGCAGTCGAGGAGTCTCTGGCAGTACCCGCACTTCATCTGGGCCGTGGTTGCCCAGTTGTTCAACACGGCGGCCCAGGGAGGAACATGGGCCTTTTTTATCAACTATGGTGTCGAGAAAATGGGCTTCGCAGCCGAACAGGCCTCCTATTATTTTGCCCTGAGTATGGTGATGATGATGATTGGCCGCTTTGTGGGCACCTACCTGATGCGGTTCATCGCACCGAATAAACTGCTGGCCGGTTTCGCGCTGGGCAACGTACTGATGTGTCTGATCATCGCGCAAAGTTTTGGCTGGCCCTCGTTTGTGGCGCTGCTGATGCTGAATTTCTTTTTCAGCATTATGTTCCCCACCATTTTCAGCCTGGGCCTGAAGGGGATGGGCGACAAAACGCAGCAGGCCTCATCGTTTATCGTGATGGGCGTTGTGGGCGGTGCGCTGTTCCCGCCCCTGATGGGTCAGCTCGCCGATACCGACGTGGCCGCAGCCTATTATCTGCCCATCGTCTGCTACGTCGTCATTTTTCTGTTCGGCGCCCGATTCTATAAAATCCGATAGCCACAAACGCTTCGCCGGGCCGATCGGCCCCGGGCCTGCCCAACGCATGAACGTTTTTTTCTATCTCTTTTGTGGGGCTGCGCTGGCAACCGCTCTGTCGGCTACGGCCCAGTCGGTTCCGGCCAGCAAACCGGCCTCGAAACCCGTTGCCAACGCGCCCGTGTGGTTGCCCGATCAGGGCGACGGCACCTACAGAAATCCGGTTCTGAACGCCGATTACTCCGACCCCGATGTAATCCGGGTGGGGCCCGACTACTACCTGACGGCCTCCAGCTTTCACTGTATGCCGGGTCTGCCAATCCTGCATTCGCGCGATCTGGTAAACTGGCGGTTGATCGGTCATGCCCTGACCAAACAACTCCCCGCCGACTTTTTCGATGTACCGCAGCACGCCTACGGCGTATGGGCACCCAGTATGCGATACCATAATGGCGAGTTTGTTATTTACTGGGGCGATCCCGACCACGGCGTTTACGTCGTGAATGCTAAACAACCAACCGGCCCCTGGTCGGCCCCGGTACTCGTACTGGCCGGCAAAGGCATTATCGACCCCTGTCCGTTCTGGGACGATAACGGGCAGGCGTATCTGGTTCATGGCTGGGCGGCCAGCCGGGCCGGTGTCAACAGTTTGCTCACCCTCCGGCGCATGCGGCCGGATGGCATGGCCGTCCTGGACGAAGGCAAGCACGTATTCGACGGGCATGACCAGCACCCAACCCTCGAAGGTCCCAAACTCTACAAACGAAACGGTTATTACTACCTGCTGGCGCCCGCCGGCGGGGTGGCAACGGGCTGGCAGCTGGCGCTTCGCTCAACGAACATCTACGGCCCCTACGAAGCCAAAATTGTGCTGGAGCAGGGAAAAACAGCCATAAACGGCCCTCATCAGGGAGCCTGGATCGATGTTCCGGCCACCGGTGGCAAACCTGGCGAAGACTGGTTCATGCATTTTCAGGATGCCGGAGCCTACGGCCGGATTGTACACCTCCAGCCCCTGCGCTGGGTGAACGACTGGCCGCTGATGGGTCAGGATCAGGACGGAAATGGCGTGGGCGAACCCGTAACCACCTTCCGCAAACTAGCTGTAAAACAACAGATAGCCCCAACTGCCCCCGCCAGCAGCGATGCCTTCGATACCGATACGCTGGGGCTACAGTGGCAATGGCAGGCCAACCCCCGCGTAACCTGGAGTGCGCTTATGCGCGGCAAGGGGTCGTTGCGGCTGTTTGCCATTCCTCAGCCCGAAAAAGCCGTTAATCTGTGGCCAACCCCCAACCTCCTGCTGCAGAAATTTCCCGCCCCCGATTTCATGGCTACGGCCCCCGTCAAACTCACGGCCGAGTGGGGCACCCCCGGTAAGCATGCAGGCCTGGTAGTGATGGGTAACGACTACGGCTATCTGGCAATCTGTCGGGACAGTACGGGCTACAAACTGCGGCAGGTTTTCTGTAAAGACGCCATGAACCAAAGTCCCGAGCAGGTTATTGCCGAACAACCCCTGCCGACGGGCATGGCCTACCTCCGCGTGCAGATAACCAGCCCCAATGCCCTGTGTCAGTTCAGTTACAGCCTGGATGGGCAGATGTATGTGCTTATTGGTAAACCCTTCCGGGCACAGCCGGAGAAATGGACAAGCGCCAAAGTCGGTCTGTTCTGCACCAGCCAGCGGGGCGTTCGGACGGGCAGCTACGCCGACATCGACTGGTTTCGGGTCGAACCCATACCGGTAGCCGTAAACGCACCTCGCTAAAGGCCCGGGAAACCGGGTTTGCTGACAAAACCACCGCCCAGATACGGGCCTTTATCGCCAATAAACTGCGTTCAGAAGGGTATTACGGCCCGTCGGGTTACTATTTAGGGCTAAAAGGGGATCGTCCCCACGCACCGCACGCATCAACCAGCCGCTCACCTGAGTAGCTTTTAATCAACTCGTTTATGCAAACAGAACAGGAGGTCGCTGCCAGTGGCCAGGCGAAACCACTTATTTCATTCGACAGTCGATACGCCACCTCGCCAGCCGAAGTGAAGGCGATGGACACGCAGCAGATCCGGCAGCACTTTCTCATCGACACGCTGTTCGTTACAGGCCAGTTCAACTGGGTGCTCTCCTTCTTCGACCGCTTTCTGACCGGTGGGGTAATGCCCGCAACGGAGCCCATAGCGCTGGAAGCACCCGCCCAGCTGAAGGCCGCCTTTTTTCTGGAACGGCGCGAACTGGGTATGATCAACGTGGGTGGCCCCGGTCAGGTGGTGGCCGATGGGGTTGCTTATTATCTCGGCTACAAGGAAGCCCTTTACGTTGGTCAGGGTACGCAGCAGGTTTCCTTCGCGTCGCTCGATGCGGCCAACCCGGCCAAATTCTACCTGAACTCGACGCCGGCCAGTCGGTCCTACCCCACCCGCAAGGTAGCGAAGGCCGATGCCGAAGTAGTCGAGCTGGGTAGCCCCGAAACGGCCAACCACCGCACCATCAACAAGCTGCTGGTTAACAGCGTATTGCCGACCTGCCAGCTGCAGATGGGCATGACGGAGCTGAAGCCCGGCAGCATCTGGAATACCATGCCCGCCCATACCCACGACCGGCGCATGGAGGTGTATTTCTATTTTGAAGTACCCGAGGGGCAAAGTGTCTGCCATTTTATGGGGCAGCCGCAGGAAACACGGCCGGTCTGGATGCAGAACGAGCAGGCTGTCATCTCGCCCAACTGGTCGATCCACGCCGGAGCAGGTACGTCTAACTACACGTTTATCTGGGGTATGGCCGGCGAAAATCTGGACTATGGCGACATGGATTTCTGTCCGATCACCAAACTGCGCTAGGTCTGGCGGAGTTGGTACCATCTTGTTACCAGCAGGCAAGTTTATTACTGAAAATCAAGCATTTGAACACGTTATCGGAAGACCTGCGCACCGTGTCCCGGCGCACATACTGGGGTATCGATCTGGGCGGCACCAAGATTGAAGGGGTCGTGCTGTCGGCCCCTTCGCCCAACGCCGTACTCATTCGTCGGCGAATTGATACCGAGTCACACTATGGCTATGATCATATCATCAGTCAGATTGTCCGGCTCGTCGAGTTGTTGAAAACCGAAACGGGTCTGGTCCCCGAACGCATCGGTTTCTGTACGCCCGGTACAATCGACCCGGCGAGCAGCACCATGAAGAACTCGAACATGACCTGCATCAACGGCCGACCGTTTCACGACGACCTGTCGAAAGCGCTCGGCCTGACGATTGCCATCATGAACGATGCCAACTGTTTTGCCCTGTCGGAAGCCACCATGGGGATTGTTCAGGATGTTGTACCCGACTACCAGAGCGTTTTTGGGGTCATTCTGGGCACAGGAGTCGGGGGCGGGGTAATCTTTCGGGGGCTCGACGGGCAGGCCGTTGTACAGGCCGGCCGGCAGGGTATCGGGGGCGAGTGGGGCCATAATATCCTGGAAGAAAACGGCTATGCCTGTTACTGCGGCAAGCGGGGCTGTAACGAGCAGGTTATTTCCGGACCGGCCCTACAGCGTTTTTACCTCGAACAGAGTGGCAAAAACCGAAATCTGAAGGAGATTCTTGAGCGCTACCACCAGGGTATCGACCCCGTTGCCAACGCCACTGTCGAGCGGCTGCTGACTTACTTTGCCCGGGCCATATCGACCATCGTGAATATGCTCGACCCCGATGCAATCATTCTGGGTGGGGGCGTCGGCAACGTCGATCTGCTGTACACCGAAGGCGTTGAACGGGCCCGTCAGTACGTATTCAATGACAACCGGCTGGAAACGCTCATTTTGAAACCCAAACTGGGCGATAGCGCCGGGGTATTTGGCGCTGCCTTACTGTAAACCGATCCGACAACAAGACCATGAAGCTGTTTTCATTTTTCGTTTCGTTCTGTCTGCTCAGCCAGTTCGCCGGCGCCCAGACGCCGATCCGGGTCAGGAACCCGGCAGCGGTGCCCCTCACCGAACAGGTCATCGAAATTCCGTGGGCTGCGGTAAAAAAAGCGTATCCCCGTATCGACACCGCCCATTTCCAGGTGGTGAAGCGGGGTAGCCGGCAACCCCTGGCCTACCAGCTGGAACGACGCGGTACGAAGGATGTGCAGCAACTACTGGTACAATTGTCCATTGGCCCCAACCAATCCGTTGACCTGATCCTGCAGGCGGGCAAATCAGCCCCGACATCGCCCAGAACCTACGGCCGCTTTGTTCCCGAACGCTTCGATGACTTTGCCTGGGAAAACGACCGGGTAGCCTTTCGTCTGTATGGCGCAGCCCTGAATGGCCGATCAGACAATGCGTATGGCACCGACATCTGGGCCAAACGAACCAGTCAGCTGATACTGAATAAATGGTACAAGGAAAATGATTACCACAACGACCACGGCGAAGGGCTGGATTACTACCACGTGGGGCTGACCCTCGGCGCGGGCGACATTGCCGTATTTCTGAACGATTCCCTCCAGTTCATACACAACTACCGAACCTGGGAAGTGCTGGACAACGGCCCCCTGCGCACCACCTTCCGGGTTCGGTTCGACCCCTACACGTTTCATGGCGTAACGGTTCGGGAAGTGCGAACCGTTACGCTGGATGCGGGCTCGCAACTCAACAAGGTGCAGGTACACATCGAGCAAACGTCGGGCAAAGCGTTGCCAATGGTGGTCGGCATCAGCCAGCGTAAAGAGCCCAGCCCGGTACTGCTCGACGAACAGGCCGGGGTGCTTGGCTACTGGGAGCCGGCACACGGAGCCGATGGTACACTGGGCATCGGTTGTGTATTTCCGGATACGCCCGTTCGGATGCTGACCCGATACGATCATCTGCTGGCCCGACTCGATGCGCCCCCATCCGGTGAGCTAACCTACTACTCGGGTGGCGCCTGGGACAAAGCAGGCCGGATCACCTCGAGCCGAGACTGGTTTGCCTACCTGCGTCAGTATGCGCAGCAACGCCGAAACCCGCCCCGTATCACGGTGGGGAAATAAAACCACTTCAGGACCATATCAGCCGCTGTCCGTTTGGGCAGGTTACGGCCCCTCCGTGCCCGACCAATGGCGACCGGCCATCTGCGCGCGCACAGAGGTAGCGTTGGCTGTACAGTGGCCCGTCTCCCGCCCATCGGCCCAGCGTCGAAAGGTGAAACCCGGACCACTGACCGGTACACCCGGCAAGCCCCTCAACGCTCGCTGAAATTGATAACTACGTTGTACCGGACATTGACCGGACGCCCGGCCTGCTTGCCGGGGTTCCAGGGGGGCATGCTTTGCACCAGCCGTACGGCTTCGGCCGCTTCAGTTGATCCCGGCCGGTTCAGTGCCCTGGCGGCTTCAATAATCCCCTGACTGGTGACCGTAAAGCTAACGAATACCTTACCGGTCTGCTTTACTTGCGCGGTGTCCTTTACCTGGCGCACCCTGCTTTTCATAAAGAACTCGTACGCTTTCATACCACCCACAAATTCGGGCGGCTGTTCGACTACCGTAAAGAGCGCCGTCTCGCGGGCCGGCTCTGTTTGTGCCCGAACGGAGCCCAGGGCTACGCTCAGTAGTACCGTCAGCAACGCATACCGCGCCGATCGACGCGTTTCAGGCCGTGATTTAGGGTTCATGTGGACGATGTTGGTGTACAGGATATGACAAGAGTAAGCCAAATCCAGCGCGCTTCAGCACGTAGAAGTACGGGTTTTGCGTCGCTACGGCTTCCCGATTTAGCCTGCGGCCTGTAGTGGCACGGCGGCTGTCAGGCCTAAGCGCCACCGCTGGCCCATCCCGTTAGCCATACGGTCCGCCATCGCGGCCAATCCCCAACGCGGGCGCTGGTAAGTACCCCAGTGAGCGCTCGTTGTTGGGCTTGCGGCTGCCATTAGCCTGAACAATCAGCCGTCAGCCAGCCGAAAATCAGTTCGTTCTTTCTACATTCACCGCCGGCAATACTGCCCGATCAACCCTGTATACCAACTAGTTCATGAAACGACCTGCCCTGACCTTACTTCCCGCCTTGCTGCTCGGGCTGGCTTCGCTGGCGACTGCCCAGTCTGTCTCGTTAAAACCGGTGTGGGAAACGGATACGACCCTGCGCACCCCGGAAAGTGTGTTGCTCGATCCGGCCCGGAACGTACTCTACGTGGCGTGTATCAACGGCGGCCCCACACTGGCCAACAACGGCAGTTACATTGCCAAACTGGGGCTGGATGGCAAGGTCATCAACCTGAAGTTTACCGACAAGCTGAATTCGACGAAGGGCATGGGTATATTGGGCAACAGCCTCTACGTCACCGAGATGACGCAGGTTGCCCAGATCGATCTGGCTACCGGAGCCGTGCAGAAGCGGTATCCGATCGAGGGGGCCAAGTTTCTGAACGACATCGCTGTCGACCCCAAAAAAGGGGTGATCTACATTACCGACTCCAACGACAGCAAAGTGTGGGCGCTGGCCAACGGCAAAACCAGCCTGGTGTTGGGCGAAGCGCCCCTAAAGGGCACAAACGGCCTCTTGTTCGAAAACAACCGCCTGCTGATCGGCAATGGCGACGGTTCGCTGCTTAGCTTTGATCTGGGCACCAAACAACTCAAAACCCTGGGCAAAGTATCGGGTGGTATCGACGGTATTGTAGCCCTGGGCAACAACACCTATATGGTTACCGAATGGGGCGGCAAGGTTTGGTACATCGGGGCCGACGGCACTTCGGATTTAAAGCTCGACACGTCAACCCAGAAAATCAGCTCGGCCGACATCGGCTACAACCCGGCAACCGGTGTGGTCTACGTGCCGACCTTTTTTCACAACACGGTTAAAGCGTACTCGATCCGGTAGCGATCTGGCGCCCCTAGTGCGCCTGTTGTCCGTCTGGCCCCGCCCCGGTCAGACGGACTACAGGCGGGCTGATTAGCCCCCCCACCTTCAGTCGAACAGCCCGTCGAATCAGCAACTTACTGCCTGGTATATGGGGTAGTCTTCCGGTTTTTCAGTCAACCAATTGGTCAGCGCACCAGGCCGCTACTCCCTGCTCAGGAACGCACGGGTAACGGTCAGCTGAAAAAACGCGGCTCATGTCCTTGTCTGTACCGGATTCTTTTCATTCCTTTAAGCCTATTAACCAAGTAGGCTACTAGTCCTACTACCCTACCGACCACTCGGACTTTTCCAATTAGCCAGTTCCTTTGGCCCGCCCCGGTGATTTAGTTGGCCCGCCTACCCAGCCCGGTATGCGCAGGTATAACTGAGATGAGCCGCTGGCGCGACCGGATCGGCGCCGGTTGATCGGGTACTTCTGATGTGGAGCGGTAATTTTTCCTAATTCCGACCCACGCTATTGTTGCCGTTCTGCAGCCGTGGTGTTATCCGGGTCATTCATCCAAAAACAACCTACATGATCGATCGAACACTTCTACCATTCCAGTTACAGCGCTGGTTCCGGCGCGGTCTGCCACTCGGCTTCGTGTGCCTCCTCACGATAAGCGCCTGGGCCCAAACCACACTTACGGGCACCGTGCGCGATGCCGCTACCAGCGAGGTGCTGGCCGGCGCTACGGTACAGCTTAAAGGGTCATCCATCGGCATCTCGACCGATGCCCAGGGTGGGTACCGGCTGAATGTGCCGGCTGGCACCGCGCAGCCCACGCTGGTCTTTTCGTTTATCGGCTACCAGCCCCTCGAAGAACGCGCAGGCAACCGGTCGGTGATCGATGCCAGGCTGACGGCGTCGAACAACGCCCTGAGCGAAGTGGTGGTGGTTGGGTACGGGGTGCAGAACCGGCGCGACATCACCACGGCCATTGGGTCGGTGCGGGCGCGGGACCTGGCCAACCAGCCCGTGGTGAGTTTCGACAACGCACTGGCCGCCAAAATCGCCGGGGTGCAGGTGGTTCAGACCTCCGGCGCACCGGGCGCGGCCCTGCAGGTGCGGGTACGCGGCACCGGTTCGATCAGCGCCGGCCTCGACCCGCTCTACGTAATCGACGGGGTGCCGCTTTCGCGCGATACCAAGTTTGCGACCGGCAGTACCAACACCCAGTTTCCCGATAACCCGATCAACGTGCTCAGTACGATCAATACCGATGATATCGAAAGTATCGAGGTGCTGAAAGACGCCAGTGCGGCCGCCATCTACGGCTCGCGGGGCTCCAACGGGGTTGTGCTGCTGACTACAAAGCGCGGCAAGGAAGGCAAAACAACCATCAGCTACGACACCTTCGTGGGTTTTCAGCAGGTCAGCAAGAAGCTGGATTTGCTCAATGCCTACGAATACGCGACGCTCAACGCCGAAGCCAAAAACACGGCTTACCTCGATCGTAACCCAACGGGTAAGGCCACCGACCCCAACGAGGTTCGGAACGTGGGGGTCGGCGCGCCGAGCACGCTGATTCCGCCCCAGGTAGTGCCTTATTTGTCGGGGCAGGCCGGCCTCACCAATACCGACTGGCAGGATGCCATTTTCCGGCAGGCCCCCATTCAGAACCACACCCTGTCGATCAGTGGGGGCACCGGCACGTCGGACCGGGCCAGTGTGCGGTACTATGTGTCGGGCAATTACCTCGACCAGCAGGGCATCGTCATCAATTCGGGTTATAAACGCTACGGCGGCCGCGCCAATCTCGACATCAGGAGCGGGCGTCTCTCGGTCGGGCTGAACCTGAACCCCACCTACTCGCACCACGATCTGATCAAGGCCGAAGGTCCGTATCTGGCCGACGGGGTCATCGGGCTGGCCCTGCAGCTCGCCCCTATTTTCCCGGTCTACAACGCCAACGGTACTTACAACTTCGATGGCAACGGCTGGGGCTACGGCGCTACGTCTATCCTGAACCCGGTGGCGGTAGCTAACGAAGTAAAGGACAAGCTGAACCAGCTGCGACTGCTGGGCAGTGCCTACGCCCAGTACGACATTACCAAAGGCTTATCGTACCGGCTGAGCGTTGGCACCGACATCAACAATTTCCAGCGCGATTATTACCGGCCGTCGACGGTGGAGATCCGGGACCGCAAAGGCCCGTCTATCCCAACGGGTTTCTCCCGAACCCAGAACTACGTCAACTGGCTGGTGGAGCATACGCTGAACTACAACCGACAGTTTGGCCCCCACACGGTATCGGGCCTGGCCGGTTTTTCAGCCCAGAAAGACCGCCGGACGGCTTCGGAACTAACGGCCACCAACTACCCCAACGACCTGGTGCCCACGCTCAATGCCGGACAGGTCACGGCGGGCAGCTCGGATATTCAGGAGTGGTCGCTGCTGTCGTACATCGGCCGGGCCCAGTATGACTACCTGGGTAAGTACCTGCTCTCGGCGGCCGTGCGGGCCGATGGCTCTTCGCGCTTCGGGTCGGCCAACCGCTGGGGTTATTTTCCGAGCGTGTCGGCGGGGTGGAACGTCTCGCAGGAATCGTTTCTGAAAAATGTATCCTGGCTGAGCGACCTGAAGATCCGCGCCAGTTACGGCCTGACAGGCAACTTCCAGATCCCAAACTACGGATCGGTCAGTTTGCTCAACTACCAGAACTACGTGCTGGGGGCCGAATCCATCGTGAGCGGGCTGGCTCCCGGCAACTCGGCCAACGACCGGCTGCGCTGGGAAAAAACGGCCATGCTCGATGTGGGCTTCGACGCTAATTTCTTCCGCAACCGGCTGAGCCTGACCGTCGATTACTACAACGCCAACACCTCCGATCTGCTGCTGAACGTACCTGTTCCGCGTGCCTCGGGTTTCAGCACCGAACTTCAGAACATCGGGAAGGTCAACAACCAGGGTATCGAACTGACGCTCGGCACCCAGCAAACCTTCGGACGGCTGGGCTGGACCGCCAATGTGAACCTGGCCGCCAACCGCAACGAAGTGCGGGCCCTGGGCGCGTCGGGCGATCCGATTATCGTGTCGGGCGGGGTGGCCGGTGCGCAGTTCATCACCCGCATCGGCGAGCCAATCGGGCAGTACTGGACCATGTTGTACGACGGCGTATTTAAGAATCAGGCCGAAGTCGACGCCTACCCGCATACCTCCACCACGCGCCCCGGCGACTTCCGGTTTATCGACGTGAACGGCGACAAAAAAATCGATTTCAGCAGCGACCGCACCGTCACGGGCAGCTATTTTCCGAAATACACATTTGGCTTTACCACCCGTTTCACATACGCGGGTTTCGACCTGGGGGCCACCGTGCAGGGGGTACAGGGCAATAAAATCCTGAACCTGATCCGGCGCTACGTCTTCAACTCGGAGGGTAACGGCAATCAGTTCCGGGGGGCGCTCGATCGCTGGCAGTCGCCCGACAACATAGGCAATGGCCTGGTCAACCGGGCCAATCGCCTGTCGACGGGATCGAACGGTGAAATCTCCACCTGGCATATCGAAAACGGCTCGTATGTCCGGATCCGTACGATTACGCTGGGCTATACGCTGCCCAATACGATGCTGCAGCGGCTGAAGCTCAACCGGGCGCGCCTGTATGTGACCACCCAGAACCCGTTTACGTTCACGAAATACACCGGGTATAACCCCGACGTGAGCGCCCGCCCCGACAATGCGCTGTCGCAGGGCGAGGACTACGGCACCTACCCGCTGGCCCGGACCACTTCGATCGGTTTAAACCTTAGTTTCTAACCCACCCTCACCATGCAATCGTCGTTTCATCGATTTACGGCACCCCTCACCGGTGCCCTCACGCTGTCGCTGCTGCTGAGCGCGTGCCAGTCGAACTTTCTGGACCTTACCCCCCAGTCGCAGCCCAACGCCGACAATTTTTACCAGACGGCCAACGATTTCAACAATGCCGTCAATGGCGCGTACGATGTGCTTCAATCGAGCAACCAGTACGGGGGCGACTTCAACACCCTGCTCGAAGCCCGCAGCGATAATGTGCTCGACAACGACCCCTCATCGAACGCCGGCCTGCGCTACAACATCGACCGCTTTATCGAGCCAACCACCAACACCATTCTGCGCGATACGTGGGGAAGCCTGTATGCCGGCATCAACCGCACCAATCAGATTCTGGACAAAATTGACGGGGCCGGCCAACCGGGAGCGGGCCAGCCGGGGACCGGTATCGATGCTGGCCTGAAAGCCCGCTACAAGGGCGAAGCGCAGTTTATCCGGGCCCTGTCGTATTTCAACCTGGTGCGGTTGTGGGGGGCGGTGCCGCTCGTCCTTAAAGCCGGCAGTACCGCCGACGCCCGGACCTATACCCGCAATCCGGTGGCCGATGTGTATGCCGCCATCGAGAACGATTTGACCGATGCGGCCGCCGGCCTGCCCGCCACCTACACCGGAACAGATGTAGGCCGGGCCACCTCGGGGGCGGCTAAAGCGCTACTCGGCAAGGTGTATATCACCCAGAAAAAGTTTGCCCAGGCTGTGCCGGTGCTGCGCGAGGTCATTGCCGCGGGCACCTATCGGCTGCTGCCCAATGTGGCCGACGTGTTTCTGGTTACCAATAAAAACAACGCCGAAATTCTGTTCGCCGTGAAGTTCAGGAAAGGTGTCGGCGGGGCGCTGCCCGAGGGGCATGGCCTGTTCTACGGCACCAATATCGGCGACAATATTGAGCCTTCGCTGCGGGCGGCCTACCCGGCCGGCGACAAGCGCCAGCCGCTGACCGTGCAGATTCCGGTGCCGAGCAATGTAAACGTGGTGCCGCGCAAATGGTACGACGAGGTGTCGGCTACCAACGATGTGGGCAACGATGTGCCGGTGCTGCGCTATGCCGATGTACTGCTGCTTTACGCCGAAGCCCTCAACGAAGTGGGCTACCAGGCCACGGGCGATGCGCTTACCAGCCTCAACGCCGTACGGAACCGCGCCGGCGCCCCAGTCTATACGGCGGCACAGCTGGCCACCCAGGCCGCCTTCCGGGATGCCGTGCTCAACGAACGGCGGCTGGAACTGGCACTCGAAAACGACCGCTGGTTCGATCTGGTTCGGACCAATACCGCCGTCAGTGCGCTGCAGGTCACCAAGATTACGGTGCCGGCCAATCGGCTGCTGTACCCGATTCCGCAGGCCGAAATCGATACGTACAACAATCCGGCAACGTTTCCGCAAAACCCGGGCTACTAGCCCATACGAAGCAGCTGACCGTTCCGGTCGTCGGGGACTATACCGCTCCGATGGCCGGAACAATTTTTTTGGGGGCACTGGCGCAACCGGCGGTCGCTCAGGGCTCAGGCACGTACCAGAACGGAATGGCAATCAGCTCGTCAGGTATTTTTTTGCGGGGATCGGCCAGTGCTACCCGAACCAGGTTTCGACCCGTTTTCAGATTACCCGGTACCAGCACCGTCTGCCAGCCGCGCTGCTCCTGCGGGCCGGCTTTGGTAAACAGCAACTCCGTACGGGCCAGGGTCGAATCGTTGACCGTGATGCGAATCAGTTTGTTGATCTGCTGCTGACTCCACGACGCAAACGCCCGACGCAGGGCCGGTCGCGACAGGGTGTCGCTCCAGGCCGGTTCGGGCGCAATGGCCGTGAGCAGCGTATCGAGTGCCTTGGGATAGGCGATGAACAACCGTAGATACGGCTCCCGGATCACATCCGACTGGATCGATGCCCGGTCGACCAGGGCGCCATCGGGTCGCTGGGTATCGTAAGTGGTTGGGTCGACATACAGACTGTCGATGCGGGCGGTAAAAAGATGTCGGGTGTTCAGCAGCGAGGTCCGACCGTTGCTGCGGGCAATATCGGAGATGATTTCAAACGCGAACAGCACAAAGAACACAAGCGAGAAAAGCGCAATCGTCTGAAAGAACCGGCCCGGCTGGATGTTGCTGTACAGGGTATTGGTCACGTACGACGAGTGTTTGTAGGTACCCAGGGTAAACGCGCGCCCGATTCGGGTTAGCTGGTAGTTGAGCCGAATCCCCCGGGGCGTTTCCTTGATTTTTTTCTGGCTCAGCAGGATAGCGGCCACCATGTACAGCAGATACAGGCCAACACAGGCGATCTTGATACCGGTCCAGGCCTGGGCCGGTACAAAAGGCCGAATAACCAGATAAATAAGCATCGCGATCACATAAAACAGACCGATCACAATGAGGATAAAGACCATCTGAAACGCAATGGCAAACACGATGTTGCACCGCTTGTCGAGCCAGAGAATATACCGGTCGAGGGGCCCCAGCTCATCGGCCAGGCGCTGTTGCGAATAAGGGGTGGTAAACGGTATGCGGTTATACTGGATACCGCCGGGAAAAACGGCCAGCAGGCCGACCAGGCCCACCCAGAACGCCCGCATGACGAAGTTGGCCAGGAAGGCCACAAACAACACATAGCAGCTGGCACGAATGGTACTGTAGGCCAGTGTAGGCAACATAGACGCCATACCCGATGTCTGATCCAGGAGATTGAACCGCAGGTAGGTGTAGCCCGCATCGAGCAGGTCGGGCAGTTGCAGCATGGCAAACATAGCCACCCCGGAAATCGCAAGTTCAAGGTTCCAGCTCTGGGTGGTCAATTCCCGGAGCTTCTCCTGCTCATCGGGGGTAAGGGGGGTGTTTGGCGACGTAGTGGTTTCGGGCATAGCAGTTCGAGCGCCCGCGCGGCAAAGGCGCAGGCAAAAAACAACAGGTGGTTGGTCAGGTAATCTGCCTGCCGGGCCAGAGGCAGGTTCGGGTGCCCGAAACCCGCCAGCCGGCCGGTTGGCAAACCGGCCAAAGAAAGCAAATCCGCGTCAATTACCAACCTGTATAGTGGCTTCGCCGGCGCCCCCCCCGATATTGTCTGACCCGCCCCCCTGAGCCGACATCCCGGCGCCAGCCCCCTAAAAGCGGGTTCGACCCGGTATCCCGGTAGCCGATAAAGCCGGCGTCACACGCTGTGCCCCGGTACGAATGGGGTAGGTCTCCCGAATGACCTTACCGGCCAGGGATCGCCCCGCCAGCCTTACCTACCGTACTCCGCTACTTAGGTACAATTACCCTTTAACAGCCTTTTAACAGGCATTTCAACTCCTTTTAACCTGACCCCGTCAGTTTTGCCCCTGTCGATCGGGCTGGGCCGGCCTGATAACCCGACTCCGGACGGACGCGGAATACCGACCCAGCCCATACGATCGACGGCGTACCAATTCTAGCACTGGGAAGTCATGACTATTTTACTCATCGAGCCCGACCCCGGGCAGGTGCCACCGATCGAAGCCAGTCTACAATCCCTGGCCCCTGCCCTGATGGTTGCCTACGACGGCCAGATCGGCTGGAAACTGCTCGCCAGCACGGGTTATGACCTGCTGATCCTGACACCGGAACTGGCGGGTATCGATGGGTTTGAGCTAATCCGATCCCTGCGGGCACAGGGTAGCCAGATCCCCGTTCTGGTGCTTGGCACGCCCGACCGCCCCGACCCCACCCCCGAAGCCACAGCCGCCATGCGGTTTGGCGCCACGGCGTTTTTGCCACGCCCCTGCGCACCCGAGCAGCTCCGGGCCTGTGCCCAGCGCCTTATCGGTACCCAATCCGATTGCTCATCCGACTGGCTGCAGGCCGCCGACCTGCAGTTCAACCTGCGGCAGCAGATTGCCTACCGCCAGAATCGGCCCATCGGCCTGAGTGCCCGGGAGAGTCGACTGCTCTGGTTGCTTATGCAACACCAGGGCTCACCCGTCACGAAAGCCCAGTTAATCAACGATGTATGGGACGGACAGGCCCAGCCCAATACCGTTGAAGTCTACATCAACGCCCTGCGCAAAAAGATCGACGGTAAGTCGGCACAGCGTTTGATCCATACGGTGCTTGGCCGGGGCTACATGCTGCAACCCCTCCCGCCCCCCGGCTAATGGCAACCCAACCCCCGGTTTTTCCTGCCATTTACACGCTTGCTCAACACTTAATTCAGTCTATCAATCATGCGCGTTGTTCTCTCCCTCCTGGCGCTTTCGCTGCTTGCAGCGGCCTGCGGCAAACACACCGAAGAGAAAATTCCGTCGACAGCCGCCGACTCAACCAGCAGCTACCTTACCGATTCTATCCGCAGCATCAACCCCGCTGGCGAACTGACCCTCAACGGAACCGTTACGTTCGATCAGGATAACGTGATCCGCGTTTTTCCGCTCGTCAGCGGCAACGTCGAAAAAGTCAATGTGGCGCTCGGCACCTACGTGCAGAAAGGGCAGGACCTGGCCCTGATCCGGTCGGGGGATATCTCCACCTACGTCAACGATTACCAGGCCGACAAGTCTGATCTGGCCGTAGCGCAGCAGACGCTTAAAACGGTGACGGCCCAGTACAAAGCCGGCTTTGCCTCGCAAACCGATTTTCTGACGGCGCAGAGCAACGTGAAAAAAGCGCAGGAAGAAGCGAGCAAATCGGCCAATATTCTTAAAATCTACGGTGGTACCAACACATCGGGGAACCCCTATTTCACGGTAAAATCACCTATTGCCGGCTACGTCGTCGAACGGAATATCAACGCCGGGCAGGATCTGCGCGCCGACAACCAAAACCCCCTTTTCACAATTTCAAATCTGCAGCAGGTGTGGGTCATGGCCAATGTGTATGAGCAGGACATCCCCGCTATCAAGCAGGGCGAAGCGGTCGATCTGACGGTGCTGGCCTACCCCGACCGGATCTTCAAAGGCACCATCTCCAACGTGAGCAGTGTGCTCGACGAACAGGCCCGGGTGCTGAAAGTCCGGATCGTACTCGACAACCCGCAGGGTTTGCTCAAGCCCGATATGTTTGCCACCGTACACGTACACTTGGCGCCAGCTACTGAGACGACCACGGGCCTGGCCGTACCCCAGAAAGCACTCGTTTTCGACCGCGACACGTACTACGTGATTCTGCAACAGCCCAACCAATCGTTTGCGCTTCGGGAAGTAAGCGTGGTCAGAAGCACCCCCCGCTATGTCTTCATCAAAGGCCAGGGCATCAAGGCCGGCGACCGGGTAGTTACCGAAGGTAGCCTGCTGCTGTACAACGACTTAACCGACTAACCGACTTTTTACAGGGGGCCTGACGGCTCCTTTTTCGGTATGAATACCTTCATTCGCTCCATTATCACCTTTGCCCTGAAAAACCGGTTCGCCGTTTTCTTCGGCATACTGCTCATCATTGTGGGGGGCGTTGTGGCGTTCCTAAATACGCCTGTCGAGACCTTCCCCGACGTCACCAACACCAATGTGGTGGTGATTACGCAGTGGCCGGGCCGGTCGGCCGAGGAAGTCGAACGGTTTGTGACCATCCCGCTCGAAGTCGAACTCAACTCGGTTCCGCGTAAGTCGACCCTCCGGTCGGTTTCGTTGTTTGGTCTGTCGGTGGTCACGATGATTTTCGAAGACGGGGTCGACAACTTCACCGCCCAGACCAACGTGGCCAACCGCATTGCCAGCGTCGACCTGCCCGATGGTGTAACGGCCGATGTGCAGCCGCCCTACGGACCAACCGGCGAGATTTACCGCTTTACGCTCGAAAGCAAAACCAAAGACGTAACCGAACTGAAAACCATTCAGGACTGGGTTATCGAACGGCAGATCAAAAGCGTACCGGGCATTGCCGATGTGGTGAGCTTCGGCGGTAAGGTAAAGACCATCGAGGTAAGCCTGGACCCGACCCTGCTGGCCAATTACGGCTTCACGGCCCTCGATGTCGACCAGGCCATTCAGAAAAGCAACATCAACGTGGGGGGCGATGTGATCAAGCAGGGCAACCAGTCGCTCGTGGTGCGGGGCATCGGCCTGCTCAACAACCCCGACGACGTGGCCGGTATCATTATCGACAACGTCAACGGCGTACCCATTAAAGTGCGCGATGTGGCATCGGTGAAAGAATCGTTTCAGCCCCGCCTGGGCATCGTCGGCCGCGACAAGCAGGACGATGTGGTGGAGTGCATCGTGGTGATGCGCAAGGGCGAAAACCCCAACGATGTGATTCCGGCGCTGAAAGCCAAGATCGATGAGCTGAACAAGTCGATTCTGCCCCGTGATGTCAGGATCAAAACGTTCTACGACCGCACCACGCTTAACAACTACACGCTGCATACGGTGGGCGAGAATGTGGCCATGGGCATTTTTCTGGTCACCCTGATTCTGCTGATCTTCCTGGCCGACTGGCGCACCACGCTGACCGTGGCAGTGGTCATTCCGCTGGCGCTGCTCTTTGCCTTTATCTGCCTGCGGCTGCGGGGTATGACTGCCAATCTGCTCAGCATCGGCGCGCTCGATTTCGGCATCATTATCGACGGGGCTGTCGTTATGGTAGAAGGGCTGTTTGTCATGCTGGCTACCCGGGCCGAACACCTGGGCATGCTTACATTCAACGGCCGCGCCAAGCTGAGCTGGATTGCCCGCACCGCAACCGAAATGGGCCGGTCGATCTTTACCTCGAAGGTCATTATCATTACCGCGCTGCTGCCCATTTTCACCTTCCAGAAAGTCGAAGGAAAACTGTTCAGCCCCCTGGCCTGGACCATTGGTTTTGCGTTGCTGGGCTCGCTGATCGTGACCCTCACGCTGATTCCGCTATTGTGTAGTCTGCTGCTGAAGAAAAACGTGCGGGAGCGACACAATCCGCTCGTGGAAGGGCTCACCAAAGGCTACCGGCCGGCGCTGCTCTGGGCCATTCGCAAACCCCGCACCATCATCGGCATTGCCGTAATGGCGCTGGCATTTTCGCTCTACCTTTTCAAATTCCACATCGGCTCTGAATTTCTGCCGCAGCTCAACGAGGGCTCTATCTACGTGCGGGCCAGCCTGCCCTATTCCGTTGCCCTCGACGAGAGCTACGCGTACACCAAAAAATTCCGGGCTATTTTCGAGGAGTTTCCCGAGGTACGCGGAGTGATTTCGCAGACCGGCCGGCCCAACGACGGCACCGACCCAACGGGCTTCTTCAACAACGAATTTTTCGTTGATCTGTACCCCAAAGAAGACTGGAAACGCGACATTACCAAAGAGCAGCTCATTGAGGAGATGCAGCACAAGCTGGCCCGCTTCAAGGGCGTTAGCTTCAACTTTTCGCAGCCCATCTCCGACAACGTAGAAGAAGCGGTGTCGGGTGTGAAGGGGTCCATGGCAATCAAGATTGTCGGGCAGGATCTGAACGTGCTCGACGCCGAAGCTACCAAAACGCTGAACGTCATGAAAACCATTCCGGGCGTCAGCGATCTGGGCGTGTTCCGCAATCTGGGGCAGCCCGAGTTCCGCATCACCCTCGACCCGCAGAAGCTGGCCCTCTACAATGTACCTACCGAAGATGCACAATCGGTAATCGAAACGGCCATTGGGGGCAAAACCGTTACGCAGTTCTACGAGGGCGAACGCCGGTTCGACATCAAGGTGCGCTACGACGAACGCTTTCGCTACTCGCCCGACCTGATCGACAACCTGCTGGTGCCTACCCGGTCGGGGAGCAAAATCCCGCTGAAAGAGCTGGCCGCTATCGGCACCCGGTCGGGACCGGCCTTCGTCTACCGCGAAAACAACGCCCGGTTTATTGCCATCAAATTTTCGGTGCGGGGCCGCGATCTGGGCAGTACCATTGCCGAAGCGCAGCAGCAAGTGGGCAGCCGGGTGAAGCTACCCGACGGTTACCAGATGCGCTGGGCGGGCGAGTTCGAAAACCAGACCCGGGCCGAGCGGCAGCTGGCCATCGTAGTGCCCATCAGCATTACGGTTATTTTCCTTATTCTGCTGTTCACCTTCGGCAGTGCCATCGATGCCGCGCTCATTATCCTCAACGTGCCGTTTGCCCTGATTGGCGGCATGCTGGCGCTCTGGCTGACCGGTATCAACTTCAGCATTTCGGCGGGAGTTGGTTTCATCGCGCTCTTTGGCGTGTCGGTGCAGGATGGCGTTATTCTGGTCAACCGCTTTAAGGAAAACCTCCACGAAAAAATGCCCATGCTCGACGCCGTGCGGGAGGGGGCGCTGTCGCGGGTACGACCCGTGGTGATGACCGCCATGATGGCCTCGCTCGGGCTGCTGCCGGCGGCCCTGTCGACCGGTATCGGCTCCGAAACGCAGAAACCGCTGGCCACGGTGGTGATCGGGGGCCTGATCACCTGTACGATTCTATCGCTGCTGATTCTGCCCGTGATGTACAACCTCATCCACGGCCGGCGCATCCGGCGGCAGGCCGATCGGCGCAATAAGGTCTGAGTCGTTCCCTATGAATCGAAACGCCCGACCCGTTCTGCACCGGTCGGGCGTTCTGGTTGGTACCGACCCGCAGGCGATACCTGTTCCTACAGGCTGAGCCCTACCGTCAGCTGAGCGCTTCGGCCGTCGGATGGCCACACGCCCGGACCGGGATAAAACGTGGGCCGCTTGGTGAAGTAGGCCCGGTTGAGCAGGTTATTGATACTCCCTCGCACGGTCAGTCGGCGGCCCAGGCGCCAGGTACCGTTCAGATCCCACAGACTGTAGGCAGGAACCGGCCCGACTGCTCCGTTGGCCGATGGCACGGGGGTGTTGAGCGCATCGGATACGGTAGCCCCGACGTAGCTATACTGCAGCGTCAAACTCGCCGACCCCAGGCGGGCGGTGAGTCCGTTGCGGCTGGTCCAGCGGGGAGCCGCTTCGACCTGGTTGCCGGCCACCGACCGGTTCTCCGTCCCGGCCGCCACCTGCCCGTTCAGGTAGCGCGCCCGGTTATAGGCTGTGGCGCTAAACCCACTCAGCCGAAACCGGCCAGACCGGAGCAGCTGCATCTCCAGCAGGGCCTCGACCCCGGTGCTCCGGCTGTCGCCGATGGTAGTCCGGAACAGGTAGTTCGACCCGTCGGGATTGGTGCGCAGCAGGGTGCCGAGTCGATTGCGGTAGAGCAGGTCGAACACCGTCAGGTGCAGGTGCAGTCCCCGCCAGTAGCCATTGAGCCCCAGCTCGGCATTGTAGCCGTGCGCGTCTTTCAGGTTTTTGTCGATCTGTTCATACACCGACGCAGGAATGATATCCTTGAAAATAACCGGGCGATAGGCCTGCGACCAGCCCCCGTACAGCGTGACAGACGGACTTAGCCGATACTGCCCGTTGAGGCCCAGTAACGTAAAGCGGTGGCCTATATCGGTAGGCAGATTACTGGGGTCGTAGTAGCTGATCACTCCCCTCATTTCAGTCGTACCCTGCTCCAGCCGAATCCCCGGCGACAGGGTAAACCGACTGGTAAGGGCAACCTGGTTTTCGACAAACAGCGCGGTATTGGCCGTCCGAAAATGGAGGTCGCGCCGAAACGGAGCCAGCAGCGTCAGGTCGAAGTCGCTGCCGGTCGTACCCACGCCCTGTTGCCGCCGGTGCAGGTCATTACGCATCAGCTGAACGCCCCCGGCCAGGGTACTGCCTACCCGGCCCAGCCGGTACCGGTGCAGCACGCGCAGCTCGGCGGTGTAGCTATTGAAATTGTCGATGTCGACCTGTCGGGCGCGGTACTGCCCCGTAGCCCGACTGACGGTATCGGGTACGGTGGCCAGCGCATCGAACTGAACACTGTTCCGGGCGCCCAGTACGGCCGACACCGTGCCAACCAGCCGCGTGCGGGGGCCAAGCTGCCAGTCGGCCCGCAGCGAGGGCACGTAGATGTCGGGGTTGAAATAGTTGCGGCTACGGGTCGACTGCCGGGGATTCTGGGCGAACTGTGCGTCGGTTAGGGGGCCCGGAATCTGGTAGGTATAAGTCGAGCGCCCCAGTTCGGCACTGAGCAGCAGCCGGTCCGAAGCCCGATACGCCAGGTGGCCAAACTGGGCCTCAGCATTGGCGCGGCTGTTTGTCCGGTACCCATCCGAATGGCGCCGGTAATAATACGCGTTATACGTCCACCGACCCACTCGCCCGCCCATGGCATTGTAGGTGCTGCGCAGGCCGAACGAGCCCGCCGAGTTGACGGTTTCGAACCCGAACCGCTGGGTTGTGTCGGCGCGTTTGGTTACGTAATTGAGCATCCCGCCAAACTGGGCGCCGTACTGAAGCGAGGCCGTTCCGCGCACCAGCTCGATGCGCTCGACGCTTTCCGTCGGGGGCGAATAATGGCTGGCTGGGTAGCCGTACATATCCGAGTTGGTGATGATGCCATTCTGGCGAATGTTGTTTTCCCACGACCGATGCGGATCGAGCCCCCGCGTGGCCATGTTGATCTGGTTGCCCGTTCCATCCATATCGTAGACGAACACCCCCGGCACCCGCGCAAACAACTGCCGCGGATTTTTCTCGGCCAGGTTGGCATCAATATCGGCTAGGCGGATCACTTCACTGCGCTTGCCGCCCATCAGATAGGTGCCATGAATGGCCGGCAGCGATTCGACAACGCCGGCCCGGGCACCCTTCACCTCCACCGGACTGAGCTGGCGGGTAGTAACCGAATCAGGTTGGGGCTGTTGCTGGGCCGAGACCCACCGTACAGGCCCAATGGTTACCATACTGGCGGCCAGAGCGACAAGCCGCAGGCCACGGCTAACAAAAGAAGTAACGATAAAGAAGTAAGACATACGTATACGGGCTACTGACAGGTATCCCGCCGGGCAGGACACTGTCAATCGGAAAGAAAAAGAAGCGATAGGAAGCCCCCGCCGACCCAGGAATTAAGCCTGTTGGTGTACCGACAGGACGGGTGGGTGGGGTGGTGACCCGATTGGTGCCCAATGGCTTATCACCCCCGATTCGCAGAAACGGGAGAAAGCCGGACACATCCCGGAAAAAAAACCAGCAAGTCAGCTATACGCTTTGGGCGGTGGACCGTGAACGGGCAGTTGTACCCCGTAGCGCGACAGTCCTGGATCGACATATTCCGCTTGCCGCGCCAGACCAGCCAGCAGGGCACCGCTCAGCCGGCAATCGGCCGGTTCCAGATAAACGGTGAGTCGATCGAGCAGCAGTTTGAACAGCCGCTGCGCCGGGGTGTCGGCAGATGCCTCGCCATTGGTCAGCTGCTGCAGCTGGCCGGCCAGTTCAGAAAATCGCTCTTTGGCGTTCTGGTTGGTTTTAAGAAGGGTATACAGCGTATCGTTGGCGTACTGCTGATGCACGACGTTGTAGAACTGCCCATCGGCCTGGACCAGCCCCGGCTGCCCATCGGCATTGGTCCAGTCGGGCGTATAGGGCAGTGAAACGGGCAGTTTGATGAGCCGCCACCCATCGGACGACCGAACCGGGCCGGCGCGTTCATAGCCCTGCTCGAAGGTAAGCACCATAAGTGGCAGCCCAATCAGCTGATAGAGCAGCAACAAAAGCAGGCCGGTGGCAATACTGATTCGCAAGAGTCCGTTCGATCGAGCCGGCAAGGTACGCATTACCCGTCATATGCCGGCCCGGCGGGCTTTGGTAAAAGCCTGGCGCGTGGGGCAGCACCCGTGCCGGTCGATTGGGAGCGGGCCCGATAATCCGGGCAACGTACCGAAGAAACCGTTATTTATACTGGTTCGGCGCGGGCCTCCCCCTCCAACTTTGTGCTATCGAACCCACGCAGGTTTGCCCTCTTTTTATTCATCACTAACCACTAAAACGTACTCGTTATGCCAACGCTGACAGTTCAGGACGGTACCGAAATTTATTACAAAGACTGGGGAACAGGCCAGCCAATCGTTTTCCACCATGGCTGGCCCCTGTCGAGCGACGACTGGGACGCCCAGCTGATGTTTTTTCTGCAGCACGGCTATCGGGTGGTGGCCCACGATCGCCGGGGCCACGGGCGCTCATCGCAGGCAGCCAGCGGCCACGACATTGATACTTATGCCGCCGATGCCGCCGAACTCGTCGACTTCCTGGGCCTCGAGAATGCCATCCACGTAGGTCACTCAACGGGTGGCGGGGTGGTGGCCCGCTACGTGGCCAAATACGGCGAGGGCCGGGTGGCCAAAGCGGTGCTGATCAGTGCCGTTACGCCCCTGATGGTAGTCAGCGAATCGAACCCGGACGGCGTACCCATGTCGGTATTCGACGAAATTCGCGAGGGTACGGCTACCCGACGGGCGCAGTACTTCCACGAATTCACCCTGCCGTTCTATGGGTTCAACCGACCCGGCGCCACGCCTTTGCAGGGGGTTTGCAACAACTGGTGGCGGCAGGGGATGATGGGTGGCATCAATGCGCACTATTTCGGCATCAAAGCGTTCTCGGAAACCGATTTTACCGACGACCTGACCCGTATCGCGGTTCCGGTGCTGGTCATGCACGGCGAGGACGACCAGATTGTGCCGATCCAGACCACCGCCCACAAAGCGATCAAACTGCTCAAAAACGGTCAGCTGAAAACATATCCCGGTTTTCCGCACGGCATGCCCACCACCGAGGCAGCCACCATCAACGCCGACCTGCTGGCCTTTTTCGGCGCCTGAGTTCAGCTGTAGCTGCCCTGGCCACACCGCCGATACCCCGTGGCCAGGGCGGCCGTACCAGGCAGACCCCGATCCGGTAGCCGACCCAGTCGCCTATAGTTGTTCGCTCTGCCTGCTCACGCGGTTCCGGGTGTATATTTGGCCTGTACAAACTCACACTGCAGGACCGAATAGCCCCGCTCCTGCCCTTGTTCCGACAGGTCGATGTTGCCAGCCCGCCATGGTTTGCTGTCTGTATGTTGCCGGCTGCCTACAGGCGGGCGGGTTCGCTGGTGGGCGGGGTTCTGGCTGTTGCTGTTCGCCCTGACGGCTCAGGGCCAGACAATTAACCGGCAGCGGGCAAACACCCTGCTGGCCGAGCTGGCGCGTAGACCAACGGCAACCCGGCGGTTGGCCATACTGCTGGAGCTGGCCCGATTTCATATATACAAGCCGGGCGAGTCGGCCGCCGATCTCGACAGCAGCCGGGCGTACCTGACCCAGTCGCGGCAGCTCAGCGCATCGCTTCACCAGCTTACCCGCCAGCACGAAACCGAGTGTCTGTTTATCGTGGCCGATCTGGAAGCGGGTCAATCGGCCGCTGGTCAGGCCCGGTTTGCCGAGCTGATTGCCCGGTGCCAGCGCACGCGCGACGCGGAGGGCGAAGCCATTGCCCGGTTTCGGTTTGCTACCTGGCTCCGCAACTATGCTCCCGACTCGGTTCGGGTCCTCGGCAACTTCCGGCGTGCGGCCCAGCTGTACCGCACCCTCAACAAACCCGCCGATGCGCTCGACGCCCTGAAAGAAGTGGCCGTTACGCATCTCTACGAAGGCCGCCTGCCCCTGGCCCAGGCCGAATTGCGGCACGTACTGGATCGCTACAAAGCCATTGGCTACCCGAACCTGCATTATACCTATAACCTGCTCTCGACCATTGGCCGGCTCCGTGGCGATTTGAATGAGGGCCTCCGCTACGGACTGCTGTGCGTGGAAAGCATGAAAAAAACGGGCGACACGGCTTCGGCAGCGGGCTTCTATGGCGACCTGGCCCAGCTGTACATGGAAGCCGGCAACCGGCCGCTGGGCATCGACTGGTACAAGCGCTCACTGGCCGCATGGCGCCGGGAGGGCCTGCCCAATTTTGCCCTGTTTCATGCCGCCGGCGTTGTGGCCAAAGACCTCATCGACCGGCAGCAGCCCCGCCGGGCCCTCGCGTTCTTCGAGGGTGTGGTGAGGGCCATTCCGACCAACACCCTGATTCAGAAGGGATGCGTAGCGCAAAACCTGGCCGCCTGCCACGACGCGCTGGGCCACTACGACCAGGCCGAACGCTACTACCGGGAAGCGCTCTACTGGTACGAAAAAAACAAGCTCGATTTTGAAGGCTCTCTCCAGATCCGGCGGGATATCGGCGCCTTTTATCTGCGCCGTAAACAGTACCGCCAGGCCGAAGCTTACCTGACCAAAGCCCTCACCGTACTGCCTCAGAAAGAAGCCCTGGCCACGCTGCAGGATATCCACCTGCTGTTATTCCGGGTCGATTCGGCCCGGGGGAACTACCCCTCGGCGATTCGCCATTTTCAGGTCTACAAGGCTTATAACGACTCCCTTTTCAACGAAGTCCGCAGCCGGCAGCTCGCGCAGCTTCAGATCCAGTACGATACCCGTACCAAAGAACAGAACATTGCCCTCCTGACCAAGCAGAGTGAGTTGCAGCAGTCGGCGCTGAAACGGGCCGAAACAGGTCGAAACGGGATTCTGGTGGGGGCGCTGCTGCTGGCCAGCCTGCTGGGCGTCAGCTACAACCGCTACCAGCTCCGAAAGCGCAGCAACCGGGTGCTGCAGGCCAAGCAACTGGAAATCGACCAGAAGAACCGGTCGCTCGAACACATGGTCGCCGAGAAAGAGGCCCTGCTGGTCGAGAAAGAATGGATGCTCAAAGAAATTCATCATCGGGTAAAGAACAACCTGCAGGTGATTACGAGTCTCCTCAACGCCCAGTCCGACTACCTCCACGATCCAACGGCGCTGGCCGCCATTCGCGAAAGCCAGAACCGGGTGCAGACAATGGCACTGATTCACCAGCGGCTCTACCAGTCGGCTCATCTGGCCAGCGTCGACATGGCCGAGTACGTGGGCGAACTGATCGACTACCTGCTGGACTCGTTCGAGCGGCCGATTAGGGTGGCCACCCAGGTATCGGTAGCGCCCGTACGAATCGACGTGACAATGGCCACCCCCCTTGGCCTGATCATCAACGAAGCAGTAACCAATTCTCTTAAATACGCGTTTTTGCCCGGTGCCGGTTTACCCCAAGCCCCGACCATCCGAGTAAGTCTGCAACCGCTGCCCCCGACCGGCTACCGCCTGCTGATAACCGATAACGGGGTTGGTTTGCCGCCCGGTTTCAGTCCGGCAGACAGCCCAACCCTCGGCCTGACCATGATTCAGGGCCTGAGCCGGCAATTGGGCGGCACCCTCCAGATCAGTACCGATGCCGGCGTACGCATTCAGGTCGATTTCAGTCCCGACAAAAAAACCGGCCTGAGCTGGCAGCGGGCAAAATAGACCCAGGTTGTTACAACGCCGACACCCTCCAACCGAAGCTCCAACAGGATGGAGACTCCAATCGATTGGAGTTGGCACTTTAAGCCCAAATTCGCATAAACCAATGATTATCAACTTACTTTAGACATCAAGAACGCGCATCAGAGCAAGTGGCACTGTATTCGTCGGGGGTAAACTACCGCCAACGACAACCTGCCTTCTTTCTCATGCATCGTTCTCCTCAGCAACGCCCCCTTCAGCTGGATCAACTCGACCTTGATCGCTGGTACGGGGCCAACGAAACACGGGGTACCTACCAGCTCCTGCTTATAGTGGGTGGCCAGGGGCACTGCCTGACCACCTCCGCCAGCACGCCCTATCAGGCTGGCAGCGTTTTTTTATACGCTGGACATCAGCCCTATACCCTGTCCATTGCCCAGCGGACAAGCCTTTACCGCCTGGTATTTGCCGATCAGTTTGTGGATGAGCTGACAACAACTGGTTTCTACCTCCCCATGCCCGGCCGGCTCGACCCATCGGCACTGGAACTGGACAATTTGCGAACCCTGATAACCATGCTGCTGAGCGAACGGCAAACCGGGGCTGCGCTGTCGGTAACGCCCCTCGTCGACTCGCTGCTTCGCACCATCATCAGCCTGCTCGACCGCCTGCTGGTCCGGCACGAGCAGACGTCCCTGCCCGTAGCGCCGGCTTATCTGTCGCAGCTGACCCGCCGGATGGTCGGCTACATCAGCCAGCACATTACCGAGCCGGAGCGTTTACGGCTCGATGCGCTGGGCCACACCTTCAATTATTCGCCCGCCCACCTGAGCGCCATTTTCCGGCAGCAGGTCGGCGATTCAATCCAACAGTTTATAATCCAGCACAAACTAAGGCGGGTAGCGGCCCGGCTCCGACAATCCCCCCTGACCATATCCGAGATTGCCGACGAGTTTGGGTTTTCGGATGTTTGCCATCTCAACAAACTCTTCAAACGCCATTACAACGACACGCCTACCACCTACCGCCAGCGTTTGCTGAGCTGTCCGTAGCCGCCCAAACCATTCGTGGGGCTGCGCCGGCTGACCGTGTTGGGTTGAACGGGCAGCCGGAGCGACAGCTTGTTCAGCAAATGGAGCCGCCGTAAAGAAATTCGACGGCTGTCCTACACCGCATCCACAGGCAGCAGGCTGGCCCGCAGGTGAGGCTACACAACCGTTCGTGGCCGGTCAATCGTCTGTATAGCCAGCTGCCCCGGCTCCTCCGGAGATTCGGCGGGCCAGGGCAGGGCGTATTCGACAGGCTTCCGAACCGTTAGTAGCCCGGATTCTGCTTCAGTTGGGGCGACACGTTCAGCACATTCTGCCCGATGGGGAAAATTTCGGTGTGGTTGTCGGCATCCGGTTTTTTATCCCACCAGGTTCCGGTATTGAACACACCCCAGCGGATCAGATCGGTGCGCCGGCGGCCTTCCACCAGAAATTCACGGCCCCACTCATCGATCAGTTCCTGGTCGGTCAGCTGGCTGCCATCGGGCTTGTACAGGCTGGGCGAGCTGGTCGGGTAGTTGCGGGCTCGAACGGCATTCAGCAGCACGGCTGCACCGGCCTTATCGCCCGAGCGGTACTTACACTCCGCCAGCGAGTAGTACACCTCGGCGAGTCGGACTTCGGCGTAGGCCGATGAGATTTTGTTTGGATCACTGCTCGGATAGTACGGATACTTCACGGGTGTGATGCCCGAGTTCTGGTCGGCCGTGTTCATGTCCGACACTTTGTTGGCAATCTTTTTTCCCGGCTTCGTATCGAGAAACAAGCCTACCTGATCCCGGAAAAACAGCGCGTAGGGGCCTTTCGTCGACCGAACCGTATCGGCCTGTCCTTTCGCGTTCACATAGGGTAGGTACCCTTTCAGAAACATCCCTTCCCGTTTGCTATTGCCCAGATTCTTGTAGGTTTTCAACCGCACATCGTCGGGGTATTTCTGAAATTTAACGAAGGGCTTACCCAGGGTAAAGCTGTACTCGGTACTGTCGACATCGCGGCCGGGCTGCAAGGCGTATTTCGGGTTGGCGGTCCCGAAATCGGTAAAACCAAAGTAGAAGGTAGCATTCACGGGCAGCATCCAGAAATACATGCCCCCGTCGTACTGCCAGTGGGTCAGCCCGAAACTGCCGGGAAAGCCAAAAATGGTTTCGGCCGAGGTCGCATTGGTGTAGTCGTACGGAGCATCCCAGCGACTTTCCAGCGCGTATTTGCCGTATTTCCCGTCCAGTATGGCCTGGCTGATGGCCGCGCAGTCGGCATAGTGGTCTGTTCCGGTATAGACCTTGGCATTGAGGTAAAGCCGCATCAGCAGGGCTGCGGCTCCGCCCTGTGTCCACCGCCCGATGGCGTTGGCGCCCAGCGACTGCTGGGTGGGCAGCAGCGGCAGCGATTCTTTCAGCTCCTGTTCGATGTAGGCAAACGCTTCCTGGGGCGTTACCTGCGGGCCACCCTGCGATTCGCCCTTTACTTTCTTCACCAGCACGATGTTGCGGTAGAAATCGAGCAGGCGCAGGTTGAGCCACGCGCGCAGGGTCCGTACCTCGGCAATCATGTCGTCGAGTTCGGCCTTGGTCATATCGAACCGGGTAGGGTCGGTAATGCTCTGCAAATCTTCCAGCGTGTTCGTCGCCAGCGTAACGCCCCCGTAGAGTGCGTTCCAGGCATCGCTGGTATAGCCATCGTTTGGTGTCCAGGTGTGGTAATGCACCCGCTGAAACTGGCCGCCGTCGAACCAGTCGCCCTGGCGGTTGGGGGTCATCAGCTCATCGGAGCTGTTCTCCTGCAACATAAAAGTCGAGCCCCCCTGAATGGTCCAGTAACTGTGCTCGAACGGGCGCAGAAAATCGCGGATTACGTCGTCTTTGGTTTGCAGAAAGTTGTCGGATGTGATGCGGTCCGACAGCACTTCGTCGAGATTGGTACAGCCACTGGCCAGCACCAGCGTTAGCGTCAGAAACAGGCCGGGTATGGCCTGCCGAAATGAATATCGTTTCATACGGGGTTCGCTCAGTTAGAAAGTGACCTGAAGGCCCAGCAGTAGCTGAGTTGTCGACGGGAAATAATTCAGGGAATTGTTGACACCGGGATAAAGGCCGTTTACCTGCACCAGGTCGGGGTCGCCCCCCGTAAAGCGCGTAAACGTTTTCAGGTTTCTGGAGGTAGCATAGACCCGAACCGAATGCAAGAACCGACTCGTCAGGGGCTGGGTGTAGCTCAGCGTAACGTTATCGATTTTAACGAAACTGCCCGGCTCCAGAAAGTAATCGGAGAGCGACGAATAGGTGGCCGCGTTGGTCAATTTGGCGTATTTGCTGCCATTGTACGCCGATGTAAGTGTATTGGCATTCTGCTGCGTGGCCGGCGTGCCCAGGTAGAAGGCGTAGGTGTTGAAAATCTGGTAGCCGAACGTGCCGCGCAGAAACAGGCTCAGGTCCCACTTGCGGTAGCGGAAGTTGTTGGTAAGCCCCGCCGTAAATTTCGGCAGCCCGTTGCCCACAAATTGCCGATCGTCGTTGGTGGCTCTGTTCGCCTGAATCACGTCGCCGTTTTTGTTGTAGACCTGTAAGGCCCCCGTTTCGTCGACACCGGCCGAGTGTAGCATGTAGAAGCTGCCGATTCGGGTGTTCTCCTGCAGCCGCTGGGCATTGCCCGGACTGCCCGGGGCCGGCATGCCCACGACATCGATGTAGGTCTGCCCCTTGAAGGCGTCGTTGGAGAACGACACAAATTTGTTGCTGTTGGTGGCGCCGGCAAAGGTCAGGTTGTAGCTGAAATCCTTACCCGTTACCACGCCGGCATTCAGCTGAATCTCCAGTCCGGAGTTCTGCATGGTGCCTACGTTGGCGTAGGTAGAGCCCTGAATGTTCGGCGGGTTGGGCACCGAATACGAGCCCAGCAGATCTTTGTTTGTCCGAACGTAGTAGTTCAGGCTACCGGTGAGCCGGCTGTTCTTGAACAGGTCGAAGTCGACCCCGACGTTGAAATTGATGGCTTTCTCCCAGCGCAGGTTGTAGTTGGTATTCTGACTGGGCCCCCAGACCTGATACGAAGTGTTGTTGAACAGGTAGTAACCGTACCCACTATACGTATCGAGCGAGAGGTAGTTGCCAAAATCCTGGTTGCCCGTTACTCCATAGTCGGCGCGCAGTTTCAGTTCGTTCAGCCAGGGATTGCCCTGCGCAAACGCTTCCTGGGTGATGCGCCAGCCTACCGATGCGGCCGGGAAGTTGCCCCACTTGTTGTCATAGCCAAACTTCGACGATCCTTCCCGGCGCAAACTGGCCGAGACGTAATACTTCTGGTCAAAGTCGTAGTTGACCCGCCCGAAGAAAGCCGCCAGTTTGGAGTTATTGCGGTACGAGCCTACGTTGTTGATACCCGCCTGCAGGTTCCACAAACCGGTGCCCAGGCTGTTGTAGGTCAGAATGTCGGAAGGGAAATTTTCGTTTCCGGCATTGAAGCCCGACGAGGTGAAGTACTGGTACGAATAGCCGCCCAGCAGCTTCACGGCATGCTTCCCTTTGTCGAGGGCGTAGTTGCCGATCCACTCGAAACTTTTCTGATCGCCGTCGTCCAGCGACTGCGAGGCCGAGTTCCGCTTGTTGCCGTTGACTACGGTTGACAGGGTCGAAGGCGTAAAGTTTTCGTTGCGGAACGACGAACTGACTTCGCCCAGGGTTACCTGCGTGTACAGATTATCCAGCACATTGAGCCGGAACGAGCCGTTGATATCCAGGTATTTTACTTCCTGCCGGGCCTGAACGAGTTTGGCCCGCTCCACCGGGTTGTTGGCGAAGAACCCTGACGTTATGTAGGCGTACCGACCCGTGTTGTCGTAGACTGACTGCGTTGGATTCAGCGTCAGGGCGTAGTTAAAGCCGCTGTAATCGGCCAGGCTGGTGCTGGTGTAGCGGGGGGCGGCACTGAAGGTGAGTGCATACAGCTTGTTGGCCGACGTGTGGTTGATGTTGACCCGGCCGCCGTACTCCTGCTTGCCCGACCGCAGATCGATACCCGACGCATTCCGGTAATCGAGCGAGGTAAAGTAGTTGGTTTGCCCGTTACCGCCCGAAAACTGCAGCGTATGTTTTTGGGAGAAGGCCGGATTGCGGCTCACGGCTTTCATCCAGTCGGTGTTTCCGCCCAGATCGACCCCGCGCTTGTTGGCCAGAAACGCATCTTTCGACAGCACCGACAGCGGATTGGTGATAAAGTCAAATGAGGTGTAGCCATCGTAGAAAATACGGGATTCCGAACTGCCTTTCTTGGTCGTTATCACGATAACGCCGTTGCTGCCCCGGGTGCCGTAGATCGCCGAGGCCGCCCCACCCTTCAGCACGTCGATCGACTCGATTTCGTTCTGGTTGATGTTGTCGAGGTTGCCCCCGGGCACCCCGTTGATGACGAACAGTGGCCCCAGCCCGGCATTGCGTGATGACACGCCCCGCAGCTGAATGCTGGGGGTAGAGTTGGGATCGCCCGCGGCCGTGTTGGTTACCGAAAGTCCGGCTACTTTGCCCTGAATGGCCATGAGTGGGCTGTTGCTGCCGACCCGCAATAAGTCGGAGGCATTCAGGTGGGTAACGGCACTGGTCACTTCCTTGCGACTCAGCGATCCATAACCGACCACAACCACTTCGTTGATCGATTTCACATCGGGCTTCAGCTGAACAGACAGGGTCGACTGGCTGCCAACGGACACCTCCTGCGAGGTGTACCCCACGAAACTGAACACCAGCGTCTGGGGACCGTCGGGAATGGTCAGGCGGTACGTCCCCGACGCGTCGGTAACGGCGCCCCGCGTCAGGCCTTTCACCACAACACTCACGCCGGGCAGGCCTTCGCCCCGCTCGTCGGTAACGATGCCCGTAACCGATCGATCGGCCGGTGCATCCGCAACGTCGTCGGCTTCAACCAGCTGAATACTGACGGGCGACTCCTCGTTTCGCGCCAGAATGATCTGCTCACCCGATACGGTGTACTGAACGTGCAGTGGCACCAGCAGCTTCTCGAGCACCTCGTTGAGCGAACTGTTCTGTACCCGCATCGATACCAGCTGGCGGGAGCGCACTACCTGCGGGCTGTAGGAAAACTTTACGTTGGCCGCTTTTTCGAGACTGCGCAACACGGCTTTGATGGTCTGCTGCTGCACCGTCAGGCTAACCCGCCGGCTGAGCAACTCCTGCGCCGACACATCGGCCGCCCACACACCCCCCATGAACCAGAGGGCAATCAGGCATTGCAGGCAGGCCATCGTCAGCAACCTGAACAGGGAAGGGTGTAGTTTTTTCATATTTCGTTGATCGATTAGGTTGGTTTATAAACTGGGTCATGCACCGGGGCGTCGCAAATGTTCGTCCCGCTGGGTATCGCTTTGGGTTAGTTTCAGGCTGTTCAACAAACCGACCGGCGGTCAGGGGGCCTGGCAATTACCGCCATTGATCAGCACCTGGCCGTCGATAATCTCGTAGGTGGCCCCTACCGTTGCGCACACGATGGTTAGCTTCTGCGCAAACGACTCGTTGGTCAGGGTTGCATTGAGCTGGCAGGTGGCGAGGGCTTCCCGATCGTACCGAATGGGTATGCCGTAGGCCGTTTCGAGCTCCTGCAGCACCTGCAGAATGGGCGTATCGTTATACACAAACGTCGGAGCTTTCCGGATGCGCTCGATCGCCGTGGGCGCGGGACTGTCTACCAGCGATTTATCGAACCGGGCCGTGGTTCGGTCGAAGACCACCTGCTGATTGGGCAGCAGCATGACCCCCCGGGTGCGACCTGCCGTGGCGGGCGCATCGTACTGATACACCGAAACCTGACCCGACTGCACCTGCACCTGTACCCGGCTTTCAGCCCCGAAAGCCCGTACGGTAAACTGAGTACCCACCACGCGCGTAACGACCTCGCCGGCGTGGACCAGAAATGGTTTCGCGCTGTTTTTGGTCACGGCAAAGCGCGCTTCGCCACTGAGGTAAACCTCGCGCAGCCCGTTGCCGAAGGCGGTCGAGAACCGCAGGCGGCTGTCGGGCTGAAGCACTACCTGCGAATGATCGGGCAACTCAATGCGTTGCGCGGTGTCGGTCGTGTTCTGTTTTTCGGTGTAGGCAGTTGAGGGTGTTCGCTGCGGCCAGATCTGGGCGGAGGTGTTGAGTTGCCACCAGAGGCCGGCGCCGGCCGCCAGAACGACCAGGGCAGCCGCGGCCCAGCGCGCCCAGCCCAACGACCGAACCGGCTTGCTGTGCTGCGCATTGGTTTGCCGGATGCGCGTCAGCAGCCGCTCGCGGGTGGCCTCGGGCAGGCTTGTCTGCGCATACGACGTTAACCCCAGCTGAATAGCGGTCAGCAGGGCAACGGCATGGTCGTAATCGGCCCGCTGGTGGGGCCGGTGGGCCAGCCAGCGCGCCCAGTAGTCGGTCGACTGCGGGGTGGGGCTAAGCTGATGGTCAATAAACGCGTCGTCGGTCAACAGATTGGCGGCCGACAGGTGATCGGAATCGGGCTGCACGGGTTCAGGCATTTGTCAGTAGATGACAGTCAGCCGAAAACGTACTCACTTAAACCAAAAAAAAGTCCAGATAAATACAATTATCCAATCGCGCAGCTTCTCTACGGCCCTGAATACCAGGTTACGGGCCGATTGCTGGTTCATGGCCATAACCTCACCGATCTGGCTGTAGTTGAGGCTTTCCACGAAGCGTAGTTTGAGGGCTTCCTGCTGGCGCGGTGGCAGGCGGGCAATCAGGTGCTGTAACCGCTGCTGGCGGGTGGTAGCCGCTTCCAGTTCTTCCAGCTGTTCGAGTTCATCGGGAGCATCCCAGAGCGCTTCGTAATCCGCTTCGTTGAGCAACTGTGTACGCCGTTCGGTACGCTCAAGCAGCTGCATGATTCGGTTCTTAAGGGCTCTCAGCAGGTAATAGCGTGTATTGTCGGGTAGGGTGAGCCGGGTGCGTTTGGCCCACAGTTCCGTAAATACATCGTGTACGCAGTCAAGCACAAAGGCTTCGGAAACCGGCACCAGGCTCATGCCGTAGCGATACATGGCCCGGATATGCAGGTGGTAAAGCCTCGTGTAGGCGTCCTCATCACCCGACTGAAAGGCGGCCCAAAGTTGCTGTTCATCCACGCGCTGGGGTAGGGTCTAGACTAAACATACCGATTGTTTACAGGCATTAAAATAAACACAGGTTACTTATTCTACTGACCAGGCCGGACAACGCCCGCCGTCCATACCCGCGCCAGCGGCCCCCGCTGCGGCCATCTGCCCGGCTTATTTTCAGGGATGTTTCCTGAATCAATAACGACGATCGAACCCGTTTACGTCTGCCCGTTCCCTGAGTGGTGTCGGCTGCGCCGTCGTTTCAGCACCCTTGGCGGATGGTCATAAACCGGGCATATTCTGTAAGTTTACCGCTACACAGCCTCTCCCCCATCGTACATGCTTGTTACGGCTCAGCCTTTCTTCGTTGCCCAGACTGATCGATTTCCAAACAGTGTTCTACCCGTTTTGCGCTACCAGGGCCTGGCCCCGGCAGCTACCCCACAGCTCGACAACTGGTTTGCCGAACGACTGACCGCCAACAACTGGCTGGGTATCTGGCGCAACGGTATCTACACCTACGACCACTACCACAGCACCAGCCACGAAGTACTCTGCGTTTATGCAGGCTGGGTAGAGCTTCAGCTGGGGGGCGATACCGGACCGTTGCTCACGCTCCATGCCGGCGATGTTGTGGTGCTGCCGGCGGGCGTGGCCCACTGCAACCAACTGGCCAGTCACGATCTGGGGGTGCTGGGCGCCTATCCAGGCGGCCGCAGCTGGGATCTGCTGAAAGGCCTCCCCGGCGAGCGACCGGCCGCCGATGAACGCATTCGACAGGTGCCCCTGCCCGACTCGGACCCATTTTTTGGCCCCGGAGGAGCTCTGGTGGCGCTGTGGTCTTCCCGCGCGTAGGGGGTGAGCCGGGCCGGTTGCTGGCTCTGATTCGGGGTGCCAGGCGGCCTATGTTACCGTTTGCCGACCAAGTTGTGGTTGAAACCCCGGTTTCGTAGGTACCAAGCCTGAGCCCTTTTTTCAGCAAGATGCTAGTTTTGCAACCAGCTCACGCCAGTTCCCGGCAGGACCAATACCGGATCGGGTGATAGACAGCGTGTAGCAGCTGCATTAACCACCACTTGTATGAAAAAAACGCTACTGCTCCTGCTGCTTGGTTGCGCAGCCCATTCATCGTTTGCCCAGCAATGGGAACCCTACAATGAACTCGGCGATTTTTACCCCTCGCTGGCCATTGCTACGATGCACATCAACGCCCATGACGACGACGATAAAACCAGCCTCGGCGATCCGAATGGTATTCTGGGTATTCAGCTGCACACCACCCAGCCCAACACCAACATTACGGTCGAACTGAGTTGCTCGGGCGGCATTCGGCTGTTCGACAAAGCAAGCGTAACGGTGAAAGCGCCCAAAGCCAATTCAGACTACAGCGTCACGCCCACCATTCCTTATTTCGAAGACAAACTGGCTGGTATCAAGCAGACGCAGTCGACTTACATCACGTACCGCGTTACCATCAATGGCAAAAAGGAACCCGATCGCACCGAACGTCTGCTGGTTCACCCGATCAATATCTGTCCCTTCGGCTACAGCGACGAGAAGGACAATTTTGAATCGATCGACTGGATGTTTGCCGCTTACGTAAACGAAGACCATCCGCAGGTAGAAAAAATTCTGAAAACGGCCCTCGAACGTAAATACGTCGATGCGTTTCTGGGGTATCAGGGCGAAGCGATCGACGTGTATAAGCAGGTTATGGCCGTCTGGCGGGTTCTGCAGGAGCGCGGCATCCGCTACAGCGACATCACCACAACGGTGGCCGATCGCGAAGAGGTAGCCAGCCAGCACGTTCGGCTGATCGACGAAAGTATCAATAATACCCAGGCCAACTGTGTCGACGGCTCAGTCCTGTTCGCGTCGATTCTGCGAAAAATTGGCATTGAGCCCATTCTGGTTACCGTACCCGGGCACATGTTTGTCGGGTTCGATGTCGACAGCGAACACAAGAAACAGGCGTATCTGGAAACAACCATGCTGGGCGCCAAGCCGGGCGAGTTTCAGGTGAAAGACACGCCCCTCGCCCGGTTGCTGCTGGGGAACCCGGCCACCAAAAACACCAGCCGGGTCGACATGGAACGCTTTGTGGCGGCCCTGCAAACCGGCAATCAGACGTATGCCGAAAACAAGCAGGGTCTCGATAAAGAGCAGGATAATTACTCGAAAATGCGCGTGTCGGAAGCCCGGCAACTGGGCATTCTGCCCATCATGTACGTGAGCAAGTAACGATCCGTCTGCGTGCCGCCAGCCAATCCGGTCGCCCGGATTTTCCAGAATAATTTTCCTGAAAACCCGCCTGCCAATGCCCATTCAGACACTGGCAGGCGGGTTTTCGCAGGAAGTAGCCAGCCGACTCCCCCGCAACGGTGCCTGCCGGGTAGCTGAGTGGTTTGGTTGCCCGGGTGGGCCGCACCCTTACAGGCCGTAGATCCCGCCCGACACGGATACCTTCTCGCCCGTGATCCACGACGCGTCGGCTGACGCCAGAAAAACGGCGGCTTTCGCTACGTCGGCCGGCTGCCCCGTGCGGCCCAGCGGGGTCGTGGCCAGAAACCGGGCCTCGGCCTCGCTGCCGATAAACCCGGCACTGCGTGAGCCTTCCGTTTCGATCACACCGGGCAGAATGGAATTGATGCGAATGTTGCGGCCACTGAACTCTTTCGACAGCGCAATGGTGATGGCGTCCAGGGCCGCCTTTGACGCCGAATAGACCGATCCGGTGGGCAGCGGTGTGTTGCTGACGCCGGAACTGATGTTGATGATGGTACCACCGGCCGGACCGAAGTGCGTCAGCGCGTGCTGAATGGCCAGCACAGCCCCCCATACGTTGAGGTCGAAATGCCGATGAAAATCCGCAGCCGTAACAGCCTCGACCGGCGCATACTGGTAAATACCGGCGTTGTTGACCAGTATGTCGACCGGCCCAAAAGCCGTTTGGGTTTCGGCAAACAGCCGGGCCACATCGGCTTCGCTGGCCATATCGGCCTGTATCGCAATCGCCCGGCCGCCCTGTTCGGTAATAGCCGCCACCACCGCATCGGCCCCGGCCTGGCTCGACGCGTAATTCACCACCACGCTGGCCCCCTCGGCAGCAAAATGAGTTGCAATCGACGCCCCTATTCCTTTCGATGCCCCCGTAACCAGGGCGACCTTCTGCGCTAACTTCTTCATCGGTCAACGGTAAATTAGTGATCGACAAAGCTAGGGAAGACTGGTTTCTTTTAGCAACTTTGTAACCAAAAGTAACAGTAACACCCAGGTAACCAAGTAACCTATGCCTCACAAAGACTGTCGCCCCGACACCCACAAACGGGAGATGCGCGCGATCCAGGATTCGATGGATGTGCTCAGCGGGAAATGGAAAATTGCCGTCATTTCCTCGATCTGCTACTACAACAAACGACGCTTCTCCGACATTCTGAACGACGTAGCGGGCATCTCCAACAAGATGCTCAGCAAGGAATTGAAAGAACTGGAAATCAATCAGCTGATAAAACGAACCGTGCTCGACACCCAGCCGATCAGCGTATTGTATGAACTGACGGAACACGGCCAGACCCTGAAAACAATTATCAACGACCTGACTGAGTGGGGTATGGCACACCACCGAAAAATAGTTGGCTCCTAGCCAGCCCGCGCTGTGCGCTCTCGTTCAGGGCCGGCCGGGACACCGATTGCTGGACCAGCCAGTTCCCGGGCCGGTTATTTTTACCGAATCTGCTTTGTTTCTCAACCCTGGGCGGGTAAAGGGCGTTTCATCTTAAACAAGTCATCGGTTATCAACCCGGCAAACAGCTTACAACCATCATGCGCATACTCTTCACCGGCGGTTCTGGCAAGGCCGGAAAACACGTTGTTCCTTACCTGCTCGACCAGGGCCACCGCGTCCTGAACGTCGACCTGACTCCGCTCGACCATCCCGGCGTCGATAACCTCACAGTCGACATCACCGATTCGGGGCAGGTGTTCAATGCCCTGAGTTCCTACGCCGGTCTCGATGAACTGGAAGCCGGCACCGGCATTCCCAGATTCGATGCGGTGGTGCACTTTGCCGCCGTTCCCCGCATTCTGCTCAAGCCCGACAACGAAACCTTCCGGGTCAACACCATCGGCACCTACAACGTGATCGAAGCGGCTGTAAAGCTGGGCATTAAAAAGATCGTGATTGCCTCCTCCGAAACCACCTACGGCATCTGTTTTTCGGACGGCCAGACCGACCCGCATGTGCTGCCCCTCGAGGAAGATTATGACGTTGACCCCATGGACAGCTATGGCCTGTCGAAGGTGGTGAACGAGAAAACAGCCCGTAGTTTTCAGCGCCGGTCGGGTGTCGACATCTACGCGCTGCGAATCGGCAACGTGATCGAACCCCACGAATACGCCGAACTATTTCCAAATTACCTCGCCAACCCGGCCGTTCGGCACCGGAATGCGTTCTGCTACATCGACGCCCGCGACCTGGGGCAGATCGTTGACCTGTGCCTGAAAAAAGATGGGCTGGGGTTCCAGATTTTCAACGCCGGCAACGACCATAATGGCGCGATACTGACGACACAGGAGCTGTCCGACACGTTTTTCCCGGGGGTGCCCATCGTCCGCGAAATGGGCGAATACGAAGCGTTGTTTTCAAACCGTAAAATCCGGGAGGTGCTCGGCTTTACCGAGCAGCATAACTTCCGCAAGTACGTGCAGGTAGATGCCTGATGGCCTGCTGCTTTCCGGCAACCCAAACGCGCCGACCCCCGCATACGCTGGCGGTCGGCGCGTTTGGCCGTTTACCGACTGGGTTTACTGGGTCACCCAGCCCCCATCGACCGAAAAGCAGGCACCCGTAACGTAGCTCGAGGCCCGGCTGGCCAGAAACAGCGCGACACCACCGATCTCGTGCAGCTCACCCCACCGGCCCATCGGAATTTTGGCCATGAAGGCCTGATACTTCTCGGGATCGTTCAGCAGCGGCAGGTTGATATCGGTGGCGAACGGTCCCGGCAAGATGGCGTTGACCGTAATGCCCGTCTGGGCGACTTCCATGGCCAGCGCCCGCGTCAGTTGCAGCACGGCGCCTTTACTGGTCGCATAGGGGGTACGATCGGGGATGGCCGTCAGGGCCAGCATCGAACCCATGTTTACGATCCGGCCATAGCCGTGTTGTTTCATCACCGGTATCACCGCCCGGCAGGCCAGCCAGCTACCCGTTACGTTGACCGCCTGCACGCTGGTAAAATCAGCGAGCGACAGTGTCTCGATAGCTCCCCGGATGTTGATTCCCGCCGAGTTGATCAGGATATCGACCCGGCCAAACGTCTCCACCGCCAGCGCCACGGCTGCGTTGACACGCTGCTCGTCGGTGACCTCACAAACGGTACTGATGCACGCGATACCGTACTGCGTTTTCAGTTTGTCGACCGCTTCGCGGTTGGCGGCTTCGTCGCGGGCGGCAATAACGATGTTTGCCCCGGCCTCGGCCAGCGCCTGCGCCATGGCCAGGCCCAATCCCCGGTTGCCGCCCGTAATGAGGGCCGTCTGGCCATGCAGCCCAAAAAGTTGTAGAATGCCGTGTGCTGCAGCAGGTTGTTCCATAGTGGGTGTAGCGTTCAGCGTTGTGAGTCGATGCGGGCGGTACGCCGAATTACCCGCCGGCACAAACCAGCGGGCCGATCGCCCGACCATGATTTCCTAAAGATAGCGCAACCCACTGCGATAACCGGTTTTAGGGCGAAAGTCTACCCGGCCTTTTTCCGGCAGCGCCGTCAGTCGATGCGGGCGCGTCTCGTCTGGCCGCTCAGGACGCCGACAGGTCGTGAACGAACCGGTAAAGATAAGGAGCCTTGTGGGGCGTGCCGACCCGGCGGGTTGTCAGCCGTTCGAGCGTTCCCGAAGCCATCATTTTCTTGTAAAAATTGCGGGCGTCGAGCGGCTCGCCCAGAATGGTTTCGTGCAGGCGCTGCAGCTCGGTGATGGTAAATGAAGGGGGCAGCAGGTGCGCCATGGGCTGGTTAGGCAATTCCCGGCGCAGGGTATCGTAGGCCACCCGAACAATGTCGTTATGGTCGAACAGCAGGGGTGGCACCTCGGGCAGGCTCCACCAGCGGCATTCGTCGGTGAACACATCGGGGGTGGGCACAACCCGCTCGTAATCGACCAGCGCGTAGTAGCCAATCGAAATGGTGCGGTTTGGCCACGTACCGTCGGGTTCGGGTATGTTGATCCGGCGCAGGGTGTCGGCCTGGTCGTATCGCCGAACGGCGCCAAACACATGAAACTGCTGCAGATACAGTTTGTCGAGGCCGGTCCGCTCGCGAACGACGCGGTGGGCAGCCTCGTCTACGCCCTCGGCTTTATCGATAAAGCCCCCCGGCAGGCACCATTCCTGGGTATTGGTCCAGCGCAGCAACAACACCCGTAATTGGTTGGCATGAAAGCCAAAAACCACGCCGTCGATCGATAGGTAAGGAATCCAGTCAGTGGTTTGTACTGATGCCATCCGGGAAAAAAGGGTTAAAAATTGTACAAATCAGCTAAATAGTTCGACCATTTCAAACCTTTCCGTATTTTTGACGTAAAGAACCGGCCGGCCAGCCGGCCTGGCTGTACAAGTCAATCAGCTGGGCCTGTTCGTACGCTGACTACCAACCTGAGCTGGCCCCCGGTCGCTGGATCCGGGGGCTTCTTTCCAACCGCATATCGACCCTTTCTCGTTCGCCTTTTATGAAACACGGTGTTGCAGTCCTGCTGCTCCTTTTTACGCTGCTGACAGGCTACGTCCGGGCAGCCCGGGTCGACACGATCGACGTGCCCAGCGCCACCATGAACCGCAGCCTGCGGGCGGCTGTGGTGTTGCCCGATCAATACCGAAAAGCCCGCAGGCTGCGGTTTCCGGTACTGTATCTGCTCCACGGCGGCTCGGGCAGCTTCCGTGACTGGCTCACCAAAACGCCCGACCCACAGCTCCTGCACCGCCTGGCCGATCAGTACGGGCTGATTATCGTAACCCCCGACGGCGACCCGACCAGCTATTACTTCGATAGTCCACTGGTAAAAACAAGCCAGTTCGAAACGTTTATTGCCCGGGAGCTGATCGATCAGATCGACAACCGGTACCGCACCCGCGCCGACCGCAGCGGCCGCGTGATTGCGGGCCTGTCGATGGGCGGCCACGGAGCGCTGTTTATTGCCACCCGCCACCCCGACCGCTTTGCGGCTGCCGGCAGCATGAGCGGGGTCATGAACATCAATACAGCCACCTGGAAAGTGCCCGCCGACTTTGCCCGGTCGCGCGCCGAGAATCTGGCCCGGCTGCTGGGCCCGCCGGCACCCGGCAACACCCCCTACCCCGGTTACACGCTGGTTACGCTGGCCAGCCAGATCAAAGCCAACGGCCTGCCCATACTACTCGACATTGGGGTCGACGACTTCCTGATCGAAGGCAACCGCGACCTGCACCAGCAGCTGGTGGCCAACCAGACCCCGCACGACTACATCGAGCGGCCCGGCGGCCACACCTGGCCCTACTGGCAAAATGCCCTCCCCTACCAGGTGCTGTTTCTGAACCGGGTGCTGACGGGCACCTACCCTGCCTCCACAAAGCCATGAAAAAAAACCGCTGGCTGATCGGTATGGCCGCTACCCTGCTGATCGGCTTACTGGCCAACCGGGCCGACCCACCCCGCCGGGTAACGGGAGGCCTTATTTCGGGCTCCCGCTCGGCCGATGGGCAGATTCAGGTATTTCGCGGAATCCCCTTTGCCGCCCCCCCGGTCGGGGCATTGCGCTGGCAGGCGCCCCAGCCCGTGCGCCCCTGGACAGGTGTTCGGGCCTGCACGGCCTTTGGTGCCAGTCCGATGCAGGCGGTTCCGGCGCCGTTTGGCCCCTGGAGTGCCGAGTACCTGATTCCCAAAACCCCGATCAGTGAAGACTGTCTGTACCTGAACGTCTGGACGGGGGCCACTAAACCCGCCGAAAAGCGGCCGGTGCTGGTCTGGATCTACGGCGGAGGGTTTGGCAGCGGAGGCAGCGCCTGCCCCATTTACGACGGAGAAGCTATGGCCCGCCGGGGCATCGTGTTCGTGAGCCCGAACTACCGCGTTGGGCCGTTCGGCTTTTTTGCTCATCCCGAACTCACCAAGGAATCGGGCCGACAGGCGTCCGGAAACTACGGCCTGATGGATCAGCAGGCCGCCCTGCGCTGGGTACGCGACAACATTGCCCAGTTTGGGGGCGATCCAAACAACGTAACAATTGCCGGCCAGTCGGCGGGTTCTATGAGCGTCAACTGCCTGGTGGCCAGCCCACTGTCGGCAGATTTATTCACCAAAGCTATTGCCGAAAGTGGCGCCAGCTTCGGTCGCCGGGCGCTGTCGCTCGCGGCTGCCGAGACCGACGGACTAACCGCCATGCAAAAACTGGGCGCCACCTCGCTCACGGATTTGCGGAGCCGACCGGCCGCCGAGATTCTGCAAAAACTTAACCCGGCCCGGGGTCCCATTATCGATGGCTACGTGCTGCCGCAGGCGGTACCGGACCTGTTCAGGGCGGGCCGACAAAACCGGGTGACGCTCCTGACGGGCTGGAACGAGAACGAAGGACTGGCGGGCGGTCCGTTTAAAAATGCGGCCGATTTTACGGCCCAGGTCAATCAGCAGTACGGAGCCCGGGCCGCTACCCTGCTTCGCTATTACCCGGCGGGCACCGATGCCGAGGCCGAAATCGCCCAGCGTAACCTCTCGCGCGACCAGACCTTTGGTCAGCAAAACTACACCTGGGCAACGGTAGCCAGCGGACAGGGCCAGCCCGTGTACGTGTACCGCTTTGCGCGGAACGTGCCCGCCACGGGGGCCTATGCCGCCTACGGTGCGTTTCACACGGCCGAGGTACCCTACGCCTACGATAATCTGCGCTTTATCGACCGCTCGCTGCGCCCCCTGACCCCGGCCGACGAGCGGCTGGCCCGCCAGATGGCCGATTACTGGGCCAATTTTATCCGGACCGGCAATCCCAACGGCCGGGGGCTGCCCGAATGGCCCCGCTTCGATAACCGGTCGCGTCGGCTGCTGCGGCTCGATACGACGCTGACAGCTCAGCCCATGCCCGACGCGGCTGCCCTTGACTTCCTGTCGCAATCCCTTAACTAACGCGTACCGATTTCTGAAACCCCGTTTCCCTATGAACCCCAAACACGCAGTACTTGCGCTCGGCCTGCTATCCCTCCCCGGACTGGCCACAGCTCAAACCGCCAAACCAGCCGCCAGCCCGATCATGGCCGGCAAAGACATTGCCGTGGTGACCACCTCCTTCGGTAAGGTGCGTGGCTATATCCACGATGGCACTTATACCTACAAAGGCATTCCCTACGCCAAGTCGGAGCGGTTTATGGAGCCTTCCAAACCCGACTCCTGGACAAACGTTCGTTCATCGATGACCTACGGGCCGGTTTGCCCGATCGACCCCACCACGTCGGTTTACGACGAAATCGAATTTCCGTTTCACCACGACTGGGGCTATATGAACGAACGTTGCCAGACCCTCAACGTCTGGACACCGCAGGCCAGCCCGGCCCAGAAACGGCCCGTTATGGTATGGCTGCATGGCGGTGGTTTTTCGGCCGGTTCGTCGGTCGAGCTGCCCTCCTACGATGGCGAGAATCTGACCCAAAAAGGCGATGTGGTCGTTGTCACGGTTAACCACCGGCTCAATAGCCTGGGTTTTCTGGATTTGTCGGCCTATGGCGCCAAGTACAAGCACTCGGCCAACGCCGGCCTGCTCGATCTGGTAGCCGCCCTGCACTGGGTACGCGACAACATTGCCCAATTTGGGGGTGACCCCAACAACGTGACCATTTTTGGTCAGTCGGGTGGTGGCGGTAAGGTCACCTCGCTCATGAATGCCCCCTCGGCCAAAGGGCTGTTTCACAAAGCCATCGTGCAAAGCGGCAGCTACGTCAGCAACTTCACCGATAAAGCGCTGTCGCAGCAGGTCGGAGCCGCCGTGCTCGAAGAACTGAAGCTACAGCCCAACCAGGTCGACTCCCTGCAGACCATTTCCTACGAGCGGCTGAGTGCCGCCAGTGGGCGGGCCCTGCGCAAGGTAGCCGCTACGCTCAAGGCCGAAAACCGGCCTGCTTTCGGTCTTGGCTGGGGCCCGGTGCTCGACGGCGAATTTCTGCCCTACCAGCCCACCGATCCGAAAGCCATTGAGCTGAGTAAATCGGTACCGCTGCTGGTGGGGTCGACCAAAACCGAGTTCGGTCCCTTCAACCCGGCCAGCCGTGTGGCCGACATGGCCGCGGCCAGGGCAAGCCTGCAAAAGCGTTTCGGCGATAAAACCGACGCCTATATGGCCGCCGTGAAAGCCGCTTACCCGAACACAACCGACCCGGCCGATTACGGCAACATCGATATCAACTTCCGGGCGGGAGCCATTCGGCAGGCCACGCAGAAGGCCAGCACGGGCACGGCCCCCGTCTATATGTACCTCTTTACCTGGAATTCGCCGGTCAACGACGGCATCTATAAGTCGATGCACTGCATGGAGCTTCCGTTTGTGTTCGACAACATCGACCGGTGCCAGGAAATGACGGGGGGCGGTAAGGATGCCCAGCTGCTGGCCGACCGCATGAGCCGGGCCTGGCTGGCGTTTGCCCGCACCGGCAACCCCAACCACAAAGGACTCCCCAACTGGCCCACCTTTACGGGTCAGACCGGCGCGACCATGCTGTTCGACAATACCTGCACCGTAAAAAACAACCCCGACAAAGCCGTGCTCGAGCTGGCTATGGGTAAGTAAACCACGGTCGCCGGCCCGCAAACCGGCACAAACACAAACCGGGTCGGGTCGAGGCTACGCTACAGCAGCCTCGACCCGACCCGGTTTTTTTACCTGAAAGCCGGACAACCCATTCGTTTACAAGAGCTTGTCGGGCGTAATGGGCAGCTCACGAACGCGCTTGCCGGTGGCGTTGAACACCGCGTTGGCCACCGCTGCGGCAACTCCCACAATGCCCACTTCGCCGAGGCCTTTCACGCCCATTTTGTTGGCCCGCTGGTCGTTTTCTTCGATAAAAATAGCGTCCAGATTGCCAATATCCAGGTTGGCCGGGATGTGGTAATCGGCAAAGGAGCGGGTCACGAAATTACCCCAGCGCGGATCGGTAACCGACTCTTCGGTCAGCGCCATACCGATGCCCCACACGTTGCCGCCAATGATCTGCGAGCGGGCCGTTTTGGCGTTTAGAATGGTACCGGCACCCGTTACGGCCAGAAACCGGTTGACGCGCACCATACCCGTGGCTTTGTTGACCGCCACTTCGGCGAAGTTGGCGTTGAAGCTGTGCGCCGAGTAGTCGTCGGCCGTTTCGAGCGGCTTGGCATCCACCCGCGTCTGGTACTCGCTGATCGTATCGGACAGGAGCAGTTGCCGGGCCGTGGGGCGCGCGAAGAACTGCTTACCCGACCGGGCAATCAACTCGTCGGTCAGTTTCTGGCAGGCATCATTTACCGCGTTGGCGTAGCTCGACGCCCCCACCGATCCGACCGCGCCGGCCGCCGGAGGAAGGTCGGAGTCGCCGATGACGACCTTGACCCGGTTGAGCGGCAGCCCCAGCCCATCGGCCGCCGTCTGGGTCAGAATGGTGTAGGTACCGGTGCCAAGGTCGGCAGCCGCCAGTTCGACGGTTGCCTGCACCTCATTGCCCGTTTTTTTGAGTTTAACCAGGGCCGAGGTGGGGCGCTGGTGGGCCGGATAGGTGCCGCAGGCCACACCGTAGCCGATCAGGTAGTTGCCCTGCTCGATCTGCCGTGGTTCGGCCCGGCGCTTCTCCCAGCCAAACGCCTTCGCCCCAACCTGCAGGCACTGCACCACCGTGCGCGATGACCAGGGTTTACCGTTCGACGGATCGCGGTCGGGTTCGTTTTTCAGGCGCAGGGCAATTGGGTCCATGTTCAGGGCATAGGCCAGTTCATCCATGGCCGATTCGAGCGCAAAGCTCCCCGTCGATTTGCCCGGCCCACGGGTGTAGGTGGGCAGAATGAGGTTCATCGGCACCACTTTATAACTGATCAGCGAGTTCGGCACCGCGTACATCACCTTCGAGCAGTCGCCACAGGGCTCCAGAAACTCGTTGTTGATGGCACTGTGGGTGGTGGTTTCGTGAACCAGTGCGGTTAGCTGGCCATCGCGCGTAGCCCCCAGGCGTAGGGTTTGTTTGTTTTCCTGGCGCAGCCCCACCGAATTGACCATCTGCTGCCGGGTGAGGGCCAGCTTTACCGGCCGCCCCACCTGTTTGGCCGCCACGGCCGTCAGCACGAGGTTGGCCCACTGCCCGCCTTTCGATCCGAAGCCCCCGCCAATGTAGGGCGTTACGATGCGGACCTGCTCGGGCTTCAGGTTGAGCGTGGCCGCGGCCGCTGTTTGCGCGCCGTTGACAATCTGCGAACTGTTGTAGAGCGTCACCTTGTCGCCCGCCCAGTCGGCAATGGTCGCGTGGGGTTCGAGCGGCTGGTGGTGTTCGATGGGCGTACTATACACGGCCTCTACCTTCACAGCCGCCTGACTGAGGCCGGCCTGCACATCGCCCCGGCGGGCATCGGCTTTGTCTTTGTCTTTGGGCGTCACAGCCGAACCGGCCAGCTTGTCGAAATCGACTTTGGCGTCTTTTTTATCGTAGGTCACCGTAACGAGGTGAGCCGCGTGGCGGGCCTGCTCGAAGGTTTCGGCCACGACCAGCCCAATGTGCTGCCCGAAAAATTCGATGTTGGGGCTCTGGAGCAGGCCGCCCCCCCGAATACCGCCGTTTACGTTTAGTTTAGGGGCGTTCAGGTGCGTAATCACCGCCAGCACGCCCGGTGCCCCCTCGGCAGCGACACTGTCGATGCTGCGAATGGTGCCGGCGGCAATGGTGCTTTTGAATAGCACCGCGTAGGCGATATTTTTAACCGGAAAATCGGTCGAATACGTGGCTTTCCCCGTCACCTTGGCAATGCCGTCGATGCGGCTGACGGGCGCCCCGATTTGTTTTTTTGTGTCCTGCATGGGCTGATGGGGTTAGGCTTTGCCGCCGTTGAGGGCCGTTTCGAGGGCCAGTACGATACTGCGCCGACCCAGTTCGACTTTAAATGCGTTGTGTTCGAGCGGTTTGGCCAGCGCCATTTCGGCTTCGGCCGCCTGCCGGAAATTGGCTGTTGTGGCTTCTTTACCAGCCAGAAACGCTTCGGCTTTGTAGGCCCGCCAGGGCTTGTGAGCTACCCCACCCATGGCCAGCCGGGCCTGCACGATGGTGGTGCCCTTCAGTTCGAGAGCCGCCCCTACCGACAGCAGCGCAAAGGCGTAGGAAGCCCGGTCGCGCACTTTGAGGTAGTACGAATGAGCCGCAAACGAACTGGGTGGCAAATCGATAGCCGTAATCAGTTCGCCCGGTTGCAGGGTGGTGTCCTGCTCGGGTTTGTCGCCCGGCAGGCGGTGAAAATCCGCAAAGGCGATGCTCCGCTCCTGCCCGGCAGCATTGCGTACCCGCACCACCGCGTCGAGGGCGGCCAGCGCAATGGCCATATCGGAGGGATACACCGCTACGCACCCCTCCGACCAGCCGAAGATGGCGTGCAGGCGGTTGATGCCGTCGCGGGCACCACAGCCCGAGCCGGGTGCGCGTTTGTTGCAGGGCATCGCCACGTCGTAGAAGTACGGACAACGGGTTCGCTGCATCAGATTGCCCCCATTGGAGGCCATGTTGCGGATTTGCCCCGATGCGCCCGCCAGTATCGCCTGACTCAGCAGCGGGTAGTGCTGCCGCACCAGCGGATGATTGGCGGTCTGGGTGTTTTTGCCCGAGCCCCCGATTGACAGGCCACCCCGGTTGGTACCGGTGCTAATGGCCTTAATATCGGTCAGAGTCAGGTCGCTGATGTCGACGAGGGCCGTGGGGCGCTCAACATCTTCTTTCATCAGGTCGATCAGGTTGGTGCCCCCCGCCAGAAATTTGGCTTGTGGGTTGGCAGCCAGTTGCTTGAGGGCCGCGGCCGGATCGCTGGCGCGGCTATAGGTGAAGGGTCTCATAAGGCGTTGAAACGGGTTAGGACGAGAAACGGAAGGTTTGTTCGACGGGTTTGCCACTGTGCACTTCCTGAATGGCGGCCACAATATTGGGGTACGCCCCGCAGCGGCACAGATTGCCCGACATGCGCTCCCGGATTTCGTCGGCCGACAGTTGCACCGGCTCGCCTGCTTTCCGCAGGTCGGCCGTGACGTAACTGCCGTCGCCCCGCCGGGCTTCGTCGAGCACGGCCACCGCCGAACAGATTTGCCCCGGTGTGCAGAAGCCGCACTGGAAGCCATCGTGCTTCAGAAAAGCTTCCTGCACCGGGTGCAGCCGAACGCCGTCGGGACCCGGGCCGCGCTGCGCCAGCCCTTCAATGGTCTTTACCTTTTTGCCTTCGCAGGATGCCGCCAGCGTCAGGCACGACAGCACCCGTTGCCCGTCGACCAGCACCGTGCAGGCCCCGCACTGCCCGTGGTCGCAGCCTTTTTTGGAGCCGGTCAGTTCGAGCCGTTCGCGCAGGGTGTCGAGCAGCGTCATGCGCGAATCGACCGTGAGTTTGCGGGCTGCGCCATTCACATTGAGCGACACACTAACGCCATTCTCGATCGTGGCCGGCGCCAGATCGACGGGTACCGGCACTGGCCGCATCAGCAGTTGCTCGGCCACCGCCGATTGCGACGCCAGCAGCCCGCCCCCCGCCAGGGTAAGCAGTTTCATGAAGTGCCGGCGGTTTACGCCCGAGTCCAGAATCTCATCCAGCTCTTCGGGCATCATGTCGGCAAACAGTTTTTTCTCGTCGTCGGTCAGATCCGGGTTTTCGTGATCGTCAAGCATACCGGTTGGGAAATAGGTTGCGGAGTTGCCGGGCCCGCTGGTGATACGCGCAGCGCGGCCCAAGGTTGTTAAACCAATCGTAGTAACCGATTGTTACGATGAGTTTGGCCAGCGCCGGTACCATCCCCCAGCTGGCGAACGGTTGTGCCTATACGAATACCCTGCTTAATCGTTTCCCCCGCCCGTCCAGCTTACATTTCTGCAACATAGCGGTCTTTATTTACGGTGCCGGCTTGCCAAACTGCCGCTGTTTGTTTCTATTTGCAACATTGTTGCATTTAAAAAGTAGACTAATGCCCGCACAAGCGCCATTGCCCGTAACCGTTCTGAGCGGTTTTCTGGGGGCCGGCAAAACCACCCTCCTCAACCACGTTTTGCACAACCGGCAGGGGTTGAAAGTCGCTGTGATCGTCAACGACATGAGCGACGTCAACATCGACGCCCGGTTTATCGACAGCCAGCACACGCTCTCCCGCACCGAAGAGCAACTCATCGAGCTTAGTAACGGCTGCATCTGCTGCACCCTGCGCGATGATCTGCTGCGGGAGGTGGCGAATCTGGCCCGGGAAAATCGATTCGATTACCTGCTCATCGAGTCGAGCGGCATTTCAGAGCCTCTGCCCGTAGCCCAGACGTTTTCCTTTGTCGACGAAGCCAGTGGCATCGATTTGTCGCGGTTTGCCCGGCTCGATACCCTCGTGACGGTGGTCGACGCGGCTAATTTTGCCCATGATTTCGGTTCGATCGACACTGTCTACAGCCGCGATTTAAGCCGGCAGACCCCGGCGGCCAATCCGGACGATACGCGCCCGATTGTCAATCTGCTTATCGACCAGATCGAGTTTGCCGACGTGCTTATCCTGAACAAGACCGACCTGCTGCCGGCAACCGAGCTAGGCGAACTACGGGCGCTGCTGCACCGCCTGAACCCGAAAGCCCGACTGATTACGAGTTCGTTCGGGCGGATCGACCCGGCCGAGATCCTGAACACCCACCGCTTCGACTTCGACGAAGCCTCGCAATCGGCGGGCTGGATCGATGAACTGACCAAGCAGCAGAATGGTGAAGGGCACCGGCCCGAAACCGACGAATACGGAATCGGATCGTTTGTGTTTCGCGATCATCGTCCCTTCCACCCTACCCGCTTCTGGGCGTACCTCAACGAAGGCTTTCCGGCCGGTATTCTGCGCAGCAAAGGCTTGTTCTGGCTGGCTTCCCGCCCCGACGATGCCCTCAATTTCAGTCAGGCCGGGGGCAGTTTGCGGGCCGAAGCCGCCGGGGTCTGGTGGGCGTCGATGCCGTTTAACCAGCGCATCCAGTACGGTGCCTTCCTGGAGAATCAAACTCAGATCGAAGCGCGCTGGGACCGGCAGTTCGGCGACCGGCTCAACGAGCTGGTTATTATCGGTCAGGAGCTGAATCCGGACCAGATTACAGCCGAGCTCCAGGCCTGCCTCTGCACCGAGGCCGAACTACGGCACGGGCAACGGTGGGGCAAATTCAGCGATCCGTTTCCTGTCTGGACATAAACCACCAGACGCAACACATTCGCTATCAACGTGTTCCGGGCTGGCTGATTGCTGAGCGACCGTAGCCGGCTCCCCCTGTCTGTCTGCCTACCGTGGTGTCGTACTGGCTCACCATCGCGACAACGCCCGCCCCGACCCCGCCTAAAGCAAAGCGGTTTGGTCACGAAGGGACAGCGTGTCCCTTCGTGACCAAACCGCTTTGCTGACTACCTGCGTCCAGTCAATCTCAATCCACTTTCAGCACCTTGATCGTTTGTTGCTGGGTCGGCGTGCAGACGCGCAGCAGCAGCACACCAGCCGGCTGTGGCGAAGCCTGGCCGTTCCGACCGCGTCACTAGCGGCCAGTTTCTCTTCGGTGTTTTGACTTGTTTCTGGCACGTCCTCAACCAGTTATCGCAGTCTTGACGTTGATTTCTCGATCTTTACTCTGGTTAGTAAACCGAATGCTTGTTCGCAATCCGGTAACTTCATTTCTAACGTTAAAAGAAAAAATTCCCCCGGCGGGCGGGGCAGGTCGGGTAGTCGCGCTGGTATGCCGAACGCAGTGCTTGGTTGTCATAACGAAAAGTATGGTGTGGATAGGTAACGAGTTGTACAATGTGCCCTCTCGGACGACTGCAAAACAACAGCGCGCAGCCGGCGCAAAAAATACCCAGGTCGAGGTATTTTTTGGCTAAAAACGGCCACTTACTTACCGTTTAGTAAACAAATCATTTTTATCAGGCAACTATCCTGCGTAACCGACGCCTTAGGGCCGATGAACACCAGCACCCCGACCAGCCTGCAAATTCCCTTCGTTATTGGCAGGCCCGAGCAGACCCGGAGCATTCCGTATCTGTTCCATCAGCCCCCCGGGGGCTTGTTACCCCACTTTCCAGGTCATATTTTGCCCATTCTGACCAAAAAATACCTCGGTCGAGGTATTTCCCTTCACCGCCATAGTGGTCAGCTTTGCACCTCGTTACCCTCAACCCGGACAACGTCGAAAGACGCGTGTCGTTTTGCCCTTTGTTATGACCAGGTGGATCACCGTGGGGATATGGTTTATCATACTGGCGGCTGCGGGTATCTGGCTTCTTACCGGGCGCCAGCAACAGCCCAGTATGCCGTTGCCTCAAACGAACGGGTTTGTCTATACGCTGCCCGATGGCTTCGATACGGCGTTATTGAATAGCCAGATGCGCATCAGTCAGGGGTTCCGGTTCAGCTCCGCTCAGCCGCTCGCCCGGTTAGTGCCCGCTATCCGGCAGTCGTTTCGCCCCAATCCGGACCCGATGGCTATTCTGCACGGCAATGCGGCCCACGTACCGGTTGGCTGGGCGTATGTCGAACTGCGCAATACGGGGCCCGCGCCCCGCTATCTCGTGCTGTCGATGCCCCAGTACCGGTGCACCCAGGCCTCGGTGTGGGTTGGGCGGGCCGGTTATTTTTCGCTGGTGGGTACTCTCCGCAACACCTCGCCCCTGGGCGACCGCTTTTACCCCTTCCTCAACTACGCGTTTCCCATCACGATTCCACCCCGCACTACGTTACCGCTTTTGCTCCGGACCCAGAGCTACGCCAGTTACCACGAGGTCGACGTACGGCTGTCTCAGAAGCGTTTCTACGCCGAACTGGCCTACACCGGCAGCATTCGCGACGGGGCTCAGGTGTTGATTTTTCTGATGCTGGCGGCCGTGTCGCTGCTGATCGGGTGGCTTTCCCAGAGCCGGCTACTGCGGTGGTTTGGGTTTGCGCTGCTTTCGTTCAGTATCATGTGTGCCAGTCACGCTGGCTTATTCAGCCGGCTCCCCTACCCCGCTGGTCTGGCCCTCAATGCCGACACGATCGGCACGTTTTGCCGGCTGCTGATCAACATCATGGTACACCCTTTCTTTTACGTCCTGGTCGAACCTGCCGTTCGGAACAAAAGGCGGTACAAGACGGTAATAGCGGTCTGCTGTGGACTGAACCTGCTGCTGATGGGTCTGCATCTGCTGCCTCTTCCTTACTACGATGCCCTTAACTACGGCATCAATATCGGTATGGTGTCGCTGTCGCTCGTCAACATCGGCTGGCTACTGATCTGGGGCGGGCTGGCGGCCTACCGCGCACAGATCTGGTCGCCCCTGATCATCGCGCTGCTGGGCGCGGGTCCCCTGCTACTGGGGCATCTGATTGCGCTTATTCAGGGTCAGCATGACACGTACCGGCAGTCGCCACCGAGCCCGGCTTATATCGTCCTGTTACTGAGCTACCTCACCTACGACCAGCTTCGGAAAGAACTGGTGACCCGGCAGCGTATGCAAAACCAGGTGCGGGCGCTGGGCGATTACAACGAAACCCTACGCCGGGAGGAAATCACCAACATCGGGCGCGACCTGCACGATCAGGTTGGCAATACCCTGGCCACCGCGCTGAGTTATCTGGGCCATCCGTTGATCAATCACGACAAACTACGGCAGATTCTGCTGACTGCCATCCGGGAGCTCCGGTTTCTAAGCCATAATCTGGTGCAGGACGACGACCGGCCGCTGAGCAGCAAGATCGATGGGCTCGTGAGCCGGTTCAACGACTTCACCACCATTCAGCTGACGTTTATGGACTACACCCAGCAACAGATTGATCGGTTACCCCCGTTGACGCAGCAGAGCCTGTACCGCATCATTCAGGAACTACTGACCAACGTGATCCGCCACTCGGGTGCAACGCAGGCCAGTGTCCAGTTTTTCTGTGAAGGCGACCAAATCGACATCAGCGTAGAAGACGATGGGGCTGGTTTCGATCTGGTTGGCGATGCTACCAAAGGCATCGGTATCCAGACTATTTACAAACGGGCGGCTCTGTCGGGCATCGAGGTGCGCTTCGACCCGGCCCCCAGTGGCACCACCGTACTACTGCAAACCACCACTTCATCCCGCACACCGCCTAACTGACATGCCAATTAGAACCATTCTCATCGACGACCATCGGCTCTTCAACGACGGACTGAGTCTGATCCTGCGCAAAACAACCGATTTTGTCGTGGTCGACCAGGTCTATGACAGTCGCCTTGCCTGCGGTAGCTGCGCCCGGCATCGACCCGATCTAATCCTGATCGACTTCAACATGCCCCATTACGACGGGCTGGCCGTCGTCGAACAGCTGAGGCAGTTGCAGATACCAGGCCGGGTAGTGATTGTCAGCATGTATGCCGATAAGTGGGAAATCAGCCGGCTGAGCGCGCTCAATATCGATGGATACATTGCCAAAACCGTTACGGCCGACCGGCTGCTGCTCCTGCTTCGGGAGGTGGTGCAGGGAAACGTGGTAATCGAGACCGATCCCGTTCCCCGGTCCTTGCCGGCAGGGCAACTCTCCACCCTTTCGACTCATGGCCTGACCAAGCGGGAAATCGAGATTTTACGGCGTGTTGGGCAAGGGTTAACCTCCGAACAGATCGCCGACGACCTGGGGCTTACTTACCTCACGGTTCAGACCCACCGCAAAAACATCACGCAGAAGCTTCCCTTCAGCACCCAGACCGAATTACACACGTTTCTGGATACACTGACCTGATGCCCGCCCGGCAAACCGATCTGGTTTCTCACCTGGTATCGACTGCCCATCACCCGCTTTGGCCAGGTTCCCCGCCCAATTACCCCATCCGATAGCTGGTTCGGGTCGATCGCGTAAGTATGACTCATCTGTTTACGAAGGGACATCGTGTCCCTTCGTAAACCGGCAGAAACAATGCGCTATCAGTCAATGATTTACCAAAAATCAGATAACTATCCCCATCAATGACAGAAGCGACTCCCGGTGATATCGACCGACGATTTACGATTAATTTTTCACGAAGGGACACCGTGTCCCTTCGTGAAAATAAATGCGTTTTGCCGCCACCTTTTTAGCGAATTAGTTTCTAGTGGTTCGGTAGATCAGATACTGCACCCCGTTTCGCTCTTCGATGCTGTAGGCGGGGTCCTGCTGGTAGCTTTGCAGGCTTTCCTCGAAGGTGGCGTGGGCGCTGAGTCCTTTGGCATGCATGATTTCCCACCCACTCCGTAGTTCATCGAGCGGAATAATATCTTCATGCACGCTTGGCCCCGGTTTGGGCGCCGGAGCTTTATAAACGGGCTGCTGGACTTTCCAGTGCTCGAATTCGATCGACAGTTGCTCGGTCGTCAGCGCCTTGTAAACGGCCCCCGCCAGCGACCGGATTTTACCCTTGGCTTTCGACTGCTCGTAATATGCCAGCACAAACCGGAAGTATTCTTCGGAAAGTTTGCCCTGCTGAAACCGCGCCTTTATCTCCTGCAGCGACTTGAGCGTGATGCCGATTTCGTTTAGCTTCTGCTGTACGCCCTCCGGCAGTTCGGTATCGGCCTGCGACACGATCGCTGGCCGCAGCAGATGAAACTGAATACCCGTTACGGCCCGCCCCTCTTTCACCGGCTTGAACTCAAACGCCATATCGGTCGTGGCCACTTCCTTCTGGGTGATGTCGAGTACCGATCGTTTAAAATCCGCGAAGTTGTTGTAGCGATTGGTCAGGTTGAGCATGTGCTTGATCAGCGGTAGATCGAGCACGATCGTATCCTTGTGGAAAGCCGATTGTTTGAGCAGCAGATACACCCGAAACGAATAAAAACTGCGGAAATTCAGCAGCGTCAGTTCCTGAGCCACCGTAAAATCGCCCTTCAGTTCCAGCAGATACGGTTTTACGAAGTTATTGAACTGGGCCACCACATAGCCCGTCCCCTCCTTGTAGCGACAGGTGGCCATGAGCGGATTGCTGACCACTTCCCGAATACCACGCTCATCTTTGGTTTCGACGGTAATGGCACGCCCGACCAGCCTGACTACCGCCTTTTTGACCTGCGAATACGTTTTGCCCCCCACCTTGTCATCAGGATACAGTTCGCTCACCGGAATCCGGCAGGTCGAGAATTCGCTGTCGCCCCGGTTGATACGGGCCAGCATGGCAATGAAGAGCCGCATCTCCAGCAGCGACATATCGTACTGTGCCTTGATCAGGTCGTTATGCTGCGCCACGACCCGATCGGGCCGGGTTTCGGGTGCTACCGGCTCCAGCATTACACCGGACCCATCCAGCAGCTCGTCGCTATCATTTTTCTTTCTGGTCATGTTGGGGAATCGATTCACCAGGGTGTCGTACACAAATCTACCGGTTTTTGCCCCCCACACCAATCCCGTAGTATTGATTTCCCGAGCTACGGAGGCCATTTACGAGTAAAAGCCCGTCAACCCGCCCATCGGGCCACTCAACGCCTTTTTTTCGAGCCCGCCGACACCTGATTTCGGTGTTCAACGGTACTTTACTCGCCCTTCATAACGGCCTCCCGGGCCCGACGGTACTTTTATCGTAGTTAATCGCCTGACACTGATTACCTGCCTGACAAAAACCCCCTATATGCGCCAGAAATAGCCTTCGACGGTACTTTCCTCGCAGCAAACGGTACTTTCCTCGCAGTTAACGGTACTTTCCTCGCAGTCACGGTACTTTCCTCGTAGTTCGACGGTACTTTCCTCGTAGTTCAACGGTACTTTCCTCGCAGTTAACGGTACTTTCCTCGTAGTTCAACGGTACTTTCCTCGCAGTTAACGGTACTTTCCTCGTAATTAACCATTATAACTAATTGATTTTCAGTATGTTGCAGTGCCCCTAATAGTTAATAGGTTAAAAAAAAGAATACCAGCCAATTAAGTAAAAGGCGGGTTGGTTTAAAATAAAAAAAGAAACCAGGCTGACGCCTGGCCAATGGCGTTACGAAAACAGAGGCCTTTGGCCAGGCGGTACTTTTGTCGTAGTTCGGCGAAGCCGCAAAACCGACTTGACGGTACTTTCCTCGCACATCAATGGCTGAATAGGCTTCTGCCGCCGACGGTACTTTTATCGTAGTTCGAAGCTGAATGGGTTCTGCCACCGACGGTACTTTTGTCGCAGTTCGCAGCTGAATGAGCTTCTGCCGCCGGCGGTACTTTTGTCGTAGTTCTGAATCGGGAAGGTTCCAACGACGGTACTTTTGTCGCAGTTCCGTGGAGTGGGGATAAACGGATAACGGTACGGTCATCATAGTTGCGCCCCCCCGGTCCAGCCGGTTGTCGGTGCACCTTACCCGGCTGCAACCAGTAGACCGACGGTACTTTCCTCGCAGTTGCCACCACCGGTTCTGGTACCGGCCTGGCCCCTCCCTACCCGACGGGTAGGTGACCCATGGCGGGGCCGACCCCGGCCGATGCAGCAGTAGCTCCTTACCGGGTTGGGTCTTTTCCCGCTGAAACAACCATCGAGGGGTGTACGGTTGAACACCCCGAACCTAGCTATCTTCATGTCCCTACGTTCACAATTTGATTTGACGGGCAAAACGGCCCTCGTTACCGGCTGCAAACGCGGCATTGGCCTGGCCATGGCCGAAGCACTGGCCGAAGCCGGCGCCGACATCATTGGCGTGTCGGCATCGCTCGAACTACACGGCAGTCAGGCCGAGCAGGCCGTAACAGCCCACGGTCGCTCGTTTAAAGCCTACCAGTGCGATTTAAGCGACCGGACGGCTATCTATGCCTTTTTGGAGGAGATCGCCCGCGAGAGGCCCGTTATTGACATTCTGGTGAACAACGCCGGCACCATTCTGCGCAAACCGGCGGCCGAACATCCGGACGACTACTGGGATACCGTAATCGACACCAACCTCAACGCACCGTTTATCCTGACCCGCGAGATCGGTCGCGGCATGGTGGAGCGAGGAGCGGGCAAAGTGATTTTTACGGCCTCGCTGCTTACGTTTCAGGGGGGCATCACGGTGCCGGGCTATGCCGCCAGCAAGGGCGCCATCGGGAGTCTGGTCAAAGCGTTTGCCAATGAGTGGGCCAGCAAAGGCGTCAACGTAAACGCCATTGCCCCCGGCTACATCGCTACCGACAACACCGAAGCCCTGCGGCAGGATGCCGAACGGAGCCAGAGTATTCTGGCCCGTATTCCGGCCGGCCGCTGGGGCGAACCCGACGATTTCAAAGGCCCCACGCTGTTTCTGGCGTCCGACGCGTCGCGCTACGTACACGGCACCATTCTGACGGTCGACGGCGGCTGGATGGGTCGTTAGCGGCAGACCCGGTTATGCGAAGGGACACGATGTCCCTTCGTGATAAAGTCGGCTTTCAGTACTGGCTGTAACACCACAAGCAAGTTGTTTTTCCGGACAGCGCTGGTGTCTGGGTTTACTCCGTCAGCATGAGTATGCCGACGAAGGGACACGCTGTCACTTCGTCGGCTGAAGCGCCAGCCACTCGGTTGCCTGCTGAATGAGCTGCTGGCAGCTCCGGCGCGAGAGTTTTCCGTTGGCCAGCGCCCGTATCGTATCCTGAAGCTGCCGGAGTTGTGTCTCGGTATCGGGCGTGTCGGCAGCGGCTGTATCGGTACCGGCAGAGCGGCTGCTCCGGGGCAGTTTGCGTTTGCCCGCCAGCACGTCCTGCCGCTCCTGGGGCGACAGCTGCCCGAGGGTGGCGGCAAAAACACCATCGCGTTTAATGGTGCGGCTGCTTACCCCATACTCAGTAGCCAGGAGTTCGGCAATGTTTTGCTGCGGCTCATCCGTGTTCAGGTTGCTGCCCCGGGCTTTCCGCTGTTGCTGGTAGCGCATACCCCGCAGGTAGGATGCCTGCTCGGGCGTCAGGTTACGCCGGCCCAGCTGGTAATCGATCATATAGGTCCGCACATCCTCGAGGGAGGGAAACTGCACCACGCTGATGCGGTAGTCGAGCTGGTGGAGCTGGCTGATGCGGTAGCGGTTGTGGCCGTCTATGAGAATATAAACCGGATCGGACGAATCGCCTAGACCCGCCGTCTGGACGGTTGTTTCCCAGACCGTCAGCGGATCTTTGATGCCGTACCGAAGCACGTTCTGCTCGAGCTGCCCGACCTCGTCGGGCGTCAGGGGCGGAATCAGATCGCGCAGGCTGTCGAGTACCTGCACCTGTTTCTTGATGTTTTCTTCGGTCGAAAGAAGGGAAGGGCGCAGATCAGCCGTTTTTGCTTTCAGCGCCCCCATAAAGTCTTTTTTCATATCAGATCGTCATGATGTCGCGGGCCAGCTGGTAATACTGCTGCCACGAGTGGGACTTGGGCGAATAGGTATGCAAATCTTCTTTAGCCACCTGCGATTGCTTGATAACCGTCGATACCTCGATGATCGGGTCGTAAATCCGGAAGTTATCATAGGTTTCCCGGATGTGGCTCATCATGCTCTTGTGTACGCTCTGGTTTTTGTGCACCATCGTAAAGACGATCCCTTTTACGGTCAGCGCCGGGTTAAGGTAAGTACGTACTTCGGCAATGCGATTGAAAAGGCTTTCGACGCCGTGGTAGGCCGATGCCTCGGGCTGAATCGGCACCAGGCAACTGCTGGAAGCAACCAGGGAGCAGGTTGTACAGATACCCAGGCTGGGCGGGCAGTCGATCAGGATGAAATCGAACTGCTCGCGCAGATCTTCGAGCCGAAGCGACAGCCGGCGGTCGGCCCCGATGGCGTTGGCCAGTTCAGACTCGCGGTAGGCCATGCGAATGTCAGACGGCGAGAGAAACAGGGTAGGGGTGATTTCGATCAGCGGCAGCGGACTGTTGCCCAGCAGCGCATCGATGACCTGCTCGGTGGGCTCGTGAATGCCGAAGCACTGCGAGAGGTTACCCTGTGAGTCCATATCGACCAGCAGCACCCGGTTGCCGAGCAGACTCAGCGCTTTGCCCACGTTGATGGTGGTGGTGGTTTTGCCAACTCCGCCTTTGTGATTGACTACCGATAGAACCGTGGCTTTATCAAACAGGGCTTCCGAATACCCGTAAGCACGCAGGGCTACTTCCAGCGCGGGCAGGTGTTTTGCCGGAATGTCTTTGCCATCCGACAGGGCTTTATGAACCGTACGGGCCGGAATTCCCGCTTCTTTCTCCAGCTGCGAAACGTTCAGGGCTGGCTTGGACCGCAGAAAACGGACCAGCTTATCGTGTGAGAGCATGCGCCAAACAGGTAATTATTTATCTTTTGTAAAGGTAGAAAGAACAAAATTTACCCAAAACGAAACGCCTTTTATTTCTGTGGCATGGGCCGAATACCGCGCCAGTGGCCGGATCGCTAACCTGTACAGCGAATAACTAAGTTTTTAGTTATTCAAATTGTGCTGGTGGCTACCGCTTATGAAGTAGGGGACTCATACGCTTGTGAATGGACGCAGGCCGGGCGACCTTTAACAGGCGTCCTTTAACAGGCGACCTTTACTAAGTACGAGGCAGACAGACCCGATGAACAAACGAATGATCAGGTGGCTAATGACCACCGTATGCGCAACCGTCGGTTTTGTCGGCAGTGCGGGCGCGCAGAGCGGCCCATCGCTCGATTTTGCCGAGTTCAACCGGCGGGCGGTGCTGCCCGTGTCGGCAGGTCTGGGCTTTGTATCGCGCGACGCCCGGGCCCTGCTCGCGCTGGAAGCCTGTCCGCAATTCACCCTGATCGACCACCAGCTTCGGCTGGGTGCAACGGCGGGCATTGCCTATACTGAACGGACGGCGGAGCCGCAGCACCCGTGGCACCTGTATGCCGGGCCCCGGCTGGCGCTCCGACTGAAAACACTGTCAGCTGCGCTGGGAGGTCTGCCCGGGGGCATCGCCTTCGGTAATGTGCAGCTTTTTGCCGAGCACCTGTGGGGTGCGCACGCGATCCGGCTGGTGGGCGGGGGGCTGACGGTTGAGCTGCTCAAGACGGTAGGGGTTAGCCTGAAAGCCCACCGGGACTACGAGCATCAGGCTACCTGGGGACAACTGGCCCTGCACTACAATTTGATTCGACCCCGACGTGAACCCAGTTTTAACCCGACACAGCCATGAGTAAAGCACTTGTCGTAAGCGGAGGAGGGAGCAAGGGAGCCTATGCCGTAGGTGTACTCAACTACCTGAAAGCGAATCGGCCCGCTTATTTCAGCCAGGGGCAGTTTACGTTCGGCAGCTACTGGGGAACCAGCACGGGAGCGCTCGTGGTGCCACTGGCCGCAACCGGTGATCTGGCCATGCTCAACGCTTTCTACAGCGGTCAGCAAACGGCCGGGCTGCTGGTGATGCACGATGCCCTGCGGCTGTTGCAGACGGGCTTTCTGTTCAACAGTGCCGGGCTCGATGGACTTATCGATCAGGTGTTCGATGCCAACCGGTTTGCGATCCTGCTGGCTGGCGGCCGGCAGGTTGGGCTGGCCGCTGTATGCCTGCAAACGGGCGAGCTGCGTGTGTTTTCGACCCGGCCATTACCCGCCAATCGGCCGCACTATACGACGCAGCAGCTGACCACGCGGGCCGATCTGATCGATGCGATTCGGGCGTCGGTGCACCAGCCGTTTTTCTTTCAGCCCGTCCGGTTCCGTTCCGACGCCGGCCCGCAGCCGCGGCACTATGTCGATGGGGGCGTGCGCGAATATGCGCCCATCCAGGCAGCTCTCGATGCCGGGGCCACCGATGTGGTGGCGGTGCTGCTCTCGCCAGCCGAGCCCGAAGCGGCCCCGGGCCTCAATCCGTCGAATCTGATCGGCGTTCTGGAGCGCACCATCGATATTTTCACCAACGATGTGGGCCTGAACGATGTACGGGTTCCGGATCTGCTGAGCCGGGGGGCGGCTTATGTGCAGGCGCTCCGGGGCCGGCTCAGTGCCGCCGGATTGTCGCCGGCTCAGATCAGTGCGGTGCTGGACCCGGGCAATCCATTTGACGGCCGACCAGCCAGTCAGATTCACATCATCAGGCCCCAGACACCCCTGGGGGGCGGGCCGGGCGGGCTGCGTTTCGAACCCGCCGAGATGCAGGCCATGATGCGTCGGGGCGAGGCCGATGCAGCCGCTTATTTCCAGCGGGTCGATCAGAACAGTGGCGTACCGCCCGACGTGCTGGTCTGAGAAAAGACCGCAACAAAGACTGTTTCGCTGCTGGCGTGCCACACCCGGGCGGGCTGGCAGTACGGAACCGGCCGCTGCGGATTATGCAACCGATTGAACCGGCTAAACACATCTGATAATCAGGCAAAAACCTAACGTTATCAACGCGCAACCCCCGTATGTATACGTCTTGTTTTACAAATAACTGATTAGTTTTCAAGTAGTTACATAGCTAACTTTTTGGTGCGGAGCACGTTGAGAGGAATGCAGCGCCAGTCGTTACTGCCTACGCCCGTATGGGGTTCTGGCACCGGCGATCAACGCTGTTCACCGACTACACAAACGTAAAACGTGCCGCTATGAAGCGATTATTTTCACACTATCTGGCCTGGATTGGTTTGTGCGCCTGGCTAGCCGGTTGCCAGTCGAAATCGGCCAAAACCAGCGATCCCGTCGACGAAAAACCCGCGGCTATCCCGGTAGTGGTCAGCCGGGTCCAGACGAGCCAGTCGGGGGCACCTCTGCAGCTGAGTGGGGCCACAGAGGCTGAAACTACCGTCAACCTGGGCTTTATGGTGGGGGGCAAGCTGGCCCGGGTAACCATTCAGGAGGGGCAGACCGTACGGGCGGGTCAGCTGATTGCCGCCATCGAACCAACCGACTACCAGCTGGGTGTTACGATTGCCAATGCCAATGTGGCCCGGGTGCAGGACGAATATGATCGGCTCACCATTCTGAAAGAGCGCGGCAGCCTGACGCCCAGCGATTACGAAAAAGCCGTAACGGGCCTGGCCGAAGTGAAAGCCCGGCAGAAACTGGCGCAGAAGAACCTGAACGAAACCCGGCTCTACAGCCCCATCGCCGGCATTGTGGCCCGCAAGGGGGCCAGCGCGGGCGAGATTGTGCCGCAGGGGCAGCCGCTGTTCCAGATTGCCGATATCCAGCCCATCAAAGTGCGCGTATCGGTGCCGGAGTCGGAAGTAGGGCAGCTGCGGCTGGGCCAGTCGGCACAGGTCAGTATTCCGGCGATCAACAAAACCGTAACGGGTACAGTCTCGCTGATCGGGGCCGTGGCCGACCCGACAGCCCGGGCCTACTCGGTCAAAATCGACGTGGCCAATCCGGGCCTGACCATCCGGCCGGGCATGGTGGCCGATGCCCAGTTGAAGTCGGCCCGAACGGTGCAGACGCTCACGCTGCCGGGCAATGCTGTCCTGCGCGACGATGACGGATCGACGTATGTGTACGTTGTCGACGCGCCCCGCAAACAGGCGTTCAGGCGAAAAGTAAGCGTGGGTGCGGTGCAGGCCAGTGCCGTGCAGATCAGCGCGGGGCTGTCGGCCGGCGAGCTGGTGGTGACGGGCGGAGGCCAGAAGCTGCAGGATGGTGCATCGATTCAGTATAACTCAGCGTCGTTATGAACCTCATCAAAGCATCGCTCAAATATCCACAGGTGACGCTGAGTGTGGTTTTCCTGGCCGTGGTGGTGGGGCTGTATTCACTGCTGACCATGCCCCGGCGCGAAGACCCTAAAATCACCATCCGATCGGGGCTGGTGGTCGCTTTCTTTCCCGGAGCCACCTCGGCGCAGGTAGAAGACCAGGTGACGCGCAAACTCGAACAGTATCTGTTTGGCTATGCGGAAGTGCGCAAAGACAAAACGTACTCGACCAGTCGCGACGGGGCGGTGGTGATCAACGTAGAACTGGAAGAGAATGTCCAGGATCCTGACGTGTTCTGGTCGAAGCTGCGTCATGATCTGAATCAGGCCAGGGCGCTCGATCTGCCGCAGGGCGTACAGGGCCCCATTGTCAACACCGATTTTGGCGACACGGTAGCCATGCTTATCGGCGTTGAATCGGATGCCTTGTCCTATGCCGAACTCGATGACTACCTGAAGCGCATTGAAGACGGGCTCCGCACGGTAAAAGCCGTTTCGAAAATCCGGCGCTATGGCGAACAGAAAGAGCAGGTCACTATTACGGCCAATTCGGGGCAGCTGGCGCAGTATGGCATCCGCTGGACGCAGGTGGTGCAGGTACTTCAGGCCCAGAACGCCATCAAGGCCACCGGCAATGTGAAAACAGCCGACAGCCAGGTACCGCTTTATGCGCAGGGTTACTATAATACCGAGCAGGAGGTGGCCCGGCAGGTAATCGGCACCACCCCCGCGGGCTCGGTTATCCGGCTGGGCGACGTGGCTGCCATCCGGCGCGAATACGCCGAGCCGACATCGGCCATTACGGTTGGCGGACACCGGGCCCTTATGCTGTCGGTAGAGATGCAGGAAGGTAACAACATTGTCCGGTTTGGGGAAGATGTATCGGCCAAGCTGACGGAGCTGCAGCGTAATATGCCCAGCTCGATCCGGCTGACGACCATTGTGAATCAGCCGCAGGTGGTGCAGCACAGCGTAAGCGACTTTATCCGGGAGTTTTTTCTGGCCATTCTGTCGGTTGTCATTGTCACGATCGTACTGCTGCCTTTCCGCATTGCGGCCGTGGCGGCCATGGCGATTCCGGTTACCATTGCCGTTACGTTCGCCCTGCTGCATACTTTCGGCATCGAGTTGCACCAGGTGTCGCTGGCGGCCCTGATCGTGGTGCTGGGCATGGTGGTCGACGATGCCATCGTCATTGCCGATAACTACGTGGAACTGCTCGACGAAGGCGTCGATCGCTGGACGGCAGCCTGGCGCAGTGCGAGCGATCTGGTGGTACCGGTACTGACCGCCACGGCTACGATCGTAGCGTCGTTTCTGCCCATGGTCATTCTGAGCGGCTCGGTTGGCGAGTTTATTTTTTCGCTTCCCATCACCGTCTCCATCGCCCTGGCGTCCTCGTTTGTGGTGGCCATGCTGCTGACCCCGTTTCTGTGCTATACGTTTATCAAGAAGGGGCTGCATGACCATAGCGAGCCCGCACCCGACGCCCGGCCCAAACGCAAATCGCTGCTCGACTATATGCAGGATGGCTACGATGCCGCCATTGGCTGGTGTATCGACCACCGGGCTGCCACGCTGATCGTTGCCGTGCTGTCGATCGGCGCATCGGGACTGCTGTTCAAAGGCATCCGGCAGAAGTTTTTTCCGGCCGCCGAGCGCAATCAGTTTGTTGTTGAGCTGTGGATGCCCACGGGTACCAAATTCGAGAAGACCCGCGCGGCCATGACGCAGCTGGAGAACCTGATTCGGCGCGACAGCCGGATGGCCAGCTACGCCACCTTTGTGGGTACCAGTGCCCCGCGGTTCTATTATAATTTCTCGCCGGAGCCTCCCGTCACCAACTTCGGCCAGATTCTGATCAACACGCACACCAACGAAGAAACCGAAGCCATGGCCGATGACCTGATCGGACAGGTGGCGGCTGCCGTGCCGGAGGGAATACCGCGCGTACGGCTTATGCAGCAGGGCTCGCTCACCATTGCGCCGGTCGAGGTGCGTATTATCGGCAACGATCTGACCACGCTCAAACGGATAGGCCATCAGGTCGAATCCATTGTGCGGAAGGCACCCGGGAGTAGGCTGGTGCGGACTGATTTCCGGGAAGATTACTATGGGGTAGGGGTGAGGCTGAAGGAAGAAGCCAACCGGCTGGGCTTTACCACCACGGGGGTGGCAACGAGCCTGTATACCGGCTTCTCGGGTGCCCCCATCTCGGTGATCTACGAAGGCGACCAGCCCATCAATCTGGTGTTGCGGCTCGACGAGGACAGTCGCCGAAACTTCACCGATCTGGAAAACACGTATCTCAGCTCGCCCGTAACGGGCAGCAGCGTACCGCTCCGGCAGATCGCCGATCTGTTTTCGCAGTGGCAAACGGGCCGCATCATGCACCGCAACGGGGTCCGGACGCTCACCGTTCAGTCGGAAACAAGCGGGCAAACCCTGCCCTCCGAGGTACTGAATGCGATTCGGCCGCAGCTGGCAGCGCTGGCGCTGCCGGTTGGGTACCGCATCGAGTACGGGGGCGAGGACGAAAACCGCCGGGCTACCTTCAGCCAGATGACAACCGCGCTGGGCATCAGTCTCGTGCTCATCTTCCTCATTCTGTTGTTTCAGTTCCGGAACCTCAAAGAGTCGCTGGTGGTAATGGCATCCATTCCGCTGAGCCTGTTCGGAGCCCTGCTGGGGCTGCTCGTAACGGGTAATCCGTTTGGCTTTACGGCGTTCATGGGGCTAATTAGTCTGTCGGGCATTGTGGTGCGCAACGCCATTATTCTGGTCGACTACACCAACGAGCTGATGGCCAAAGGTATGCCCCTGCGAACGGCTGCCATCGAGGCTGGCAAGCGCCGGTTACGCCCCATTTTTCTGACAACCATGGCGGCTGCCATTGGCGTGGTACCCATGATTCTGTCGGGGTCGCCCATGTGGAGTCCGCTGGCCAGTGTGCTGGCGGTGGGGGTCATTGTCTCGATGGTGATGACCCTGCTGGTCATTCCCGTACTGTTTGTCATGGCTGTTAAACCCAACCAAGTGGAGTCGCTGCTCGAAACGGCTTCCTGATTCATTCGCTCATGTTTCCAAAATCGATACTGGTGCTGGTACTGCTGGGCAGTGTCAGTTACCCGCTGCTAGCGCAACCGACCGCGCTGACCCTGGCCCAGGCGCAGGAACAGGCCCTGCTGCAAAACCGCCGGTTAAAAATTGCCCGGTATAAGGTCGACGAGGCCGATCTGAAAGTAACGGAAGCCCGCAGCCGGCGCCTTCCGTTTGTGGTGGCCAACGGCTTTTACACCTACAACGGCGTCACCCGCGATCTGACGCTGCCCCGTGGGGCCATTGGTGTGCTGCCGGGGGCTACGCCCGTTGCCCTGCCGCAGCAGGATCTCACGCTGTTCAAAGCCAAACACAATCTGTTTCTGGGCAACGTGGTGGCCATTCAGCCCATCAGTCAGCTGGGGAAGATCAAGGATGGAATCGAGGTAGCGCAGACCGATGTGGCACTCGCCCGAACGCAGGTCAGTCAGGCCGAACGCGCCATTCGGCAGGGAGTCGAGAAACTGTATTTCGGCCTGCTAATTGCCCGCAAGCAGCAGGAGCAGGCCCAGGCATCGGTCGAACTGACGAAGGTCCGGCTCTACGATGTGGAGAGTGGGTTGCTCGCGGGAAAGACCGACGCGGTCAATAAAGTGGGGCTGCAGGCCGATCTGGCCAATCAGCAACAACAGCTGCTGCAGCTGCAAAACCAGGTTGAGGACTATACCGCCGATCTGAATGAGTTGATGGGGCAACCCGCCGAAACGCCCCTGGCCCTGGCCGAGGTGGGGGGCATAGGGCCAGAGCTGCCGGCACAAAGCGCGTATCTCGACGCGGCCAAAACCGGCAACCCCGATCAGCTCGAAGCCGATCAGACCCGGCAAAAGGCTACGCTCGGCGTACAGGCCGCCCGCAAGGAATATATTCCCAACCTGAGTGCTATGGGGGGCTACCTGTTTCAAAACGTTATCGGCGATCTGCCGCAGAGCAATTACTTCCTGGGCCTGCAGCTCAGCTACGCCCTGCTCGACTTTGGCCGGCGCAAATCGACGCTCCAGCAACGGCTGTCGCAGCAGAAACAGGCCGACGAGAACCAGCAGTACACCCGCGAGCACATTGCCGGCGACATTCAGAAGGCGTACCGGAAAGCGCGGCAGGCCCAGTCGCTGCTGCCCATTGCCACCCAGGCGGTTCAGTACCGGCGCGATGAACTGAAACTCAGGCAGGATCGGCTGGCTGCGGGCCTTGCCCTCAAGCGCGACGTGCTCGAAACCCAGCAGGCGGTGAGCAAGGCCGAGGTCGACCTGTATTCGGCCCAGCTGGCTTACCGGCTGGCCGTTTCGGATCTGGAGCGACTCAGCGGGCGGTGATCGACGGAGGAGCCACTGATCAACCCAGCCGGCAGCGGGGGCTTTTCTTACGGCTCTCTCTTCAGACGATCGGGCCGGGGCGTAGCTATTGGATGGACGGAAGGAGTTGTATAATAAAACCGGAAATTTGTTACCTGGAATAATCCATTGCGTCGAAAGATGCAATTTGGTAGGCTAAAACGAACTGTTGGTATAATCTGTGCTGGATTGGTAAACAAGAGTGCCTGTTTATCTCAGATGGGCTGGCGCATGCCCGACGCAGGTGCCCGACCGATTTGATCCAGTTCGTTTTCGCCCAACCCGTTTATTACGCTTCTCATGTTTCAGTGGCAAACCCCCGGCTGGGTCAACGCCCACGCGGCACTGGCTGGTTTTCCAGACAGTCTGACCGGCGAGACAATCCGAACGATCCGCAACCAGCTGCGACTGGTCTCGACTAACCGCCCCGACGTGTCGATCGTGGTTCCTGCTTTCAACGAAGAAGCAACCATTCTGCCCATGCTGTCGTCGTTGTCGCGGCTGTCGACACACTATAAAACCGAAATCATCGTAGCCAACAACAACTCGAGCGACCGCACGCAGGAATTGCTCGATGCCTGCGGGGTGCGCTCGGTATTTGTAGCCGATCAGGGAATCAGCTACGCCCGGCAGGCAGGCCTCGAACTGGCGTCGGGGCGGTTTGTGCTCAATGCCGATGCCGACAGTATCTACCCGCCAACCTGGCTCGATGCGCTTGTCAAACCACTGCACAATACGGCCATCAGCTGCACCTACGGTATGTATTCGTTTATACCCGGCAAGGCCAGCAACCGCTTTACGCTGAGTCTGTATGAGTTTAGTTCTGAAACGTTCAAACGCCTGAAGCGCCGGAACCGGGAAGTAGTCGATGTGATGGGGTTCAACTTTGGCTTTCGCCGGGCCGACGGGCTGGCCGTGGGTGGGTTCCGGCATGATCTGGAACGCTGGAAAACCGGGCGTAGTGAAGACGGCTGGATGGCCTATTGCCTGACCCAGAAAGGCCGGCTCTACCGCGAACCTTCGCTGAACGCCCGGGTCTGGACCAGCGACCGGCGACTGCAGGAAGCCGGCAGCCTGTCGAAAGCCTACAGCCTCCGGGCGCGCCGGGAGCTAAATCGTCTGCACCTCTACCTGACGCCAAAAGGAATGGTGGGCCCGGCGGCTCCGGCCATACAGCCAGACCCGGTTGAGCAACTCGAACACAGTGGCAAGTAACGACGGACCAGCACTGCAGCTTCCTGACCAGAGAAAGTGGCTGCACGTTACGCGCAGGGTAAGCTGTTGCCGGTCTTGTCGCGAATGAAGCCAGCCAGTTCATCGAGCGTACAAAGTCGGGTCGTATCGGCCAGCAGGTTGGCCAGGTGGGTGGGAGTCCGGGATTTGCAGAGGTAATTCACCATCCAGGGTAATCCTTCGACTTGCTGCGTCAAAATAAGCCAGTGTTCGGCCTGGTCGCTGCTGAAGCGTAGTATGAGCAAGGTACCAGTGCCACTTTCGCTTTCTCTGAATCCCATCCCGGATTTCAGGATGTCGTCTTTAGTCATGGTGTGAATCGGATATGCTGCCACAAGCTACTCGTTCCGAATTACTTTTTGATACCAAAATTATTAAAAGGTAAATAATAATTTTGTTTTTATCGTAAAATTTATATGAACATTTGTGGAAAAAGGCCAACTCTACAGCCAATTTTCTAGGCTTTGTAGGTCTTTAGTGTTAATACAAGGTCATGCCAATCCGATAGGGCTTTAGGTTTTTCACGATACAGTGTACCACCTGCCTGGTAAAAATCAACCATGTCGTGCATGTTGAGGGCAGTTGCTAATAGAATAATCCGGGTTTGCTCAAGCCGGGCATTAGCGCGCAGACGGGCCAGAAGTTGATTGATACCGCCGGGGGCAGACAAGTCGGAATCGATCAGCAAGAGATTGGGTGGCTGCGATTCAACATCGGAGATGTAGTGCTGAAACTGCTCCAGGGAGTGTAAGCCGATAATAATTGCATCCGGAAAACTACTCATGGCCGCATACGCCAGGAAGGTATGGATTGATGGCTCGGTATCGAGCGAGATGATCAGGAATTTAGCAACCATGAAAAAACTAATGACCCAGGGAGCTGACGGGCACCTTCTGACTGGCTATTCAATCCTGGATAAAAAAATAGTGCCACTGAAAACGGCCGGATAGCTTGCGTGAAAGTACTCAACACGTCGTGAAGACAGTTAGTTATTAAATTTTTTAAACAAGCTAATCGGGCACGCTGGCAAACGTGTAGTGTAGACCAGTTGCCGGCTTAGCGGGCCCGTGCAGGAATAGAAGTATGTCGATTTTATAGACACTGTTTCAGCGCTTGCAGTATGCCTTCGGGTGATCAGTTCGTAAAATGGTGATTGGGTATTGTGTAGACGAAATAGGTGTATAAACATGCATTTTGCCACCCGTCCTGACAAAAATATTCGACCAATGCCTTGAAGGAAGATTTGCGCTGGGGTGATTCTGAAAATACTAGATTGGTAACATAAGCTATTTTTCGGCATACACCATGTCCGTAAAACCGGGTTCCTCAATCGGCGAAAGGATTTTATCATATAAGACGGTTACAGCCTGGTTACATTGGCTAACGGGTCTATGTATACCGGTTCGTCAGTTTGTCAAAAACCTTGTAAGACTTTTCATGTAAACTCAATTACCTTTGCGCAACTATGTAAGCCCGAAAGGGTCTACAATGGTGTGGATAGAAGCAGAAAGCCTGCTGCCTTTGGCGGCAGGTTTTTTTTGTGTCTGCCCGGGGCCAGGGGCAACGGTCAGACGGGGCGAAACAGAGGCCCGGAATCAAGCTCCTGGTTGGGTTATAGACGAAACCATCGTGTCGGAAAGCAGTTAGGAGTAGAATAGCGGACCTTATTGTCCGCCTGTCGACCACGAATCAATGACACTGCCATGACGGAGAAGAACGCGAAAAAACTGGCCCGCATCGTTTTAGGAAGTACCCTTGTAGTTGCCGGCATCAGCCACCTTACGTTTGCCCGAAAAGACTTTAAAGCGCAGGTGCCCGACTGGGTCCCCCTTCCCGTCGACGATACGGTGGTTTACTCGGGTGTGGTCGAAATCGCACTGGGTGCCAGTCTGGTACTGGCTCCCGAAAAATACGAGAAAACGGTTGGCAAAGTAGCCGCTTCGTTCTTCACCGCCATTTTCCCCGGCAACATCTCCCAGTACGTAAACGAACGGCCGGCGTTTGGGCTCGACACCGATCGCAAACGGTTCGTTCGGCTGCTCTTCCAGCCCGCGCTGGTCTATTGGGCACTCAAAAGCAGTAATAACGTTTAGTCGGAAGCGGCTTACCGGGGTTCAAAAACAAGGCAGGTAGGGCGGGCAAACCCCGCCTGAACCCGGCGGAAGCGGAGACGACCGGTGCGCGGATTCACGGCATAAACGACCAGCTCGTCCGTTTGCATATTCCCAACAAGCATAAACCGCCCCGACGGGTCGATCGCAAAGTCGCGGGGCATGTGAATACCCTGCTGTTGCTGATCGACCTGTTTCAGCGTACCCCCGGCCCGAATCCGGAAGGCGGTAATGCCATCGAACCCCCGATTGGACACGTACACGAATTGGCCGTTGGGATGCAGTCGAACGGCGGCCGCGGTGTTGGGCTGGGTGAATGATACCGGCAGGGTCGAAACCGTTTGCACCGCCGAGAGTACACCGTGCCGGCTAATCCGGAGCGAGACCAGCGTACCCGACAACTCGTTCAGTAGAAAAGCCCGTCGGCCATTGGGGTGAACAACCAGGTGCCGGGGGCCTGCCCCGGCCACGCCCGAGAAGGCTGCCTGTCCGGGGTTGGGTACCAGCGTTGCCGAGGTTGCATGAAAGCGATAGTTCATGATGCGGTCGGCCCCCAGATCCGTAACGAAAACCGACTCCCCCGATGCGACAACGCAATGCGCATGCGACCGATCCTGGCGGGTGGGATGGGGCCCTGTACCCGCTAGCTGAAGCTGCTGCGACGCGGGCGACAGCTGCCCGTCGGGTTGAAGGGGAAAAACAGCAACGGTACCGCCCGTGTAGGTCGTGGTGAATACGGCCTGGCCTGAAGGCGCCACGGAAAGGTGGCAGGGATTGACAGCGCCCACCGGTTGGCGGTTTCGGATCGTCAGCCGCCCCTGGGTATCGATGGCCAAAGCTACAACCTCGTTCGATTGGGTGACCGCGTAGAGCGACCGGGTAGCCGGTGCCAGTGCCAGATAGCCGGGGCCCTGCAGCAGGCTCATAGTATCGATCAGGCTGATGATGCCAGTGGCCGGATCGAGCGTGCAGGTGCTGATGGGAGCGGCAGGCCCGGGCCGGAGCGAGCCGACATAGAACCGGATGACCGGCTGACCGAGGGTGCTAACTGGGATGGCGATAGCCAGGAGCGTAGCAAGTAATACACGCATAAGCAGGAATTGGTTAGGGATGCCGCCTGAGCAGCGTACGAATCCGGGTGTCGAGCACGGCTGCAGCCGCCTGAGCCTCGGCAAGCGGCCGGCCCACAGGCAGGCCGGGGCGGGTATGTCCCGTTGCGGTGAGCCAGGCATCGCGCAGCAGCCGCTGCCGTTCGGCCACCAGATCGAGCAGCGTCTGTGTCCAGGGGTCCCCGCCCAGCGCTGTCCGGGCATCGGGCACCGACAACAGGTAGGTTTCGCCCAATTCTGCCAGTATCGTTCGGGCCATCAGCCAGTGGCCGGCTTCGCCCGGATGCACCCCATCGGGCGCCAGCGCATAGGCCGTGTCGCTGGCGCGGTGGGCCACCAGATCCTGCGGCATGGGCGTGTGTATATCAATAACCCGCCACCGGGCCGCTGCCTGTTGGCCGAGCAGCCAGCGGGTATAGGTAGCCAGCACCTGGTCGTAGCCGGCATGGCCGCCCCGCTGCTCGTCGAAGACCGGGGGTGTCAGGTGAATAATGGGCGTTCCTGTGGCCCGCACCGCCTTGTGCAGCCACTGCATACCGGCTACAAATTGCCCAAAGCGAACGGAATCGAATGGTAGGTAGATGCCATCGTTCATACCGTAATCGGCCAGGATCAGGTCGGGGCGGGTTTGGACAAGAATGCGGCTGAGCCGTTCGTGCAGATCGGGGCGGGGAAACTGGCCGTTGGCATGCCCCGCTTCGGATAAGCCCGACACGGTTTCGCTGGGTAGTCCCAGATTAATGAATTCGATTGCCTGCCGGGGAAAGTAGCGCCGACAATACGCGTCGATGTAGGTGATGAAAGTACCTCGGTAGGTGATGCTGTTGCCCAGCAGCACAACCCGGCGAATCGAGTTGGGCAGGGGCGAAGCCGACTGTGCATCGGCTTCGGCTCCCGGCAGGAAGCCAACGAGCAAACACAGCAGGTACAGGCAACGGATCATGGGCGCAGGCAGGCAAAAAGTGGGCAAACTCAATAGGACGGCATGGCCGGGCGTAGCTGACTATCCGGGTCAGGCTGGCCCAGTACAATCTGCTTCGGGGCTTTCGTTTCGGCAAATTCCACCATAATGTCGCGCAGAATGTCTATGTCGCGGGGGCAGGCTTCGGCAAATGCTTCCCAGTTGATGAACGTCAGTGTGTCGGGCATGTCGACTACCGCGATCACGCAGTCCCAGAAGGCATCCCAGCTCACGCCGTACCAGTCGGGAAACTGAAGCTTTTTTTTGACCAGCTCGTGAAAAGCGGTTTTGGTGGTGATGTCGGCAAGATCGATGGTCATGGGGTATCGGTGACGAAGTGGTTGGAATGGACATACTGTAGCGCCGGGCACCTGGGTCGATGCGGTGCGTAGCGCCGGGCTGATTGGCTGAAAAAGCAGCGGGGCTGCCCGGCAATACTCATCCCGTGGCCCGGTTTCGGCCCATCGGGGGCGATGCGCCCCCGACCTGTTATTTACGTATAAACCTATTTTAGGGGAGCGGGCCAGCCAAGGACGAGGACATAGTAACTCTACTTTTGAATCGCTCCGCCAGATTCAGTATGTATACACTTGTCAATATATCTGATAGCTGATTATCAAGAATATATACGAAAAAAAGTCAACGCTGAGCGAAAAAAATAGTTTCGCTCTGGATAAAAAAAGACCTCGACCGAGGTCTTTTTTTATCCAGACAGAGCCGGTGTTTTGCACGATATACTTGCTGGTCCGTGCCGTATGATCAGCTAGGCTGGACGGTATCCCAGTACTTCTTTTTTCACGTAACGTACAATTCATGAAAATGCTGGCTGATTTCGTATAGCTATTGCCCATGCCGTTGCGCGAAAAAACCTTCTGTTCCAGCTGTGGAGTAAACACCACTTGTCGCTTGAGCACCAATTGGGGTTGATAGCTGCCCGAGCGGTCACAGGGTGTGGTTAACTCCAGGAGACCAGCCCTACTTATTACGGTCTTGCGGTCTTACCGTTTCGGCGATTCTGCTGGGTCTAGCGAGTCTCTTGCACATGGCTCTCCATCTCTGCCGCCGGTGTAGATTCAAAAAAATGTACGAGCAGAAGAGCGAACAAGCCTTGCTCACTTCTTAAGCGCCTTCCTTCGTAGAAGCCTTTGATAGCCGCCTGTTTGAAGGCCACAAAGTCAAATGGGTCAGTCATAGTATGTGAAAATAAGGGGTTTCCCTTGCTCCCCTCTATTCACCCCTAGGCCTGGCACAGCTCATCGAGCAGTATCTATAGACTTACAAAAACCGATTAACAAGCTGATAACGGTGAAAAATCCGCCAAACACTAAGAATGTCAAGGCACCTGTTATACATAAACCCGTTGTTTCTACACCGACCCTCAGTCCATAAGAACTAATCATAAACGCCAGCAGTGTGCTTAAACAACCGATTAACCCACTACCCAGCGTACTTAAGAAAAGAAGTGGTACCGAATCCTTAACAGATGCTAAACTCGTCAATTTGAGTAATGCCAATAGGGGAAACGAAGCAACTAGCAGGGGTATAGGAAAAATCAGCACCAAACGTGCGACATAGACTGTAGTATCCATAAGGCATTGATCGTGGAACGATACAATTAATGCCAATATGAATGAAAAGTAACCCGTATCAGTCAGGTTTCGTCTGTGAGTTTGAGCCGGATGCTCTTCGGCACCTTCGACCATTTTTGATGAGCTGCAATCAGGGTTACTGCCCGGTCTGGCCTGGTTCCCTTCGGATATAGCCCCCTGGGTAGAGGTGGCTTTGCAAAGATTGTCTGGTTTTTACCAGGCGCGTACTAAAGCAGTCAGGTCACACTTTGCAGTTTTGGGTCTGCTCGCTTGTATCGGTAAGCGATTGATGTAGTTTTCCCCGCAGGTGTTAGATAATAAGTTGCGCAAGTAGGCTTGCCCTCGAGGCATCCGTTATTGGCACGTTCGCGGGTAAAAGGGGTAGTTTGTAAAATTCGTTTTACAAACTACCCCTTTTACCCGCGAACGGTCGCTGCCCCGGAAGCGGGTTACGGCTCCGCTGCCCAAAACGCCCGGGCCTGCCGGTTCCCCGTATAAAAGGGATTCAGAGGGCGAGGGTTTAAAAATGGGCCAAGTTGGCCGGGCGGTTTTATCTTGCGGGCAATACCGGCCCGATCATCGATACCAGACCGGGCCGGTACTGCTTCCGTTGTTGATCAAACCTTTCCTGCTTACATGATCCTAACCCGTCTTGCCCGGCTGCCCCTGCTGGGCCTGGGCCTCCTGCTGTCGGGCCACGCTGCGCTGGCCCAGCCCAACACACCCCTCACTCTCTGGTACGATAAACCCGCTACCGAATGGACCGAAGCCCTGCCCGTCGGTAACGGCCACATCGGTGCCATGATCTTTGGCCGGGTCGGCGAAGAACTTATTCAGCTGAATGAAAGTACACTCTGGTCGGGTGGGCCGCTGAAATACGGCGTCAACCCAAACTCGGCCAGTTACCTGCCCGCCGTTCGGAAGGCGCTGCTGCAGGATGAAGATTACGATAAAGCCAATACGCTGCTGAAGAAGATGCAGGGGCTGTACACAGAATCGTATCTGCCCATGGGTGATCTGCGCATCCAGCAGTCGGTTGGGAGTGGTCAGCCGAGCCGCTACTACCGGTCGCTGAACCTGCAGGATGCCACCGCCACCACCACGTTTACCGTCGACGGCGTTACCTACACTCGCGAAATCTTTACCTCGGCCCCCGACAACGTGCTGGTTGTGCGGCTAACCGCGTCGAAAGCGGGTGCCTTGTCGTTCCGGGTATCGGCCGGAAGTCAGCTGACGCACACAACGGGCAGGGCAGCCGCCAGTGAACTGGTGCTGAGTGGGAAAGCCCCCGCCCATGTGAACCCCAACTATTACAATCCGCCCAATGTGGCGCCCATCGTGTATGCCGATACGGCGGGTTGCAACGGCATGCGATTCCAGTTTCGGATGCGGGTAGGGGAGTCCGACGGCACCGTTGTGACCGATACCGCCGGTATCAGCGTCAGTAAGGCGACCCGGGCGGTGCTCTATCTCACAGCGGCCACCAGCTTTAATGGCTTCGACAAATGCCCCGACAGCGCTGGCAAGGACGAAAAAGCGCTGGCCAAGGGGTATCTCGACAAAGCCGCTGCCAAACCATACCCGAAACTCGTTGGCGACCACCTGCGCGATTACCACGCTCTCTTCAACCGCATGTCGCTGGCCCTGGTCGACACGCTCAAAACGAATCCGGCCCGCCGGCTACCCGCCGACGAACGGCTGAAGGCCTACTCGAACGGGGCCTACGATCCGGAGCTGGAGACGATGTATTTTCAGTTTGGCCGCTACCTGCTCATTTCCTCGTCGCGCCCGGCGCTGGCAGGGGTGCCGGGCGGTCCGCCGGCCAATCTGCAGGGCATCTGGAACAAGGAACTGAGAGCGCCCTGGAGTTCGAACTATACCATCAACATCAACACCCAGATGAACTACTGGCCAGCCGAGGTGACCAATCTCTCCGAGATGCACCAGCCACTGCTCGACTGGATCGGCGATCTGGCCAAAACGGGTGCAGTGACGGCCCGTGAATTTTACAACGCGCCGGGCTGGGTGGCCCACCACAATGCCGACCTGTGGGGCCAGTCGAATCCGGTGGGCGATGTGGGCGATGGCGATCCGGTCTGGGCCAACTGGTACATGGGGGGCAACTGGCTGTGTCAGCATTTGTGGGAGCATTACCGCTTTACGGGCGACCGGGCTTTTCTGCAGCAGAAAGCCTACCCGATCATGAAAGAAGCCGCGCTGTTTACGCTCGACTGGCTGGTCGAAGACAAGGACGGCTACCTCGTGACGGCACCGTCGACCTCGCCCGAGAACAAGTTTAAAAACCCGAAAGGGGGTGAGGCTGCGGTATCGGTGGCGACTACCATGGACATGTCGATTATCTACGACTTGTTTTCAAACCTGATCGAAGCGCAGGATGTGCTGGGTACCGATCCGGCGTTCCGCACGCTGCTGATGCAGAAACGGGCGAAGTTATACCCCCTCAAACTCGACAAACGCGGGCGTATTCAGGAGTGGTACCGCGACTTCGACGAAACCGATACGCTGCACCGGCACGTATCGCACCTGTTCGGGCTGCACCCGGGCCACCGCATCTCGACCGACACCCCCGGTTTTTTTGAGGGTGCGCGCAAAACCCTCAACGTACGGGGCGATGCTGGTACGGGCTGGAGCAAAGGCTGGAAAATAAACTTCTGGGCCCGGCTCCTCGACGGGGATCACGCGTACAAACTGATCCGGCAGCTAATGAAATACACCGACGAGCGCGGGGTACAGATGTCGCGGGGGGGCGGTACCTACCCCAACTTTTTCGATGCGCATCCGCCGTTTCAGATCGATGGTAATTTTGCCGGTACGGCCGGCATGTCCGAACTGCTGATTCAGAGTCACCTCGATCATGTGGCGCTGCTGCCCGCCCTGCCATCGGTCTGGGCGGCTGGTAGCGTGAAAGGCCTGAAAGCCCGAAAAGGCTTTGTGGTCGATATGGACTGGTCGGGCGGGGCGCTCAAAACGGCCCGTATTCAGTCGCTCAACGGGGAAACCTGCCGGCTGCGTACCCGCGTACCCGTAACGGTCAGCGGGGCCACGGCCCAGACACGGCGCATAACCGGAGGGTATCTCACCACGGTTAAAACCACCAAAGGCGGCACATTCAGCCTTAAGGCCAATCACTAATCGCGCAACAGTGCCGGTTTTCGACAACTCATTATCGGCCCTGCTCGACCCGGAGCAGGGCCGTTTTAGTTGGCCTGGCGGGTATAGCCAAGCTGCCGGTTTGCCCAGGGAATAAAGTACTCGAAGTTGGGGGCGTCGGTATGGCCGCCGGCGTGCTGGCGCCAGGCCAGCTGGCCATCGAGCAGGCCGGTCAGCACCGGGGGCATCGTTTCGCGGTTGTAGTCGTTGCTGAGGCCCAGGTCGCGGGCACCGAGCAGTCTGAAAACCGACCCGGCCGCCACGGTGGCTTTGTAGCTGCCCGTCTGATCGAGCCACCGGGCATCGCCTTTCTCGGGAATACCGTAGCTGATGAAAGTGGGCCGGGGGGCACAGAGGGCGATCAGTTCGTGGCTGTCGACGGGCAGGTCGCAGCCCGTCTTGGCTCCGGCGCCGGCGGCTGCATAGCGCAGGTAGTTGCCGGCCATCCAGTGATACTCGCCACTGCCGGCCAGGCTCTCCACGGCCTCGCCGAATACCCGGCGCTGCAGGGTGGTGCCCCCTTTACCCGATGAGCCGATGAGCCCCAGCGCAAACCGCTGATCGTAGGCCATGGTCACCAGCGCAGCCTTGCCATAGCGCGACACGCCTTCGATACCCACCTGTTTGATATTCACCTGCGGTTCGGTGGTCAGGTAGTCGAGCAGGCGCGAGGCACCCCAGCCCCAGGCCCGCAGGGCGCCCCAGTCGTCGGGCTGGCGGGGCTGCCCCTGGTTGACCAGGCCAATGATGCCCCGGGTCAGGCCCGCGCCGTTGTCGGCCTGGATGCTGCCGGCCTCAAGGGTGCAGTATCCCCAGCCGGCGGCCAGCAGCTGCTCGGTCGGGGGCGATTCGCCGGTGGGGGCGGGGGCAAAAAAGTTCGGGCCCGGCAGCCGGGTGATGGGCTGGTAGGCGGGATACCGATCGAACAGGGCTTTTAAACTCGGGTCGGTCTGAATCATCAGCGTCTTGAAGGCCGTGTTGATTTTTTCCAGATCGGCGGGCGCGGGCTGGGCCGGGGCGGGCAGCGTCGGGAAGCCAAACATGATCAGCACCGGCACGGGGCCTTTCACGTTCTGGGGCAGCACCAGCACCGCGTTGATCGTTACATCGATGAGGGGATAAGCCCGGTTGTCGACCCGGCCAACGAGCTGTTTGGCAATCACCGGAATGCGGCCCACAAACTCCTTGTCGGTGATTTTGGCCGTCCAGGTCACGACCGGCGTTTGTTTTGGCTCACGCCCGTACAGCTCCCGCTCAAAATCGGCCAGCAGTTCGGGCCGGCGTACCGACCACCACCCATCGGCGGTAGTTATTTTTTTGCCGGCGTGGGTGGTCAGTATGTCGGGCAGTTGCGGGCAGGGGTTGGCCAGCGCTTCGTCGTAGTTGGCGTGGTTGGGGGCCGACTCATTCCCGCTCGGGCCGGGCCGCAGCGACCGGATGCCCAGTTTATTGAGCATCAGCGCCTGATCCTGTTCGGCCGTCAGGGTTTTGGGCGACGGATACCGGCTGCTGTCGATGGCAACTGGCTGGGCACGGCCGGCGCTGCCCAGCAACACCAGTCCGGTCAAGGCTAAAAGCGTGTTCATACGGCAGAAGGTAAGGCGTTGAAAGAAGCAGCCGGCAACGGCTAGTTGGTATCGGTTCGGAACGGCGAGGCCGGCAGCCCTTCTTTGTTGACGAGGTTAGCCTGAACGGGATTGTCGGCCCAGGCGTAGCGAACGTATTGGGGCGACTGAACGTCGGTACTGCTTACCACCACCGTATTGTCGACGATGCGGGCATTGGCCCATACCCATTTTTTATCGGCGCCCGCGATCGCAAACTCGCCCAGCGGTTCGCCGTCCTGGGTTGTCAGCCCACCGCCCGTATGCGTAAACCGGATCACGATTTTGTCGTTTTCAACGGTGGCCGATTCGTAAAGCGGACCCGAATAGACCAGGTTTTCACCGTAAGCAAGTTTGCGCGCAGCCAGCGCCAGCCGGTCGCCCACCGCTTTTTTGTTGTCGGGATGAATATCGTTCCATTCGCCGAGGTCGATGGCGACAGTCATGGCCGTTTTGGGTACAGACAGGGCTTTCAGCTGACCCTCGCGCAGTAGGGCCCAGCCACTCTCGGCGGGCAGGTACGTATAGTCCATGAAACCCGGCAGCTGCACGTACAGAAAAGGCAGTTGCCCCTGGTTCCAGCGCTGTCGCCAGTCGGTAATCAGGGCGGTTTGCAGCGCCTGGTATTCCTGGGGTCGGCCCGCGTTGCTTTCCCCCTGATACCAGCAGAATCCTTTGATGGCGTACTGGATTTCGGGAGCAACCATGGCGTTGTACAGGGCTGTGGGCTGGTTCTGGGCGTTGATGCCCCCGGCTGGATTGCCCCCGGCTGGACTGCCCCCTGTTGTCAGGGGCCGGAAAACGGTGCCCACTTTGTAGTGCCAGGTGCCTTTCAGGTCGACCGTGTCGGTACCGGCAAATACGCAGTAAGGTTTGTCGGGCACGAAACCACCTTTACCGGCCGTGTTGGTTACGCGCACCACGAACAGGTTTTTGCCCGCTTTCAGCAGCCCGGCCGGCACGTTGTAGCGCCGTTGGGGGTACATATACGTGGTACGTCCAACCGACTGACCATTGATGAACAGTTCATCGGCATCGACGATGCGGCCCAGAAACACCCGGGCGGCTTTATCGGCCATCGACGCCGGCAGGTTTATCTCGCGCCGGTACCAGACCACGCCGTTCAGGTTGCTGATGCCCTGATCCTCCCAGTAACCGGGAACGTTGATGGGTCGCCAGTTTTTGGGCACGTAGGCCGGGTCGGCCCAGCTGACGGGCCCGGCCGTGCCCAGGTCGACGGGTGGGGCGGGGCGGGGGGCACCGGCGGCCCGGCGGGTCAGGCTATTGACGTAGGTGGTATCCCGGTTTCGGGCGATGATGGCCTGCTGGGCTGGCATGCCGGTAAAGCCGGCTTCGCTGATCCAGGCTTCGATGGGGGTGCCCCCCACGCTGGCGTTGATGATCCCGATGGGCACCCTGTAGCGGTCGTATAACTGGCGGGCCATGAAAAATGCTACTGCCGAAAAGGGACGTACCTCCTCGCCGACCGCTTTTTTCCACTGCGCGTTGGGTACATCGGTCTGCGGGCCCTGCAGACTGGTCAGGGTCGGTACCCAGTACTGCCGAATCTGGGGGTAGTTGGCTTCGGCGATGTCGCGGGCGTAGGTCACGTCGTGAATGTTCAGCTGGTGAACCATGTTGCTCTGACCACTGCAAAACCAGACATCGCCCAGCAGTACATCGGTCAGGGTGCGCTGGGTGGTGCCGGTGATGGTCAGCGTATAGGGCCCGCCGGCAGGCTGGGGGGGCAACGTTATGCGCCACTGGCCCTGCGCATCGGTTTTGCCCCGGTAGGTTTTGCTGCCCATCCGCACGCTGACCGGCGTACCCGCTTTGTCCCAGCCCCACAGCCGGAGCGGTTTGTCGCGCTGGAGCACCATGCCGTCGCTGATCAGGGTGGGCAGGCGTAACTGGGCCCGGGTAGCTGTGGGAAGCAGGAGGGTGAGCCAGACAAGAAGGGCAATCGGTTTCATAGCGGGGCAAAAAAGGGGGGTGGTTGCTGAAAGACTACCGGGCCGTTGCGATTACTTTGTAGAACGCCGGCTTGGGTTTGTTTTGCCGATCGAAGAGCAGCGGGTAGTTGGTGCGGCCCCGGATGGGCCAGCCGTTCAGCCAGCTGTCGCCGTCGTTGACGCCCCAGAACGTCACCCGCGAAACCTTGTCCTTGTGCTTCAGAAATAGTTTGAAGAGGGCTTCGTAATCGGCCGCCAGCTGGGTCTGCACGCTATCGGGCAGGCCTGCCGTGTAGGGGTTCGACTGGGCGTTGGCCGTCATGCGCTGGCCCACATCGGCGCCCTGAACATTGCGCGGCAGCACCTCGATGTCCAGTTCGGTAAACATCACTTTCAGGCCCAGCGCTGAGTATTGAAGAATACTTTCCTCAATGTCTTTCAGCGGAATTTTGCCCACGTGCCAGTGTCCCTGAATCCCGACTCCGTCGATCCGTACCCCGGCGTCTTTGATTTTTTTGACGAGTGCCAGGCAGCCCGCCCGCTTGGCCGGCTGCTCGTTGTTGTAGTCGTTGTAATACAGTTCGGTGTTGGGGGCAGCCTGCTGCGCCAGCCGAAAGGCTTCCGTCACAAAATCGGGCCCTAGGTGTTGCAGGAACACCGATTTGCGCATGGTGCCGTCTTCGTTGAGGGCTTCGTTGACCACATCCCAGGAAAATACCTTGCCCTTGTAGTGGCCGGCCACGGTTTTGATGTGATCGGTGAAAAACGTGCGGATCGAGTCTGAACTGTTAATGCTCCGGATAAAGGGCGGCAACTGGCTGTGCCAGATCAGGGTATGGCCGTTTATTTTGATGTTGTGTTTCCGGCCGAACTCGACCAGTTTGTCGCCCATTTCGAAGGTGTAGGTATCCCACTTCGGATGCAGCAGGGCCGATTTCATCACGTTTTCGGGCGTGGCCATGTTGAACTGCCGCGCAATGAAGGCCGTGGTGGCCGGGTCGCGCTCGTCGATCTGGGCGTTGTTGAGGCAGGTGCCGATGCCGAAGTCGTTTCTGAACGTGTCTTTCAGCGAAGGGATGGCCTGCGCGCGAACCGGCCCGTGCGTCAGCGCCAGACCCATGCAGGTTACCAGGCCAAAACTGGCCGCTTGTTTAACAGATACCATAAACAGTGTTGGTTGGAGGTTGTGTCTGATGAGCCCGTCAGTTTACCTGAACAGCAGGGGTGCAAAGCCGAACAGGTCGTGGCGCCAGACGGGCCAGGTATGGCCACCGGCGTACTCGCTGTACTGGTACCTGATGCCCATGTCGTCGAACTTCTTCAGCATAATCTGACAGTTCTGCCAGGCAATATCTTCTTTGCCGCCCTGCGAGATCCAGAAGGTTTTCAGGTTGGTGTTGATGGGGCCGGCATTGGCCTTCATAAAGGCATACTGCGGGTCGGAGAGGGCAGTATTGTTGGCCCACCAGCCCGAGCTGAACACGCCCAGCGCCGAGAACAGATCGGTGTTGCGCAGGCCCGCATGCAGCGTTTGCAGTCCGCCCATCGACAGGCCCGCCAGGGCCCGGTGGCTGGCGTCGGCGGCTACCCGAAACTGGCTTTCCACGTACGGAATGGCGCCCTGTTTCAGTTCGTTCTCAAAAGCGCGCAGTGCGTTCTCGTTGAAACCGGCCACCCCACCGCCCATGCCGATATTGCCGTCGAGCATGGCAATCAGCATGGGTTTCGCCCTGCCATCGGCAATCAGGTTGTCCAGAATAAGACCTGTTTTGCCCTGCATGGCCCAGCCCCGCTGGTCTTCACCCCCGCCGTGGAGCAGGTACAGCACGGGGTAGTTGCCGGTCGACCCGTCGTAGCCGGGTGGCGTATACACGTACATGTCGCGCCAGGTGTTGGTGGCTTTGGAGAGGTAGCGCCGGATGCGGATATCGCCGTGGGGTACATCGCGGAGGGCGTAGTAGCCTCCGTCCCGGTCGGGAATCTCGATGCCGCTGGCCATGCGGCCCATGCCGTAGAAGCTTTCGCTGGCGGGGTCGGCCGTGGCCACGCCGTCGAGCAGGAGCGAATAGTAATGAAAACCCCGGCTGATGGAGTCGGTGGTGACGCTCCAGAACCCGCTGGTGTCTTTCACCATGTCGTACTTGCGGCCCAGATCGATCTGTACCTTTTGGGCATCGGGTGCTTTCAGCCGGAATATGACCCGGTTGTCGGGCAGAATCTGCGGGTAACGGGCGTTGCGAATATTGGTTTCGGCGGGTGAGCCCAGCACGGTGTATTTCGTCAGCGACGCCTGATCGACAGGTTTGAACAGAAACTGTGAAAACATGTACAGCCCGTTTTTCCAGACCTTGAAATCGTGCCCGCCCGGCTCCACGTAGTACACGTGCGGAACGTTGTTCTGGTAGAGGTAATCGTGGGTCCGTTTGCTGAACGGGATCAGTCCGTCGGCGTCGCCACACGAAATCCAGAGCAGCTTCAGCTTTTGCCGGGCTTCGGCCGGACTGGGTACCAGTGCTTCGGGCTTCCTGGTGTTGGGGGCCGACGAGAATCCGCCTACCCAGGCGAACGTATCGAGATTGCCCAATCCGAAATTGAGCGACTGTCCGCCCCCCATCGACAGCCCGGCAATGGCGCGGTGTTCGCGGTCGGTCAGCGCCGGGTACTTTTTCTCAACGAACGGAATCAGATCGGTGAGCAGGTCTTTCTCGAAGGTGGCAAAGGCCTGCACCTTGTCGGGAGCCATGATGTTGCCGATGGCCCGGTCGTCTTTCATGGCGCGGCCGTTGGGCATGACCACGATCATGGGTTGCAGTTTGTTGTCGGCGTAGAGGTTATCCAGAATAACCTGCGGACTGCCGCCCTTTAGCCATTCTTTTTCATCACCACCGATACCGTGGAGCAGGTACAGCACCGGGTATTTTTTCTTTTTACTGTAGCCCGGCGGGGTGTACACCAGCGCTTTTCGGGTGGTGCCGACGGTAGAGGAGGCATACTGAACCGAGTCGAGTTTGCCGGTGGCAATGCCCGGCCGAACCTGGTCGAAGCCTTTGGGGCCTTCCATCAGAATGGTCTGCGCGAAAGCGCCTGCGCTCACGAAGGCAAAGCCAAGCAGCAGGCTGATTGATCGTTTCATAAGGGGCTGTAGATGGGGGTTTTTGGATCTATTTCCTGAAAAGCAGGCTGGCGTATTGCTTCAGCGACCGGCGCCAGGTCTGCCACTCGTGCGACGTACCCGGCGACTCGTAGTACACGTGCCTGATGCCGGCTTTGTCGAGCGCTTCGTGGAAGCCTTTCACACCGGTGTACATCCGCTCGGGTTCTTTGGTGCCGATGCTCACATACACCAGTTTCATTTTTTTGTTGAAGGCATCGGCATCGGCCCAGGCACCATTGTAGGCCTGTTTGATGTCGGCACCCGGCTGCAATCGGCCGGCCCCGCTGAAGCCCCCGATGTAGGCAAACTTGTCGAGGTTGGTCATCGTGGTCTGAAACGTCTGGAAACCGCCCATCGACAGGCCCGCCATGGCCCGGTTATCGCGGTCGGTCAGCGTGCGAAACGCTTTGTCGATCATCGGAATAACCTCGTTCACCAGCACCTCCGGAAACACGTTGCTGTTCATGCTGCCGGGCCCGGTGGCGGTGGTGCTGACCGGTCTGGCGGGGTCGGTGGCGTAGCCGCGTTCCATCACCACAATCATGGGCGTTGCCTGCCCGGCGGCAATCAGGTTGTCGAGAATAAAATCCATTTTGCCCTGCGTGGCCCAACCCGTTTCATCTTCGCCCGAGCCGTGCTGCAGATACAGCACGGGGTAGCGTTTGGTGGTGTTCTGGTCGTAGCCGGGGGGCGTATACACATTGGCCCGACGCCAGGCTTTGGTGATATCGGAGTAGTAATTAACCGAACGAACCTGCCCGTGCGGCACCTGTTGGGGCTGGTAATAGGCCATGTCTTTATCGGGAATGTCGATACCGCTGGCCATGCGGCCCATTCCATAAAACGTCTGACTGGCCGGGTCGGTGGTGGCAACGCCATCGGCGATAAGCGAGTAGTAGTGAAAGCCTTCGACCACGGGCTCGGTCGTAACGGTCCAGAACCCGCTGGTGTCTTTGACCATGTCGTACTTCTTCACCAGGTCGATCTGCAGCCGGTGGGCATCGGGCGCTTTCACCCGGAACACGACCCGATTGTCGGGCAGAATCTGGGGGTACTTCTGTCCCGGAATATTGGTCGATGCCGGCACGCCGGTCGTCTGGCCCCGGACGATACCGCTCAGCGATACCGCGCAGGCAATGAGGGCGATTAACGTTTTCATAGGAAAGGGTTTACTGGGTTTCGTTTTTGATGGGCCACCATCCGGTCCCGTAGTAGAGACTGCACCGGCGGACCGGCAAGATTTTGCGTCTCTACACGAGCGTCAGCCATGTGGACGGGATTTTTTATTTCCCCGATGGCGGAATGATCTGGTACTTACCGCTCAGGTGCATCAGGCTGAACAGATACAGCAGACCGTCGTAGTAGGGGTCGAAGTAGCCATCGTCGAAGGGCTTGAGTCTGGCGTTCCAGACCGCCCGCGCAAAATCGCGGCTGCGCTCATTCTGGTTGATGAGCGACAGGGTGCCGGCGGTAGACACCAGCCCGATCGAGTGCCGCAGTTTCTTGACCGGGCCGGCCTGGAGAATAAAATCGGGGCGCGAACCGTCGAGATTAAACTGATCCTCGTAGGTGTCCATCCCTTTCGAGCGCAGGAAAGCCTGAAACCGGGTGGCATAGTCTTTCTGCCAGGCCTTGTCTTTACCAAACCAGGTGAAATCCATGGTGATGTTCATGGGCACCCGCCACGAGTCGTACCGAAAGGCCGAGGGCGACCAGCGGGTATCGTGCGGTTTGCCGCTGAACTCGGTGTAGTCGGCGTTGAGGCCCGTGACCGGATGGCAGGCCCGGTGCAGAAACGCCCGCGAGGTGTCGGCGCAGGCCCGGTAAAAGGCTTCGTGACCGTCGTTGGCGTAGCGGGCCCAGACTTCGTAGAAAGCCGGCAGGTGATACGATGGGTCGGTCCACTGGTAGTTGCTGCCTTCGGGAACAAACGAGATTTGTTTGGCGTCGGTATTGATCAGGTTGTAGATGTTGCCGGTGCCATCTTTCGTCCACATCGCATCCAGAATCCGCCGGGCCTCGCCGTAGTAGTTGATACCGGTATGATTACCCCACTTGTTGGCCGCAAACAGCAGGCTGGTAATGTAATACAGCTCGCCGTCGGAGGCCGACCCTTCCGAATTTTTTTTCATCGTCTGCGGGTTGATGCTCCAGGCGAAATAGGCTTCCCGGGGGCCGCTCTGGTGCTGCAGGTACTTCTTCGACCACCGCCAGATGCGGTCGAACACGTCTTTCTTGTCGAGCTGCACGGCTACCATCATGCCGTAGGAAAGGCCTTCGGTACGGGCGTCGTGGTTTTTTACGTCCGAAACGTAGGCCATGGTGTCGCCCACTTCGAAATAAACCTTGTTGGGCCCTTCGAAAATGTCGTGGTAGGCCTTCGCCACTTTGGCGTCGATGTCGGCGGGTTTGTAGCCCAGTTCGCGGAACAGATTGCGGGGCTTGCCGGCCAGCTGGCCATAGCCCGGCAGGGCCACGGCCAGCCAGCAGCCGGTCAGCAGGATGAGGGGTAAGGTCAGTCGGGTCGTCATAGGTTAGTCAGGGAAGGGGAGACCGCCTTAGCGGAACAACAGGGGGGCCATCTCGTGCAGGCTCCGGCGCCAGGTCTGGAACTCGTGGCCGGTTTTGTCCGACACGTACGATACCGCGTTGTAGCCGGCGGCTTTCAGATCCGTTGCTGCTTTGACAACTCCATCGGGCCGTTCTTTACTGCCGCAGCTCAGGAAAACGGCTTTGGGTTTGGCTTTGCCGGTGAGGTCTTCGGGGGTATAGAGGCCACCGCTCAGCAGGCCATAATAGCCAAACACATCGGGCTTGTTGAGCGTAATCATTTTGGTTTCCATACCGCCCATCGACAGCCCGGCCATGGCCCGGTTGTCGCGGTTGGTCAGCGTGCGGAAGTTAGCGTCGACGTACGGAATCAGCTCATCGACAAGCACGGTCTGGAACGGATCGATCTTGAACTCCCGGATCTTGCCAAATTTTACTTCGTTGGTCATGCCGTAGGTCATCACAATCAGAAATGGCTTTGTTTTGCCTTCGGCGATCAGGTTATCCATAATCAGGTTGGCGTGGCCCTGGTTGCTCCAGGCGGTTTCGTCTTCGCCCCAGCCGTGCTGCAGATACAGTACCGGATACTTTTTCGATTTGTCTTTTTCGTAGCCCGGCGGGGTGTACACAAACGCCCGGCGCGGGGTGCCGGTGCTCTTCGACGGGAACAGAATCTGCTGCACATTTCCGTGGGGGACGTCTTTCAGGGCATAGAACTCCCCATCGTGGGCGGGTATCTCGATGCCGCTTTCCCAGCGCACCGAGCCGTAGTAGTTTTTGGCACCGGGGTCGTTAAACTTGCCGCCGTCGATGGTGACGTTGTAGTAGTGAAAACCCTCGTCCATGGGGCCTTCGGTGGTGCCGGTCCAGAAGCCGTCGGCGCCTTTGGTCAGTCTGGTGCCGCCCCGCCCACCCAGGCCCAGGCTTACCTTGACGCTGTCGGCTTTGGGGGCCAGGATTCGAAAGCGGGCGTATCCCTGCGAGTTGACCTGGGGGTATTCCTGCCCCGGCTGGTTCATGACAGAGGGTTTGAAATCCTCCACTATCGACTGGGCAAAACTGCTGAGGCTCAGCAGGGTGGCTGCCCCATAGGCAGCCATGGTTTTGAGGTTCATCTGGGTATTGGTTTAGGGAAACATGAAGTTGGTTAACTGACCTTCAGTGAACGGTCTCTATGCGGACATCAGCAGCTCGCTGATTACCGAAAGAGCTGCGGCAGGGTATCGGCGAGGTAGCGTTTACAGTTCATCCAGGTGTGGCCCCCGTCGGTGATGAGGGGTTTCGCCGTTACACCTTTCGCCTGAAACAGCGCCAGGTTCTGCTTCACCGGCTCATACAGAAAATCGTCGGTACCGACGCTGATGGTGAACAGGCTGAGCTGTTTGTTCAGCTGCGCGGCATTGGGCGACCAGTTGCCGAAGTTGGACCGAAACTCGTCGGTAGCCGTGTAGGGAGCGTAGGCGCACACATAGGCAAAGGTTTCTGGGTTGGTAAGGCCGATGTTGAGCGTCTGGCCACCGCCCACCGAGAAGCCCGCCACGGCGCGGCCTTTACTTTCCTTAACGACCGGGTAACTGGCCTCCACAAACGGTACAATGTCGTTCACCATATCTTTGGTAAAATCGGCCATGGGGGCGGGGCGCACATTGCCGTAGGGCATCACGATGAGCATGGGCCTGGCCTTGCCCTGGGCAATCAGGTTGTCGGCAATCAGGTTGGCGCGGCCCACTTTGGTCCAGGTTTCTTCGGTGTCGGAACCGCCGTGGATCAGGTACAGCACCGGATATCGGGTTTTGCCGCCCGGGTCGAAACCGGGCGGGGTGTAGACCAGCAGTTGCCGGGTGGTGCCCAGCGTGCCGGACTTGTAGTAGCGGTAACTTACCTTACCGTGGGGTACGTTCTGCAACGAATGCACCAGCGGCCCATCGCCGGGTACGTCGACAATGCTGCGTTTGAAGCGCTCGTTGGCGAAAATGTACGTGTTGCTCGGGTCGGCCAGCGAAACGCTGTCGACCGTAAAGCTGTAGGGGTAAATGTCGGGTTTGACGGGCGGCACCGTCACGCTCCAGATGCCCGTGGTGTCTTTGGTGAGGGTAACCGGCGCTTTCAGGAATTCGCCCGACAGGCTTACCTGTCTGGCCGTGCGCGAGAAATACCGGAACGTGATGCTATGGTCGGGGTGCACATCGGGCGAGCTGATGGCCGGTGGGCGCTGCTGTGCCAGGGCCGACAGCGAAAGAAAGAGTGAAAGAGCGAGCGAGTGAACGAGTGACGGTCCGGCGTTCCGGAGCGCGACAATTTGGTAGGTGAAGTTCGCCCTAATTTGTTTTGACGTGTTCATGGTTCGGCGGGGTTTAGCGGAAGAGCAAGGGGGTGGTAGTGGCCACGTACGTTTTTACATTCATCCAGGTGTGGCCCCCGTCGGTGATCAGGCTTTTGTAGTTCACCTTCTTCGCTTTCAGGTACTCCATAAACTCCACCGTGCCTTTGTACAGGAAATCATCGCTGCCCACGCTCACCCACAGCAGTTTCAATTGCTTGTTGGTCTGGTCGGGTTTGGTCACGATCTGGCTGAAATTACCGTCCATTTCCTGGGGCGACAGGTACGAACTGTAGGCGCATACCCACGCAAACTTGTCCATGTGGTTGAAGGCTGTGCGCAGCGTTTGCCCGCCCCCGCGCGAAAAACCACCGATGGCCCGGTTCTCCCGGTTGGCGATGGCCCGGTAATTTTTCTCGACATACGGAATAATGTTGCCAACCAGATCGGCCGTGAACTCGTTGGCGCGTCTGACGGCATCGGCTCCGTCGCGCACGGTTGGGTCGGCGGGTTTCGGGCCTCCCTGCTGCTCGGCCAGCCGGGCCGCAATGTTGCCATAGGGCATCACCACGATCATCGGTTTCACCTTACCCTCAGCCAGCAGATTATCCAGAATCAGGTTGGTCCTGCCGACTTTGTAGAATGTTTCTTCGGTATCGGTAGTACCGCTGATGAGGTAATAGACCGGGTATTTCTGGCGGGCGTTCTGGTCGTAGCCCGGTGGCGTATAGACCACCAGCGAGCCCGTTGTGCCTGCCACCGACGGGTAGTATTCGTAGTTGATCGAGCCGTGGGGCACGTCGCGCAGGGCATGCACCAGCGGCCCATCGCCGGGGATGTCGACCAGACTGGCTTTGAACCGCTCGTTAGGGAAAAACGCGACATTTGCCGGGTCCATGACCGTAACCCCATCGACCCGGAAGCTGTAGGGATAGATGTCGGGTTTGACGGGGGCCGTCGTCACGCTCCAGATACCCTGCGCATCTTTGCGCATGGGCAGGGCTGCTTTCTCAAACTGCGCACTGAGTTCAACCGCCCGGGCCTGCGGGGCCAGGTAGCGGAAGGTAACCGAATGGTCGGGGTTTACCTGGGGCGACACCACCTGCGGGCCGCGGGGGGGCTGGCCCAGAGCCAGGCTGCACAGGCCCAGCAGGGCGCAGACAAGGCCTGGTCGACGAATGGAACGATTAATCATGGGGCTTGCGGTTAAGGAATTGGCTGGTAATGTGTTGCGTAGGTCGCTGGTTAACGGGCCTGGCTGTCGACAAAAAGATCGTTGTTCAGCCCGTTGCAAAACGAGACTAGCGGGTGATGATATCGATCTCGGCATAGCCCGGCGCGGAGTTTTCCCCAACGGTTCTTAGGGCACGTAGCCTGATGTACCGGGCGCGGGTAGGGGCAAACGTTTTGGTTTGCCAGACCGGGCTGTTCTTGATGTTTGAAAACTCGCCGTCGCTGACCCGTTTCCAGCTGGCATTATCGGCCGATACTTCGAACTGATACTGCGTAACGATGCCCGCTTCTTCCCACCAGTTCTGGGGCGGCAGGTAGCGGAAGCCAGTCAGGGTTTGTTCGCTGCCCAGATCGATTACCAGATCGGCCGGTAGCGGCTGGTCTTTGGGCTGACGCCAGGAAGTGCCGGGGTTTCCGTCCAGCAACTGCGCGCCCGATCGGGCCTCTGCCGTCAGGATTTTCCAGTCGGTGCGGGCCACATCAAACTGCTCCTCGCCCATCGTGCTGCTCTGCTTCGTAAAGGGATTCCAGGCAATTGCCTTTACCCCGACTTTTCCAGTGCCGGTGGATACGGGTGTGGTGTAGCGGGTTGCGCGGGCAGTTGGCGTGCTGCCGTCGAGCGTGTAGTACAGTTCCGATTCACTATCGCCCGCGTTGAGTTGGATCTCGCCGGCCTGATTACGGGTAATAACGGGGGACGACAAAATCAGGGGCGCATTGAATACTTCGAGGTTTGCAATGAGGGGGCAGCTTTTGGCATCCAGAATGGTCAGCCGCAGCTGGGTAGCCGTTACCGTCGGGAACCGCAGTATGCGCTTGTAGCCGATGGTGGTTTCTTTGGCCACCTGCTTCCACTGCCCATTCACCAGCGCGTCGACCGTAAAGGCTTTGACCCGTTGGCCCAGCTGGATGGGCTCCTGCACCAGAAACCGGTTGAAGGTGGTGGGTTTGCCAAACTGCACCGTCAGGGCCGCCCGGCGCACGTTGTCATCCGGCGCCCAGTAGCTCGCCAGATCGGCATCGATGGCCTTGCCGGCGTTATAGGCCGCGCTGTTGCCCCGCACCTGGGTTGCCGTTGCGGTGGCCTTTTGCGCGAGATTATCGGCGAAGGCTTCTTTCGTGGCTTTCGCAAACGCCTGCACAGCCTTCTCGTCCAAGGGATTGATCAGGCCGTTGGGCATGATTGGAAAGTTGAGCAGCAGGGTCGCGTTCCGGCCTACGGAGTTGTAGTAGGTATCCATCAGCTGCGGCAGCGTTTTCACCTTTTTGTCTTCGCGCTCGTGGTAGAACCACTCGAGCCGGATCGAGGTGTTGACTTCGCCGGGCACCCAGGCATTGCCCGTTTCGAGGCCGTGGCGCAGCTGCGCTTCCGGTACATCGCCCGTGGCATTCAGCAGACTCCAGTTGGTTTCGCCCACGTAGCCGGCTTCAGTGCCAACCCACCGCAGGTCGGCCCGGTCGCCCCCATCGTTCCAGATTACGATGTTAGGCTGGAGTTTACGCACCAGTTTGTAGGTGTTGGGCCAGTCGTAGTAGGTTTTGGCGTCGATTTTTCGGGTCTCGTTGGCCCCGCCGTAGTAGCCCGACCCACCGTTGGCACCGTCGAACCAGATTTCGAAAATGTCGCCGTAGTTGGTCAGCAGTTCCGTTAGCTGATTGCGGAAATACGTGATGTAGGCGGGCTTGCAATAGTCGGGATGGTTGCGATCCCAGGGCGACAGATACACGCCAAACTTCAGGCCGTATTCCTTGCAGGCATTGGCCAGCTCGCGGACAATGTCGGCTTGTCCATTGCGCCAGGGGGTGCTTTTAATAGAATAGTTGGTGTACTGCGACGGCCACAGGCAAAAGCCGCTATGGTGCTTGGCGGTGAAAATGATTCCGGTCATACCCGCTTCCTTGCAGATACGCGCCCACTGCCGGCAGTCGAGTTGGGTGGGGTTAAACAGTTTTGGGTCTTCGCTGCCCAGTCCCCAGGCCATGTCGGTATAGGTGTTTATCGAAAAATGGATAAACGCGTAGTATTCCATCTTTTGCCAGCGCAGCTGATTGGCGCTCGGCAGTGGTCCCTCGGGTTTGGGCGCGGTGGGCTGCGCAACGGCAGACAGCGCGCTTAGCAGACAGACGATCAGGCGAAAGCAGTACGTTCCGGGCATCGCAGACAGTAGTAAATTACCAGGTTAGTTGGAGTAAGGAAACGCCCTGACGGGGCAGGTCGAAGGTGGTGGTGAGGCTGCCGTTGCGGGTGGCCTGTGCCGTGGGGCGACCCAGTTCCTGAAGCTGCCCGGCTTTTTCGAGCGCCTTATACTGGTCGGGCGATACCTGCTGCGGACTGCCCAGGGCTTTCCAGGCTTCAAATGAGTTGCTGTGCCGGTCATCGACCCGGTAGTGATGCACGGTCACGGGTTTCCGGCCGAGCCCGTCGATGGTCAGGCTTACGGGGGCGGACGGGCCCGTCACGTTGTCATCGTGGTAATGCCAGACCAGCACACAAACCGAGTTGGCTCCCTTGCTGGCCAGTGCGTTCACGTCGCTGGCGGCCCGAACGCCGTGGGCGATAATATCGGCGGCCTGTAGTCCCTGCCCGGTCGTGACGGCCAGTCGCTGCCCGTTCATCTTCCCGAACATCCGGAACACATTCAGCACGGGCTTGTCGACGCCGTGGGTAGCCAGGTCGCGAAAGCCGGCGAACCACGGCTGATCCTCAAACTCAAACGACCAGCTCACGGCTCCGCGCAGGTTCACCTTATATCGATCCATGAGTTCGTAGATGCGGGCGAACGAAGCCGCCGTGTAGCTCGAATACATGGTACCGTTGCGGTAGGCGTATTTCGGTTCGCGGGTTTCAGAGCAGGCGGCACAGCCTTCGGGGTCGCACTCGCCCACGATGATCGGTATGTTTTTCAGTTCGGGATACTGGTTGACTGCTTCAAAAGCCCGCTGCACGTCTTTCAGCTGCACACCCATGTTCATGCGCACGTGCCCATCGACCAGTTCCGGATTGCCCTTGGCGTGAAAGCCGATGTATTGCAGCGGGGAGCCGGTTTTGCCGGTCGCGTAGTTCTGGCCGCGCAGGCAATGCTCGATGAATCTGGTCAGGTACGTGTAGGCTTTGTCGCTGCGGGGACTGGTGGTGTGAGGCCCGCCGATGGTGCAGTCCGGGCAGGCCCGTTTCAGGCCGTCGGCGGCATAGTCGTAGGTTTTACAGTACTCCTCGAACGTGCCCGACCAGTAGCCGATGTCGGGTTCATTCCAGACTTCCCAGAGCCACGAACTGACTTCCTTTTTGCCGTAGCGGTCGATGGAATGCTTCGCCCACTGGTAGACCAGCTCGCGCCATTTGTCATAATCGTTGGGCGGGTAGGTCCAGCCCGTCCAGATGGTACCGCCCTTGCTCCAGGTGTGGGCGTAGGGGTCGGGTTTTGACGAAAGAGCCCGGGGCATAAAGCCAATTTCCATAAGCGGTTTCATGCCCCGTTTCACGTACGAATCCACGATGCTGTCGACCGTTAGCCAGTTGTAGATGGGTTTGCCGGCAGCGTCTTCCCGGTAGGCATCGGTGAAGCCCCACTTGAGGTCGGGACCGGGGCTTTCGCCTTTGGAGGTCAGCAGGTTGTGCGCCCGCACGTAGACCGGTACGGGGCTTAGCTGCTGGAGTTCGGTCAGTAGTTTCTGGCCGTCGGCGCGGGTGGTGTAGTTGGGTTCGTCGTAGCCAAAGAACGCCCAGAACGGCCGCATCTCGCCCACGGGTTTCCCGGCATCCACCCGAATCGAAACCGGCACGGGCGATTGGGCGGTTAGCGGCTGGCTGCCCAGCAGCAGCATACAAAAAAGGGCAAGTCGTTTCATGGGCTCAGGCGTTGGCATGGCTTACTTGTTGATCCAGTTGTTTTGTTTCAGCCACGCAAACAGCGGTTCCATCCAGCCCGGGTGCCGGAAAATAAATCCGTGATCACCCCTGGGGTAGATGTGCATCTCGACCGGCACCTGCTGGTGCCGCAGGGCCTCGAAATACCGGATGCTGTTGTCTACGTCGACGAGTTTATCGTCGGCGGCATGGGTCAGGTAGGTTGGGGGCGTGTTGGGCCGCACCTGAAGTTCGCCGGAGAACAGGTCGATGGTCTGCTGCGACGGGGCAGAGCCCAGCAGACTGGTGCGCGACGGTTTATGGGTGAGGCTGTCTCGCATGCTGATGACCGGGTAAACCAGCACCTGAAAATCGGGGCGCAGGCTGGTGTTCTCAGGATTTTCCACATACGATTTCTCGAACTTGGTAGCCGCTGTCGAGGCCAGATGACCACCCGCCGAAAAGCCCATGATACCGATTTTACGGGCATCGATACCCCAGCTGGCGGCATTCTCCCGTACCCGTTTAATGGCCTGCTGGACGTCCTGCAAAGGGCCGATTGTCTTGTCGGCCATGATGGCGTCGCTGGGCAGGCGGTACTTCAGCACGAAAGCCGCAACGCCCTGTTCGGCCAGCGCTTTCGCCGTGTTCACGCCTTCGCCGTTGTAAACCACCACGCCGTACCCGCCACCGGGAACGATGATGATGGCCGCGCCCGACGCTTTGCCCGGCGCAGGCTTGTAGTAGGCCAGCGTAGGGTTCGTAATGTTCTTCAGCACACCCGTTTCCGCGCCCGTCTCCACCAGGTCGGCTGGTTTTGCATTCGGCACGGCTCCGCTGTAGAGCGGCATGATTTCCTGGGCTTTTGCGGTGAACGCAGCCAGGCAGCCAGCCAGCGCGGTGATGGTCAGCGTGTTGCTGCCTGTTGCGCGTAAACGAAAGAATTTCATGTTGCCAGGGGTTTATAACCGGGTGAGTAGAGACCGCAACGGCCTTAGTTCGTTGCCGCGGGTTTGACACCCAGCAGCGACAGCATTTGCGTGGCGTATCGTTTGCCCAGTTCCCGGTAGCCGGCCGCGTTGAAGTGCAGATCGTCGGCCGAGTCGGTGCAGCCGGCCGATGAAATCACGTGGGCGTTTTTAATCGTTTGCGGAAGGGTAGCGATTATTTTGTTCATGCTTGCACATTTGCCGTTCTGATCGGCGTTGACGGTCTCACCGGCCAGCAGCGGTACGTTGGCAGGGTTCAGGTTCAGGTCGTGCATCAGGTTATCGTAGACCACCTTTACCTTTCTGGTCCAGAGCGTATCGCCCGTATTCGATTCGCCCTGATGCAGCAGGATGCCTTTGATAACGCCGTCTTTTTGCGCCAGCCGGGCCATGTCAACCAGTCGGCCGTAGGGATTGCCCTCGTATTCCTGAATGAAATTCTTCATCCAGCCCGGCACCGTCGTTACGTACGATTCGTAGTGGTCCTTGTCGAACAGCTCGATCTTGCAGCCGCCGATGGCTACGTTGATGACGCCCACGCGAACCTTCCGGGGCAGATTGGCCACCAGCTCCCGACCAAAATAATCGGCGGGGGTGAGGCCGGTTTTGCAGCGGCACAGGGGTGGTTTGGCGGTGTACCAATTACCCCTGGTCCGGTTGAGGCCGGGGCAGTCGACCGCTTCCATCACCTGGAAGCGTGGGTTTACGCCCACCGTGTCCTGCGGCTCAATGCGGGCGTTGCCCTCCATGTTCGACTGGCCGAAGCAGAGGTAGATGTGAAAGTTTTTGTCCTGGGCCAGGGCATTCAGGCTCAGCAGGAGCAGACCCAGGCAAAAGAAACCATGTACGGCCGTTTTCATATCAATGCGTCGGTAAGGGATGTTTGTCGGGTATGGGGCTTGCTTATTGGTTAATAATCACCGTGGTCACGCTGGCCGGCGGGATGTCGAGGGAGGTGGCCCTGTCGGCAACGGTCAGGTTTTTGGGGGCCATGCTGGCTGTCAGCGTGGTCGTGTAGGCGGAGGCTGAAGCCGGTGTCAGCCCGTTTAGCTGCAGGTTGCTCACCGCCGAGGTGCCGGGGTTGATGAGCACGACAACGGTCTGGCTGCCCTTTTTATAGGCTGTTATCCGGAGCTGGGGCGCCGATGTATTGTCGACACTGATCCGTACGAAACCCGGTCTGACGAAGCGGGCGTAATGCGAAAAGGCGTAGCCTCGTTTCAGAATTGCTCCCGTTGCCGTACCTTCCTCGCCATCGCCGATAAACGAGTAATAGCGCTGCAGATACCACCAGATGTAGGCGTTCCAGTTGTTCGACATGGCATCGTGCACGCTGGTCAGCATCTTGAGCGATTCATCCCATTTAGCGGTTTCCGAGTAGGTGCTCCATTTAGGCGCCCCCGCGTTGCCGGTATCGAGGTTCAGCAGGTATTCGGTCATCCAGATTTCTTTTTGCTGCTGCTCGGCCAGCGGCAATCGGGCCAGTCCTCCGCCGTAGATATGACCGGCCACGATGTCGATTTTCTTACTGGCTTCGGCGTCATTCAGAATAGCGTTCGTGAGGCCCTGATTGAAATTCAACGATTCGGGCGCAGCTAGTTTGACACCTGCGATGGTGCCGGGGGCCCGCAGGAAACTAATAAAGTCGTCGGCGGTATAATCGCACGATTCGTAGGTTGGCTTCCAGTCGGGTTCGTTCTGGATCGAGACCACATCGATGGTGGCCCCCCGCTGCGCCATGTACGTTACGTACTCGTTGATGTAGTCTTTAAAGGGTTTGTAGTTGTCAGGCAGCAGATAGCCCCGAACCTCACTGTTGTTGCTTTTCAGAGCGGGCGGTGGCGACCATGGGGAGGCCAGTACTTTTACCCCGCGCTTGTTGGCTTCTTTAACGGCCTCGACAATGATGGGCCAGTCGCTTTTGTTCGACGACAGACGTACCCGAAAAATGCTTAGCCCCAGTTCGTTGTCGCCCGTGCCAAACGCTTTTTGGGCGTCGGCCGGCAGCAGCGACTGGGTACCCCACATGCGGTTGGCGCCCCCGAAACCTGCAATGGTCTGGTAGGTGGTCTGGGGGTTGATGGCGATAACGGTTGCCGCGGGTTTGGGCGTAACGGCAACCGGCTCGGCAGCACGCTGGCAACCCGTAAGCAGCAGGCTCAGCGTGCAGGCGTAAACGGTTGGTTTCAGGTGGCTTATCATGAGGTTTTGGTTTTTGGGCATGCCGTAAGGCCCTTAGCGTCGGGGCGAAAACTGCAGGGTTCTGATCGTGGCCAGCCGGGCCTGACCAGCCGGAAACTTTATGAATACATCGTGATGCCCCGTCACACCGCTGAGTGACTGGCTAGCCGTTGTCCAGCTTGCCCGACCAGCGGTCGACTGGAGTTTCAGACTGCCGATCTTCTTGCCGTTTTTCAGGTCGTCGAGCCAGATTTCCAGCGTTCCTGCGCCGGTTGTTGTCAGCTCCAGCTGAATCTGTTTGGCTGCGGTGCTGCCGCTGCCCAGATCGACGCCCGACAGCATGAACCACCCGCCCCGATCGGTCGTGTTGGTCACGGCCGCAGTCCGCCCGTCGCCCACGGTTTCAACGCCGTACTGATTGCTGTAGCCCACGGCCGGCAGGCTCGAAAAGCCATCTTTACACACGAAAAAATCGAAGTCGGCGGGTTTCCCGTCGGCAAATAGCCCCAGGCTTGTACCCACCCACGAGTTGTAGTTGGGTTGCACCTTGTCTAACGCGACCGCGCTGATAGGGGCACCCACGGCCGTCCAGGTCTTGCCGTCACCGCTGAAGTAACCCGTCAGCTGATGCTCGTAGCGCGTTACTTTCAACCAGACCACCTTGCCAGCGGTGTTGGGCACTGTGCGGGTGGCGGTATCGAGTTTGAACACGATTTGCTTACTTCCGTCGAAGCCGCTGTACAGCTGGGCAACCACCGTCTGATTGCCGTTGGTGAGGTACAGGCCGGCTTTGTCGGCAGGGGCGCTGGCGTTGAGATCGACCCGCGTCACGGCCGAATAGTAATGATCGGTTTCTTTCTGCAGCAGGTGCACCCGGGCGGTGTCGGGTGCGAGCCGCATCCAGCCTTTACGGTCGGTGAGCGAATAGCGGCTGGCCGCGCGCTTGTTCAGAAAATGCCAGTTCAACGACAGGGGCTGGGTATCGAAATAGTCGGACTGGGCACTGCGCCACAAGATACCGCCCTGCGGCAGGTTCGGTTTCTGTACGGGCTGGGTGGTGGGGGCCATACCCCAGGGCCGGTCGCCTTCCCAGATCACCGGGTACAAACTCGTTTGCCGGCCCATACCCGACCAGTCGGCGCCCTGCAGCGGCTTCTCGTAACTCTGTCCGATGGTCCACCACGTACCGTCGGGCAGCTGGATCGGGGCCGAAATGTGGTTGGGCCGCCGAAAACCCGTTTTGGGGTCGCTGATGGGTTTGAAGAAATCGCCGAGCCGCTCCCACTGGGTCGAGTCGGCGGTCAGGGCTTTGCCCCGCATGGCATACTGCCCGCCCGACACGTCGCCCGCCGGAAAGTAATAGTAGTAACCGTTGCGCTTGCACAACACTGGCCCCTCGGCCCAGCTGTACTGTAGTCTGGCGTTGACCCAGTCGAGGTTTATGACCGACGAAGTGAGCTGTCCGTCGCGGCCCAGCTCCTGAATACGGTTGGTCTTCTGCCCATTTTTGATCACCATGTACGGCTTGCCGTCGTCGTCCACAAAAATGGAATTGTCGTAGCCCAGCGGCCCGGTTTTGGGGTCACCTTTCACGCGCACTGGCTCTGACCAGGGGCCTTTGGGGTTGCTGGCTTTCGAAAACCACTGCCCGTTGGCCGAGAAATAGATCCAGTAGGAGCCGTAGAAATAAGTGATGGCTCCCTGCCAGATGCCCGCCGACGGCCGGTCGGTGACGAAGCTGGCCGTCGGCGGTATCACCCGGCTGATCACCTCCCAGTGCACCATGTCTCTGGAGTGGTAGATGGGCAGGTAGGGGGTAAAATGAAAGCTGGAACCGCAGTGGTAAAAGTCATCGCCCACGCGCAGCATCGTCGGGTCGGGGTGATCGCCGGGCAGCACCGGGTTCATGTAGGTCGTTACCTCGCTGTAGGCTGCCTGCTCAGCAGTGGGGCGCTGCGCCAGCAGGGTCGTACCTGTGGCCAGAAGCAGGACCAGATAGCGGAGCCGGTTCAGAATCGTTGGTTGGTTCACCGTGTTACAGCAGAGAAAACGTGAAGGCATCAGTTGTTAAATCGGCTCATTGAACCAGCAGGGCACCGCCGTTGCTCGGGATGACCCATTGCACCTCGCCCGATTTCGGGAGTTTGGCCGTGGTCACGCGGCCCGCCAGCTGGGCGTCGTCGCTGTACAGGGTGTACTCGCTCCCGGCAGCGAGCATGGGCAGCCGAATTTTTAGTTTCAGGGGTTCTTTTTGGGCATTCACACCCGCTATGTACCACTTCGTGCCCTGCCGGCGGGCCAGCACTACGTATCGGCCCGGGTAGCCATCGATATACCGGACTTCATCCCAGGTGGTGGGCACGGTTTTCATGAAGTTGATGGCCCAGGCCGGTGCGTCGGTGAGGTTGTTGGGCGCCAGGGCAAAGTGCTGCACACTGCTTTGAAACAAAACCGCCGTTGCCAGGGCATACACATCTGAAGTAACGCGTCTCGAACCTTTATTCGGCGTGTTGGTAGCGTTGTAAAACCTGTTCAGCGCACTGCCGCCGAAATCCATGCTGCCTACGGTATTCCGAATGAACGGGTGGATAGTCGCGTTAAAGGCTTCCATGTCGCAACTCCGTTGCGAGAAAGCCAGGTTTTCGCTGGCCAGCACCGCTTCGCTGGCTGCGTAATTGGGGTACATGCGCTCCCAGCCCCGGGGTAGGGTAGACCCGTGAAAAATGCACAGGATCCCATAATCATTGGCATCGTACAGAATGTCTTCGTACAGCTTCATGGTCTCCTGTTTATCGCCCCCGAAGAAATCGACTTTGATGCCTTTAACGCCAATGCTCTTCATCCAGGCCATTTCCCGGCGCCGGGCAATGGTGTTGTCCATAATACCCCGTGGCCCCTGGGGCGCATCGTTCCAGTAGCCATTGGAGTTGTACCAGAGATACAGGCTGACACCCTTGCCCGCGCCGTAGCGGGCCAGCTCGGCAATTTTGGCGCGGCCGATCTGCGTATCCCAGAGCGCATCGACCAGCACCGTTTTGTACCCCATGGCCGCGCTGAAGTCGATGTATCGGATCTGTTCGTCATACACCGTTCGACCGTCCATACCGATGATCCAGCTCCAGCTGCCCTTGGTATATTCGTACGGTTGCGAAGCTGCATAGCGGGGCTCGACCACATCGAAGGGCACGGTGGTTTCGACAATGGGGGCGAGGGTTTCGCCGACGGTGATCGTGCGCCAGGGTGTTTCGCCCGGTAGCGGAAGGCCGGGAGCCGGGGTGCCAATGCCGTTGTTTTCGTCGGGCATGGGAAAGCCGATGGTGTATAATCCCCCGCTATGCCCAATCAGCCGGCTGCCGCAGTACCGACTGTCGACGCCCGTTTCCGAAAGAAGCACCCAGCCACCGGTACTGACCCTGAAGAGGCACGGAAAGGTGTAGCCGTTGCCACGACCGTTCTCGCCCAGTGTATCATCGACCGTGTAGGGTATTTCGTAGCTCGGCATGGTGCGGGCAAACCCCACCATTGCTTTGCTCTGCGCCGACAGAAACGTGGTCGTGCCGGTCGGCAACACGAAGCCGGTTTTTTCTTCATTGACAACGCACGACCGGGAGGCCTTCTGCGGGTAGACTTTGTACCGGAACGCAACATCGTTGTTGCTGACCCTGAACGTAATGTCGATGGCGGGCGCATTGTCTTTCGAGTAGGCAATTACCCCCTCATTCGCTACGTAATGAACCTGACTTTTTTTGATGGTCGGCAGGGCATAGGTGGTGTCGATTTTGCGGCTCGTGCGCGCCCCGGCGAGCGTCAACCCTTCGGTAAAATCGCCCACGTTTGTTTTAAGGCCCAGCGGAGAGGTCGTCAGATAGGGCTTGCCGTTCAACGAAACCGCGTAAGCCGGTTTGCCGGCTTCGAGCGATAGCGTGACCACCAGGTTGCCATCGGGGCTGGTAATGACCGTACCCGTCGGCTGGGCCTTTACCCGGCCGACGGTGAGCAGGAAAATCAGAATCAGGTAGTGCGTACTGTGTTTCATGTGAGGGGTTACTTACCCGACAGGCTGGGCGTTATCCGGAAATAATCGAAATCGGCATAGCCGCCCGGCTGCTGGGTGGCGTAGGTAAACAGGCCAAAGCGGTAGCCCATAAAGTGCGGAATGGTGTAGGGCATTTTCAACGGTTCGCCGATGGCGGTCCAGGTTTTGCCGTCGAGACTGTAGAAGAAATGGGCGGTATCGGTACGGTCGCGGAAGTCGCACTCGGCTTTGAGGTAAACCGTCTGCTGGTTGAGCGGTACCCGCTGCACATCGACCGGTTTTCCTGACGCGGCACTGACCATGACCACCGACCGGGCGCCGTTGCTGACCTGTATGCCCACCAGTCCGTAGTTTTTCTGCAACAGTCCCAGACCGGCGAAGTCGCCCTCGTGCAGGTTTGCCGCATCGAGTCGGGTGACTCCCGTACTGGCGGGGCCTATAGTACGCTGGGTGAGCGTGTTGCGGGCCATGACGAACGAGGTGTCGATGCGGCCGGTTTTCAGGCGCAGAAACCCGTTCCGCTCCCTTACCGACCACAGGCGGTTGTCGGGGTTGTGGTTCCACTGCCAGACCAGCGGCAGGGCCGCATCGCCGGTTTTGCGCGTAAACTCATCCGACGCTACGATGCCGGGTATTAAACCCTTGCTGGCGGGCAGGTTCAGCGCTTCGGGCACCTTCCCGTTGTCGCCCAATACCGGCCAGCCATCCGCCCAGCGCACCGGCACCAGATACGGAATCCGGCCCACCCCGCCCGAGTCGCGGAACAGGTATGCATACCACGTGCCATCGGGCGTGTCGATCAGCCCGCCCTGGGCCACGCCCTTATCCTGCAGCGCCACGCGCCCTTCCCAGGGGCCAGTCAGTTTGTCGGCGCGGTGAATGACTACCGTGCGCATGCCGCCTTTGGGCCAGGTGACGTTGAACAGGTAATAGTTGCCTTTCACTTTAAACAGCTGCGACCCTTCTGCGGGCAGACCGCCACCCGTTCCTGAGGGCGTGCTGGCATTGTCGATCAGCACCTGCTCGGTGGCCCCCGGTTTCACCCCCGAGGCATCGGGCGTTAGTTCCACCAGTTTCAGCCGGCCCGCCCCGTAGATCAGGTACGTTCGGCCATCATCGTCGAAAAACAGGCTGTGGTCGTGGTACGAGGGTGCGAACGATGTTTCTTTCCAGGGGCCTTTCTCGATGTCCCGGGTGGTATAGATGTACGTTTTGCCGGTGGTCTGGGCAAAGGTCGTGACATAGTACAGGCCGTTATGATACCGCAGGCTGCTCGCCCACGAGCCCCGTCCGTAGGTGCTCTTGCCGTTGGTCAGGTTCAGCGCGTCGACGCTGGCGAGGGTATCGTAGGCGTAGCCCACCAGCCGCCAGTTTACGAGGTCGGTCGATTTCATGATCGGCAGGCCCGGACTCAGGTGCATGGTCGTGCTGCTCATGTAATAGGTGTTGCCCACCCGGATCATGGCCATGTCGGGCACATCGGCATAGAGGATGGGGTTCCGGGCCGACTGGCCAACAGCCGCCAGGCGTCCCAGCAGCAGTAGGAGGATCAGCAGGCCGTATGGTAACGAGTTGGTGCTCATGCGAAAAGAACAGACGTTGGTTGGGGGCGACTACTGGAGGGGGCCAATCAGTTCGATAAACGTACCGTCGGGGTCCTGCACCAGCACAAAGTGCGCTTTGTCGTTGAGGGGCGTTGGGGTACTGCCCAGAAACGGTACGTTCATGCGGGTGAGCCGGTCGATGATGGGTTGCAGGGCCTTTACCTGAATGGTGATGTACTGCATACCCGTATCGTCCTGGATATGGCGGGGTTTGGGGTGGCCCGCTTTTTTACCAAAGCTCATCAGCTTCCAGTCGGTGGCGTCGGGGCTGTTGTCGAGTTTCAGCAGGGTAACGGTGGTCGGTACGCCGTTGGACAGGCCCGAGCGTTTGCCGAACTCCTCGGTGATGGGAAAACTGCCCGTTTTGACCATACCAATGCCGTTTACATAAAAATCGATGGAACGGTCGAGGTCGGCCACGACCACACCTACCCCGATGGCCTTGCTGGCGAAATTCGACTGGGCACAGGTATAACGGGTAAGCAGCAGGCAGACTGCCAGCAGCACCCAGGCTGTTCGTGTGTTTTTCATGCGGTTTGAGCGATAAAGGTCGACCATCCGGACAACCTGATACAAAATGGTGTCATTTTGACACTTTTTTAGTTACACGTGTAAAATCCCCTTAATGAGCAGGTTCGTGAAGCTTGCCCGTTAGTTTGTTACTAGTCTGATCTGATTAAAGCGTGGGGTACTGGTCCCGTTCTGAGCAACGATTTTTATCGTCACTACGTCCTGACTGGCGGCTTCGAGCCGAATCGTTTTTCCCGAAACCGATACAATGTGGGCGGGTTGCTCATTGATAAAAAAGCGCGCATGCTCGGTTGGGCTATCTCCTAAAGCAACAATGTCGATGTACTTACCCGCCCGACCTTTGTTCTGGAGCTGGTAGGTCATATACGACCGGGTCCGGCGCCAGAACTGCTCGTCATCGTAGCCCGATTCGCTTCGTTCGCCTTTGTACTGGTGGTCCACTTCGGGCTGCTGCTCCCCGCAGTTCACCTTATCGACCGTGTTGGCATCGAGCGCCAGGGCCGCTGCTTCCTGCTGTTTCTGCCGGGCCTGCTGCTCGGTGAAGGTTGCCGGCGTGAAGGTCTGAAAATACAGTTGATAGCGGGCATCGTGCACTTCGTAGAACGGCTGCAGCGTCAGCGAATCGAGGCTGAAGCGGAGGGGGGCAACGGGTTTGAGCTGCGCCAGGTAGGTGGCTGAGTCACCCACGAGTGCATGGGCTCGCGTGAGTGGGTAGAGCCGGCCTTTTGTTTCGTGGCCCATGCGGCTGTCATCGGCAAAAAGTCCGGTCAAGTCGGCCGTCGTTGTTTTGGCGGCCAGCACGATAGGGCCGTTGACAAAGGCGGCCCAGTTGGACCCATCGGGCAGGTACTCGAGCCGGGTCGACGTGTTGAAGCGCACCGTAACGGTATCGCCCTTTTTCCATGTCCGGCGAATGGCTACGTAACGGGTTGTCCCGGCATCGACGGGCTGGGGTTTTCCATTGACCAGCACGGTCAGGTTTTCGGCCCAGGCAGGGTAGCGGATGTTGATCGCATACGGCTGCGAACGCGTCTGGTCGACGGTCAGTTCGGTCTGGTTCTGGTACGGGAATCCGGTACGCTGGGTAAGCCGGATGTGCTGCTCGGCCCAGTTTAGTGTCGACGGAATGAACAGGTTGACGTAGAGGTCGCGGGCCGAATGGCTGTAAATCAGTTCGCCGTATTTGGTATGGTTTTCCAGACCCGACCCCACGCAGCACCACATGCTGGTTTCGGGCTGCGAATACACCCGGTAATGGTTGGGCCGGATGGGCGTGAAGTACACGAAACCGCCTTTCTCGGGGTGCTGACTCGACAGGATATGGTTGTACAGGGTGCGTTCGTAGAAGTCGAGGTAGCTAACGTCGTTTTTATCGAGAAACAGGGCCTTGCTTAGCCGCAGCATGTTGAACGAGTTGCAGGTCTCGGGCCCCTGATTCGATCGCAGTACCTGGCTGAAATCGGTGGTCGGGTTGAAGTGCTCCCGCACACTGTTGCCACCGAACGCCACACTTCGTTTCTGCGATACGGTCTGCCAGAAATACACGGCCGCTTCCGACCAGTCGGTGTTGCCGGTCAGCGTGGCGATTTTTTCGAAGCCGATCACTTTCGGTATCTGCGTATTGGCGTGCAGGCCGGTGAGCTTATCCTGCCTGGCGAGCAGCGGTTCCAGCAGCGCCCGGTGCGAGATGCGCTGGGCGGTTTGCAGGTATTTCGGGTCGCTGGTCAGCACATACAGGTCGGCAAAGGTTTCGTTGATGCCGCCGTGTTCGGTGCGTAACACCTGCTGAATCTGCTCGTCGGACAGGGGCCTGATGAGGTCGATAAACCAGTCGCCCAACCCCACCAGCACTTTTTTGGCGGGCTCGCTGCCGGCGTAGACGTAAGCGTCGCGCAGACCGGCAAACAGCTTGTGGATGTTGTAGAGGGGTACCCAGGTATTATTAAGTCCGAAGCTGCTACCGTCGATATCGCCTTTGTGAATCCGCTCCCAGAACACCTTACCCTGCGGGATGCCGCCCACGTACCCGTTGCCGTTTTTAGCCTGACAGGCAGCCAGTTCGGCAATCATGTAGTCGAGCCGTTTTTTCAGTTCCGGCTGGCCAGTTGAGGCATACATCATTGCCAGCGCCGACAGGTAGTGTCCGCCAATATGACCGTCCAGCCCCGCACTTTCCCAGTTGCCGTAGCGCGGGGCTTTCAGGGGCAGGCCGGCATCGATGCGGTAGGGGGCCAGCAGCTTATCGGGATCGAGGGCCAGTATATAGCGCAGGTCGACATCCTGCGCGTTTTTAAAGGGCCCATCCGTCAGTTTTACCGCCTGCAGGGCAAACGGCTGCATCTGACCTAAGGCCCGAACGCCCAGCAGCAGACAGAAAACGGTTGGCAACAGAAGCTTTCTCACGGGGTAACAGCGTGGTTTGGAAGCGATTGGTCGGGCAGCGGTCACAACAGGACTACTGCCTGTACATGGGGTCATCGCCCTTGTAGCGCAGGTACTTGAAGGAAGCCGAGTTGTCGGATTTTTCGCCTGACGAGGTCGCATAGAGACCATACACACAGCCAATAAAGCTGTTGGCGACCTTCGTGCTCAAAAACTTGCCGTCGACCTGGTCTTTCAATACAGTCCAGTTTTTCCCATCGGTCGAGTACTGGAAGCTGTACAGAGCGCCCGCCGACTGTATCTTAAAATGGACCGTTGGGGCCGATGTCGTTAACGGCATTTCGGTCAGTAAGTCCATACCTTTATCTGCGCTTTTGAAGAGCTGCACCACGTCGTTGCCTTCTTTTTTCGATTTGGCGACGAAGTAGAAGTGGCGTTCGTCCTGAAAGATGACCAGCCCGGCTTTTTCACGGTCGGTTTTTGGCGAAAAGGTCAGTTCGGTTTCGGCGGTGCTCATCAAATGTTGCTGCCGTTTACCCACAAACGACGGGTTCCCGGCTTCCGAAATCGTTTCCGGTTTAAGCTTGAGTGTCAGTCCGTTTGCTTTCGATGTGCTAAAGGAGCTGCTATCTACCGTTCGCAGAAAAAGCATCGACAGATCGAGCCCCTTGTCGAACAGCAGGGTGTAAGCAAAGTTACCGCTCTGCGGTAAGGCTTCCTTCTGTTTGACTTCTTTGATGTTGGTTGGGTACTGGTAGGCAATGGCTTTTTCGCCGTGTTCGATCATTGGCCAGTCGTTTACCCACGTCAGCGGGGCAATAAACATTTCGCGGCCGGTGTTGTAGTAATCGCCTTCGTAGGGACGTACCGCCAGAAAAATGGAATACCAGTTGCCATCGGGCCCCTCGATAAACTGCGCATGCCCGGCCGAGGTGATTGGGTTGGGACGATCGGCTGGCAGGCCCCGCTGCGTCAGCACCGGGTTGCCCTCAAACGGTACGTATGGCCCCCAGATATCCCGGCTGCGCAGGGCCACCTGCGAGTGATTGACGGAGGTGCCGCCTTCGGCCGCGTACAGGATGTACCAGCCGTTCCGCTTCAGAATATGCGGCCCTTCGATCCAGACGGGTTTTTTCGACAGGTCGACCCCGCCGTTGACCAACTGTTTTTCGTCGCCGACAACCTTTAGGTTCCGGTAGTCGAATTCATACATCCGGATGGTGCGGTGCCCCGGGTAGAGGGGTTTGCGGTCGGGCGCATCGCTGTTGTAAATGACGTAGGCTTTGTCGGTGGCTTCATCGAAATAGATGGAGGGATCAATACCTTTCACCTCCGGAATCTTGACCGGATTACTGTAGGGGCCGGCCGGATTTTTGGCCGTGACCACAAAATTTCCATCATGGTCGATATCCGTACAGGTTACGTAATAGGTCCCTTTATAGTACGTGATAGCGGGGGCAAACAGTCCGCGTGTCATCCGTTCGCCCATGAACTCCAGTTGCGACGGGCGATTGATTACGTTGCCGATCTGCTTCCAGTTTTTCAGGTCGCGGCTGTGCATGATCGGCAAACCGGGAAAGTAGGAAAATGTAGAATGGACGGAGTAATAATCAGGACCAACCCGAACGATACTTGGGTCGGGGTAGAAACCGGTCAAGACCGGGTTGACGAGCGTCGTCTGGGCAGTCAGATCAGGACTCCAGACAAAACAAAGAGCCGCAAGTAAGGACAAGATCGAAGTCTTAAACATAAGTCAGTGGGGCCGAAAGCCGCTTTTTTGGAAACGGGTTTAGTTACTGGGCAACCAGCGTATACACGCGGCCGGGGCGCGTGGCTATGTCATACAGCCACGTCTCGTTTAGCGCAGGGGGCGCCAGGTTCGCTTTGGCCGATACGATGGGTGTCGGTGTGGGTTCGATGGTATAAAACGGGTTTGGGTTGGGACCGGATGCCGGTTTGAGGGTTACACCGTTGCCGGCCTTAAGGACATTGGGCGTTCGCAGGCGCAGGTTGCCGCCGAGATTCGATTTGATGGTAACGGCCGTTAGTTTCCCGGCCTTCCAGTTCATATCAACGATCTCGAAGCCGCCAATGGCCCGGATGCCACCAATATGGCCGGCCGGCCAGACGTCGGGCAGGGCGGGGAGCAGATGAACGGCCCCGTCGGCACTCTGCAGGAGCATTTCGGTAATGCCCGACGTGCAGCCAAAGTTGCCGTCGATCTGAAACGGCGGGTGCGCGTCGAACAGGTTATCGTAGGTGCCCCCCCCGTCTTTGGTCACGCCAAGCGGGGTGAGTTGATTCTGAATCAGGGTGTAGGCATGATTACCATCCTGCAGGCGGGCCCACCAGTTCACTTTCCAGCCCATGCTCCAGCCGGTCGATACATCGCCCCGGTGCAGGAGCGTTGTGCGGGCGGCTGCGTAGAGGTCGGGGGTGCGGGTGGCCGAGATCTGGTTGGATGGAAAAAGGCCGTACAGGTGCGATACGTGGCGGTGCTTGTCCTGCGGGTCGTCGATATCTTCGAGCCACTCCTGCAGCTGAGCGTGCTGCCCGATGTGCATGGGCGGTAGTTTGCTGCGGAGTACTTTCAGCGTATCCGAGAAGGCGGCATCCTGCCCCAGCACCTGGGCGGCCCGGATGGTAGTGGTAAAGACATCGAACGCAATCTGGTTATCCATCGTGGTGCCGGCATCGAGCGAGGAGCCGCCATGGGCTTTGGGCGCATTCTCGGGCGAACTGCCGGGGTTGGCCACCAGCCAGTGGTAGGTAGGGTGTTCGACCAGAAAATCGGCGTAGAACAGAGCCGCGCCTTTCAGAACCGGATAGACCGATGCGAGGTACGTTTTATCGCCACTGTAGAGGTAGTGATCCCACAGGTGCTGACTGGTCCAGCCGCCCCCGGCAATCCACATGCCCCAGAAGGCGCCGTCGATCGCCCCCGTGATCCGCCAGATATCGGTATTGTGGTGGGCCATCCAGCCCCGGGCGCCGTACATGCTCCGGGCCGTTTCCTGCCCCGTTTCCGACAGCTCCCGCACCATCCGCAGAAAAGGCTCGTGCAGCTCGGAAAGGTTTGTTTTTTCGGCCGGCCAGTAGTTCATCTGGGCGTTGATGTTGATCGTGTACTTACTGTCCCAGGGAGGGCGCATGCTGTTGTTCCAGATGCCCTGGAGGTTGGCGGGCTGACCTGCGGCCCCGCCCGCCTGTTGCCCGTTCGGATTGGGTTGCGACGACGAGATCAGCAGGTAGCGACCATACTGGTAGTAAAGGGTAACGAGCTGTGGATCAGAAACTGACCGGAAATTTTTCAGCCGGGCATCGGTCGGCAGGCTGGCGGCATCGGTGTTGCCCAGGTCGAGGCTGACCCGGTTGAAATAGCGCTGGTAGGCAGCTACGTGGGCGCTTCGCAGGGCGGCAAACGATTTGGGATAGGCCGCCGACAGATAGGCAGCCGCGCGCCGGTTCTCGTCGCCAGTCAGCTCTTTATAGCTGGTAAAGTTGGTAGCAATGGAGAGGTAGATCGTGGCGGTGGTAGCCCCGGCTACGGTGAGGGTCGAGTCGGTTGCCGTAAGCTGGCCGCCCGACGTTTTAATGCGGGTTATCCCCCGGAACCGAACCTGTCCCTTCACCCCGTCGTGATCCGACGTAGTGGCAGACAGGCTCAATTCGTTGGGGGCACTTCGGGTAATCGCAGGTTGACGATGCTGGGTGGTGTATGAAGCAGAAAACGACAGCTGGCCCGGTTTACTGGCCGTTACTTGAACAATAAGAACCTGGTCGGGAAACGATGCGAATACCTCCCGGGTGTACGTCACGCTGCCCACGGTATAGCGGGTGCGGGCCACCGCCTGTTCGATATCCAGCTCCCGGTAATAGTCGGTGAACTGATCGTGACCGGCAAAGGTCAGGTTTAGCGTACCGACGGGCTGAAAAAGCTGCCCGTGCGATTTTTTGGTAATGATGGCCTTGTTGGCCAATTGCTCGGCTTCTTTCTGCCGACCCTCAAAAATGAGCCGGCGAATCTCGGGCAGGGCGGCCAGCGCATCGGGATTGTCGTTGCGGTTGGGACCTCCCGACCAGACGGTGTGCTCGTTGAGCTGAATCGTTTCCCGGCCAACATTGCCGTACACCATGGCGCCCAGCCGGCCATTACCGACGGGAAGGGCGCGTTCCCAGACCGCATTGGCCGGCTTATCGTACCAGAGCCGCAGCCCGGTTCGCGACTGGGCCTGGGTCATTGCAGACAGGGTGAGCCAAAGGAGGGTGGTGAAAAGCGCGTGGTTCATGGGTCGACGATGAGATGGGTAAACCAATACCCCGGAAAGCAGAATGATACCAGAGAGGGAACACGGTCGGCCGTGTTCCCTCTCTGGTAAACATACGAACTAGTACCCTGTATTCTGCGGAAATTTAGGTCCTTCCACTACCCGGTCGATCTGGGTTTGCGGAATGGGCCGCAGCATGTGGTAATCCTTGATGTAGGGGGCTGCTTCGGGGTTCCAGGCCTGCACCCGGCGTACCAGCGAGCGGGTCCTGACCAGGTCGTGCCAGCGCTGCCACTCGCCAAACAGTTCCCGGCTGCGTTCGTCCAGGATGAAGTCGACGGTTACGTCGGCCGGCGTGATGGTCATGGCCGTAACGGCCGCTGCGTTCTGGGCCGGCGTGTTCGTTTTACGGAACGCGGCCCGCTGCCGAACCACGTTGAGCAGGGCAGCCGCTTTGGTGGCGTCGCCCGCTTTCAGGTACGCTTCGGCGCCCGTCAGGTACACGTCGGCAAAGCGGTACAGCACCACAGGCCGGGTCGAGGGGTCGTTGAAGTTGGCACCCCGGCTGGGATCCATAAATTTCTTCAGGGAAGGAAAAATCCCGTTGTTCCACAGGCTGGGGGGGACCACGATGCCCTTGAAGGGCCGGGTTCCCACGAACTGCGGAGCGCCGGCGACTTCGAAGTCGGGCAGCCAGACAGCCGTGTCGGCACCCACCACGGTGGTGTAGCCGATACCGCGTTTGTTGTTGGCCGCGTTGGCTGCGTTGGTGATGGCCGTGTTGGCAATGTAAACGTTATAAAACGAATTGGCGTAGCGCGAATCGACGGTCCGGTTGGTAAAGGCCTGATCGAGGAAATAGCTTTTGCCCGCGTTGGGTCCCGACTTCTGCCGGTCGCTGTTGGGCCGCATCCGAACGTAAGGCCGGCCGTACTGCGAATCCCGGATCATGCCCGATGTACCGCTGTTGACCAGCGTACCCGCCGAGTTGATAAACGAGTTGACTCCGCTGTTGTTGGGGTAGTTCCAGGTCGTAAACCAGGGAGTCAGGTTCTGGGCAAAGCCGCCCGATGCACCGCTCCCCACCGTGTAGTAGCCAAATTTCGGATCGAGTACGTGATCGCTGACAAACATGGTCTCTTTGCCGTAATCATTGGCCGGCACGAAGGCATCGCCGTAGTCGGCCCATAGATCCAGTCCGTAGGTGCCCTTGTTGGCGATGATGTTGTCGCACAGGGTGGCGGCCTGCGTAAAATCGGCTGCGGTATTGTTCAGCCAGCCGCGGGTCAGGTACGCCTTGGCGAGCAGCAGCTGGGCAACGGGTTTTGTGGCTGCCTTGCCCAGGAAGGGGGCCGTTGGCGTATTGGGCAGGTCGGCCGCAGCTTCGGTCAGGTCTTTGATAACCTGTGCGTACACATCGGCTGCGGGCTGGCGCGAAGCCGCCTGCGACGGCACCGTGATGAAACTGGTGTTCAGCGGCACATCGCCGAACGTCTGCACCAGGTAGAAATACCAGAAGCCGCGCAGAAACTTGGCCTGGGCCAGGTACTGCTTCCGGGTGGCATCGGGCAGGTCGATGGTAGCGCCATATTGCAACACCCCGTTCAGGGTATTGATGTCCTGAAAGGCGGTACTCCAGGCTGCGCCGAAGTTGCTGCCGTTCAGGCCATTGTAGGTGTAGGCGGGGCCACCACCCGAGCTGGCACCCTGCAGAAACTCGTCGGTGCCGGCCTGCATCTCCACCGTAAAGCCTTCGGTACCCCACTGGCCCCGAAGATCGTTGTAGACACCGGCGATACCGCCCAGTACGCCCGCCGGGCTGTTGAAATAGGAGGGTACAATCTGCGACTGTGGATTTTCGTCCAGAATCTTTTCGCAGCCTGTTGAAAGCAGGGCGGTCAGGCCAAGAATAGCCCAAACGTTTATCGTTTTCATAGGATGGTCAATGATTAGAATTTGAGGTTTACGCCGAAGGTGAATTGCCGAACGGGCGGGTTGTTCAGGTTGACGGCGATCTGGCGTTCGGGCGTTGCGCGATCGGCTCCCTGGGCGCTAAGCGTGGCCGAACCGGATGCGTAGCTGTTGCCTTCCGGATCGATAACCAGATTCTGGCTCACGATGGGCGAATACAGGATAAGCGGGTTGGTCGCGTTGAAGTACACCCGGGCCGAGCTGGCACCAATTTTCCGGATCAGCGAACTGGCAAAGGTGTAGCCCAGGTTGATGCTGCGCACTTTAATGAACGACCCGTCGTAGTAGCCCAGCGTCGAACCAAACCACTGAACAGCTCCGCCGGCGTCGGGCGCAGGGAAAGCGTTAGTAGGATTTGTATCGGTCCAGTAATCGGTTTTCACCTGGTTGACCCGGCCCTGGTTGAAGAACGCGAAGCCACCCGAACCCGTCGAGTTGCCCGTCAGGTAAGGCACGACTACTTTCATGCCCATCCGGGCAAACGTAACGATCGACGCGTCGAAGTTTTTAAACGTAAAGCGATTGGTCAGACCACCTTCCCACTTGGGCTGGAAATTACCCAGGATCTGTCGGTCGGCCGGATCGATTTTACCGTCACCGTTGACATCCTGCACCCGAATCTGACCGGGAAACTGCCGGGGTGCGGTCTGCCGGTCGATATCCGCCTGATCGCCCGTTTGCCAGATACCGATCTTGTTGTAATCGTAGATAACCGACAGGGGCTGTCCGACAAACCAGCCGGCCCCCACGTTCGACTGTTCGGTCGGGGTGGTGAGCTGGGTAATTTTTTCGCGGTTGAAGAAATAGATTACGTCGGCACTCCAGTTGAACCCGCCCGGCTTCCGGAAGATATCGAACGTCAGCGAGGTCTCCAGACCACGACCTTCCGTACGACCCAGGTTTTTAAGCGTCGAACCGGCGCCGTTGCTGGGCGGCAGGGGTACCGACAGCAGGATGTCTTTGGTTTTCTGCAGGTACCAGTCGACCGTACCCGTAATCCGGTTGTTGAACAGCCCGAAGTCGATACCGATGTCGACCTGGGAGGTCGACTGCCAGCCCAGGTTGGTGGCGGGCAAGCTCGTGACGGTGTAGGCCAGCTGCTGTCCGGCGGTACCCAGACCGAAGTTGTAGTACCCGGCCGACAGGGCGCCGAGGGTTGCGTAGGCCCCTACGTTGCGGTTGCCCGAGATACCCCAGCCTCCGCGCAGTTTCAGATTCGAAATGGCCGGCACCCGTTTCATAAAGGGCTCTTCGATCACGTTCCAGCCGCCCCCGATGGCGGGGTAGTTGAAATAGCGGTTGGCGGGCGACAGTGTCGACGAACCATCCCGGCGCAGAGTCAGGGTCAGCAGATACCGGTCGTTGTAGCTGTAGTTGACCCGGCCCATGTACGACAGCAGCCCGGTTTCGGCAAAGGAGTTACCAAAGTCAGAGTTGGCCACTGGTTGCCCCGACGCCAGCGAGAAGTTCGAGGTTTTGATGTAATCGGCCGGCACACCCGTCACGGTAAAGCGGCTGCCCAGCGAATGGTTCTGCGTTACTTCGTAGAGACCCGTCAGACCGAGTTTATGCTTGCCGAACGTTTTGTCGTAGTAGAGCAGGTGCTGGAGGTTGATATCCCAGTATTCGGTATTGCTGATTTCGGCATTCGACGACGACTGGACGGTAGCCTGGTTAAAATACGTCAGGGGTCCGCCGTAGCCGTTGTAGTTCGACTGGCTGAAGTTCAGCCCCGCGTTGAAGCGGTAGCGCAGGCCGTTCAGAATCATCAGTTCGCCGTAGAGGCTGTTGAATGTCCGGATCGAGCGCGTACGGCCCAGATACGCGTCTTTTTTTGTGATGATCGTCAGCGGGCTGATGCCGGCCGCGTCAATCGAGCCTTCCGAAGGGAACAGGTTTACCGAGCCATCCGCGTTGTAGGGAGAAGCCAGTGGCGTCAGCCGTACCAGCCCGCCCGGCACACCCCCGCCACCAGGCGTGTTGGTGTAGGTAAGTGTGTTCAGCGTGTTCAGACCTACCTTGATCCGCTTGCCAACGCGCTGGTCGATGGTGGCGCGAATGGTGTAGCGTTCAAACTTCTGGCTGGGAATGATACCCGTTTCGTTGAAATAGCCCAGGCCCAGCGAGTACTGCGTGTTCTCGGTGCCGCCCTGCATGCCCAGCTGGTGGTTGGTATTGAAGCCCGGTTTATAGATCAGACCCTGCCAGTCGGTCGACACGCCGGCAGCCAGTGCTTCCTGCTCCTTGATGGTAAGCGGATAGGCCGTGGTGCCCGGAGCGGTGCGGTTGTATTTGGCCGCATCGGCCTTGAACTGTGCGTACTCGGTGCCATTCATCACGTTGTATTTACCCATAATGGTGGTAATGCCGTGGTAGCCGTCGTAGGTGAAAACAGGCTTGCCAATTTTACCCCGTTTGGTCGTAACCAGAATGACCCCACCGGCGCCCCGCGAGCCATAGATGGCGGTCGCCGAGGCATCTTTCAGGATTTCCAGGTTGGCAATGTCGTCGGGGTTGATGTCGTTCAGCCCCCCGTAGGGAATCCCGTCGACTACCACCAGGGGGCCGTCGAGACCATCCCCGTTGCCGGTTGTCAGGGTGCGGTTACCCCGGATCCGGATCTGACCCTGCGAGCCCGGCGTTGAGCCGTTGCTGACGATGGTTACCCCGGCGGCCCGGCCTTTCAGCTGGTTGACGAGGTTGGGAGCCGGTACTTCTTTCAGGGTAGCCTCGTTGACCGATACGACCGAACCCGTCACGTCGCGTTTGCGCTGCACCCCATAACCGACAACGACCACTTCGTTGAGGGTTTTGTCGTCGTTGGCCAGCGTTATGTTGATGGCATTCCGCGCACCAACCGTTACTTCCTGGGTCTGGTAGCCGATAAATGAAAATACCAGTACCGTACCGTTGCCCTGGGGGGCCGTCAGGCGGTAGTTGCCGTCGACATCGGTGGTGGTGCCGCGGGTGGTGCCTTTGATCTGGATGTTGACACCGGGCAGCCCCTCGCCCGTTTCGCTTACAACGCGGCCCGTAATCTGCACATCCTGCCCAACGGCCTGATCCGATGTGGTTTCGGTGACCTTGAGCGGGGCCTGGTTGCGCTTGATCACGATCTGTTGACCCACCACTTCATAGCTCAGGTTCAGGGGCGATAGCAACTGGTTGAGCACCTGCTGCAACTGCTCGTTTTTAGCCTGATAACTGACTTTTCGCTTCGACTGGATAATTTCCCGGCTGAACAGGAACTGTACTTTGGCCTGTTCTTCAAGCCGTTTGATAATCACTTCGATGTACTCATTCTGAATGCTCAGCGTTACCCGCCGATCGAGTAGCTCCTGGGCGTTGCCTTTTGTGGCAAAGCTGATGTTGACCAGATTGAGGGCCAGCAGGAGCTGTAGCCCCAAAATTTTGAGAAGCCTGTTCCAGCGCTTCTGTCTGTTCGACCAATTGTTCATGTTAGGGTGTTTGTAGCGCGTTTACCAAATAGTTAAGGTGTTGCAGTGTTTAAATGTGTCAGTTTTACACATTTCTGAAAGCGTCGTCGAGGGTGTACCATCGACTTACGGGGTAAGTGACGGGCTCTAGTGCATCGGCATCGGGGTGTTTATGGTTTGTTAATGAGTTAGTTGCAACCGTGACTCTGGATCGAGATCTGCCGATCGGAGTACTCGAAGGCCGACTCGGTGGCCAGGCACACCAGCCTGATCTTTTCGAGTAGGGGTACATCTTCGAGGTGGCCCGTGAAGGTGCAGCCGGCCAGCGCATGCCGATCGTATTGAATGGGCATGTTGTAGGTGTCGGCCAGCAGATCCAGAATAGCCGGGAGCGGGGTGTGTTCGAACACAAAGCGCTGGCGCAGAATCGGGGCCGAATGCTGGGCCGAAAACTGCTCGAGTTTCACCAGTTTAGCCTGTTTCACGTCGGCTTCCTGATTGGCTTTCAGCAGCACACGTTGCTGAGGGGTGGCCGTTGGTGCCACGGTAACCAGTCCGGTTTTCACTTTTACCTGGGCCGTGGCTTCGTCGGCAAAGGCCCGCAGCTGAAAACTGGTGCCCAGCACCCGGGTGGTAAGCTGGCTGGTGTAGACGTAGAAGGGCTGGCGTGGGTTTTTGGCAACTTCGAAAAAGCCTTCGCCCTGGAGATAAACTTCCCGCCGGCCCGGTACAACGTCTTTCCGGAAGCGCAGTTCACTGCCGGAACTCAGCAGTACCGACGATTTGTCGGGCAGGTAAACGACCAGTGTTTTGCCGGTTGTGTTTTTGACGACACGCCATGCAATCGGTTGCATACTGGTACGTGCAGAAAACCGGCTTGCCTGGCTCCGCAGGCTGGTCAGTAAGGTGCCCGGCGACAGATCGGCCATGGCCCCGATCACGATACCTGCCACGCAGGCTGCTGCTGCCCAGGTGGCCCATGATCTGCCCAGCCGACGCCGGTGGTCGGGCAGGCGCTGCATAACCTGATCGACCCGCTCGCCAACCGCCTGATCGGACAGGGCCGGCACCTGACCCTGAATCACGAGCCAGGTAGCAACGGCCTGTTCGTAGGCTTCCTGCCGGTCGGGGTGAGCCGCCAGCCAGGCCTGCCAACGGGCCTGATCGGCAGGCCGGCGTTCGCGCAACCAGGTCGTGAAGGCTTCGCTCGTCAAAAAATCATCCACCGTGTGGAGGTTCCCGATTGGAGACAGCATTGAATTTTTCGATGATATTCCTTGATAGTACGAAGATCGACTCCGTAGATACCCTTCTTAGAGGAAAAATTTTTCGAAAAAAATCCAAATTGTCAGTGGCGTAAGGTTGTGCCAGTTTTTGCGGAGTTTGCCGAGCGCCTTCTGCAGCAGGTTTGACACCGACTGTTTGTTGACGTGCATAACCTCGGCAATTTCGGGAATGGTCAGGCTCTCATAGTAGCGCAGATACAGCACCTCGCGCTCCCGGGCGGGCAGGGATCCGACCTGAGACTGAATGGTTTTGGTAAGCAGATCGAGCGACTCCTGCCGGATCAGCAGCGACTCCGAATCGACCTCGGGGGCCAGCGACGTGTCCCAGTCGAGCTCATCGCAGGCAATCCGTTTTCGGTCGCGCACGTACTGAATGACGTGGTTGCGCAGGGCTTTGAGGAGGTAGTGTCTGACGGATGCCGTATCGCCGATCGACGCCCGATTTTGCCAGAGTTGCAGAAACAGTTCTTGCAGGCAGTCGTCGACCGCGTCTTCAGCAAGCATGAACTTCAGCCCGTAATGGCGCAGCATCCGGTAGTAACGCTCGGCCAGCTGGCCCAGCGCTTCCTTATCGCCAGCTCGATAGTGTTGCCATAAGTCGGTGTCGGCCAGGTGGGCAGTCATGCAGAAAAATACTGTGGGCTCAGCAGGCTGAGCCGCCGGGATAAGTTACGAAACGGAACGTTGAGCGAATAGGTTTTGTGCAGCGTAGGGGCGATCGGCAGGAGCGTAAAAATACCGGTTTCTGCATCCGTTGCCGGTGCTGGTGCGGGCCATTTGTCGCCTGTTTGTAAACCTGCCTCCCCGGCCCTGCCGTCCCGTTGGTCCGGGTTGCGCTGTCGGTACTTCCCAAAAGCAGGCAAGGGGGTTTTTATAATCCGTTTGTTGGCCGGACTTGTAAAAATTGCCCACGGCGTTGCCACAGGGCCCAAAAAAAGCCGCTGCCCGACAATCGTGCAGCGGCCTCGTTACGGCAGGTATTTATTTGGGCAACTATCGTATTAATTCCAGCCTCCGCCCAGCGCCCGGTAGGTATTGACCAGGGCATTCATCTGGCGCATCCGCGTTTCAATCAGCTCCATGCGGGCTTCCAGCACATCGCGCTGGGTAAGCAGCACCTCCATGTAATCGGCGCGGGCCGAGGTGAAGAGCTTAAGCGAAATGTTGGTCGACTGGGTCAGGGCCTGCACCTGATTGCTCTTGGTGGCGTAGCTACGCTCCAGGTTATCGATGTTCGCCAGCTGATTCACCACCTCGATGTGGGCGTTGAGCACCGTTCGCTCGTAGTTGTAGACCGCCTGAATCTGGCGGGCACTGGCACTTTTGTAGGTGGCAATGATCGAATTCTTGTTGATCACGGGGCCAACCAGATCGCCCAGCAGCGACGCCACGATCGACTGGGGGGCGTAGGCCAGATAGAGCGGGCTATAGGCCATCAGTCCCAGCGAAGCCGACAGGTTGAGCGAGGGGTAGAAGTTGGCCTTTGCCACGGTCACGTCGAGTTTGGCGGCTTCGAGTGCATACTCCGCCTGTTTGATATCGGGCCGGTTTTCGAGCAGCTGGGCCGGAATACCGGCGTAGATTTTGGTGGGTATCAACTGGTTGAAGCCCTGTGTATCGCGGGCCACGCGCTGCGGAAAACGGCCCATCAGAAAATTGATCCGGTTTTCGCGTTCCACAATCCGCTGCCGGATATCATACTGCAGGTTCTGGGTTTTGTACACCTCGGCTTCAAACCGCTGTACGGCCAGCTCGGTTACTTTGGCGGCTTCCTTTTCCTGCTTCGTAATCGACAGGGCGTTGTTCAGAATCACCAGGTTTTGCTGGATAATGGCCAGCTGGTTGTCGAGGGCCAGCAACTCGTAATAGTTGTTGGCAATCTCCGACACCAGGTTGGTCACCAGAAAATTCTTGCCTTCGATCGAGGAGAGGTAGCTGGCCACGGCCGCTTTCTTGCTGTTGCGCAGCTTGTGCCAGATATCGACCTCCCAGCTGGCAAAAGCAGCCGCGTAGAGGTTGGGCAGAATTTCGGGCGTTTCCCGGCCAGGCTTGATTTCACTGATAGCATCGGCGGCTCCTTTGCTGGTGTAGCGCGATACTTTCTCGGCCCCGGCGCCGGCACCCAGGGTCACGAAGGGGAGGTAAGCCCCCCGACGCGCCCGGATTTCGTTGTTATTGATCTCGATGTCCTGCAGGTTGATGTTCAACTCCTGGTTGTTACGCAGGGCCGTATCGATCAGGGCCGTCAGGTACGGATCGGTAAAATAGTCGCGCCACTTGGTCCGGGCGCTGTTGGTTGAGTCTGACGACTGCCCATACTGCGCCGGTACGCCTTTGTTGACCTGCTTTTCGACAACCCGCACCGGTACGGTGCACGCCGAAACGGCGAGGGTCAGACCCAGCACAAGCAGGGGTTTATTCATGGTTGGTTTACGCATGGTGGTGGTGATCAATTTCTTCGGATAATGGCGACTCGTCTTCGTCCTGAATCAGGGTACGACCATCGGCCAGGTGGGCGAAGATGAAGTAAAGGCCGGGGATGATGACGACCCCGAAAATGGTTCCGAACAACATGCCGCCCATGGCCGAGGCACCGATGGTTCGGTTGCCGATGGCACCGGCACCGTGGGCCAGAATAAGCGGAATCAGACCGGCCACGAAGGCAAACGAGGTCATCAGGATCGGGCGGAAACGAACCCGGGCCCCTTCGATGGCGGCATTCAGGATGGTGTCACCCGCCTGCCGGCGCTGCACCGCAAACTCAACGATCAGTACGGCGTTCTTCCCGAGCAGGCCCACTAACATGATCAGACCGATCTGGGCGTAGATGTTGTTTTCCAGCCCCATCAGCTTTAGCAGCATGAAGGAACCGAAGATCCCGACGGGCAGCGAGAAGACCACCGCCAGCGGAATAATGAAACTCTCATACTGGGCGGCCAGTACCATGTACACGAAGGCCAGTACAATCAGGAATACGTAGAGCGACTCGTTGCCCCGGATCGATTCGTCGTAGGAAAGCCCTTCGAAAGCGATGTCGTAGCCGCGCGGCAGCGTCTTGGCCGCCACCTCCCGAATGGCCTGGATGGCATCGGCTGTGGTGTAGCCCTTGGCCGGCTGGCCCTGAATGGCCGCCGAGTTATACAGGTTGAACCGCGTGATCTCGTTAGGCCCCTGGCCTTTCTTCAGCGTCATAAACGATGAGTAGGGGACCATTTCGCCTTCGTCGTTCTTCACAAACAGGTTCAGCAGGTCGGTAGGCAGCCGCCGGAAACTGGGGTCGGCCTGCACATAGACTTTAAAGAACTGGTTGAACTTGATAAAGCCCTGTTCGTAGGTACTACCGATCAGGATGTTCAGGTTGTCCATGGCCTTGCCAATCGACACGCCCTTCTGCATGGCCAGGTTGTTGTCGATCTGGAGTTCGTACTGCGGGTAGTTGGCCGCAAAGAAGGTAAACAGACCGGTCAGCTCTTTACGCTTGCCCAGGTTCTCCATAAACTCCTTGTTGATCTTGTCGAACTCGCGGTAGTCGGTGTCGGTCGTTTTATCGAGCAGACGCATGGAGAAACCACCCGAGGTACCGAAGCCCGGAATGGCCGGTGGTTCGAAGAATTCGACGGTGGCTCCCAGGCCGCGCGACTTCTCTTCCAGCTCTTCCATAATCTCCTTCACGTTCTTGTCGCGCTCCGACCAGGGCTTCAGGTTGATCAGACAGGTACCGGCGTTGGAGCCCCGGCCTTCGGTCATGATCTCGTAGCCCGCCAGCGACGATACCGACTCGATACCCGGCACCTCTTCGCATATTTTCTGGAGGTTGCGCGATACCTGGTTGGTTTTCTCGAGCGTCGAACCCGGCGGGGTCTGGATGATGGCGTAGATCGTGCTCTGGTCTTCGTTTGGAATGAAGCCGGCCGGCAGAATCTGGTTTTCGAACACGATACCGGCGCAGAACGCAGCCAGCACCACGAACGTCACAAACCGGCGACTGACGATCAGGCGCAGCAGGCTGACATACCAGCCGGTCATTTTGTCGAAGCCCCGGTTGAAGCTGTCGAGCGCGCGGGTCAGCGGATTCTTCTTCACGGGGTGGCCGTGGTGATTGCGCAGCAGCATGGCGCAGAGTACCGGCGTCAGCGTGAGGGCGATAACCGCCGAGATCACGATCGAGCTGGCCATGGTGATCGAGAACTGCCGGTAGAACGTACCAACCGGGCCCGTCATAAACGAGATCGGCAGGAATACCGATACCATGACGAGGGTGATGGCAATGATGGCCCCGCTAATTTCGCCCAGCACCTGTTTTACCGCCCCGAAGGGTGTCAGGTAAGGCTTCTCTTCCATCTTGGCGTGCACGGCCTCGACCACCACGATGGCATCATCGACCACAATACCGATAGCCAATACCAGCGCGAACAGGGTAATGAGGTTGATGGAAAGCCCGAAGGCCTGAATCACGAAGAAGGCCCCGACCAGCGATACTGGTACGGCCAGAATCGGAATCAGCGTTGACCGCCAGTCGCCGAGGAACAGGAACACCACCAGGGCTACCAGCAGAAACGCGTCGCGCAGCGTATCGATCACCTGCTCGATCGACGCGTCGAGGAACTGTGAAACGTCGTAGCTGATCTTGTAATCCATGCCCGGCGGGAAGGAGGCTTTCATCACCTCGAGCTTCTGTTTCACTTCTTCGATTACATCGCTGGCGTTACTGCCGTAGTTCTGCCGCAACACGATAGCGGCCGACGCATGCCCGTCGAGGTTGGAGTAGATATCGAAGAACTCGCTGCCCAGCTCCACCCGGGCAATGTCGCGCAGGTGAATGCTTTCGCCGGCCGAGTTGGCCCGGATAATGATGCCTTCGTATTCTTTGGGGTCGCTGTAGCGTCCCTTGTAGGTCAGCACGTATTCGAGCGACTGGGCGGCAATACCCGAGCTTTGCCCGAGTCGGCCCGGCCGGCCAATGATACTCTGCTCGCCGATGGCCTTCATAACCTCCTCGGTCGAGATGTTGTAGGCCCGCATCCGGTCGGGGTCGAGCCATACGCGCATGGCATACCGCCGGCTACCCAGAATCTGCGCCCGGGCAATCCCCTTGGTGCGCTGAATTTCGGGTATCATCTTCACCGTGGCGTAGTTGAAGAGGAATTTTTCGTCGATGCTCTTCTCCTTCGAGTAGAGGTTGACGTACATCAGCATGCTGGGCTGAATGGGCGTGATCACAACGCCTTCGCGCTGCACCAGTTCAGGCAGCAGCGGCATGACCTGGTCGACGCGGGTTTTTACCCGGATCACGGCGTCGTTGGGGTCGGTACCCGGCTCGAAAATAATCCGCAGGGTGGCCTCGCCGGCACTGGTGGCATCGGTGGCAATGTAGCGCATGTCCTGCACGCCATTGATGGCCTGCTCGAGCGTAATCAGGGTCGATTTGACCAGTACGTCGGCGCTGGCACCGGGGTAGGCGATAAAGATGTTGACCGTAGTAGGCGCAATATCCGGAAACTGAGAAATCGGTAATTTTTTGATCGCCAGTACCCCGACAAAGACGATCATGATCGAGATCACGATGGCGAAGACGGGACGGCGTATGAATGTTGCAAACATGTAGGTTGCGGTTTAAACGGTCAGATTACTCAGCGTACAGTCCCAGATTGGCGACGACGGTAGCGGGCTGTACAAACTTGTAGGCGATTTTCTCGTTTTCTTTCACCTGGCGCAGGCCTTCGAGCAGGATCTTGTCGGTGGCTCTCAGGCCCGATTTAACGACGAAGATGTGCGGCATCTCGGCGCCCACCGTGATTTCCCGCGACCGGATCACGTTGTCTTTATCGACCACGTATACGTACTTTTTGTCGAGCACTTCGAAGGTGGCTTTCTGCGGAATGATGAGGGCATTCTTAAGCGGCACCGTCATCTGCACGCGGCCCGTTTCGCCGTGCCGCAGCAAACCTTTGGGGTTGGGAAAGGTAGCCCGGAAGGCGATGTTACCCGTTTCGTTGTTGAAGTCGGCCTCGATGGTCTGCACCACACCGGGATACTCGAAAAGCTGGTTGTTGGCCATCAGCAGCCGCACATTCTTCAGATTCTCAGCGTGCGTCTTGTAGTCGAGGTATTCGGCTTCGGGCACGTTGAAATACACCCACATTTTGCTGTTGTCCGACAGGGTCGTCAGCAGATCACCTTCGTCGACCATGCTCCCCTGCCGTACCCGAAACTGGTCCATGATACCGCTGAAGGGCGCTTTGATGGTGGTAAACTGCAGGTGGGTCTGGGCCAGGTTCACATCGGCTTTGGCGCGGTCGAACTTGGCTTTCGACAGGGCCAGCTCATTTTTCGACACGATATTGCTGTCGGCCAGACGCTTGGTGTTGCCGTATTCGATGCCCACGTAGTTGGCTTCGGCCTGCGATTTCTGCAGCTCGGCCTGATATACCATTGGCATGATCTGGAACATCAGCTGCCCCTGGCGGATCGACTGTCCCTCGTCGACGTAAATCTTTTGGAGGTAGCCTTTCTCGAGCGCCCGCAGTTCGATGTGCTGGATGGCGTGGATCTGCGACACGTATTCCTTGGTAACCGTCGTGTCGGTTTTCAGGGGGCTGGTAACCTGAAACTGAACGGCTTCTTCTTTGGCTTCTTCCTGCTTCGTGCAGCTCGACAGCCCAAGCAGGGCAACCGAGCTCAGCAGCATAAGGACTCTCTTCATGGTGATCAGATTCATTACATCAACCGGTTTGACAAGGGGGAATTGATTGGGGGCCGACCACCAACTGGTACGGGCCGGGGCTTCGGATTGGGTTTGAGAGGTGAGGTGAATCATGCTTGTGGAGGTGGTGCGTGGTGTCATGGGACGATTGATACGGTGTTGCTGAGGCTTATCGGCTGGCCCGACCGGCCTGAGCCGCGGCCGGCGGGGATTGTTGCATGCGGTAAATCACACTGTCTTTCTGGAGGTTAGCCCGGCGGCAGTCGGAAAGCTGTTGCTGCCACACCAGATAATCGACCGGCTGAACCGCATTGCTCAGTTCGCTTTCGTAGTGGCTGCGCTGCCGGCTTTGTTCAAATACCAGCACCCCATTGAAGGCCAGCGAAACGGCGAGTACCAGGCCAAAGCCGTAGAGCAAAATCGAATCGGACCGGCGAACGGAATAATTACGGCGTTGCATTGCTTGTGTCTGAAATACGTTGCGACAAAGCAAGCACGGGGGTATTAAAACCGGGTGAAAAGGAAATTAGAAGATATTAGAAAAGTTCTAATGCAGTAAAAGCCTGATAATCAACTGTGCGTATTAATACGGCTAAGGGTAGCCAAAACGGGCTGTTTTCTAGGTATAAATCGTACTGAATGGCCCGGTTGGTCTTGTGTGTTCTGTGGGAATTGTGCAAAAGAATGCTTTAATCGGACAACGTCAGTCTATTAGCTGATGGACAGATTCCGTAGCTGTGTATTAAAAAATAAAGGGTGTTGCGGAATTTCCTAGGCCAGTCCGGGCAGGGTAACGGTAACGGTGGTACCCTGGCCCAGTACGGACGAGAGTTCGATGGTGCCCTGATGCAGCTCGATGATCCGGCGGGTCACGGCCAGTCCAATGCCGTAGCCGGCCACGCCCTGCACGTTGCTACCCCGATAGAGGGGGTCGAAGATATGGGCCAGATCGGCCGCGTCGATGCCCCGGCCCTGGTCGGAAACGGTAAGCTGGCTGGTTTCGCCGAGGGCTTCTAACCGAACGGCCACCGGACCGTCGGCGTATTTGCAGGCATTGTCGAGAATATTGAGCAGCGCGGTTGTCAGCAGGGTAGCATTGCCTTTTACCGTCAGCGCATCGGTCCCCTCGGTGTCGACGTGCAGGGGCAGGCTGCGGCCGGGGTATTTGCTCTGTACCTGCCCCAGGGCCGTCAGCAGGCAGTCGTCGACCCGAACTGTGGTCAGCACCACACTGCCTTCCGACACGTTGGCCAGCGCCAGCAGGCCATTGGTCAGCGCGATGACTTTTTTCAGCTCGTCGACCGCAACGGCCATGCTCTCGCGCCAGTCGGCCGGATTCTGGTCGTAGGTGAGCGAGGTTTCGAGTGTGCCGAGCGTGTTGGTGAGCGGGGTGCGCAGCTCGTGCGATGCGTGGGAAACAAAGCTCCGCTGCGATACGAACGCGTCTTCGAGCCGGAACAGCATCTGGTTGAAGGTCATGGCCAGCTGGGCAATTTCGTCGCGCTGGTTGCCCTCATTCACCCGCTTGTGGAGCTGCATAGCCGTAATCTGCTCTACCTCGTCGACAATCCGGGAGATGGGCTTGAGCACGCGGCCCGCAAAATACCAGCCTGCCAGCACGATCAGCGTGAACCCCAGCAAATTGGCCAGTAGCAGAATCTGCTCGAGGGTATGCAGCTTGGAAAAGCCGATCCGGTCGAAACCCGAGGCAACGATGTAGAATAACTGGCCGCGGTCGCGGTACGGAATAACGATGGATTCGAGGTGACCGCTCCGAAATTCAAACAGCGGATCGGCCGCGAGCAGCGGAATTTTCTCCTTGTAGTAGTCCGACTCTTTCAGGGTGCGGTTGGTAAAAACGAGATTATGCCGGCTGTCGAAAATGCTGATCTGCTCCTCCACAATGGTCAGCAAATCGGTGCGAACCATGTTCTTGAAAAAGTCGTCGTGCAGGTGCCGGCGTGAAATCAGTACCCGTCCGGCCACCCGCGCCTTCGATTCGAGCCGGCTGTAAAACTCTTCCTGTCGGTAGAGCGAATAAAAATACCCGACCAGCAGCGACAGCGTGATCTGGATGGCGGTAGCCAGCAGGGTGAAAATAAGCGTCAGTCGGTTGCGGATCAGCACGGGCTAAAGGCGAAAAGAAAGCCGGAAACAGGTGGCTTCGGTACACGAAATTTATTCTTCCCGCAGCACGTAGCCCATACCGACCACCGTGTGGAGCAGGCGGGGCGAAAAGCCCTTGTCTATTTTTTTGCGCAGGTAGCTGATGTATACATCGATGATGTTGCTGCTCGTGTCGAAATGCAAATCCCACACTTTTTCGCTGATGTCGACACGCGAGATGGTTTTGCCCTTGTGCAGCATCAGGTATTCGAGCAGTGCGTATTCGCGGGTGGTCATGTCGATGCGCTGACCCGCCCGCGTAACCGTCTGGGTATCCAGATTTAGTTCGAGATCGGCCAGTTTCAGTACCTGCCGGGGTTTGATCCCGCTCCGGCGGGTAAGCGCCCGGATGCGCAGGACCAGCTCCTGAAACTCGAAAGGCTTGGCCAGATAATCATCGGCCCCGGCGTTGAACCCATCCGACTTATCGGCCAGGCTGTCGAGGGCGGTCAGCATCAGCACGGGCACCGCTTCGTTTTCCTGCCGGATCAGCCGGCAAAGTTCGATGCCGTTGATCTGCGGCAGGTTGACGTCGAGGATGATCAGGTCGTAGCGGGCCTGCCGGAATAACGACAAACCCGTTCGCCCATCGTAGGCGATCGTTACGTCATATCCTTCGGCCGAGAGTCCCTTACGAATAAACGAGGCCAGCCGTTCTTCGTCTTCAACCAGCATCACAGTCATAGCGTAGGTACCCAAACAGCGGCTGATCCAGCCAGCGCCGAAGCGTATGGCAGTAAAGATACAACCAGGCCCGTTACGACCGGCTACATAGGCCCTGGCCGGCGGCCGGTACCCGTATTCAGATCGGTGATGGAATACCCGCCCTGCTTAGGGTATCGGAGGGGTTGTTTAATTGCGGCAAGGGCACTGTTACGGCACTAAAGGGGGGGTAATGACTTTTCAGCAGGGTAAGCGGGCGGGGGGAATGCCTTTTTCGGGCAGTCCCCTCGCCGATTCAGCCTGAACGGCCGGCCGCCGACAATGCGTACACGCTGGTCAACTGAGGGTCTAAGCCGGATAAATGACGCCGTATCTGGTTGCGCTGAATAATGTTTCTTTGTAGTCAGCCGCCTGTGTCGCCCTGCGTAGCGGGTACATAACGGGTGGCATCGCTTTGTTTTAACACTGGCCCGGCTCATCCGCCAACGAGGAGTCCCCACTACGTACTGAATGAAAACACTTACCTGCCTGGCGCCCGGGCACTTCGCGTATCAGGAGCGCGACGAACCTACTCCTGAACCCGGACATGCCCTGCTCCGTATTCGGCGGGTCGGCATTTGCGGCACCGACCTCCACGCCTACGAAGGCACCCAGCCTTTTTTCAGCTACCCGCGGATACTGGGCCACGAACTGGCTGCCGACCTGGTTGCTGTTGACGGCGACACCCCCTGCCGGGTGGGCGACGCTGTGACGGTGATGCCGTATCTGCACTGCGGGCACTGCATTGCCTGCCGCATGGGCAAAACCAACTGCTGCGCCACCATGCGGGTGCTGGGCGTGCATGTCGACGGGGGGATGCGTACCTACCTGTCCGTGCCGACCCACACGCTGCTGCCGGGGCAGGGCCTGAGCTACGATGCGCTGGCCCTGGTCGAACCCCTGGCCATTGGTGCCCATGGCGTGCGCCGGGCCGATGTGCAGCCTGGTGAGGTGGTGCTCGTTGTCGGCGCTGGCCCCATCGGGCTGGGCGTGATGGCGTTTGCCCGTGAGGCTGGTGCCACGGTGATCGCGCTCGATATCAACGAAGACCGGCTGACGTTTTGCCGCGAGCAGGTGGGCGTCGCCCATACCATCAACGCCCGTTCGGCCGACGTAGCGGGGCAGCTCCACGCCCTGACGGGGGGCGATATGCCCACGGTTGTGATCGACGCCACGGGAAGTTTGCGGGCCATTGAGCAGGGCGTTGCCTACCTGGCCCACGGCGGGCGGTACGTGCTGGTGGGGCTCCAGAAGGAAGCCATTACGGTGAGCCATCCCGAATTTCACAAGCGGGAAGCTACGCTCATGAGCAGCCGCAACGCCACCCGACTCGATTTCGACCACGTGATCCGGGCCATGAAAGCCGGCACCGTCGACCCGCTACCGTTTATTACACACCGCGTTTCGTTCGACGAGGTGGCGCAGGAATTTCCGGGCTGGCTCGACCCGACCCGTGGCGTTATCAAGGCCATGGTTAGCCTGCCCTGATGCCCCTGTTTGCCCCGTCTGTTTGCTGAACCCCCTCACCCGATCTGATCATGAATCGACGCGCACTATTAAAACAAACGGCCGGTGCCGTTTCGGCCTGGTATCTGAGCCGGGCGGGTGCACTGGCCGGTCTGCCCGCCCCTCCGCTGGTAAGCGAACCCATGGCCGCCGGTCCGTTCGCGCCCACCTGGGCATCGCTGGCGCAGTATGCCGTGCCCAACTGGTACCGCAACGCCAAGTTCGGCATCTGGGCCCACTGGGGCGCGCAATGCCAGCCCGAACACGGCGACTGGTACGCCCGGGAAATGTATGACGAAGGCAGTGACGCCTACACGTATCACCGGAAAACATACGGTCCGCAATCCAAGGTGGGTTTCAAAGACCTGATTCACCAGTGGAAAGCCGAAAACTGGAACCCCGATCAGCTGTTAGCGCTCTACAAGCGGGCCGGGGCGCAGTATTTCGTGGCCATGGCCAACCATCACGATAACTTCGACAACTACGACAGTAAGTACCACGCGTGGAATTCGACCCGGCTCGGTCCCAAACGCGATCTGATCGGTGGCTGGGCCAAAGCCGCCCGCAAACAGGGCCTGCATTTCGGGGTCAGTGTACACGCAGCCCACGCCTGGACCTGGTATGAGACGGCCCGGCGCGCCGACAGGAACGGGCCACTGGCGGGTGTGCCCTACGACGGCAACCTGACCAAAGCCGATGGCAAAGGCACCTGGTGGGAAGGCTACGACCCGCAGGAACTCTACGCGCAGAACCATCCCCTGAGCGAAGGCAGCGAAAAAACGAGCACTATTCACCGGCAGTGGGAGTGGGGCAACGGGGCCGCCCTACCCTCGAAAGCCTACTGCGAACAGTTCTACAACCGTACGGTCGACCTGATCAACAAGTATGAACCCGATCTGGTGTATTTCGACGATACGGCCCTGCCGCTCTGGCCCGTCAGCGACGCCGGCCTGCGCATTGCGGCCCACCTCTACAACAGCAACATGGCCCGTAACAAGGGCAGACTGGAAGCGGTGCTGAACGGCAAAATTCTGACGCCTGAGCAGCAGAAGTGTATGGTGTGGGATATCGAGCGGGGCCAGTCGAACCAGATCGAGCCGTTTGTCTGGCAAACCGATACCTGCATCGGCAGTTGGCACTACGACCGGCGGGTCTACGATAACAACCGCTACAAAACCCCGCAGACGGTTATCCACACGCTGGCCGACGTAGTCAGCAAAAACGGTAACCTGCTGCTGAGTGTACCCGTACGGGCCGATGGTACCATCGACGAGAAAGAAACGGCCATTGTCGAGGGCATTGCAGCCTGGATGGCCGTAAATGGGGAAAGTATTTTCGGCACCCGGCCATGGCGCGTGTTTGGCGAGGGACCCGCCATCGAGTCGGCCGCTCCGCTCAACGCCCAGGGGTTCAACGAAGGTAAAGGCAAGCCTTTTGGCGCGCAGGATGTCCGGTTCACCCAGAAAGGCAATACGCTCTACGCCATTGTGATGGGTTGGCCCGCCGACGGTAAAGTCCGGATCAAAGCGCTGGGGGCCAACCGCCCCGAGCTGGGCCGGGCCATCCGCCGGGTCGACCTGCTGGGGGCCAGACAGCCGCTCTCGTTCAGCCGCACGGCCGACACGCTCGAGGTGACGTTTCCTGAACAGAAGCCCGGCGATTATGCCTACTGTCTGAAAATCAGCTAGCAGCGGTGCGCTGTCGGTTGGCGGCTCCGGCACCTGATGGCGTGGAGCCGCTGCCGGTCAGCGGATCGAATAGAGTACCGACGCATGGGGGGCGAGGGTAACCGTCAGGGAGCCGGCCGGTTTTTTGTCGCGCTTGCCCGTCCATAGGTCCGTTAGGGTAAAGGCCTTTTCGATGCCCAGAGTTGCCAGGTCGACCGTGAGAGCCGCCGGCTCGCTGGCATCGGAAAGGTTGAACAGGGCCAGGTAGCGCTCGCCCGTGCGGGCGTTGGTCGAGGTAACGGCCAGCTGGTTGGGGGTGCGAAACAGCTGGCGCACAGCGGTGCCTTCCCGGTGCATGGCCAGTACCGCCCGGTTGGTCAGCAGCGAGGTTGTAAACGGGTCGAGGCTGGGCAGGTCGCCCCCGAACATAAGCGGAGACCGAAATAGGGTGAAGAACGTCATGAGCGTATACTGCTCATCCCGGGTGAGCCGCGTCTGCCGATCCTGCCCGCGCTCGCCCCGAATCGAGATGCGCCCCAGCGGAATCATGTCGCAGTCGGGCCAGGTACCGGGTTTGATGTAGGGATACCATTTTTCGGCTACGGCCATCAGATGGGTCAGGTGAGGCCAGGTGTCCCAGACATCGTCGACCATGCGCCACATATTGGCGTGGGCCTGTACGTGCTGCCCTTTCTCGATGGGGGTTTCGCCGGGCGAGGTGCTCAGCACCATGGGCCGGCCGGTGCGGTCGATGGCCGACCGGATCAGTTCGATTTCGGCCTGGTGGTAGGGGCGCGACAGATCGTCGATCTTGATGAAATCGACCCCCCAGGCGGCATACAGTTCCATGATCGAGTTGTAGTAGGCCTGCGCGCCGGGCTTATCGGCTACGATGGTATAGTTGTCTTTGAGCCATTCGCACTGCAGCGCCGTGGTGTAAATCTGATCGGCCGTCGTGGTCGTGCCTTTGATCGGCATCTTTTTCCGCACGGCTTCGCCCGGCACACCCCGCATGATGTGGATACCGAACCTGAGACCCCGGGCGTGGATATAATCGGCCAGGGGTTTGAAGCCCTGCCCGCCGGCTGCCGACGGGAAGCGGTTGACGGCGGGCATATACCGACCGTACTCGTCGAGCACGTAGCGCGGGTCGGTCTGGTTATAACCGCCCGCCTTGTCGTTCTCGACAAACCAGCGGATGTCGACCACCACGTAGTTCCAGCCAAAGGGTTTCAGGTGTCTGGCCATATAATCGGCATTGGCCTTCACGTCGGTTTCGGTAACGGTTGGGCCGTAGGCATCCCAGCTGTTCCAGCCCATGGGTGGGGTTGGAGCCCACTGGCTGAAGCGCGGCTGGCCGTAACTGACCAGGGCGGCCAGTAAGTAAAAAGCGATAAGCAGGGTTTGTTTCATGGCAGGGGATGAGTAGAACAGCAAAAAAAGAGAGGCAAGAAACAATCTTACCACTCTCCGTACTACGAACCTTTATTGGATGAAAGACTAGGGCCGGAGGTCGCCGACCAGCGTGACAATGCTTCGGGCTGGAATAGACAGGGCACCGGTGCTGCTCACGGCCGAGCGGGCCAGATCGGTCGTGGCCGAAGTGGTATAAAGCACCGGATTGGCGAGCCGGCCCGTCAGCAGCGTAGTGGTGACGGGCTGGGCCGTAGTACCCGGATTGATCAGCACCGTTACCAGCTGCCCGTTGGGGTTTTTGTAAGCCGAAACCAGCAGTCCCGCGCTGTTCTGGGTTAGGTCGGCCCCGACCCGAACCGCCCCCGGCTGAATAAACCGACTGTAGTTGCCCAGCGCCCAGAGCATCTTGGCGGGCGCGAAACGGCCGTCGGTTTTGTTTTTGTCGATGTAGATAAGCCCATCCTTGTAATCATAGGGCGTAATGGCCAGCCACCAGTGCCAGGCCGTTGCGTTGGCGTTGACCAGATCGTTGTGGATTACTTTGGCCACGTACACGGCCGGGTCGATACCCAGGTCTTTGCCCGCGCCGTTGATCTCGCCGGCATTGTCGCCCAGAATGCAGTATTCCGACATCCAGTAGCCCAGTCCGCCGGCGTTGCTCAGGGCGGTCTGCACGCGCTGGCGCAGGCTGGCGGCCGTGCCGTAGGGCGAGGTGGTAAAGTAACTGTGGGCCGATACGGCGCGGGTCAGGTTGGGCAGATCGCCGACGTAGTTGGCCGCGCCTTTATCGAAGAAGTCGACGAGCTGGCTGCCCTGTCCCTGCCTGCCGTTGTCGCCCAGCAGAAAGTCGAGCTGCCCTGCTTCGGCCAGGCTGATCTGGGTGGGCAGCTGCCGGGTTTGCAGCACACTGCTCAGCGACCGGGCGATGCCCGCTATCTGGTTGTTGAAGAAGGGGGTGCCTTCCTGCCCGCCATCGCTCCAGTCCCACTGCGGTTCGTTGACGGGGCTGATATAGCCGAAACGCACGCCCGTTTTGCTGCTCACGCCCTGCAGCACATCGGCCAGAAACCGGGCAAAGGAATCATACTGGTCGGCGTTCAGGTTGGGCGCTTTATTGGTAGCGAAACCTTTGCCGTTGCGCGTAAACTGGACGGGCGGACTGTTGGTAAACGCCAGAAAATTGGCAACGCCCCGCTGTTTGGCGGCCTGCAGAAACCACTGCTGCCCGGCCTGTTTGTTCCAGTTGTAGGTGCCGTCGTCGTTCAGAAACGACTCGGCCCGGCGCCACTCATCGCCAATGCCGCTGTTGCTGCCCTGCTCGGCGGTGCCGGCGCCGATATTGAACCGCCACATCGACAGACCAATGCCTTTCGGGTTGCCCCCCGCCAGCGTATCGCGGCTAAACAGCAGATCGGCAATGGCGTTGCGTTTGGCATCGGGCCATTGCCCCACAAACTGACAGCTCCAGGCATCCGACGCGCCAAAATGCGCGATGGTCTGGGCCGTTTTGCCGGGGTCGATGGTCAGGGTAAGGCCCGCCGTGGGGGTCGGTGGGGCCGGGGTGTCGCCGGGGGTACTGGCCCGACAGCCCGCCAGGGTGGCGAGCAGCAGAGCCGGCAGCAGGGCAGAGCGCAGACTGGCTTGTACGGAATGACGCATAACGGTTGAGAAAGGGAAGGGTAGGATAGGCAACGGCCCACCTGACTGGTGGGCCGTTGTGCCGATGCATTAATAACCGGGGTTCTGTTCCAGCTTACTGTTCGAGGCCTGAATTTCGGCCCGCGGAATGGGCAGCCAGTACTGCTTGTCGGTAAAGGTGCGCCCCGTCAGGGCTTCTTTGCGGGCGTAGGTGTAGCCGCTGGCATTCCTGCCGATCTCGATACCGTAGGCCGGTACGTTTTCGGTGGTCGGGGCAATCTTCCAGCGCCGGACATCGTAGAAACGGTGCTCTTCGAAGGCCAGTTCGATCCGGCGTTCCTGCTGAATGCGGGTCCGCATCTGCGCCTGGGTCAGCCCGGCGGGCAGGGTCGGCATGGCTACGCCCGGCCGCTGCCGGATGGCGTTGACGGCGGCATAGACCGATGCGTCGGGGCCAACGGCTTCATTCTGGGCTTCGGCGTAGTTGAGCAGTACTTCGGCGTAGCGCATGTAAATCCAGGTCTGTGTGCCGGCAATGTCCCAGGGGTTATCGATGGGCAGCGTGTCGTCCATGAATTTACGCAGGTAGTAGCCCGACTTGGAGGTGTTCCAGTTCGAGGGGCCGTCCTTACTGTCTTTGCCCCCGGGTGTGAACGTTTGTACCGTGCTGTTGCGGTAAGGCGCGTCGTTGTAGAGGATCGTTGCGTAGAAGCGCGGATCGCGGTTTTTGTAGGGGTTTTTGGGGTCGTAGCTGGTGCCGGTCTCGTTGATCCTGGTACCGTCCATCATCTCATAGTCGTCGACCAGGTTCTGTAGGGGCACGTTGCCGCCCCAGGCGTTGTAGCTGTTGGGGCCGTTCGAGATTTCCAGACAAACGTGCCGCGCCCCCCGGGCATACAGCCGGCCGAAAATGATTTCGTTGTTGTCGGTGGTGGTAAACAGCTTGCCGTAGCCACCCGTATAGAGGCTATACTTGTTCAGGTCCATGACCGCCTTGGCTGCGGCCGCTGCGGCCGACCAGGTCGACACGCCGTTGTAGAGCGGGCTGGCGCCGTAGAGCAGCAACCGGGCTTTCAGGGCCAGGGCCGCTCCTTTGGTGGCCCGCCCCAGCTGCCAGTTGCCATCGTTACCCAGCGGCAGCTTGGCCGCGGCCTCGTCGAGCTGGGCTACCGCATAGGCAATGCCCGACTTGATGTCGGAACGGGTAAACAGAGCGGGGTCGGTCAGGTTGTCGCCCAGCTCCGTCACGTTATCGCCCACCAGCACCACGCGGCCGTAGTTGCGGATCAGGTCGTGGTAGCGGTAGGCCCGCAGAAATTTCAGCTCGCCGATCAGCAGGTTCCGGCGGGTATCCGTCATGGGCACCTTGCCGATGTTGTTGAGGGCGTAGTTGATTTCGCGGATGCTGCGGTAGCTGCGCCCCCAGAATGTGCCGGCGATACCCGTGTTTTCGGGCGCAATCTGCCCGCGCTGAATCAGCCAGGTGTTGTCGTCGTTGTTGTAGATCGACTCATCGGTGAGCGACGACCAGAGGGCATATTCGAAACCGCGGCCAAAGCCCGGCAGGGTGCCTTCGGCTTCTTTTTCGGTCAGGCGGGTGCCTAGATAGCGGTTCAGCACGTAATCTTCGAACAGGTTCGGGTCCGACAGGATAGCCGCGTCGGAGACCCGGTCGGTGGGCGTTACGTTGAGCAGGTTATCGTTGCAGGCCGTCAGCCCCAGCGCAAGGGCCAGCGCCGTGGTCAGTAAATAGGTATGTAATGCTTTCATGACGAAGGGATGCAGGCTTAAAACTTGACGTTCAGACCCAGGTTAAGAATACGCTGCTGCGGATAAAACTGCCCGCTGCCGTTGTTGCCCTCGGGATCGTAATCCTTGACGCCCGTGAGGGTAAAGAGGTTGAAGCCGCTGGCATAGACCCGTACGTTCGAGAGCTTGATTTTAGCCAGCGTTGCCTTGGGCAGCGTGTAGCCGATCTCAACGTTTTTGAGCCGCACGAACGACGCGTTGTTCAGCCAGAAGGTGTTGTTGTAGAGGCCGCCGTTGATCGACGACGAGGCCCGCGTGTCGACACGGGGGTAGCTGCCGTTGGGGTTCGTGGGGCTCCAGCGGTTGTCGGCCCAGCTGCTGTAGAAATTGCCCACCTGCCCCGACTCGGGCAGTACGTACTGGCTTACCAGCCCCTGTCCGGCCACCACCAGCGACAGGTCGAATGCACCGTAGCCAATGTTGCCCGTCAGTCCGTAGGTCAGCAGCGGTACGTTGCCGTAGGGTGTCCGAACCTGGTCGTCGGCTGTGATTTTGCCGTCGCCGTTGTAGTCTTCCAGAATCAGATCACCCGTGCGGGCACCCGGCAGGTGCGGATAAGCATCCAGGTCGGCCTGCGTGCGGAAAATGCCCAGTGAGCGGTAGAGCAGGTAGGTGTAGAGCGGACCACCCGTCTGCCGCTGGTAGGGGAGCAGCCCCGGCGCTTCGTCGATGTTGATGATTTTGCTTTTGGCGTAGGTCACGTTGCCCGAGAGGCTGTAGCGGATCGTGCCGGTGTGGGTGTAGCCCAGCGTACCCTCAAACCCGCTGCTGTTGACCTTGCCAATGTTTTCGCTCGGTACCAGCGGATCGGAGCCGTAGGGGTTCACAATACCCGAGGTGTTCGGAATCGACGCGTTGCGGTTGGCCAGAATGTTGGCCCGCTGCTGCTGGAAATAAATCAGCTCCAGGTTGAAATGCTTCAGGAATACCGCGTTCAGGCCAACATCGGTTTTCCGGGCTACCTCCCAGGTAATGTTGGGGTTGGCCAGTTTGATGAGGTCGATACCGGGTACGATCACGTTGTTGCCCAGTACATACTGGTTGTTGAACGAGTAGTTGTTGTAGTACTGAAACTGCCCGACGTTGTCGTTACCCAGCGTGCCGTGCGACACCCGGATTTTCAGGTCGTCGAAAAAGCCGACGCTGTTCTTGAACCAGTCTTCTTCGGAAATGCGGTAACCAAGCGAGATGGAGGGGAAGAAGCCGTACTGATTGCCCTCGGGAAAGACCGATGAGCCGTCGAGCCGGGCCTGCAGTTCGGCCAGATACTTTTCCTTGTAGTTGTAGGCCACCCGGCCAATCACGCTTCGGCGGGTAAAGTTGTAGCTGCTGCCGGAGTTGGTACGGTCGGTGGCGGCTGCCCCGCCCTGCGACAGTTCGGGCGTGGTCGGGGTGGGGAAGTTGATGCGACCCGCGCCGAAGTTGATGTCGTTGCGCCGGTTCTGCTCGTACGCTACAAACGCATTGACGTTGTGGGAGCCCAGCTGCCGCTGGTAGTTCAGCCGAATGTTCTGGGTCACGTTGGTGATGTTGTTCTGGCTTTGCGACAGCGAGGCCAGTCCTGCCGAGCCGCCCGTCAGCACCGGGTTGTAGTTGCCCGAGCTGCGGTCGTAGTTGTAGAGCGTGTAGGGAATGCTGAACGACTTGTTGAAGTTAAACGACTTGTCGACCGAGAAAAACCCATCGACCGACAGCCCCTCGACAAACGGCAGGGTATAGTTACCCCGCAGAATACCGTTGAAGATCGACGTCGGGTTCACTGTGGTACCGCCGATGTCGGTGCCCAGCACCACCGGGTTGTTGTTTTCGACGCCGGTCGAGTAGAGGCCGTTGGGGTATTGGGATACCAGTGTCGGAAACGCCCGGTAGATGGTCCGGAACGTATTGCCCGCCGACGAGATGGGGAAATTGCGGTTTTCCTGCCGCCCGTTCAGCATCAGGCTAACCCGGAAATCCTTCGTCACGTTGGCGTCGATGTTCGAGCGGAAGTTATACTGCCGGTACTTGGTGGCGCCGTTGCGGTACAGGCCGTCCTGGTAGATGCTGCCCAGCGATACGTAATATTTCACGTTGTCGGTGCCGCCGTTGATGCTCAGGTTTTGCTGGTTCTGCAGCGCCACATTCTTCAGCGACGCCTTCTGCCAGTTGGTGTTGGGGTAGTTGAGCGGGTCCGACCCATTCCGGAATTTTTCGATTTCGTCGGCCGAGTAATACTGGTTCATGCCCCCCGCCGGGTTGTTGTAGTAGTCGATCTCGTTCAGGATCGTGGCGTAGGTCGGCGCGTCGGCCAGTCTGGGCAGGCGGGTAGGGGAGGTGAAACCCTGGTTGTAGCTGTAGGAGATAACGGGTTTGCCCGTGCCGCCCCGCTTGGTCGTTACCAGAATAACGCCGTTGGCTGCCCGGTTGCCGTAAACAGCCGCCGAGGCATCTTTCAATACCGAAATGCTTTCGATGTCATTGGGGTCAAGGCGCTCGAGACCGCCGATCTGCCCCGGAATACCGTCGACCACGATCAGCACGTCGTTGTTGCCGGTCGTGCCGAAGCCCCGGATCGTATAGCTCGATCCGTCGTAGCCGGGCTCACCGCCCCGGTTGTTGGCCACGATACCCGAGAAACGACCCGCGAACGAGTTCGACAGGTTAGGCTGCGGGCTCTTCACCAGATCGGCCCCTTTCAGTTCCGATACCGATCCGGTCAGGGTCGCTTTCTTCTGCGTACCATAGCCTACCACCACCACTTCGTTCAGCGTTTTGTTGTCGTCGGCCAGCACGATGCTCACCTGGGTGCGACCGCTGACGGGCACCTCCTGCGTGGTGTAGCCCAGGTAGCTGATCACCAGTACATCGGTGGCGTTGGCGTTGACGGTAAAGTCGCCGGCGGCATCGGCCGTAGTACCCCGGGTGGTGCCTTTTACCAATATGTTGGCACCGGGGATGCCCTGATTGAGCGCGTCCGTAACTTTGCCCCGCACCGTTACCGACTGAGCCAGCGTGGCCGTGGTTACGCCGACCAGAAGCAGCCAGACTAAGAGTAATCGTTTGTTCATTGTGAGATTGGGATTTGAGATGCCTCCGGCAACGACCGCAAGGGCTCAGGGTCGGGGTATCACTGTTTTTGTGCAAAACTAAATGGCTAAAACACAGCAGGAGGGGGCGAAACTGACCGAAAAAGGGGGGTAAACTGACCACAGGGGCTCAATACACTGCCTGAGTGTTCGTTTCAGTGCTGAACGGGATGCTATGACAGAATGGGCAAAAACTGGTATTTTTATAGGTTGGGCGGAGCTGGCCGGTAGCTCCCCTGCCTGGCGGGCTCTGCTTTGGTACGTTTATCCGGCGCGTTACAGGTGCCGACGTTATACACGCATGAATGGACTTATCCGACTAATACTGGGGTGGGTATGGCTGTTGCTGAGTGGGTCGCTGGCCCGGGCTCAGCAAGACCCGGCGCAGCTCCGCTTCGACCACATTACGGTCAACGACGGGCTGTCGCACAGCGACGCCATGGCCGTTACGCAGGATGCGCAGGGGTTTATCTGGGTGGGTACCAACAACGGTATCGACCGCTACGATGGCTACCGCATCAAGCCGTATCTGCTGCCCATCGACAATGTCGACGGGCTTTCCAATAACCGCGTCCGGGCGGTGCACGTCAGCCGGACGGGCGCCCTCTGGGTGGGTACCGAAGGGGGCGGGGTGAGCCTGTACCGCCCCGATCAGGACCGCTTTGTGCGGCCCGGCCCGGCGCTGCTCTCCGCCCCCGACCGGGCCACCTACCAGCTGCTGACCCGCTCCGAAATTACCAGCCTCAACACCGACCGTCGGGGCGGATTGTGGGTGGGTACGCGCGGCCAGGGATTGTTTCGGCTTTCCATCCAGCCCGACGGGCAGCTGGCGGGCGTGGTGCCGGTGCAGCTGGCCGGCGTATCGACCCGACAGGTCGAGATTACGGAACTGATCAGCGACTCGCTGGGAACGGTATGGGTGGCTACCCTCGATCAGGGCCTGTTTCGGGTGCCGGCTGCCGAGCAGCGGCCCGTGGCCACGCCCGCCCTGCGTCTGGCATCGTATCAGGTGCTGACCCTGGCCCTCGACAGGCAGGGCGGACTCTGGATCGGTACCGACAACGATGTGTTGTGGGCACCCGGCGCCGAGCTGGCCCACCGCCAGATCAGGCAGACCTACCGCGTGCCGCACACTTTTCGCAGCATCGGCTGCCTGTACCGCGATTCGTTTGGCCGGCTCTGGGTCGGCACCGATTTCGGGCTGTCGGTGGTGCCGCTGCAGACCACCGACGGGCAGCCCCCCCGCCTGACGGGGCGGGTAACCACCTTTCAGCCGCACGACGATGATCCGCGGGGGCTCAATTCGGGGCGCATTCACGCCATTCTGGAAGACCGGTCGCAGGTGTTGTGGCTGGCCGTATCGGCCGACGGGCTCAACAAGGTAGATCTGCGGCAGAAGCCGTTTGGTCACCTGCACCGACAGCCCAGTCAACAGCCCACCCTGCCCAACAATTACGTCAATGCCATCTACCGGGAAGAAAAGCGGGGGCTGCTCTGGCTGGCCACCCGCAACGGCTTTTCCCGCTACGACCTGACCCGTAAAACCTACCACAACTACCTGAGCAATGCGGGGGGCGGCAACGTAACGGGCATCGATGTGTCGTGTATTCTGCAGGCGTCCGACAGCACGCTCTGGTTCGGCACCCGCTACGACGGCCTTTACGCGCTGCGCCGGAAGCCGGGGGGCGAGCAGCTGACGGCCTACTCGCTCCACAGCGGCCCCTTCCGCCACCTGGAAAGCATGACCGAAGACCGGTTCGGCACCATCTGGCTGGCCACCTTCTACAATGGCCTGGTGCGCATCGACCACCGGGGCCGGGTGCTGGCCAACTATACGCCCGCCACCAGTCGTCTGCCCAGCAGTCGGTTTACGTTTCTGCTCTACGACAAAGCCACCGATATACTTTGGGCCAGTACGCGCGATGCCGGCGTGCTGAAGTTTCGGGTGCGCCCCGACGGGCTCGACCTGCTGAAGCAGTATGCCCACGACGCCCGCGACCCCAACAGCCTGCGGGTCAACTACGTCTGGCCGCTGCTCAAAGACCGGAGCGGTATTCTCTGGGTGGGTACCATTGGCGGAGGCCTGCATCAGATCGTGCCGGGGCCGGGCGGTACCGACCTGGTGCGTGCCTGCACCGGCTGGCTGGCCGACAGCGATGTGGAGAGCCTGCTCGAAGACCAGCAGGGCTATATCTGGTGTGGCGGGTCGGGCCTGCTCAAAATAAACCCCCGCACCCACCAGGTGCTGCGCTACGACGTGGGCGACGGGGTCCAGAGCAATTCCTTCAAGATCGGTGCAGCCTGGCGGGCGGCCGACGGAATGCTGTATTTCGGCGGGGTCAACGGCGTTACGTACTTCCTGCCCCGGCAGATTCAGCCCAACCCCTACCCGCCTGTGATGCGGCTCACGGGCTTATCGCTGGCCAACAAGCCCGTTGCCGTTGGCGAAACGGTGGGTGGCCGGGTACTCATCCCCGAAGCCCTCGACAAACCGCAGGTGATCGAGATCCGCAACAGCGAAAACGATTTTTCCATCTCGTTTGTGGGGCTCAACTTCGCCAACCCCCGAAAACACCGCTATGCCTACCGGCTGGTGGGCTACAACGATGGCTGGATCGAACCGTCAGACGGGCAGCGGCTGGCCAGTTTTGCCAACCTGCCGGCCGGCGATTACACGTTTATGGTGCGCAGTGAAAACGGCGAAGGGCGCTGGTCGGTGCAGCCCGCTACCCTGCGCCTTCGCATTCTGCCGCCCTGGTGGCGCAGTGGCTGGGCCTACCTGCTCTATGCGCTGCTGGCGGGCGTGGCTATCTGGCTGGCCCGACGGATGCTGCTGCACGAGCAGCGCCTGAAAAACAAAGCCGCCTTCGAGCATTTTCAGTACGAAAAGGAAAAAGAGCTGACCGACCTGAAACTGCGCTTCTTCACCAGTGTGTCGCACGAACTGCGCACGCCCCTGACCCTCATTCTGGGACCGATGGAAGAACTGGCGGGCTCGGCCACGCAGTTCGACACCCTCAAAGACAAGATTCTGCTCGTGCACCAGCAAACCCGGCGGCTGCTGTCGCTGGTCAACCAGCTGCTCGATTTCCGGCGGGTCGAGTCGATGGCTATTCCGCTGCGGGTAACCCGGCAGGATGTACTGGCGTTTCTGACCGAACTCTTTCTGATGTTTCGGCTCAAGGCCGAAGAACTGCAGATTCAGTTCAGCCTCGTGGTCGATCCGGCGGGCGCGGCCGGACCCGATGCACCGATTCCGCTGTTTTTCGACCGCAGCAAGCTGGAGGTTGTGGTGATCAACCTGCTCGCCAACGCCCTTAAATATACCCCGGCCGGCCGGAGCGTCAGCCTGCGCATTGGGACCGTGGGGCATCCCGACCGCCCCGCCGTTCGTCAGGCCGAGCAGCTCATCGATAATTACCTGACCATTCGGGTATGCGACGAGGGGAAAGGCATGAGCCCCGATGAGCTGGATCGTATTTTCGATCTTTACTACCAGGCGTCGCAGGCCGAAACCATCCGGCTGACGGGCTCGGGCATTGGCCTGTCGCTGGTGAAGCAGTTTGTTGAGCGGCAGGGCGGCACCATTGCCGTGACCAGTGAACCGGGTCGGGGTACGACCTTTACCGTCTGCCTGCCGTTTGGGTCGGCCCATCTGCTGCCCGCCGATCTGGCCCCCGACCCCGATCCGGCCGACGTGCCCGACCCCGACCCGATCCCGGCCGTTGCGCCCCCGCCGGTGCCGGCGCTGCTGCCCACGCAGCGGCTGCTCATTGTGGAAGACAACGACGAGGTTAGGCGCTACCTGGTCAGTTTGTTTGCCGACTCGTTCGACGTGTTCTCGGCTACCGACGGCCTGACCGGCTGGACACAGGTACAGCAGCAGCTGCCCGATCTGGTCATCAGCGATGTGATGATGCCCCACCGCGACGGACTCGATTTGTGCCGGCTCATCAGGCAGCACCCCCAAACCGGGCATATTCCGGTAATCCTGCTGACGGCCCGCGTGGCCGCTGCCCACGAACTGGAAGGGCTCGAAACCGGTGCCGACGATTACGTGGGCAAACCCTTCAATCCCAGCCTGCTGGTGGCCCGGGTGAATATGCTGCTGGGCAACCGGCTAAAACTGCGGCAGTACTACCAGCAGAACCTGCTGCTGCAGCCCGCCGACATCGTCATTCCCGATGCCGACCGGCTGTTTCTGGAAAAAGCCATGGCGCTGGTGGAAGCCAACCTGACCGAACCCGATTTTTCGGCGCAGTGGCTCGTCCGGGAAATGGGTATGAGCCGGTCGGTGTTTTTCCGGCGGCTGAAAAGCACCACGGGGCAGTCGGTGATCGAATTTATCAATGACATCCGGATGAAACGGGCCGCTCAGCTACTGCGCACGGGGCGACTGCGGATAACGGAAGTGTGCGAACTGGTTGGGCTCGAAGACCCCCGGCATTTCCGTAAGGCGTTTCAGCAGCGCTACGGAATGTCGCCTTCGGAGTATAGCCGCCAGCCCCAGCCCGACCCAACCGACGCTACGCCGGCCTGACCGGCAGCACAACGGTACAAGCGGCCCATGCTGGCGCCAGTCTGTGCGTTTTGTCGACAGATCCGGGCGAAACGACGACCATCTGGTAGCCGGCAGGCATTGGATATGATAAACTTATAGTATAATTGCTCGTTTGTAAGTTTATTGTATATTATATGCGTGCTATCACTACCGATACTGACAGGGTATTTATCCGGCGGGCCGCCGTGCGTCAGCGCCTGCGTATCCCCTTTTTTTCGTCGCTTGTGCGGGCGGGTTTTCCTTCGCCGGCCGAAAACTACATCGAACGGGTCTGTGACCTGAACGATCTCTGTATCACCAATGCCGAGGCCACGTACTTCGTGCGCGTAACCGGCGACAGCATGACCGGCGACCGCATCGAGCCCGGCGATATCCTGATCGTCGACAGTTCCCGGCAGGCTATCGACGGAAAAATCTGCGTGGTATGGGTCAACGGCGAGTACACCGTAAAGCGCGTTCATTATCCGGGCGGGGCGGCCACCAGTCCGCTTATCGTGCTGATGCCGTCGAACCCGGCCTACACGCCCATTTATGTGCACGAAGGCGATGATTTCCGACTGTTCGGTGTCGTTACGTTTGTTATTCAGAAACCACGCTGATGCTTGCTCTGGTCGATTGCAACAACTTTTACGTATCCTGCGAGCGGGCGTTCAATCCGGCGCTGATTGGCCAGCCCGTGGGCGTACTGTCGAACAACGATGGCTGCCTGATTGCCCGCAGCAACGAGCTGAAAGCGATGGGCATTGCCATGGGAACGCCGTTTTTTCAACTGCGTGAGCAGGTCGAGGCCCGGGCCATCCAGCTGTTCAGCAGCAATTACACCCTCTACGGCGATATGTCGGGGCGGGTGATGGCTACGCTGGGCCGGTTTGCCGAACAGGTCGAAGTCTACAGCATCGACGAAGCGTTTCTGGACCTGACAGGCTACGCGTCGGTTTACCCCGATCTGGGTGAGCTGGCGCAGCGCATACGGCAAACGGTCGATCAGTGGACGCGGATTCCGGTATCGGTCGGCATTGCGCCCACCAAAACGCTCTGCAAGGTGGCCAACTACCACGCCAAGCGGCAGCAGCCGGCCACCGGCATATACCTGCTCAACACCCCCGATCGGATTGCCGAAGCCCTGGCTGATTTTCCGATAAAGGAACTGTGGGGCGTGGGCTGGCGGTACGCGGGTTTTCTGAAACGGAGTCACATCCATACTGCGGCCCAGTTTGCGGCCCTGCCCGACGACTGGATTCGGCAGCACCTGACGGTCAACGGGCTGCGGCTGGCCTACGAGCTGCGGGGGATGCCCTGCCGGCTGCTCGAACCCGACGCCCCGGCGAAGCGGGCCATTGGCGTGGCACCCAGCTTCGGGCGGGGCGTCAGCGATCGCGACACCATCAGCCAGGCCCTGCTGACCCATCTGAGCCGGGCGGCCGAAAAATTACGTCGGCAGCAGTCGGCCGCCAGCGCCGTAACGGTGTTTCTGCACACCAACCGCTACCAGCGCACCCCCGGCAACGGGCTGCCGGCCCGGCAGTATTACAACAGCCAAACCGCCGAACTGCCGCATCCCAGCAGCAGCACGGCCGAGCTGGCCGGCTATGCGCAGGCCCTGCTGGAAACCATTTTCCGGTTTGGCTACGCGTATCAGAAAGTAGGGGTGCTGCTCACGGGCCTGGTACCCGACAATCACGTGCAGACGGCCCTTTTCGGGCGCGGCCCCGACCCGCGTCTGCGAGCGCTGTCGGGCGTGGTAGACCGGCTCAACCAGCGGCACGGGCGCGACCGGGTGCGGCTGGCCGGTGCCGGCTATGACCTGAGCTGGCAGCACAAACGGCAGTGGATGTCGCCGGCTTATACCACCCGCTGGTCGGATATTCTGCCCGTGCGCTGAGCACAACCAGACTCCGCTACGCCCAGTGCGTTGCTGCCGGCGCTGCCTGGTCCGGGAAGCGTGCGGGTGTGGTTTGTCGTGCTCCGGCGTTAAGGAAGCACCTGCACCAGTACCCGCTGATACCGCGTCAGCCGGGGCGTTCCGGTATCGGTCACGGCCAGCATGATGTGCATGGTGCCGGTTCGGCCCGCCCTGGGCACCGTGAACCAGGCGTTGGCTTTATTGGCGTCGGTAATCGTCAGGGGGGTGCCGCTACGGCCGGTCGAGAGGGCCAGCTGGCTCGGTTCATCGTAGTAAAACCAGCTGTAGGTCAGCGAATCGCCGTCGGGGTCGGTCGAGCCTGCCGCGCTCAGGTTCACGCGGTCGCCCGCTTTAGCCGTCAGCTGCCGGCTGTGGGTCAGTTTCGGAACGGGCGGGTGATTGGCTTCTTTGTAGGGCCTGATGGTCCAGTCCATGCGGGCCGAAAAATCATTCTGGTAGGCCTCCCGCCACCGCCAGATGGTTTCCTGATTGCCGGTATGCCAGCTACTGTCGAGGCCAAATACTTCATCCTGCGCGTTGGTCCACAGGGGGCGGGTTTCGGGTTGCGCAAACCATTTTTCCGTTCGGGGCAGGTACCGTTCGTAACGCCCACCCCAGCTACCCCAGTCGGGATGTTCGGGGTCGCCCAGCCCGTTGTCGATGAGGTACATAAAGCTGGGCGAATCGCCTTCCATCAGGTATTTTGCCTGCGGATACTGGGCTCCCAGCGCGCCCTTGCTGCGTATGTGTGTATCGAGCCAGGGATTATCGACGATGGAGAAATCTCCCCCCGCAAACCGGCCGTGAAACCGGTCGCCACTGATGCCGGTCCAGGTAGCGTGGTGATAACCGCCGTACTGGTGGAAACCGGGACTGGCAATAAAGAACAAATCCGGAAAAGTGGCTCTGATCCAGGGGCCACTGTCGTCCTGATCGGAGATGGTGTACACCCGCAGTTTGGCCACAAATTTCGTTAGTTCGGCCGGGGAGCGCGTTTCGCGAATTGTCCAGAGGGCCTGGGCCAGGCAGTTCGCCCCGCCCCAGACGGTTACCCAGACGGGGCGGGCATCGGTACGATCGACCGCCCGGATAATGAGGTCAGACCCCGGTGAGTCCATTCCCTTCCCCACGGCGTTCATGCCGTAGACGTTGCGGCCTTCTTTAATGATGGACAACAAATACGCTTTTGTCGGATACCCCGGCTCGTGCAAGGCCAGGTTGTCGCGCACCGAGCCGTAGGCCTCTACAATCTCACGGATGCGCCAGGCCGCCACCTGATCTTTCTGGTGAACCGACGTTGTTGCCACCAGCCCCTCTACGTCCCACTGGTTGCTGTAGGTCAGAAAGCGCACCATCGACATAGCGTCGTCCGGTTCGTTTTCGATATCGGTCAGGACAATAACCCGCGCCTTCGAATTGGCCGACTGGGCTGCTGCGGGGGGCGTCGGCCTGAGCCATGAGGTAAGCAGTGACAGCAGGAGGAGACAAACGTTTTTCATGCGATACGGGCGCAGCGTGGTTGTTGAACGGGTTTGAAGGCCAGGCAGCCGGTCGTCGCTGCCGCGACCGGACCTGTGAACCAGGGGAGCCTGGCAGAAGCCACGACCTGCCTTCGGTAGCCGTCGATCCGGCAGCCCGGTCGCCCGGCCGTTAGTCCGACAGGGCGAAATCAACCGCTGCTTTGGCATGGATGGCAATGGTATCGAAAATTGGAATACTACAGTCGGTTGGTTTGAGCAGTATGGACAATTCAGCGCTGCCAAAAACGACGCCTTCTGCTCCGCAACGTTTCAGCTGGTCAATAATGTCGATATACCTGCTCCGGGTATCGTCATTAAAAATGCCTTTTGTCAGCTCATTGAAAATAGACTCGTGGATGTAATCCTTATCGGCTTCGTCGGGCACAAGTACGCTGAGGCCCGCCTGTTCGAGACGATTCCTGAAAAAAGGGCTTTCCATCGTAAACTTCGTGCCCAGAAGCGCCACTGTAGTCAGCTTCTGACCGACAATTTCCCGGGCTGTTTCCTCCGCACTGTGCAGTAGGGGAATGGTTAGTTTCTGTCGGACCGCATCCGCAACGAGGTGAACGGTGTTGGCGCACATGACAATGCAGGCCGCGCCCGCATCCTGAAGCTGCAGGGCAATGTCCGACAGGATTTTTTCGACGGCGTTCCAGTCGCCCTGCTCCTGCAGTAACCTGAATGCCTCAAAATCGACCGAGAAAAGCAGGAGTCTCGATGATTGGGCGTTGCCAAGCCGCTGATTGGTGAGTTGGTTGAGTGTCGTGTAGTAGACGGAGGTAGCATGCCAGCTAAGCCCACCAATCAGTCCCAGGGTCTTCATACGTTGAGTCTCGTTGTGGCGTTAAATCCTGTCTGGTCGAATCGCACAATTGCCCGCAAGAACCCATGGGAGGGCCTATTCGGTTGCTGAACCCCGACGGCCTGCGCCTTTTCGATTCCGTTGGGGTGCCTGTTCCCATTTGGCAAGGTACGACGGTTACGGGCAGCGTAAGGCATCCTTTTAAATTGCCTGGTTGGTTTTGCACGCGCCGGTAACAGACGCCTGCCGGGCCGTCGTAAGGGGCTAACCAACTGGCCGACGACGGGCTGTAGCAGGCACGCGCTCAGTCAGAAAACTTGCCTATAGTCCAGCCGCAAAAAGGCTTTACCGTTGCCAATACCGGTTTTCCAGCCGCAGTACTGCCGGGAACGTTACAGAACCAGCCATACGCGCTGCCAGCTGATAACACGGCCTGGTAGTCAGCTTCTGGCACAGGAATTTTCAATCGGCCACTGCATGCCGATGCCGGTTGTCCGGCGTAGCGGCCTATGTTGATGTAAACAAAGCGGTTTCCCGGAGTTCCTTGCATAAACGGCCCCGTAAGTGAGTACGCAGACTCTTTGTCCTGCTTCAGCTGCGCAACAAAACGAAAGGTCAGGTCTTGCTGATTGCCGATTTGCGGCTGCACAATCTCGTAATGAGCGCCTTTGCCTTTCTGTAGTCCATACATAAGGCCGTCAACAGGGTTTTGCAGCAAGATTTGGAAAGTAATTTCGTCAAACATAGATCATGATCGCGTAGTGAAGGCTGCCAATGGGCCACCCAAAAAAACCGGCGCTGTCGGGGTAGTAGCGGCTGACCGATGTTCAGACCGGCAAACGAACACTCATTGGGCCGTATGTTCCGGACAATCAAGCCGGAGCAGGTCTGCTTCCAGCGGTATTCTCAACAACCCACAGTAATGCATCTGGTCAGCATACCGGTAGTGGATACAGGTTTTGCACATGCGCTGAACCGTGATCAGACCCTGTTGGTGGAGGGTACCGATAAGCGTGAATAAACTTTCGTACAGCAGCGATTTTTTCGGTCCATCCAGCCGACCGACCAGCTGGCGCAGTACGTTGGCGAAATCGCCTGTCTGCTCAGCGATCTGCCGGCCCGCCGGGGTCAATCGTAAACTGTGGCTGCGGCTGTCGGCCGGATCGTCGACACGATCGACAAGCTGCTTCTGAACCAGTATTTTAACGGCATCGCTAATGGTCGGTTTGGTCACGTTGAACTCACCCGCCAGGTAGCCGATTTTGCATTTGGACAGATCATGATAGGCCAGAAACAGCAGCACCTGAATCTGAATCGGGCTCAGCCCGGTATCGCGGCTCTGCTGCCAGAGCAGCACCCGAAACACTTCGCCAATCCGTTCAAAACCGGCCACAATTTTAGCGTCTACCGAGCTGTTCTGTAGATCAACGTTAAATACCGAGTCACTCATTTACCGATCACAGGTTTCACAATAAGGCGCGTAGCCCTCGTAGTTGGGCGAAAACTGCCCGTCGACACTGACCACCCATGTCAGGGGGATCTGCTCCCCCGTCGACAGGATGACTATCGGCTCACCGGCGGCTTCCGTAAAACCGGCCAGGAGCGCGTTGCAGGTAATCAGCTCGTGAAGTTCGGTGAAATATTGAACTTTTACGTACGTACGCCCACTCACCAGGCGCTTCAGGTACGTCTGATAGGCTGGTAAGGGGCTCATGATACACGCCAGTACTGGTTAGCAGCTGCGATGGTCGCAAATTCGGTAGCCACTGTCTGGCCGATGGCAATCAGCATCATCGGGTCGTTGGCGTACACCTCCCGGAGTGCAAGGCGTTTCTGATCATCGGGCTGAGTGGCCTTGATGATAAGCCGGGCCATTTTGATCGCCAACTGACGTCCTTCCTCGGGTGAAGCCGTCAGCAGGCTATTGGCAGGCACTAAGTTGATTGTGTCCATACTGATACCTATAGTCTGGTGTTGATAATTGGGTTTGGCCGGTTGCCGCCCGGCCGACCTTCAGTTGGGCGGCAGCCGGCCGGGGGACTTATTTTTTTACCGTGTAGGGCAGGCTCAGCGTACCCGACAAGACGGTGTACACCGCGTACACCCCCAGCATGGGTTTTCCCGCCGATGCTTCATGGCTGGTATGATCGGTTCCCATACTCATTTCCATATAGCAGCTCACCGCGTCATAGTTGAAATCCGTCCGGTTATTGACCCGATAGAGGGGAACCCCCATACGGATCGTTTTGCCCCGTGTCACCACGTTGTAGCCCGGCGAATCAAAGTACATTGGCACACCCGGGGCCGTTTTGGGCAGCCTGACGGCTTTATCTTCCGGCTTGAACGCTTTCACGCTCAGCCCGCCCGGAACCCGGCTGTCTTTGGTCAGCACAACCCAGTGCGGGTGCCAGACAACGCCATCGTTGTCAAAAATGCCATCGTTGTTCTCATCCCAGAGCGGGGTGTCGTCCATATCCGGGTGTGAGGTAAGCCCCATGGCCACGATGCCTTCGGTGCTGGAGAAACCTACATCGTCCGGTTTAAGCGTCGTCGGGAATACATAAGCCAGCACGGGGGCTCCATCCATACGGCCAACGCCCTTTGGAACCGTACGGCCGGCCATACCGTCGACCTGCATCTCAAAAATAAGCATGTCCAGCGCGCTGTTGTGGGTAATGCTGGCAGCCCGGATGGTAAAATCGGCGTTGTTGTAAGCCGCAGCTGGTTTATACGACTGAGCAACCGCGACCGAGGTGGTCAGGGCAACTGCCAATAATGTTGTATTCAGTGACTTGTACATGGTTTGAGTAGACTGGTGAAAAGACAGAAACATGGTTTATTGGGCTGGTTGGCAAACGGCACGAGTCTGCCCGTTTGGCTAGCAGCCCTGCATTTCGATAATATGAAAACCCTGATGGGCAATGCTGGCCTGGATGTCGTCGGAGGCCTGTTCGATGTGGCAGTACCGGCATTCTCTGGCGGTAAGCGGCTGGCTGGCCTGGCCTTTGGTCGCCAGATACGTTTTGCCATACTGATGGATGGTCGCCGGGTCGGTCAGGGTTGACGGCACCAGGATATCAAAGTGCATGACGGCCCCGTCTGTGCGGGTCACGTAGGTATCATAAACGGAAACTTGCATGATTGAAAAAAGGAAACGGGTTATTGATTAGTCAGATACACAAACGGGTGGCTCCGCAGCAAAGCGCTCACCATAAGCGCTTTGAGCCAGACAGCATACATCCGGCATACCAGGTCAGTGGGATAGCCTCTGGCGGCCAGGACGCCATAAAGGGAAGGTTTCAACGGCACGATGAACGCCAGCATCTCGTGCAGCCGGATCAGGGGTTCGGCGTGCTCATCTGCTGCCTGATTCATGCTGGCTACGGGCCGACGCCGGGTACGCGCCAGCTGATAAGCCAGCCAGGGCTGATCGGGCGGATGGGTGTGTGTATCGAGCAGCCACTGGCTCAGCAGCTTCCGCACGGCGGCCCGATGCTGCGGTTGATCCGCGCAGCCCGGCCACTGTGGTCGGCTGCCGGTAAAGGCTTCCCAGGCGGTCAGAATAGTCTCCGTCTGCCCGGCCAGCGCTTTCCCGGCCAACCGGAGCAGGTGCTCATCGTCTTCATCAAACGGGCTGTTCGGTTGCCGCAACGTCCGGCTGTCATCCGACAGGAACGACGCCAGTGGCTTTGCCCTCAGCGTACCTTCCCCGTTAATTCGGTGTTTGTCCATGTTGGTAGAGGATTGAATACAGGGCAAATATAGTTAGGATTCCTAACCAAAAAGAAAAATAGGGTATATTTGTTATGCCGAACCATCGCAGCCGCAGGGCAACCTCACGAACCCAATTCGACAGCCTCATCAGTCGGTCGGTTCGGGGTAAATGACGCCAGCTCCCGCCGGCATCGTTTGGTGGTTGTCAGGCGTTGACATTGATAGAAAGGGGGCCAACTTATGATTGCTACAACCTTGCTGCAACAGTATGGAGCAGTTCAGCTTCACGTTCCGAAAGCCGTGCTGATCTTCAACGAAGGGGAGGAAGCGGTGCATTACTACCAGATTATTTCGGGAGAAGTCAAAATGGTCAACTTCGGCGATGGCAAAGAATTCGTGCAGGGCATCTTTCAGGATGGTCAAAGCTTTGGCGAACCTCCTTTTTTTGCCCGCAAGCCCTATCCTGCCAGTGCCCTGACGACCCGGCCTACTTCACTCTGGCGCTGTAGCCAGCCACAGCTGCGGCAACTTTTACAGGAAAACGTCGAGGTCCACTGGCACGTAACGCAGCTGCTCAGCGAGCGCCTGATCGGCAAAGCCCGGGTACTCGAACAAGTGGCTATTTCACACGCCGGGGATCGGCTGCTTCGGTACATCGACCAGCTAAAGCAGCAGGCCAAACCGGGTGAGCTGTATAAAGTACCGTACACCCGGCAGCAGTTAGCCGATTTACTGGGCCTGCGCGTCGAAACGGTTATCCGAACTGTCAAGCAGCTGGAGCGAAGGGGCGACGTAACCATCCGGAACGGGAAATTATGGCGGTGACCAGCCCGTTGAACGGGGGTGGCGCAATGGTTTTCGACCCACCGAACACCCAACGGCCCCACCCCCGCACCGGCTGATTCAGGCTACGTCGGCTACCAGTGCCTGTTCGGCGCTGAGCGCGAGCGCCTGAGGGCCGAACTCCTCATATCGGATAGCCTCCGGCCCGACGCCCAGGTCGATCAGATCGGCATATTGTTTGCGAAGAAACGGTGCCGGACCGCACAGGTAGTACGTAGCCCCGGGTATGATTACCGATGCTTCGATAACCCGTAGATTCACCCGGCCCGTCAGAATTACCGGATCTGGCAGCGGTGGTTCGGATTGCTGTTCGTAGAAATAAAAACAGCACAGCCTGTCTGTTTGCCGGCGCCAGGTTTCGAGCGTGCTGCGGAAAGCGTGCACAGGCTCATTTCTGGCCCCGTGAACCCAGATAATGGCCTGCGACCCAGACGAGTCGAGCAGGGTTTCTGCCATACTGAGCAGGGGCGTCTGGCCAACTCCTCCACTGATCAGCACGACCGGACCGCGTTGGGGCAGATCGAGGGTAAAGCCCCCGGCCGGAGCAGTAAGCTCAACCAGGTCACCTTCCTGCTTTCTATCATGCAGCTGGTTGCTGATAAGCCCATTGGGCCGGCAATCAAGCCCGCTTTCGCGCTTAACGGTGATACGGTAGTAGGTGCCGTTCGATGCGCTGGATAAGCTATACTGCCGAGGCTGCAACAGGTTCAGCTCGGGCACAAACAGGCGCAGGCTTACGTATTGGCCGGGCAGGTAGGAGGCTACCTGTCCGCCGTCGCTCGGATACAGATAAAACGAGGTTATTTCGGCTGATTCCTGCACTTTCCGACGAATCACAAACGGGCGCCAGCCACTCCAGCCCCCGGCCCTGCGGCCTGTTTGCCGATACAGGCTGCTTTCTATACCCGCCATGAGCGATGCCAGCTGGTCGTAGGCCATTGCCCAGGCGTCGAGCAGGGGCGAATCGGCGGGTAACGCCAGCACCTCGCGAATGGAGGCCAGCAGATGCCGGCCAACCAGCTCGTACTGCTCGGGTCGAATGTTCAGGCTGACATGTTTGTGGCCAATAGCGGTCAGGGCGTCGGCCAGCACCGATGGGTTGTCGATATGCTCCGCATAGGCCAGCACCGCCCCTGCCAGTGCAGCTGCCTGCTTGCTGTTGTGCTGATTGCCCTGATTGAAGACGTGCTTCAGCTCAGGGTTATGGCGAAACATTCGCTCGTAGAAATAAGTGGTCAAAGCGACCCCGCTTGTTTTCAGAATCGGTACCGTTGCCTGGATAGCCTCTTTCTGTGCTTGTGTAAGCATAGGTGTAATCTTTAGTTGATTGGCCGTTCACCGGATCGGTGCTTTGGCCCGCAACTGAGCCGTTGGGTAGTGCCGGGCCGGCACCGGTGAACAGTGCAAAGGTGTACCGGGCGGGGCAGCCCGGTTTATGACCGATGTCATAATGACCCGTTTTTTTCACTGGTCCGACCCCGCCAGAAATCGGTCTTCGCCCGGCTACCCAAATGCATACGGCGCCGAATTGGCCTGCCTGTTTCAGAAAAAGAGAGGATTGATCAATGCGAGTCGGAGCTACCCTGGCTGATTATACCAGGTCTGCCGTACCGCTGCCATCGGCGCAGCAAAGCCGATACGACTCCCTGACAAAGACACGGACCACTAACCCAGCCCGCCGGCATTGCCCAGGGCGGTCTGCACGCGCTGGCGCAGGCTGGCGGCCGTACCGTAGGGCGAGGTAATTAAGTAACTGTGGGCCGATACGGCGCGGGTCAGGCAGCAGAAAGTCGAGCTGCCCCGCTTCGGCCAGGCTGATCTGGGTGGGCAGCTGCCGGGTTTGCAGCACACGGCTCAGCGACCGGGCGATGCCCGCAAGCTGATTCTTGCGAATGGGCTACCTTCTGCTCTCCTTTGTATGCTGCCTGATGTATCGGCTTGCTGCAGGTTTTAGTTTACGTCAGGTCCAGGTAAAATCAACGATCCTTCCGTTCAGCCTCCATTTTTTGGGCTGATGATTGGTTATCCAGTCCAGTGGTTCACCCAGGGGTTGGTGCGACGAAGCCCGGGTAAACGCTTCTTTGACCGCTATCTTTTGCGCTTCGCCCATGGCCGCCGGTTGCGCTGAAATAAAGAGCGGAGAGCCACTTTCGGCCAGCAACTGGAGCCATTGCTTGTTTTTCTCCCAGGCGATATCCGTGGTGATGCCGACGCAATCGCCATCGACCGCGTAAAATTTATTGTGCTGCGGCAGCCGGAAAGCCAGTGTGTTGACACCCATTTTTAACGTCCGTGCCCAGTCTTTGCCACTGGTATCGTCACCGGTGCGGCAGAGTTCGAACAGGCCCGCGCTCAGGTGGCTCATGGTATTGCAACCGATAATCGCTATCCCCTGGCCAGCAGCGTCGCGAATGGACTGGTATAGATTCAGTATGATTTCGGCATTGGTCTTACTCCGGTCACTGAAATTCCAGTTCGGAGACGTTATACTGTCCTTCATGGAAAAGCCCCAGCGTCCCATCATATCATAGGTGGTGAAATCGTGTTTCACCATCTCAAATCCCCACGCTTTGTACACGTCAAAATAGCGCTTTATCCGGTCGATATTCTCGGGTATGGTCGGATCGAGCACCGGCATTTTAGGGTCATTGCGTCCCGGAATTTTTGGCGCCAACAGGTTTGCTTTGTCGTCGTGACGCGCACAAAGGGGCCGCATCCACAAGCCCGGCCGCATGCCCAGTTGCCTGATTGTGTCGCCCATCAACTGCATATTGCCGAACTTCTTATTGGGCTTGCTGTAATCATCGTTCCAGCCACCGTCTCCGGGCAGCAAAGGCGAGTAAGTAGCCCAGCCGGCATCAATAACTGAGTAAGGCCTGTTTTTGACGTTGGTAACCAATTCGGCCATCGAACCCGTCGTTTTCTTTATCAGTTCGAAGTCGTTTTCTCCGTAAGCGAAGTACCAGTCGTTGATGCCGTAGACGGGCTGTCTGGGCAGACGCGGTTTGTCGCACATGAGCCCACAAAACCGATGGTCCGTTTGGAACGGGTTTTCGTCGGGACGGCTACTCATCGTTACCAGATCGGCAGCGTGAAGTGTCCGATCACCGAGTAATACGCCATTGCCACCTGAGTGGGTATCGAGTGTAAGCGCCAGACTACCTTCGCGTAAATGCCACCAGCAGAGGCTACTGGCTCCCGTCTTTACCCCAAAACAGCGAGTCTGTTTATCATCATAGATGAGGACATACCAGGGGTTTATTGCGGTATCGGATTCTTTTTTCCAGGCCAGATCTCCGTAGGAACGTTCAAACTGATCGCCCATAAAACGAGCCGTAGGTTTGAGCGCATAGGTCCATTTTAATCGAATGGCGTCGAGCGGCCGGGCGGGCGACTGTACATAAACGGCTTGAGCCTTACTGTTTGGCTTGATGGTAACAACCAGATCGTCATGGCTGTACGCGGTTCCGCTGGTGGCTGTCAATCTGACCCACTGGCCATCGCGCTGCCCCCACACTTCATCAGGCATCTGAATGGCTTCGGTTTGGGGCGAAACAGCATAAGTTAATCGGCTTGCCAGGGTGGCTACTGATATGGCTGAAGATAGGTGAATGAAATGGCGTCTATTCATGAAAGAAAAATCGTTGCTATGTATCTATTCTGTATCGTTCGTTACCAGTCTAACCTACAAACATTCTAAGTGTCTGGCTCAAGAAACGCAGAATTGTCACTAAAAAGGATGGCTTAGTACAATAGTTTGGCAGAGCGTACGTGCTTGCGCTAGCGTTTTGAACTCGCAAATAGAAGCCTGAGCACGCATGCTCAGGACGTTTCTCTTACCAACCGATATGCTGGATGCTATGCAAAACGGTGCCTGGCAGCCAGATCAAGTGTGTCGACCGAAGTCGCTGAGCACGCATTGCTCAAAGAAACACCAACTGACCACGAGGATTGATGGGTGAAGAAGCAGACTGAAATGGGCGAACGACTCGCTTGCCGTTTGCACCTTTTGTCTGTTGGGCTGCCGTATCAGCCTGTCTGACAGCCGCCTGTCAGCTGTAACAAACATAGGCAGCACGACTTATAAACGTCCAAAACCAACGTAGCCGAGGCTGTCAAAACGTGGCACCTAGATACATGCCAATGTTGGCCGAACTGAAATTACCACTAAATACCCTGCTAAAACTGATACCAGTCAGCAGTTTTTTGTCTGGTTCGTTTGTCCTCTAAAAATCAGGTAGACTGACCCCCCTAACCGGGCAACCATAACAATAAAGCACCATAACGTCTTTAGCTGAAAAAATAGGTGATGTCTGTAGACCTATACCAACGCAAAAACAACTCCGAGTATGTACAACGGTATTGGCAGTTGTCAGATAATCAACCTTAAGCCGGGAGTCAGTAGATCCATAATAAAGCTCCACAACTGTTAAATAAGTGCGATCTGATGATTTAAAACGATCATTAAAAAACACGTTTACTCGTTCTATGCCCAGGTGATTGCCCTGTTGGTAAGTAAGTAGTAACCCTGCAAGGAAACGTTCATAATCCATTTGTTACCTTGTTGGCCATTATCTGGAATGCCTACCGACTTGAACGGCCCCCAACGCCAACAGGGGCTGATGGTGGGCGCAAAACTGAACACACGTACCTGCACCTTTACATCTCCTGCCGGTTGGGCTGCGAAGCGTGCTTAGCGGCCTGTCTCCTGTCGCCCGTAAGCGACTCTCGAGGAGCGCACACAACCCATTATCCAATAAGAGTAAGTACAGAGCTCAACAACTGCTCGTATTCGGATCATAAACCCTATGGTGTTATCGAATGCCTCGGCTACGGAGCTCTGATTCAATAGCTTTGAAATTCTCTTCGTTTTTCTTCCCACCACCTGCCAGACCACCAAAAAAAAGGATCAAGAGTATTACCTTGAAAAATGAAGCGTGATGCATAACAGCCCAAAAAACAACGCCAACGAAACTGCCAATAACAAGGGCCCACATGACTCGCTGTTTCTTGATTTTGGCTTCTGAAGCTAGCAATTCATCTACGGTCAATTTTGAGTAATCAGTAGGTTTAGCCATGGTCATTTTTTATGATTGGTAGATGGGCGAATCACACAAAATGCAATACGTCCACTTTATCTTATTTGCTTAATCAAGGCGATTGGCTTATCAAATGAAACCCGCGCGAGAAAACAAAGTCAATCTTACGGTACGTTCACTGTGTCGCGCGTATGCTGAAGTATAAATGTAAAACGGCCAATAAGGTGTTCTCGTTGACTCCCAAACGTTTGCACTGGCAATTACTTTGGCTGGTTCACCCAACGTTCCAAAGGGTGTTGATGGTAAGCAAGTCACTCAAAAAAACGCACGTATCTACAACCTTTACACACCCGTTTCGTTGGGCAAAAAAACGTCGCATTCAGGAATGCTGCCTATCCGACGAGACTAGGTACTGCGGGGCGAAATACACTGTGATGCCTAAAAACTTAACTTATTTCGTCTAAGCAGATTTGGCTTTGTTGCACGGCTGAGGCTGTCTAAAAGCCCAATTTTGCCCTTAGACGGCCTATAGTGTACCATATCGCCACCACGAAGATGCAGCTATGCCGCCTTTTTTTGGAAAATAAGCGAGTTTATCCGTGCAACAAAGCCGACTGGAAGTAAAAACTACGCAGTCTAAAAGTGTCCCATGAGTAAGGATTGAGTCGGGTAAGGCTAACAAAGCCAAAGACCATTACTGAGTACCCGATTGCGACAACTCTCATCATAAAAGCAAAGACCCCGACTTTTGACAGAAGTCAGGGTCGATTTTCATATCGTGAGTAACATGATTTAGTCTGAAAAAAGAAAAAACATTACCTCCTGGGCAGTGTTAAACTGATTGAATATCAACGATTATGACAATAAACTACGTCCGGCGTGGCTCCGGTAAGCCCCTTCTCCTGATTCATGGCATTGGCAGCAGCCACCGCTCCTGGGATTTGATTATTGACGAACTGGCTGCCCACCGCGATGTAATTGCGGTCGATTTGCCTGGTTTCGGGGCTACACCCCCGTTGAGGGGCGAAACCTCTATCCGCACCCTTGCGGATGCCGTGACTAATTTTTTAGAGGATCATAATCTGCTCGGCACCGACGCGGTTGGCAGTTCAATGGGTGCACGGCTAGTACTCGAACTGGCCCGGCGGAGAGGTGTTTTGGGAGCCGTTGTCTCGCTTGATCCTGGCGGTTTCTGGGCTGGTTGGGAGGTGCCGTTTTTCTACCACTCTGTGCGGCTATCGGCGAAACTTGTCGACGCTTTGCAACCCGTTTTACCAGCCCTGACGGGTAACCCCATTAGTCGGTCGTTGCTGTTCATGCAGTTTTCGGCCCACCCCTGGACCATTCCCGCCCCGATTGCATTGCAGGAGTTACAAACATTTACGCCCACACCTGTTTTCAGCGAACTCCTCCACAATCTGGCTCATGGCGAGCCTCAAAAAGGGGCCGTGGCTGGGTCCATCCGGCATCCAGTAGTGATTGGCTGGGGTCGGCACGACCGGGTTTGCTTGCCGAATCAGTCGGAGCGGGCAATGGATTTGTTTCCCGATGCGGAGCTTCACTGGTTCGATCATTGCGGTCATTTTCCGCAGTTAGACGTTCCCGACGAGTGTACCCAACTGATTCTGGACGTGACCGACGGAATGTATCAGTCACAGCCAGAAAAATCTCAGGAGCAGACAGCTAGTCGGAAAACGAAACAGTCCGACACGGCTTTGCTCAACGCGGGTACTGCCGTTCTGGTAGCCATCAGTGTAGTTATGATTGTGCGGGCGTTTACTTAACTTAAATACATTACTTAATTTTTCTCTGTCGCAGCATCGAAACCTCGCAAACCAAACGCTGACGCTGACTGTCGGGACGTGCTTCCTGTCGCCCGCCAACCCGCCCACGCGGAGCGGCAACAACGCGCGAACCCGCTAAGATTAATCCGCTATTTATCCGTTTTAGCGTTAGCCGAGTTGAGAAAGTCAACTGTCGCATCAACGGCGGGCTGGGCTTTAGGACTGGCGGCTCCCCAATCGCCTGCTAAATGACCAACACCAGGTAAATCAATAAATTTAACAGGTACACCCGCTTTCGTCAGTTTTTCTGTCAGCAGAACGCCGTGCTGCCGGATTTCGTCGGTCTCGCTGGTTATAATCAGGGTGGGCGGATACTCACTCAACTTGTCGTTCAGAATGGGTGATACCAACGGATTGTTTGGGTCGGCTCCGTTCAGATACCAGTCCGTCACCAACCGGTACTCGTCGGCACCGGCTGCGGTTGGCCGCAAATCAACACCGGGGTTAATGTAAACCATTGATAACGGACGTTCCGGTCGACCTTCCTGCTGACGTTTAACTTGCAATGCCCCAATAAACACGCCCCCCGCGCTATCACCGATTAAACTGACTTTTTGCCGGTCACCGCCGATTCGTTCGGCGTTCTTCGTAATCCAGTTCCAGACGACGTAACTGTCGTTAATGGAAGCTGGAAACGGATGCTCAGGTGCCACGCGGTAGTCCACACAGACAACGATTGACCCGGTGCGGTTGCACAGAATTCGGGCCACGTTCACGTCTAACGCCCGCATGACGAAAGCCCCGCCGTGTACATTGTAAACGATGGGCAAATTGCGATTGGCACTGGGATAGTAGATCTGAATCTGAATTGAATCACTTCCCGACCAGACCTTACGGATTTCGGTCTTGAACACGTTGACAGGTGGAGTCTTCACTTGTTCGATTCCCCGGTTCAAAGCGCTCCGCACCTGTTCGATGGTAGGAGGGCCATTTTGGGCAAACAGCCTGAATGAATTAATCAGCAGAGTCAGTAAAAACAGAAGCTGAATGGGTGTCTGCATGGTAATGATTTTTGTACAATATGACTTATATGAAGTTAGCGCTGTCAACCGACGCTGCCTAACTGAACTTAATCTCTACGGCCCGCTTCTTGTCGCCCACGACTCAGAAATGCAAGCCAAAAACCTAACCTCTGAGACGCGCTGCCTGTCACCAAGATGCTGATTTGCAAGTACTTGATAAACGAGCACCCAACGACCTAGGGGGGGGTGAGTAAACAACTGCGATCAAGCGACTCGGCTGCACTTTTACGCCCCTGCCTGAGTTGGGCTGAAAACCCTGAACACCCGGCGAGCATTCTGTCAGCGGTGAACTTATCCACCCGGAGCCGGCAACAACATACGGTCCGAACTGCACATCCTCACGGACTTACAAAGGCCAATTCCCAGCCAAACTCACCTTATTTTTGGACTTGCCTAATGCCCGAATGCCCGCTGTCAGACGAAACCTTTTCGAGGCTGGCCTAACCCCCTAGTGCCTGTAGTCGCTCGTTATCTTATCAAAAGCCTGACCAACACTTGGCTGCCGATTGTCAAGCAACACCTACTAAACGTTCTATTAGTTCGGCCAATATCTAAATGCCTAATGTCGGTCGAACCCGCCCGGCAAGCATATTTTGAGTGAACAGTCAACACCCGTGAATTGACGTACGACAGTTATCGGTCTCGAATCGATTTTATACTGATTGATGTCGAGGTACAAATGTCTGTCCGAGTCTCAACTGCGATTTCATATCTAATCCAAACCTTGCGAGGGAATTTATTAAGATCATCAAACGGGGCTTTGATATCGTAAGTGGTGAATGGGTGACCGTCTGTTATGATTTTGAAGCCAGTGTCGCAACCGGTGAATGAATCAGCGTAGTACATTATAGTAGCTTCTGACTCTCTGGGTTGAATTTCTTGTCTACAACTCGCCAAGCCCCCCAGCAGGAAAAGAAAACACAGGATATGTTTCATGTTTTAACGTTTTTTAGTGTGGTTCTGATAAAAATGGAACCGACCACCCAACGCCGATGAGTGTTGATGGTGGGCGCACAAGTTTGAGCAAATAAACGTACACAAACCTTTACACCCTCGTTTGGTTGGGCTGCCCGGCTTCTCTAGGGACGAGCTGCATGTCACCCGAAACCAGACTCGTAAATGCATTATTAATTTTCGTGATCAGTACGTGCAAAAAGGATCAGTGATTTAGTGAGTTTAGGTATTTTATTATCGTATATATCTTCATAATCAATTTCAATAGTAAGCTGTCTTAATATTCCTCTAATTGTTTCCCTAGCGGTAACTTCTTCAGGTTTAGTAGTATCAATTGGCAGTTCAATGAGTTTACATATCTCACCGGCTTTAATCGTAAAATCTTTGTATCCAGTCCAGTACTCCTTATAATTCATATCACCCGGAAGTTTTTCAGGTAACCAATGGAAAATACAAGTTTTCACGTCAGTGTCGTTTTTGCAAACTCGAATATTTTTCACTATCCCAACCCCTGGTCCTTGATTTCTCAAATCAACTGTAATTCTATTTTCATAGTCCCACTGTCCAATGTGTAATATGGGTCTAACTGATTTTGTATTATGTATACGTTGTAAGTTGAACGTTTTATAGGTGAAGTAAGAACTAACGGCGGTTGCTAACATAGCAAGCAAAGCAACAATTCCTTCCCAATTCTCCTTTAAAAAAACCATTGAATGTTCTCAGTTATTTTTATTCTAACTACCTGTCTGAGTGTTTATTTTGTCGGCAGTAACCCGCCTAACGAATCTAAAAGTCACCTGACGTGCCGTGCTCGCTGTCGCACACAAGCCTACTATCATGTTATTGGCTTTTACTATGCACCCAACACCCATGAGGGTTGATGGTAAGCGCACATGCTGACATAAACAACCCGATTCCAACATTTACACCCTCATTTGGTTGGGCTGCAAAACTTTCTGCGGGGTAAGCATCCTGTCACAGGAAAGCTGCCTTGTTATTGCCATTCCATTAATAAACCGCGAAGATTTTTTTGTTCAACCTCTGCTTGAAAATTATGATTTACAAGACCTGGAAATTTAGATAGATAAACTGCCCACTGCAAAAACTTATATTTTTCTTTTGGATCTGGGATGCCTTCTAAATAGTTAATTTGATTTAAGCCATTGACTACTGTTCTCTTGTCACGTAAGTATCTTCCTAACTGATTGTCTTGGGGTGCTGGGGTGATTAGAAAATGTAGATTTATTTGTTTTTGATTTGGTTGAAGTTTAATCACCTGAGTGGCACCGCTACTTATTATTTTTTTCAAACTACGCCCTGTTGCATCACGTAAATGCAAACCTAGCCAACCTCCTGCTGATTTACCTGACAAACTTTTACTCGTTGGGCCACCGCTTGTTAAATAAACATCTGTTAACGTGGGATAGTCGTTAAACAAATTTAGTATATTGTTAAAGCAAATAGCGTTCAAGTCATTGTCTGCTCTACTAGTGCAATTATTATCAGTCCTTTGGGCTTTGCATAATATGTCAGTTATCCCAATTCTACTTTTTGATAACCAGTCTAATTTGGAATCTAAATTTAACAAATTCTGTCCAGTTACCTTAGTGATAATTTTCCAAAAAAGATTTACATCACTGTGGTAAAAGAAACCACTTGTTCGTTGTTCAGGAACAGGAAAAGTTCCAATAAATAATGCCACTGGGTCCTTAGGTATAAAGCCGAAATAGCCTGACTTTTTGTCGTCAATCCAAGTGTCCTTGTAAATTTCTTTTAAATTATCATCAAGGCTGGTAGTCCAACTCGTCAAAAATTGGTGCGTTTCAATCGGACAACTCATCGTATTTATTTGCGTTTAAAGATTGGTCGTTGATTATGATGTGTCTAGTGTCAGCCGAAACTTGGCAAACGAGCTAAATCATGCCTAACTGGGCGTTTCTCGTGTCGACCGAAACAACCTAACGAGTCACAAGCTGTCCTGCAGGGGGCGGCTCTCTTATCGCGCGGAAGACGGCAAATACTCACTACTTTTCTGGCAACACCCAACGCCCGAAAGGGCTGATGGTGAACAAGTTAGTATTCTGAAAATGAGTCGCTTGCACCTTTACACCCTTTCTCGGTTGGGCTGCAAAGTCTCCTTCGGGACGTGCGTCCTGTCACACGGAGGCTGCCCATGCGAAAATAATATTATCTTCTGCGCCCAACTATCGAAGCATATTGGTCTAAAAATTTAGGAATTTCGTACTGATTTGATGAATATATTTCGCCAACAGTTGTGGTAATAAAAGCCTGTATGTAAGCTCCTTCAGAAGCAATTTGCCTATAAAATTCTAATGCTTGCGGTTTAATCTCAAAAGTGATTGTGAAGGGCTGGCCGTACTCCAAACGCACTGGGAAAGGCTGATTCTCTCTATTAATCATAATGAAGCTATCAGCCCCTTCTGAACCAGGTATTGGTAATTTAGGGTTCGTTTGGAAATATGGCTGGTTAAAATACCTGTGCTCCTTAGTCAAATTAGTGACTGTAAGACTAAACATAGCATTTCGAGTAATACCACCCATTACAGTCTCACCAATTGCTGCCAATAGGGTGAAGTATAAGTTAGCACCAACAGTTGGGGGAGCTTCCAAATTTTGAGATTCTTTAATGTGGTCTAAAATACTGATTGGTAGCTTTTTTAACTCTTCTTGAAAATTGATAAGTAGAGTTCTTACCTCTTGCGGGTCATTAAGATTTATGGTGATGGTAGAATCGTTAACATCTTGAAAAACGAGGTTATTGTCTCCTGTTATCTGAGATTCGTTATTACGACTAAACATAAAACTATTTTAGAAATGTTTGAATCTGATCCCATCCAATGACAATGGCAGCTATTAGACTCAATATTGCTACAACTACGCCTATAATTGTCCAGTTCTTACCCGCGCCTTTTTGGTCAGAATTGACACCAACTTGGATTTTAGAACGGTTAACGTCCGTAAAGCTGGTGTTGTTGTCACCTTCGATTCTCGTTTTGTTAGTTTTCACTTTCTGGTAGTGTTGATTTTATAATGTGGAACGTATTCGTTTAAACTTACCTCACCAGGGCGGTTGGCTTGTCAGCCGCAACCCGCCCAACGAACAAAACTTAATCTCTGCGGCCTGCAACCTGTCGACCGAAACGCCGAAATGGAAGCACTACTCGGCCGGTTCACCCAACAAGTTAATGTACGCAAAACCGCGGAACTACTTCTGTCTGATAATCAGTGAGATCTAGTTCCGCGAATTTTTACAGCCAAACCATAGGTTCATCCGTTCTAGTCAAGTAAAGATATTGTTCGTCAAGTCTCCTGTTTGGGGAATCTGAATTGACTAAACGGTGTGTACCGTCAAACAGCCAGTTACGCAAGGCGAATGGGATCACACCCGCAAAGGGTAAGACACATATGAAAAAAGATTTTCAACGTTTTACACAAAGTATAATTTGTACAACGTTGAATTTTTGGGTACGTTTGTTCACTTCCCAGCGTGGCTGAATATCAAACTCCGGCTAGGACAGATTAGTCCTTACCGCAATCGATCCTCAATCCGACTTTTTCTTCATTATGGCGACCGACTTATTCGTAGCGCAGCAAGCCCAAACCCAGACGTCCGTAGCGGGAGTGATGGGAGAGACGCGTGTAACCGTGAGTCAGCTGATGCATCTGTTTGCGGCCTGGCTGGTAAAACTCGACGGGCGGAAACCCGGAAACTATCCCAGACTTGCCCGCCAGTTTGTGCAGTATTGCCTGGACAACCGGTTGCCGCTGGATGTCGGTAGCCTGCGTGTCTACGGGGCCGGTAAAAAAGGCAATCAGCTCTCACCCGTCCGGAAGTTTTTACTTTTTTACCAGATGCAGGGAAACCCGGTGGTCGTTGCCGATCCACCATCCGCAAAACGTATCCCGCCTGCGGCCAACGAACTGATTCTTGGGTATCTGGCCGAAGCGACTCATCTGCGGGGCGACAAGTCGAAGGAAAACTATACCCAGGCTTTGAATGCCTTTTTTCTTTACCTGACCGACGAGCGGTCTGCCGACCGACAGGCTACCTTCTCGGCCCAGACGGTTGGGCAGTACGTCAACCACTTGCGCGGCCGTGGGTTGTCAGCGTTTACGATCAACTTCTACCTCTCCACCATCAAGCAGTTGACCGAATGGGTCATCAAACACCGCACCCGGCTGGGGCTTACTCCCGATCAGGTCGATGGGTTGCGGGACGTTCAGGCCATCCGGGGGCTAGCTATCGAGCGGGGATTTTACAAAGACAGCCTGACCGAATCGGAGCGCGATCAGTTACTGGCCAGTATCGATGACCCTGCCGACCGTGCCATTGTCGCATTGCTGGTGCTCGAAGGCCTGCGAACCGTTGAAGTAACCCGGCTGACTATCGGCGATGTATTGTTTGATAAGGAGCAACTGCTCATACGAGGGAAAGGGAAAAACACCCGTAAAGCAATCAAGCTGTTTACCGCCTGCGCCGAAAGTCTGCGTCAGTACATACAGTCAGCATCCGGAACAGCACTCTCTGGATCCCGTTCTGCAGCGCTGTTCCCTGATCTGACAACGGCGCATATCCGGTATGTCGTCGACAAGCACCTGAAAGCCCTCGACCTGAAACGCCCTAATATGTCGGCTCATAGTTTACGCCATACCACGGGGCAGATCATGATCGACAAAGGGGTGGAGCCGATCTGGGTGCAACGTCACTTGCGCCATGAGTTATTCGAAACCACTCAGTTTTATATTAAGAAGCAAACTGAGCGTGACTACTTCGTGAAAATGCCTGACAACCCTTGAGCACCTGAACTGGATGTTGTCCGGTAACGACCCTGGCGGCTGTTCTAGATGGTCGACAGCTTTGCTCACCACTTGCGGCCGTTCTGAATGGGTTCTTCTCCGACTGCATAAAACATGGTGCTGTTGGGTGAAGTCTAGTCGGAATAGCCGTTCCAGCCATCTCTACTAAAGTTTTCCTAGTTATTTAGTTAGTAATCAGCACGATATCTTACAGAATTACAGATATTTGTTTTACTGCAGAAGTAAAATAAATATCTTTGCCCAATTACTAAATCACAATGCTATCGGACAGATCATAATGGGTAAAAAAGCAAGTACTTCGGACCATTTGTACACTGATTTGCTAAATTCTCTGCATGAACAGATTAGTAAAACGCCTTTGCTAACGCCTTCCCGCGAGCAGTGGGACATCGAAGGTAACTGGCAGGAATGTGGTGATATCCTGTTCATCGACAGTCAGTATATGCCCGATTTCGCCCCCTGGGCTGACTTTAGCGTAAAAACCCTAAAATTCATCAATTACAACCGGGCAGCCGTTCGGATGAGCTTTTTTACCAAACACAAATACTGGCTGAAAAAACCGCACGACCTAACTACCGAAGAGCGGGAAGCCTTCGTGACTGAACTGCTCAACAACCTGCTGCTGCAACAGAATATGCTGCGCAGCAAACTCGATGGGCGAGCCCCCCTACCCCGCGCCGAGGCCCGCCGGAAACTGGATGATCTCGGACTGGAAATGAACCACTGGCGGCAGGTGCTGAGCCGCATCGATGACTTCGACCTCGCCGTCTCGACTTACCAGCGGGGCTACGCTTATCTATACATCAACCTTAAGTTTCGGCTTCCCACCAGCGATTATGACAACACCACCGAGCACTTGCTAAACCACACCCGCGATCGGCTGGGCAACATCACCCAGCGAAAACAGAACATCGTGTTTGTCGATATGGGCGAGATTTTCCGGAGTCACCCGCTGCAACACAAGGAAATCGAAAACTACCTGAACCGGTTTCCGCTTAAGAGCTCTATCGGACCCAGACACCTGTACGCCCGCCCCCGGGCCGATCTGGCAGCGAACGAATCGTTTGGGCTGACAACGCCCGAACGGGATGCGGCCAAGGGCGACAACGGGCAACTGGCGCTCTTTTCTGACCTGTAAGCCCGTGGTTTTAAACTAAATTGGCAAAAATGCCATTATGGTCGTGTATATTTACACAGTAACGACTATGACCAACGCGATGCAGGCTCTTATCCCCGTAACGACACTCATCCGCCAGGCGCGGCAGGGCGTACTGCGCCGGCGCGTCGACGAAATTGCGCAGCTGGTTGGCCTTACCGATAAAGAGATGGCCCGCATTCTGAACATGTCGGTTCGGGGGCTGCACGGCAAGACCGATTCGGAACAACTGAGTCTGTCGGCCAGTGAGCGGCTGTTGCTGCTCGAGCGGCTCATTCAGCACGGACTGGCCGTATTCGACGGGCGGGTTGAGTTATTCAGCCGCTGGCTGCGTACGCCCCTGGCCGAACTCGCTTACCGCGAAGGTCCCGACGATACCGACGAACTGGCCGAGCCACCGTCGGTCCAGGCAATGGGGAGCTTTGCCGAACCCATTCCTGCCTACCAGCGGGCCGCACCAGTCGCTGGGCCGCGACCGATGGGTGTAGTGGTACCCCAGTCCCCGCTGGCCGTGCTCGATACGGTTTCGGGCTTTTCACTGGCCGACGACGTATTGGGCCGCATCGACTGGGGACTTATTGGCTAGCGCAGGCCTTTTGTCATACCCTGTCCCCTTCCGGCCGATCATCAGCAAACCATAGTACCGGCGAGCCCGGTCGGGCAGTCTCAGATAAGCTGTCCAACCGGGCTCGGCAGTGACCCATAAAGCAGTAGTTAGCTAGAACGAGTACCGCAGCGTAACACCGTACGTGCGGGGGTCGCCCAGCACGGCCCCATACTGACCGGCATTACCGGGAGCGGCCAGCAGCTGCTCGAAATAGTTCTGGTTGAACAGGTTACGGCTCCAGAGAAAGATCGACGTACCGTTCGAGGCCCGGAAACCAACCCGCGCGTTGACCAGTGTATAGCCGTCGATATTCAGATACTGCGAAGGCGATGCGCTCGAAGAAAACGACGAGCGGTAATACCCATCGGCGGCCAGGAAATAGCGACCATCCTGCGCCAAGAACTTACCCGACCGGCTGGTTTCGCCCCCCACCGACGCGGCCCATTTCGACACCCCCGGCAGGGCTCCTCCCGAGATATCCTTGAAGGCCTGTTCGCCACCGGTTTCTTCGAGCGGCACCGGCGCATTGGTAAACCGCACGTATTTGGCATCGGTATAGGCCACCGAGCCGTAGAGCGACAACGTATTGCTGAACCGCAGGCTTCCGTCTACCTCTACCCCCGACACCCGTACTTTTTCGGCGTTGGCCAGATACCCCCGGTTAACGCCCGGTTCCGGAGTTTGTACCTGGGTCTGGTAGTCTTTAATGTCGGAGTTGTGGAACACCACGTTCAGGGTTGTATTCGGCGTTGGGCGGGTTTTTACACCTACTTCGTAGTGTTGCAGGGCTTCGGGTTTCACCCGGGCCAGATCGATCAATACCTGTCCGTTGGCCGTTGGCAGGCCGGCAATGTTTATCCCAACCGGCTTGTAGCTCACCGAGTACGTACCGAAGGCATTGAGCCGTTCGCTGGCCTTATACTGGAGAGTCAGCTGGCCCGAAACATTGGTTTCGTCGACATCCGTGTCGAACGCCTGGTTGGTGTACACCTGGTTCTTGAGTGCCAGCAGGGCGGCATCGGTGGTTTGCAGGCCCCCGTAAGTTTCGCGTTTGTAATTGGCAATCTTCTTATCGTAGTTATAGCGCAGGCCCGGCAGCAGGTGCAGCTTCGAACTGATTGTCCAGTCGAGCTGGCCAAAGGCAGCTGCCGATGTGCTGCGGAGCCGGTTGGTGGTGCGGATACCAAAACCGTCGAACAGGCCGGGCGTTTTCCAGAGGGCACTGGTCGAACTCTGGGCAAAGCGCCACTGGGCCGCGCCCGCTTCTTCGGTCTGCACGGGATCCGACTGCAGATCCTGGTAGAGATAATACAGGCCTACCACCCCCGTCAGGCGTTCCGACAGGCTGCCAGCGTAGCGGATTTCCTGCGAGTACTGATTGTGTCTGGAGTTGGCCGCCGACACTGAGAAAACCGGCAGACCGATGTAATCGCGGTCGCTCGACGGGGCCCATTTCCAGTAGCGCCAGGCGGAGGTAGCCGTCAGCGTACCGCCCCCCAATTTAATATCGGCGTTGAGCGACGCCCCACCCAGCTGATTATTGGCTTTGGCCGGAGTATCCTGATCGATGATCCGGTCGAATGGGTTCGTGGTGGGCAACTTGTAGCCGAGGTCGGCAATAATCGCGTTGAACTGGCGGTAGGCCGCCCGTTTGGTGGTAACGACGCCCGCCACCACCTGCGCGTAGCCAACGGGTTTCTGATCGGTATAGTCGCCAGCCAGCGTTACCCTGATCCGATCGGTAGGCGTATACAGCAGCTGCCCGCGCAGACCCAGGTTGTTGAGCGAGTTGACCAGCTGATTGGTGCGGATATTGGTGATGGTCCCGTTTCGCTGCGTACCCGAAAACGATACCCGGGCCGCCAGTTTGCGGTTCAGCGGCCCCGTAATCGAGGCCTTGGCCTGCATGTAGTTGTAATTGCCATAACTCACCTCGAAGGTGGCGCCGGGGGCGAAGCTGGCACCCCGGGTGGTGATGTTGAAGGCACCGGCGGTGGTGTTTTTGCCAAACAGCGTTCCCTGCGGCCCCCGAAGCACCTCGATCTGTTCGATGTCCACAAAATCGAGCGCCGTTACAGCCGGGCGGGCGTAGTACACGCCATCGACATAAAAACCCACGCCCGGATCGATCCCGTCGTTGGTCAGCCCGAAAGTCGACCCCAGCCCCCGAATGTTCAGGGTCGTGTTGCGCGGATTCGACGAGTAGAGCTGTACGGATGGCACCAGCTCTTTCACGCGGTTCACGTTAAACGCCCCGGCATCTTCGACCAGCGGGCCCCGCAGCACCGAGATCGGGATGGGCACGTTCTGGGCCGGCTCCTGCCGCCGGCGCGAGGTAATCGTTACGTCGGCCAGCTGGCTGCTGGCTTCCTGCAGCTCCAGCTGCGTACTGTCGCGGCTCAGCACGGTTTCGAGCGTCTGGTAGCCCACGTAGGAAACCATAATGGTGAACGGCAGTTTCTGGCCGGTAATAAGTGTGAAAGCACCATTCTGGTTGGTTGCGGCCCCGTTGGTGGTGCCTTTGATGGTGACGGTTGCCCCGATCAGGTTGTTGCCGGTGCGGGCATCGACTACTTTGCCCGAGACAGTTGCATTGATAACGGGCGCATTCTGAGCACTCGACCAGCCGGGCAATACCAGCAGACTGGCCAGAAAAAAAACGGAAATGTACTTGATCATAACAGGTTGTATTGAGTAACGAATCCGACCGAACACATTGAACAGTCGGCCACTTTTTTGACACCCCCGGCCTCGTAGGTTCGGGGCCGGGTCAGGTCGTACCGACGCAGCAGCAGTACTACGTCTTTACTCCCTATACTGGATAGACTATTAGTACTTATAGTCTATTGATTTAGTAGTTTTATGCAAAGTAAGCCCTACGAAGCGCCCACTTCCAAGCATTTATTTATTTTTTTTGAGGCTGAACCAGCGGGTTGGTCAAAAAAGGACTAGATACGACCGAGGCAGACCGGCCATCCATTCAGGTTAGCGGCCGAAACCAGCCGGTACATTACAGCCTCGGCTAACGCTCCGCTCCGGCTGTGTCTGATCGAGCGGGTATCGTTTTGCCCGCTGCTACACTGGCTTTGCCGGAACGCTTATCGCTCCACAAACGGCCCAAACGCTTTACCCCGACAGCGGGTGGTTGTATGTTTGGGCTTTGAATCGGCTGAGCCTGCATGAACATTTATCGCATCAACAAAGCGCCCTACCATACCGACCCGCTGTCGGTGATTGGTAGTCAGCGCTACGGCGGCCGCTGGAACCCCAGGGGCACGGGCATTCTCTACACAGCCCGCTCGCCCGAACTGGCCCTGCTCGAAACCATTGTTCACTTGCCGCCCCTGACGCTGCCCGAACTGCCGCAGCTGTGGCTCAGCACCCTGCGCCTGCCCGACGAACCCAACCTGGTATTCTGGCTCGAACCCGACCGCCTGCCGCCATACTGGCAAACCGGCACCCTGGCCGAAACGGGGCTTATCCTGTCCGACTGGCTCCAGAACCCGTTTGCCCTGGCCGTTGCCGTTCCGTCGGCCATTCTCGACGAGGCTTACAATATCCTGCTTCACCCGGCCCATCCGGCTTTCAGCCGCGTGGAGGTCCTGGCGCAACGCCCCATTCCCCTCGACCGCCGGCTGGTGCGGGTTTAGGCCCGTCCGAGTCCCCGTTTTGTGTGGCAGAATCCCCGTTTTGACTAGGTCATCTGCCGGTCGCCTGCCGGACCTTTGTCGGACACAAACCAAAACAGGTTTCGACGACAACGTATGAACACGATCAAACAAGTACCCCTGGGCAGTCAGGGGCTAACGGTATCGGTACAGGGGCTGGGCTGCATGGGTATGACCAGCGGAGTAGGCGGCATGTCGGTTTATGGCGACGCCGATGAAGCCGAAAGCCTGGCTACCCTCCACCGGGCCATCGAACTGGGCGTTACCATGCTCGACACCGCCGATCTGTACGGTCCGCTGGTCAACGAGCAGCTGGTGGGGCGCGCCATTGCTGGTAAACGCCAGCAGGTGATGCTGGCCACCAAATTTGGGTTCGAGGTAAACGAGCAGGGCCAGTGGACAGGGCAATACAACGGCCGCCCCGCGTATGTCCGGTCCAGCATTGAGCGGTCGCTGCGCAACCTGCAGACCGATGTGGTCGACCTTTATTACCTCCACCGGATCGACCCTAACACCCCGGTCGAAGAAACGGTGGGCGCCATGAGCCGGCTCGTGGAAGAAGGGAAAGTGCGGTACATCGGTCTGTCGGAAGTATCGGTCGAGAGTCTGCAGCGGGCGCACGCCGTTCACCCGATCACGGCTGTCGAGACGGAGTATTCGCTCTTTGAGCGGACTGTCGAAGTAAACGGTGTGCTGGCGGCAACCCGCGCGCTGGGTATCGGCTTCGTGGCCTACTCCCCACTGGGACGCGGCTTTCTGTCGGGCGCCATCAAATCGCCCGATGATTTCGAGCCCAATGACTCCCGGCGCATTTTCCCGCGCTATCAGGGCGAGAACTTCTACAGGAACCTGGCGTTAGTAGAGAAGCTGAACGAGAAAGCCGCCCAGCTGGGCGTTACCTCGGCGCAGCTGGCACTGGCCTGGGTGCTTGCCAAAGGGGTAACGGCTATTCCGGGCACCAAACGGCGGACGTATCTCGAAGCCAACGTAGCCGCGTCGGCACTGGTGCTCAGCGATGCCGATCTGGCCGAGCTCGAAGCGGTGATGCCCGTGGGCAGTGCCGCCGGTGCCGCTTACCCGGAGGGCTTTTAAGTTTCGTTCCCTGACAACCCCGGTCGGGCGGACGTTACCCATCCGACCGGGAAAAACAACATACACCATGAAACAGGCTGCCAGTCCGCTGACGGTGCTCAACACCGTTACCGATTACACCCGGCTCTGTAGTCAGCCAGCCCCGGCCAACCCGCTACTGGCGCTGATCGATTTTGCCGACACGCGCCACAATGCGCGGCTGCCGAGTCAGTCATTTGTGCAGCAGTTCTACACGATCTGGCTCAAGAAAGGGCTGAAGGGACGGGTACCCTACGGCCACCAGTCGTACGATTTCAACGAGGGGGTGCTGGGTTTTCAGGCACCGGGACAAGTATTCTCAATCGACGAATCGCTGGACATTTCCGAACTAAGCGGCTGGATGCTGGTGGTCCATCCCGATCTGCTGGCCAGTTATCCGCTGGGAAAACAGATCACGACCTACGGCTTTTTTGGGTATGCCGTGCACGAAGCCCTGCATGTCTCAGCCGCCGAAGAAACCATGCTCAACCGGCTCATCGACGCGATACGGGTCGAGTACGAGCGCCCTATCGATGCGTTCAGCCAGGGGGTGCTGGTGGCCCAGCTGGATGTGCTGCTCAACTACGCCAACCGCTTTTACCACCGACAGTTTGTGACCCGGCGTATGCCCGGGAACGATCTGCTGACCCGCTTCGAGGCTCAGCTGGCCGCCTATATCGGCCACGAGGCCGCTCCGTCGGGGGGAACGCTGCCGACGGTGCAGCAGCTGGCCGATGCCCTGAACGTGTCGCCGGCTTACCTGAGCGATATGTTGCGTTCCCTGACGGGGCAGAACACCCAGCAGCATATTCATCAGGCGCTGATCGAAAAAGCCAAGCGGCTCCTGCGCACTACCACCCTGACGATCAACGAGACCGCTTACCTGCTCGGCTTCGATTACCCGCACTATTTCAGCCGGCTCTTCCGCAAAAAAACGGGGCAGTCGCCCGCGCAGTATCGCCTGTCTAAACCGTAATTGTTTACCTGGTCATGTCGCTTCCAGCCCCGAACAGCCGCGCCGACGGCATGGCTGGCATCGGTCTGGTCTGCCCCCGGCACCATACCGGGGGCAGACCAGACCGATGCCGGTGATGAGCCGTAGAGACAAGTAACATGAGCTCTGGAGGCAACAGGCGCACCCGGCAACGGCGCATCTTTGTACCATGAACAACCGGAAAACTATTAAACTGGGTCAGCAGGGGCCCATCGTGTCGAAGCTGGGGCTGGGGTGCATGCGCATGTCGTCAATCTGGGGCGGACCTACGCCCGACGAAGCTGAAAGCCTGGCTACCATTCGCGAAGCCCTGGACCGGGGCATTACCTTTTTAAACACGGGCGACTTTTACGGGGCGGGGCATAACGAACTGCTGATCGGCCGGGCTATCAAAGGCCGGCGCGACGACGCCTTCATCAGCGTGAAGTTTGGTGCCATCTTCCACAACGGGCAGCCCATCGGCATGGATCTACGCCCCGTCGCCATTAAAAACTTTGTCAATTATTCCCTGACCCGTCTGGGCATCGAGACGATCGACCTTTACCAGCCCAGCCGCATGGACAATAGCGTGCCGGTCGAAGACATCATCGGTACGGTTGCCGATCTGATTCGGGAAGGCAAAGTACGAACCATCGGCGTTTCCGAAATTACCGCCGACCAGCTGCGCACCGCTCACCGTATTCACCCCATCAGTGCGCTGGAAATGGGCTATTCGCTGGCCGATCGACAGATCGAACATGACCTGTTGCCGGCTGCCCGGGAACTGGGCATTACTGTTGTGGCCTTCGCCAACACAGCGGAAGGCTTACTGACCGGTGATCTGAAGGCCCCCCTGGCCTCTACTGACTACCGGGCTCATTTTTCCCGTTTTCAGGGCGACAACCTGACATATAATCTGGCGAAGGCAGCCGAACTGCAGGAAATGGCCCGCCAGAAAGGATGCACGCCAACGCAACTGGCGATTGCCTGGGTCGATCAGCAGGGCGATTGGGTGATGCCGCTGGTAAGCATGAGCCGCCGGTCGCGCCTGCCCGAAAACCTGGCCGCTATGGATATTACCCTGACGGCCGACGAGCTAACGGCATTAAATGCTACGTTTGCGCCAGGTGCCATACAGGGTGACACCTACCTAGCCCGCTAAATGACCAGTCCAGCCGAAATTCTGCCCGGGGTGCTATTCTACTCGTACCACGCTGCCGAGCGCCGGGAGAAAGCCTGCCTCTGGAACCACCATACCCTGATCCTGCAGGTATCGGGGGAGCTGGTACTGGAGACTGCGGAGCAAACCGTTGCGACTACGGGCGGGGAATTGCTGCTGATCAGGCGCAACCAGGTTGGTACGCTCACCAAAACACCGCCACCCGGCGGCATCTACGAAACGATTGTCATATCCCTGCAGGAAGAAACGCTGCGCCAGTTTGCCCTGGAAGAAGCAGTCGAAGCAGACCGTCCCTATGCAGGTTTACCGAATACGCTCATTCCTTCGAACGCGTTCCTGCAGGGCTATTTTCAATCGATTGTGCCCTATGCCCGCAACGCCGGCGCAAGCCCGACCAACGATATGGGCATTCTGAAACTAAAGGAGGGGGTCAAGTTACTCCTCCTTGCCCGGCCTGAACTGCGTAATCTGTTCTTTGACTTCTCCGATCCCGGCAAGATCGACCTCGAACGGTTCATGCTCATCAATTTCCGCTTCAATGTTCCCGTCGAGAAATTCGCTCAGCTTACCGGCCGCAGTCTGGCTGCGTTCAAACGTGATTTTCTGAAAACATTCGGCACTTCGCCCCGCCACTGGCTGCAGGACAAACGCCTGACAGAAGCCCGGTATCTCATCGAAACCAAACACCAGAAGCCCTCTGCTATTTACCTGGGTCTGGGGTTTGAAAGCATCTCGCACTTTTCGTCTTCGTTCAAAAAGAAGTTTGGCGTGGCGCCAACCGCCTTGCCAACCACGCTCTGAATCAGCCAATTATAAGTAGACTCGGGATCGACAGGCTGGTCGGGTACCCGTATCGCTGTTAAAAGCTGTCGTGCACCAGCCGGCGGGAGTCATTTTGCCGAACGCCTGAGCGCCAGCGTCAGGCAGCGCCAGCCGTTGGGTGACCGGTTCGACACTAATTCAGTGTTTGATCACGTGCGTATCGCGTACACTGCTAAACGTCAGGGCCAGCAACGTCCAGTTGTTCCGGCGTTTCTGAAAGGTCTCGGTCACCGTAAACTCCGTTTTTACCTCAGCCCCCCGAACAATGGCCACCAGCGTAATGCGACTCCACACCAGCCCGGTGTTGCCGAAAAGCTCGACGGCGACATCGTGTACGGTGGCCTGCTTGTACCAGATGCTTCCCGTTTTAATGATGTCGAGTTCTTCGGCTTTTTTCCAGGTGCCGCTCATGTGAACGAACCTGGCTTTGTCATCGAAAAGGACCGCCAGTTTATCCACGTTTTTATCGGCCATCCATTGCCACTTTTGCGCCGATACATCGATCAGGGTCTGCTCAGACCGGCTGTGCGTAGCCGTCGTAGCGGCAGGCATCGTCTGCGCTACAGCCGAGAGGCTAAACAGGCAGCACAGCAATAAAGCAAGCAGTAACGTTTTCATCGGTATCCTGTTTTTTGTAAAAAAATTGGTTTTGGTTATAGGCCTCATATGGGTACCGTCACCGGCGTAGCTCACCCAGCCACTTCACGATGGCCGGATCGCGGTGGTCGAAGAAAAGGCTCCCTCCGGTATCGAGCGCCTTGATGGCTTCCATATCATCGGCGCTCAGGTCGAAGTCAAGGCTGTTCAGGTTTTCGGCCATGCGTGCTTTCTGAACGGATTTAGGGATGGCGACAACGCCCCGCTGGGTGAGCCAGCGCAACACGACCTGCGCCACGGATTTGTTGTATTTCGCCCCTATGCAGGCCAGTAGTGCATTGTGAAACAGCTCGTTTCGCCCCTCCGCAAATGGCCCCCACGCTTCGATCTGCACCTTGTGATCGGTCAGAAACCGCCCTGTTTCCTGCTGCTGATGAAAGGGGTGCGTTTCGATCTGGTTCACGGCCGGCACGATGTCGTTGTGAACGATCAGGTCGATCAGCCGGTCGGGCTGGAAATTGCTGACGCCGATAGCCCGAATCCGACCCGCCCGGTATAGTTCCTCCATAGCCCGCCATTCGCCATACACATCGCCATAGGGCTGGTGAATCAGGTAAAGGTCCAGGTAGTCCAGCTGCAGTTTTTTCATCGACTCGGCGAAGGCCTTCATCGTACCCGAATAGCCCTCCGACTGAATCCAGAGTTTGGTGGTGATGAACAGATCGTCTCTCGGAACGGTACTCTTCCGGATGGCCTGCCCCACGGCGGCTTCGTTGCCGTACGAGGCAGCCGTATCGATCAGTCGGTAGCCGCTCTCGATAGCATCCAGCACGCTGCGTTCGCACTCGGCCGGATCGGGAACCTGGAAAACGCCAAAACCAAGTATGGGCATTTCGACGCCATTGTTCAGCACTACCTGTTGCATAATCGTTCGTCTTTTGTCTGGCAAAGGTCTTCATTACAACCTGACGGCTGGGTATATATATTCCTGATGTTCATACCCTTTTTCCTGAATGCCTGCCTCGAACAAGCGGGTGTGAGATAGACACTGTAGTTTCGTATCGGCACGCACCCCTATAGCACAACCCGCCAGGCAGCTTGCCGGCCGCCCTGTATCGACCAGCGCCGGCCCCGGCTGTCGGGCAAACCAAATGCACCCGCAACTGATTACTCTTATGAAAACACGCCAGTTAGGCACGTCCGGCCCGCAGGTTTCGGCCATCGGACTGGGCTGCATGGGCATGAGCTTCGGCTACGGACCGGCTCAGGACACCCAGGAAATGATTAAACTGATACGGCAGGCCGTGGAGGAAGGCGTTACCTTCTTCGATACGGCAGAAGTCTACGGTCCGTATACGAACGAAACCCTGGTGGGGCAGGCGCTCGAGCCGTTTCGGGGGCAGGTCGTTATCGCGACCAAGTTCGGCTTCCGGATTCAGCAGGGCCAGATGGCCGGCCTCGACAGCCGCCCCGAAAACATCCGGGCCGTGGCCGAAGCCTCGCTCCACCGACTGCGGGTCGAGGTTATCGACCTTTTCTACCAGCACCGGGTCGATCCCAATGTACCGATCGAAGAGGTAGCGGGTACGGTTGGCGACCTGATTCGGGAGGGAAAGGTGAAGCACTTCGGCCTGTCGGAAGCCGGGGCCCAGACCATTCGCCGGGCCCACGCCGTGCAGCCCGTCACGGCCCTGCAAAGTGAATACTCGCTCTGGACCCGACAGCACGAACACGAGATCATACCTACCATCGAGGAACTCGGCATCGGCCTGGTGGCCTACAGCCCGCTGGGGAAAGGCTTTCTGGCCGGAAAAATCGACGAGACAACCCAGTTTGCAGCCGGCGACATTCGCAACATACTGCCCCGCTACACCGAAGAAGCCCGTCTGGCCAATCAGGCACTGGTTGACCTGATCCGAACCATAGCCAACCGAAAACAGGCTACCCCCGCCCAGATTGCGCTGGCCTGGGTGCTGGCCCGGAAGCCCTGGATTGTACCCATACCCGGCACCACCAAACAACATCGCTTACGCGAAAACAACGGCGCTGCTGCCATTGAGTTATCGGCCAGCGACCTACAGGAGATCGAAGCGGCATCGGCACAGATTCGGGTGGTGGGAACGCGCTACACCGAACAGATGGAGCAGTCGACCGGTCTATAGCAGCCGACTAGTTGGTCCTGCCAGCCCGGCTGCCCTGGCTGGCAGGACCAACACCACAATACCCTCAGGTACATAGCCCCATCCCGATGAAAAGCCAGACATGCTGCCCAAAAACGGCTAGCCAGCTGGCCGGCCCCCACCGGCAAGAGGCATAAGTGGGGCTATCACCGGGCTCTTACCAGGGTTACATCATCTACATAACAGAACGCGCCGGGCATACCGTCTGCCAGAAAACCGATTTCGACCTCGCCCTGCCGGATGTCGACAGACTCCAGCCTGATGGATAGCCAGTCAGCGTTCGCTGTTTCGATTGGGTAGCTAACCGTTTTGCCGTTGGTGGTGGCGTACATGACCAATTTTGTAAAGCGGCTGTTACGGATTTTTGCCGTCAGCGTGTACCGTCCGTTTTCGAGCGTTACGTAGGGCGACGAGCGAATGGTCTGCGACACCTTCCGCCGAAAAGCAACGTTGTCGCGGATGGCCAGGCACTTTTCACCGATTACCACCGCTCGTTCCTGTTCGGTTGGGCTGTAGTTCAGCACCGGCGAGGTGCTGGGGTCGAGGCTGATGGCATTTCCGGAAATGATGGTCGTGGTCCAGCCGGTCAGTTGCGTTTGCTCGGGCTTTACGGGGCTGGGTATGGCTTTCCGGTCGGCTTCGAAGCTGCCGTTTTTCACGTAGTTGTTGTCGGCCCCAACGCGCCACTCGCCCGTCCGGGCATTCAGCTGCCAGGCACCGATGGAGTTGAAGTACGGGGTACCGCCGTCGAAAGACAGGGGAAACCAGTGGTTGTAGCCGAGGCCGTTGCCGGCAAAATTGGCCCAGCGATCGCCACAGTACACAACGGTTTCCTGCCGGGTGCCCTTTACCGTATAGAAGAAGCCGGTCTGGGTTACATGGGCATAATCGTCGGCGCAGCCGTTCATGACCAGCATGTGGTTGGTGGGTGTGTAGGGCCCCCGGATATCATCGGCTACCAGATAATAGGCATACGAGGCATCCCAGCCGTAGATGTTCGAGGCACACATGTAGAACTTGCCCCTGTACTTGAACAGGCAGTTGCCCTCCCGGCTTTCACCCTGAAAAACCTGTTTGCAATCCAGCAGGTTCACCATCCCGTCTTTGACCCCGATTTCGGATACATAGATTCGGTTGCGGCCATTGCCGTACGAGTAGATCAGGTAGGATTTTCCGGTATCCTCATCCGTAAAAACGGTTTGGTCGCCTGTATTCGACGTGCCGATCATCGACTTCATACTAATCTGCTGATGCCAGGCAAACTGACCCGTGGGCGAACTGGCGGTGGAAATCAGCACTTCGTTGCCGTGCTGAACAAAGAGCGCGTAGGTATGCAGCGACTCGATATAGGCCACCCCCAGCCGACCTACCCAGGTTGGCTTACCGCCCTCATGCGGGCTCAGCGCTGCCTTTGTCAGCACGTTATTTTCAAATGTCCAGTTGACCAGATCCGTCGAACTGTAGCACGTTACGGCTTCGAACGTGGCGTTGGGCAGCGTAACCGCGGGGTTTGCGCGATAGGTATCGGCCTCCCGGTAGTGTACCCCATACCAGTAATATTTTTGTTTACCCGTGCTCGGGTCGGTGAAGCGGAACACACCCCCGCCCTGGCTGTTGATCGGGCGCTTGTCGGTTGTGTACCAGAACACATCGTTTCGGATTGGCAGCTGCTGGGCTTTCGTCTGGCTGCCCAGCAGCAGCAGACCGGCTGTCAGTACGACGAACGGCAGTAAGCGAATTGACGGTTTCGGCATGGCGGGGGGCTTAGTCTACCCGGGCGTGGTTGATGAGCACGTTTTTAAGGGTAAATCCACTGACCACTGTTTTATCGATCGCTGGATTTTTGCTTTGTACATCGAGGTTCTCGAACGTGAAGTTGGATAGCCTGTCGCGGTCCGAAACGGCCACATCGAAAAACGTATCGCAGCGGAGCTGAATGTTGCTCAGGCGCACATGGTCGGAAAACGACAGCGGTGCATCGGTTCGGCCCTGCAGATCGTAGAACTGCGTCCAGGGCTTCACATACAGCAGGCTCCGGGCCTGACCCCTGATGTTGTCGAGCGTAATGTACTCGTATCGCTGCGGGGTGTCGGGCCGCATTTTCAGCCACAGCACCCGGCTGGCCTCGCTCACGTGGCAGTTGCGCATGATGATGTTGCGGTTGTGAATGGCTTCGCTGCCGCAGGTCAGGGCCGAGTGGCAGAAGCCGAATTCGCAATCTTCGATCAGGATGTTGGTGTTGGCCCCGTTGCTGGGCACGCGGTCGGCCCAGGGTCCTTTGCCGCCCTTGAGCGCAATGGCATCGTCGTTGACCGACAGGTAACACCCTTTAATGAGCACATTGGTGCATACATCCAGATCGATGGCATCGGTGCTGGGGGCCTTTACGGGTTGGTAGGGGGAGTAAATATGGGCGTCCAGAATTTTCACGTTCCGGCACTGGTAATAATGGCTCGTCCAGAAACCGGCATTGTGCAGGTTCACATCCTGTATCTGCACATTGGTGCACTGCCAGATAAAGACCAGCCGCGGGCGAGACACTTCCAGATTGGTGCAGGCCGGGTTTTCTTTCCGGCGGGCCCAGAAGGCTTCCCAGAACCGCAGTCCGTTGCCATCGATCGTTCCCTTGCCCGAAATCGTAAAGCCGTCGACTTTATAGGCATTAACCAGGGCAGCAAAATAGTCGAGGTTCTGCCCTTCCATGCGGGATGGCAGTTTGGGATAATCGGCAATGGCGTTGGAGCCTTTGAGGGTGCCCCCCGACGCCAGGTGCAGATGGGTGCGGGGCTTGAAAAACAAGGCCCCGCTCATGAACGTACCGGCCGGAATAACCACTACCCCACCACCCTGGCGGGCAGCCAGGTCGATAACCTGCTGAATAGCGGCCGTCTGTACGAGCGTGCTGTCGGTTTTTACGCCAAAGTCGGTAATGACATACGCTTTGCCGAGCTGGGCCAGACCGACTTTGCGAACGGTCGTGAACCAGGGGCTGATCGGGCTGCCATCCGGAAAGGCAGCCGGTTTTTTCGGCTGCGCGGCAAGGGGTCCCGTGAGTGCCAGCAGGCACAGCAGGGCAACCAGTTTTCTGGTCAGAACAAACGGATTAACGAGGATCATAAGGCAGGTTGTCAGGGGCCGGTGCAGAGGGCATCAGGGCTTTTTGCCGGCAGTGAGCAGGTACTGATTCAGCGCACAACCGTTCAGTTGGCGCAGCCCCTCGACCACGGCAGCGGCATTGAATGCAGCCCCCGCCTGGTTGGTGTGGGTGTGGTCGACCGGAAAGAAGTCGGCTTGCAGCCGGGCTTCATCGTATCCTGCTTCGTATTGGCGGGCAATGCGCTCGTTCAGATCGATAAAAAACGCTCCTTCGGCCCGCGCACTTGCGGCCGCCCAACCGGCATAGCTGTCGGCTGCCCGCTCGACACGGCCATTTTTCCAGACATTGCGCGGCACCAGGGAGCAAACAACGGGCGTGGCCCCTCTGGCTTTGGTATCACGTATGTACCGGCGCATGTACCAGCCATACGAATGCACGGTTTCGTGCTTCCTGGTGAGCAGGTTATCAATGGCTACGGAGTCGTTGCCGATTCCTTTGATCGATCCACGGGCGCGGGTGGTGTCGTTGATTGCTCCCCCGTCGTTGTGGCCAAACTGCATGAGTACAAAATCGCCCGGTTTCAGCGTGGCCATGATCTTGTCCCAGCGGCCCTCGGTCAGGAAGGTGCGGCTGCTTCGACCACCGATGGCGTGATTCTCGATTGCAATGCGGGTGGTATCGAAATAAGTATGGAGCACGCTACCCCACCCCCACAGCCCGTCGGACCCTTTCCCGGAGCCATTCCGTACGGTGGAGTCGCCAATAATATACAGGGTAGGACGCTGGACCTGTACACTGACAAAGCTGCCCAGCAGCAGTGCCAGGAGAAGAAACTGACATGTACGTTTCATTGGTGACGTTGGTTAGGGGTTATGATCGTAGTGTTCGGGCGCGGTGGTTTTTGCATGCCGTGCCCCAGAAAAAAACGGGTGTGGGGCGGCTGATTATATCCTACGTTTTGCCACACAATACTGAGCCGGTAATGAGGGTCCTGCATAAGCGTGTACAGCCGGTGCGCCGTTGGAATCGTGGTGGTATAGATGCGCAGACGCCGGTTGTCTTCGGTGCGAAAAACGACCTCTTCGCGCCAGTCGCCAAACAGGTCGGCGCTGATGGCGGGCGTGGCTTTGGTGCCGTTGTTGGCCAGACAGCCCCCGGCCGTCAGCAGGCGGGTAGCCGGGCCCGATCTGTGGTATTTGTCGATATGAATGCCATCCAGCAGTTCGCGGGTCAGATCGCCATCCCACCAGACCAGAAAGTTAGCCGAGGGCGGTGACTGGCCCACCCGTTGCCCCCGGGTGTTGTACAGCCCATCGGAACCCGACCACCACAACTCGGCGCCGGCGTTGGCCGAATCGATATCGGTCGCAACGCCCCGCCCCACATCCTGCCCGGGAAATGTGCCCCAGCCAATCTCGCCCGTACGGGCATCGAACAGGGCCGCGCCATACCCCCGCTCATAGCCCGGAACAGGGGCCTCATTTTCGTGAATACCCCAGGCCTCGAGCCCTGGCCGGGCGGGGTCGAAGTCCGATACGTGCAGGGCATCGCCATGGCGCAGGCGGGTAGTGTACAGGCCCCGGCCATTGTCATCGACACACATAGCCCCGTAAATGATTTCGTCCTTACCGTCGTTGTCGACATCGGCCACGGTCAGGTTACGATTGCCCATTCCCGAGAAACCGTCCGGCATGTTGGTCGAGTCGAACACCCAGCGTGCGCTTAGTTTACCGCCCCGCCAGTCCCAGGCGGCCAGCACCGTTCGGCCGTAGTAGCCCCGGCACATCACCACGCTGGGCCGTTTGCCATCCAGATACGCTACACAGTCCAGAAAGCGATCGACCCGGTTGCCGCTGTTGTCGGTACCGCCAATGCCGCCGATACCGCCCCAGCCATCGTTCGGATAACGCGAGGGAACGTAATCAGTGGTGGCCAGCGCAGCCCCGGTCGGCCCGTCAAAAATGGTAAAATATTCGGGGCCATCCAGAATTTTGCCGGCCAGGGGGCCATCGGTCCTGACCCAGTGGCGGGTCGAATCGCCAATGAACCGGCCCCGGCCATCCAGGGTGCCATCGGCCGTTTTGCAGGCCAGTTCGGCTTTACCATCGCCATCCAGATCGTAGACCATAAACTGGGTGTAGTGGGCCCCTTCGCGGATGTTGGGCCCCAGGTTGATGCGCCAGAGCAAGGTACCATCCAGTTTGTAGGCCTCCAGAATCGGGGGGCTGGTCAGACCGGCATGGGCATTATCGTGGCCCCGGCCTGTCTGATGCACAATCAGCTCATAGGTTCCATCGCCGTCCAGATCGCCCGCCGATGCGTCGTTCGGCATATAGCCGGCCGGCGTTTGCAGCGGCACGGTCAGGTAGGGCTGGGTAGCCCGGCTGGCGAGGGTGTATTGGCCATCGGCTGGCCGCTCCGCCCCCCCGACTAATGCGCGTACGGTATAGACCGCGTCCTGACCCGCCAGCAGGCTGGAATCGACAGCCCAGGTTCCGCCCGTGATGGGTCGTTCGTTCAGCTTTCGGGGCGCCCTACCCGGGTCGGCCCGGTACACATTGAAGGCCACCGCATCGGGGTCGGTAACGAGCAGCCGCCAGCTTACAAAAACGCGCTGATTGTCGGACCGAACGGCCACCACGCCCCGGTTCAGGGCCTCCATCAACCGCTGGGCCATCAATGGGCTGGTTGGGCCCAGCAGCCCCAGCAGGAAAAGGTAGGTAACCAGGTTTCGCATAACGGTCGGGCGGGTTACGGCCGGAGGGGCGTTTTTGTTTTCAGTTCATCCGGACTATCCGTGGTGTAAGCCCGGAAGGTGTCCTGCGAAGGCGTCGTAAAAAGTGCTTTTATAACCGTCGGATCGACCGACTGGTCCGGGTTGAATCGATCGGATTGCATGTAGCGCACCACACTTGCCAGCAGTTGCCGCGCCACGGGCCGATTGACCGGGTCGCTGGTCAGGTCGGCGCTGCACAGCATAAGCTTTCCCCGGCCTACGTTGGCTTCGAGCAACAGCCCCAGCCTGCGGTTCAGAAACCAGGTGTCGATTGGCTGTACCAGGGGCCGGAAAGCCGCCGGAAAGTCTTCCAGATTCATCACCTGCGCTTTGTTCAGAATCTCCCACCATTGCAGATTGCTGTGGTATTCGGTGGGAAAGTCGGCAAAAACGGGGTGTTCCGGCTCGCAGCGAATGCCGGTGGTATGGGGGGGGCGCATCTTGAACCACGATGTATTCCAGAAAACGGGCGTAAAGTGCTGCACCACTTCTTTGCCTTTTTCGATCCGGCCGGCGGCCAGCAGCAGCACCTTCCCGCCGTTCCGCAGCGTTTCTTCGGCCCTGGCATCCAGTTCGGTACAGCGGTAAATGTCGGCGGGCTGGTCGACCGGCCGGGCGGCCGGATATACCCAGAAGGGCCAGTCGTTGGCAATGTCCGTTCCGGCAATCGAAACGGTCAGCCGGAGTCGGGCGGCTTTGGTCTGACTGGCCAACGGTACGCGGATGCTGCCCAGCGCGAGGTTGCTGCCGATGGGTACGGTTCCGGGATCGAGATGGCCCTCGGCCAGGGTGCGGCCGGCGGCATCGGTAACGGTCCAGTCTATCCGGGCCCGGGTCAGTGCCGACGGGCCAAAATGGCTTACTTCAAGGTCGGCCTGCAGGGTTTCGTTGTTCTGAAACACAAATTTAGGCAGCCGCGCCAGGGGTACCGTCGGACTGCAGAACCGGGTAAACTCCCGGTCGGTCAGGTAGCCTTTTTCGTTCCAGAACACATCGAGCAAGCCCACCAGCGCCGTTCCCTGACCCGGATAGTCGTTCAACGACAGGAGCTGAAAGCCGGCCATGCCGGGGGTGCGCAGGGCCGTCTCGATTTCATGTTTATAGCACAGGGCCTGCAGTTTTCCCGACGCCATCAGAAACGATTCGCCCCGGTCGGCCATACCCCGGTCGGCCAGATCTTCCTGAAAAAGCTCCATGTTTCGGGCCTTGTAAACCCCGGTATAGTGGCTAATCTCTTTAAAGTTCGGGAAGGCACACCACTGCCCCATTTCGTGGGCGACATAAGGCACGGTGAACGGCTCGATTTTTGACCGGTAATCCTGCCGGCTGTCGGGTTGTTTGCTCCAGTCGAGCCCCCGCGGGCCCGATTTCACCATAAACTCATTGCCCGGCACCAGCGGCCAGCTCATACCCACCGAAGCGCCCGTGTACTTGCGCCGGGGGTCTTTCTTTTTCCAGTAGTCGATGAATTTTTCGAGGTAGGCAACCTGCTTTCCGCCTTTGGGTTCGTTGCCATAAGCCAGCATACAGAACGACGCGTAGTTTCCGTAGGCTTTGGCCATGCGGTTGGTCTCGTCATAGATGTACTGGTCGACCGGCAGGCCGTCGCCCAGCGATGTGCCGTGGTTGGCCCAGCTGGGGCCTTCAGGCTGCAGGTAAATGCCCACCCGGTCGGCGGCAGCAAAAGCGGCTTCGGGCGGGCAAAATGAATGAAAGCGCATGTGATTCAGGCCGTAGCGTTTGGCAATCCGAAACACCCGGACCCACGCGTCAACATCCATCGGGGCATAACCGGTAAGCGGAAACGCGCAGTTTTCAACCGTGCCCCGCAGAAAAACAGGTCGCCCATTCACCGTGAACCGGGTGCCCTCAATCCCGAACGAACGCATGCCAAACTCGACATTTTTTACGTCGTGCCGGCCCGTGCTGGTCTTCAGATCGGCCGTCAGTCTGTACAGGGCCGGATTGAATTCATCCCAGGTCAGCACGCGGTCGCCCATCGGCAAGTCCATCTCTAGGGTCTGCTCCCGGTCGCTGATCCGGAAGGCTGTGGTGCTGGGCTTTACCTGCTGCCGGCTCGGTGTATTGAAACTGGCAGCCGACAGTCTGATCGTGCCGCCCTCTGCCCGACCCGTGTGGTTATGGATGGTGAGCCTGACCAGGGCCCGCTTTCGGGCGAGGTCGGGATATACCTGCACATCGTCGAACCAGACGAGCGACCCGGCCCGTAGTTCGAGTTTGCCCACAATCCCGTTCCAGTTGCCCTGCGTATGGTCGGTCAGGCTGTGCGAATCTTTACCAACGTTGATGGCGTTGATCCGGTTGTCGATGCGTATGGTGAGGGTGTGCCGGCCCGGTTTCAGCACGCCCGTCAGATCGTATTCGTGGGCCACGCTTAAACTGTTCTGCACGCCCAGTTCCTGATCGTCGACCCAGACCCGGGTTTCGGTGTGCGGGCGCTCCAGAAAGAGCACAACACGCTGCCCCTGCCAGCTGACCGGAATCGTTACATCTTTCTGATACCAGGCCGGGCCAACGTATTGCCTGGCCGGGGTGAGCCAGAAAGGAAACTTCAGATTGTCGGGCCGGCGATACTTGGCCATGCGCGGGTTAAAATACCAGGAGCTGTCGTAAATACTCCCGGTCCACTGGGTTTGCAGGGTCACCGGATCGCCCTTGCCATTGGTCAGCATCGACCCTGGCAGTCTGATCGTGTCGGGCAGTTGCCGGGTAAACCAGCGCTCTGCAACACCCTGATCGGCGGGGTCGGTGCGGAAGCGCCATTGCCCCGCCAGCGAGCGAACGGGCGGGGCGGCCAGACTGGTCAGCGCCAGCAGCCAGCAGCAACTCAGTAACAGAAGACGGGTTTGGACGTGATTCATAACGAGGAGAAGGCAGTTAGTTACCGTCGGGCCGGCGGATCGACAGGGCCGGGCTCGGGGGCCAGTAAAAGGCATCGGCCGGGTCGGGGCGGGCCGGATCGAATGCGGGGGTTTGTACCAGATAGCCCGCCAGGCCCAGTTTGTTTCGTTTGATTTCCTGCACGATGCACCGGGCCAGTTCGTAGGCACCGTAGGGGTTGAAATGTGTATTGTCGGCCAGTGGTTTATCCTGGCCAGGGAAGGTGTTGGCGGGATAATGCACCAGCGCTTTCTTCGAGCCGTCGACGCCCAGCGCATCGTAGAGGGTGGTTGTCAGCCGGTTCAGATCGAGCAACGGCACCTGTTCCTGGCGCGCTACCAGCCGGGCGGCTTCCGGATAATCGCCCAGGGTGTTGACCGATCGGCCGCTGCTGTCGAACGACCGGCGCGCGGTCGAGGTAACGAGTACGGGCTGGCCCCCGTGCGCGCGAGCGGTGGCAATAAACGTCCTGAGCCGTTCGGTATAGGACTGATAGGCTCCGTCGCCGGGGCCCGTTTCTTTCTGGTCGTTGTGGCCAAACTCAATGAACAGGTAATCGCCGGGTCGGATCACGCTTATAATTTTCTCCAGCCGGCGACTGGCCAGGAAGCTGCCCAGGCTCAGCCCCGACTCGGCGTGGTTGGCAATGGCCACCCCCGGCCCGAAAAAGCGCGGGATCATCTGCCCCCAGCCTGCCCAGGGCTCTTCTTCCTGATTGACAACCGTTGAATTGCCGGCCAGATAGACGGTAACCGGCGTATCGGTTTTTGTAATTTCGATGGCCCGCACGCAGGGGCGCTCATCGCTGAATTCCAGCGTGAGTTTGTCGTCCCAGTCCAGCCGGCCAAGCTCGCGGGGTTTCAGGCTTACCTGGCCGCCCGTGCTGATCCGGGGCTTGCGTATGTTCACCATGAAGCTGAACCGGTTGATTTCTCCTTTCCGGGTTGCGACCCGAAAAAGCATCAGCCGGCGGGATTCGGCCTTTACGGTGGTCAGACTGCGGCCTTCGGTATCGCCCAGCGTTACCGTCACCCGGTAATTTCCTTCCTGCGGCACCGCTACCGAAAAATAAAATGGCTGGCGGCCGGTTACGTAGCGGTTGGTGGCCGACCGGCTGATCAACTGCACCGGCGCGCCCAGGTCGAAGCCGTAGGCGGCACCGGCCCGGTACCGCGCTACGGTGTCGACAACCGTGAAGCCGCTGGTCGGTTCAGCCCCGAACGAAAACGACTGACCGGCCAGCGAACGCGCCACAAGACACCCGATTACAACGAGCAGGCAATTGGCCTGTTTCAGCAGTTTGTGCATACTACATACGATTCGGTGGGCCGATGCGGGGGCATCGGCCCACGGATCCATTGGCCTACCAGCCGGGATTTTGCATGGTGGTTTTCTGGTCGGCGGTTAAGATGGCCCCGCCCTGCTTCACACCATCCAGAAACTTCTGCGGTATGGGCCGGAGCAGGTGTTTCGGCATCATCGGTTTGGCTTCTTCGTTGAAGGCCGTTGCCCGAGCCACCAGTGTTTTCGTCCGCGACAAATCTTCCCACCGCATCAGCTCACCCATCAGCTCGCGCGAGCGTTCGTTGAGCATAAACGCAATGAACTGGTCGGCCTGCGAGGTGGCGCCTACCTTCGCGTAAAACTGGTTGGTGGCCCCGAATATATCGGCTTCGCTGTTCAGATGCATGGCATCGAGGGTGCTGGCGGTGGTCACGGCCAGATTGTTCGATTCGAAATACGTGTTCTTATCCGAATAGGAAACGAACTGGGCTGTATTGGCAGCGGAGTTCGTTTTATACGACAGCCCCCCATCGACATAAGCCGACCGGTCTTCGCCCGCCTTGTAGGCCGCCCGGTCGCGCACTTTGTTCAGGTAAGGCAGGGCGGCTGCATACTGCCCCAGCCGGCCATGCGCTTCGGCCGCGATCAGGTACGTTTCGGCCAGACGCGCCAGAATGCCATCCCGCTGGCCAAACTGCGAGGCAACGGTATTGCGGGAGCCATCGCTGAATTTGGACAGGCCCACGTACTGACTGACGCTGTAATTGCCGTGACCGCCCAGCATGTTCTCGGGCTGGCCGGCAAAGTACCGCACGAATAGCGACGGGGCCCGCAGGGGTATGTTGGCAGCCGTGTAGCGCGCATCGCCGGGCGCGTTGACAATGTAGAGGACAGCCTCTTCGCCACCGGCAAATTTAGGCTTGCCTACCAGCCCCGGGCTGGGAGCGGTTGCGGCCGTCCAGGTGGGTGCCGACGACGGACGGTTGCACAAATACCTCGTTTTAAAGCTTTTCCAGAAGCGCGAATCATTTACCCGGTCATACACGTCGATGGCGTAATCGGTGGTGCGCAGGCGCTGAAATTCGCGGCCACCGGGAATATCGCGCTGCATACCCGGCAGGGTCTGGTATACCGACGGGAAGTACAGATGCACCTGGTTACCGTAGCGGCCCTGCGTAGCCGTGTTGCCGGAGAACTGGGCCGACAGAATGATTTCTTTGTTGGTTTCGTTGGGCCCGTCGAGGGTGCTGAAATTCCAGAGGTCGCTGAAGTTGGTGGCCAGGGTATGGCCGCTCGTATTGATCACCAGATCGGCATATTTAACGGCGTTCTGCAGATCGGCGGTTTTGGTGGCACTGTTCCAGTCGCTGTTGATTTCGCTGGCCCGGTAGAGGTAGGCTTTGGCCAGAAAATGCGCGGCTGCCCACTTGGTGAGCCGCCCGGTTTCCGAAACGGTCGCGGGCAGCAGGGTGTAGGCCTGTGTGAAGTCGGCAACGATCTGATCGTAGGTTTGCTGGGTCGTAGCCCGGACAAACTCCTCCTCGATGCCATTGGATGGGGTCAGTTTCAGCGGCACCCCCCCAAACTGCCGGACCAGTTTGAAGTAGTCGAAGGCCCGCATGAAGTAGCCCTCGCCCAGGCGGGTATCGGCCACCGGACCACCGCCGTAGAATAGCGGCACGTTCTTGATCAGAACATTGGCCGAGTTGATATTGCCATACATGTTATCCCAGACTGTAGCGATATCGCCACTGAGCGAGTTCAGGTTGGCATCATACGAATTGTACATCTGCACACTCCGGTCGCCCCCAACGGTGAATTCGTCGGTACCGTAGTTGGTGGTCGAATAGGCCCATTCGTAGTTGAAATGAAAGCGCAGACTCTGGTACATGCCAATCGACAGGCCATCGAGTCCGCTGGGTGTTTCGAAATTTTGCGTCGTGAGCCGCGTAATCTGGTTTTCGTCTAGGAAGGTTTCTTTACAGCCGGCAGTCACGCCCAGCAGCGCAGCGACCAGCGTAGTGGTATATAGCGTTCGAACAAGAGGTTTCATGGAAAGGGGAGTTGAGGTTAGAAGCCGACGTTTACACCAAAGACCAGTCCTCGGTTGAAGTTAGACAGCCCCGTATCGGGGTCGAGCCAGCTTATTTTCGAATAGATCAGGCCGGGGTTGAGCAACTGGGCATATACTTTGACGCGCGACAGCCCCACGTTCCGAACCAGGTTTGCCGGGATGATGTAGCCCAGCGTTACGTTCCGGATTTTGACGAACGACCCGTCCTGGTAATTGCTGGCGTTGACAAAGGCATCGCCCGAGGCACTGTTGTAGTTAGGAGCTTGGTAGTCATTGGTCGGGTTGGCGGGTGTCCAGTAGTTGACCAGCCGCTGGGCATACCGGCCCTGCAGGGCTTCGGCCCCGGTTCGCATGAAAAAATTCCAGCGCGAAAAAACAAAGGCCGACAGCTCGAAGCCTTTGTAGCTAAACGTGTTTGAGATACCGCCCGTCCAGCTGGGGCTGCTGCTGCCCCGAATAACGCGGTCGTTGTTTGCATCAATTTTGTAATCGCCGTTCTGGTCGACCACCCTGATGTCGCCCGGGCGGAAGGTTTGCCCATTGGCCGCAAACTTCTGTATCGCTTCCAGATCCTGCGGGGTATTCTGCCAGATGCGGTCTTTCACGTAGTCGTAGTACACGCTCAGCCGCTGGCCAATAAACCAGTTGTTGTTGAGATCGTCGACGGCTCCGTTGGCCAGCGTAACGATACGGTCTTTGTTGGCCCCGAAGCTCAGCGTGGAGTTCCATTCGAACTGCCGGTTTTTGACGTTGACCGTGTTGAGGGTCAGCTCAACGCCCCGATTGGCCGTTTCGCCGATATTGGCCAGCGAAGTCGTATAGCCATTGATCGAGAGAATGTTCCGCAGCAGCAGCAGGTCGGTTGTTCGCGACGTGTACAGGTCAAGGGCGCCATTGATACGGCCTTTGAAGAGGTTGAAGTCGACGCCCAGGTTATACTGCTGGGTATGCTCCCAGCCCAGCTGGGGGTTGGGCAGCGAGATGGGGTTGGCCAGCGAGGCATCCGACGATACGTAGCCGGGCTGTACCGAACTGCCAAAGGTATAGTACAAGGTCTGCAGCACCCCCTGGGTCGAATAGGGCGAAATGGCTGCGTTGCCGGTAACACCAACCCCCAGCCGTACTTTCAGTTCGTCGACCCAGGGAAGCGACTTCATGAAATTTTCCTGATCCAGTCGCCAGGCGAGCGATACCGAGGGAAAGAAGTCCCACTTGTGGCCCGGAGCGAGCTGCGAAGCGCCATCCCAGCGCCCGAAGGCCGTCAGGATATATTTGCTGTTGAAATTATAGTTGGCCCGCACCATGTACGATACCAGCGACGACTGAACCAGGTTGGTACCGAAGCCATCCAGGGCACTCACCGACCCCAGCTGATACCACAACTGGCTGTTGTAGGGCAGTTTGGTAGCGGTCATGGATGCCGTTTCCTGCCGATAGGATGTAGCGTTCTGCAGCAGGGTCAGCCCGACGCTGTGCTTGCCAATCGTTTTGTCGTAGTAAACCAGCTGATCGAGCGACCACGAAAAATTGTTGGTGTTGTTCAGCTGTGCATAATTGGTCGACCCCGGCTCCCCACCGCCCCGATTGATCGAGTTCTGGTCCATCCAGCGGCCATTGTTATTGTAGTAGAAATCGGGGCCGAAGTTGACGCGGTAGCGTAGCCCGTCCAGCAGGGTAACCTCGCCGTACAGCGACGCGACGGCCCGGGTCACCTTACGCAGGTTGATGTTATACTGATCTTCGCCAATCGGGTTCAGAATGGTGATATCGCCCCCGGGCAGGTTGATCCGGTTGCCGGCCGCATCGAAGGGCTGGGCAAACGGCAGCATGCCCCTGGCAGCCGCATACAGACTGCCGGGGCCGGTGGCATTGGTGGTCGAAAAGCCATAGTTCTGTTTGCTGAACGTTCCGTCGATCGTGCCCCCCATCCTGAACCATTTTACCGGCGTCACATCAACACTCACCTTGGCACTGTAGCGGGTGTAATCCTGGCCAAGCTGGGTGCCATTCTGATTCAGATAGCCAAACGAGCCATACGCTTTGATTTTCTCGGTTCCGCCACTGGCACTGATAATGTGGTCGTGGGTGACGCCCGTTTGCTGTACCAGGCCGGTCCAGTCGGTGGTCGGTACCAGATCGCCGTTCCAGACGCCATTTACCCACCCTTTGTTGACGTTGGCGAGTGCATAGGCATCACCGGCAAAAATGCGCTGATCATCGACCTGACTGGGGGCCTCCGGATAGCCAGTTCCCGAAGGGGTGGTTTTACCCGCCAGCGTGTTGATGTAGTTGATCCGGCGGTAGGCATCGCGTCGGAATTCGATGTACTGCGATGCGTTCATCAACGGCAGCCGGTCTTTGATCTGCTCGATGGTGGTGGTACCCACGTATTCCAGCGACAGCCGGCCGGTTTTGCCCCGTTTGGTGGTAATCATCACCACACCGTTGGCCCCGCGCGATCCGTAGATGGCCGTGGCCGAGGCATCCTTCAGAATATCGATGGCTTCGATATCGTTGGGGTTGATAAACTCGATTCCGCCCGATGAAAGCGGAATCCCATCGACTACGTAAAGGGGGTTGTTGTTGGCCGTCAGGGAGCGGTTGCCCCGAATCCGGATACTGCCCACCTCACCGGGCCGCTCGTTGGACGTAATGTCTACGCCGGCGGCTTTCCCCTGCATGGCCTGCAGGGCGTTGGCTACGGGTCTCGACCGAATGTCATCGGCGCTCACACTCACCACGGCCGATGTAACGTCGGTCCGCTTGACCGTGTTATACCCAACCACCACCACTTCGGTGAGGGTCTTATCGTCGGGCAACAGGCTGATGTCTACCACGGTCCTGTTCCCAACCGGAACTTCCTGCGTGGCGTAGCCGACCAGCGAAAACACCAGCGTGGGGGCGCTGCCGTCGGCCACGGTGAGCCGGTACCGCCCGTCCGCATCGGTGGTGGTGCCGCGGTTCGTGCCTTTCAGTACTACGTTGACGCCCGGCATGGGATCATTTTTCTCATCCATTACACGACCGCTGATGGTCAGGTTTGGCTGCGCGGCCGGCCGATCGATTCCTGGTTCTGCCGCCGACGTTTCGGCAGGGGCCAGCGTCTTGAGCACGATCAGCTGCGAGTAAGCCGTGAAGCCTACGTGCAGGGGCCGCAGCAGCCGGTCGAGCAGGTCGCCCAGCGGTTCATTCTCGGCCTTGACCACCACCCGGCTGTCGAGCGGAACGGTGCGGGTGTTGTAGGAAAACCGGACGTCGGTCTGTTTGCTGATCTGGCGAAGCACGTCGCGCAGCAGCCCATTGTCGACCCGCAGGCTCACCCGCCGGTTCAGCAATTCCTGTCCACGCTGCGGGTAGGCAGCCGATGCCGACGCAAACCAGCCCACCAGCACGAGGAGCAGCGCCGATATTTTCACTAAATAAAACCCTGTGCCGACAATTCGTCGGCAAATTTGAGTAGACTTGTTCATGTTTTTGAAAGGGTAAAGGCCTGTTGAAAACTGTCCCGGCATTCTCTCCCGGAATGCACCTGAGCAGCAACTCAGTGGGGACCCAAAGCCATCAATGCAGCAACATTGGTGGCTTTTTTTCTGCTGTGTTTAGATCATTGGGCGTTTGTTTAGAAGTGGTTTAAGGACAGCCGGCCCCCGTGATGCGGATGCGGTTCTCGACCAGCTCGGCCCGGGTTCCGTTGCCAATGGTTTCGGCCAATATGGTTAGCTTTTCAGTGAGCGGCTCATCGGCCAGATTGGTGGTAATGCGGCAATGCCGGAAGGCCTCCGCATCATACTCGAGAGGCATCCGGTAGGCTTTGGCGAGCGCGGTCAGCACCACCGAAACCGGCATTTCGTTGAATTCGAAGCCCTGTTCGTTCAGCTGTTCCGACAGGTCGGAGGGTTGCCGGGTCGACTGGGCCACCAGGGGTTCCTGCGAGCGGGCTACCCGCAGTTCTTCATTGGCCCGCACCGATACGGGGCGCTCCCGGGCGACCGTTCGGGCGGTTGGGTACACCAGCACCTTACCCGTACGCACCTGCACCACGGTTTCCTGTTGCCGGGGCAGCACCCTGACCAGGAAGCTGGTACCCACCACCCGGGCGGTTAGCTGGCTCGTTTTTACATAAAACGGCTGACGGGGATTCTTATGAACCTCAAAAAAGGCCTCGCCCGTCAGTATCACCTCCCGCCTATTGGGCGCAAAGCGAACGGGATACCGAAGGGTGCTGCCGGGATACAGCCATACGACGCTGCCATCGGCCAGACTCAGCGGCTCCACGGTGGTCTGCCGATTGGCAGCTACCAGCCAGGCCCTGGCTGGCAGCTGCGCCACCGGCTTAGCCGGCCGACCCACCCACCAGCCCAGGCCGCCGGCAATGAGCAGTATGGCCGCGGCCCGCCAGAGCCAGTTCTGATGGCGCGGCAGCGGCCTGACCGTGGGCGTACGTTCGGCTTCCGCCCGTCTCACTTTCTGCCAGGTGGCTTCGATCTGATCGGTCAGCTCCCGGGCGGTCATCGGCTCATCGGGTACGGCCGCCGACCGCAGCAGATCAGCGGCATCCTGCGCCAGCCCACGACTGTCAGGATGTTGGGCCAGCCAGTGGGTATAGGCATGACCCGGCTGATCGAATTGCCCGGCGGCCACCCACGCCCGAAACGCGGGGTCGGTCGCAAACGCATCGGCGGTTCTGTACGTTAACCAGTGCTTCATGAATCCTGTTGCCCTTTTAACGAAGGGTCAGCAACTGGCCAACTGTACTCACCAAAGAGGAAGAATTTTCTAAATTTTTGTATTTAAACCGCTGCCAGGGAAAAATATAGCCAGAATAATGCAGGTAATGCGGTCGGAAGCTGGCTGCGCATCCTGCTCAGGGCCCGGTGCAGCAGGTTAGCCACCGACTGATAATTGATCGCCAGAATGGCTGCGATCTGGTCTTTTTCAAGATCCTGATAATAGCGCAGGTAAATAATTTCTTTCTGTCGGGGCGGCAACTGATTCATCAGTGCATTGAGCTGCTGGAGTCGCTCCCGGTTCAGTTCGTCGGCAATCCAGGACTCTTCAACCGAGAAGGTAACGGTAAAGGGAGTTTGCTCTACGTCGCTCGTCAGGGCGCCGAAGCGCTGCCCCTGCCGGTCCCGACGCGATACGCAGTGGCGTACAGCGGCAAACAGATAGGTTCGGATCGAGAGGATGGGCTGCGGCTGGTCACGGCGTAGCCACAGGGAAACGAGCGTGTCCTGCACGCAGTCCTGAACCAGTTCTTTATCCGACGAGAATTTACGCCCGTAGTGCAGCAACGACGGAAAGAGCCGTTCCATCAACTGGGTGAATGCGGCCTCCTGCCCCTGCCTAATTAATTGCCACAGTTCTTCATCACTTGGTGTGGTTCTACGCATACGCAGCACGCTACTTTACTGAATTAGTATTCCGTTTACGGGTTTCTATGGCCAATATCCGTCCGAAACGAAACCGGGCTGTCCTACACTTTCATCCTAGGCGGGTGGTTTATGCGTGCCGATGTGCCTGCGTACGACACCTACGGGCCGGCCGCACCAGCCCTGCCGACACCGAAGGGGGTCGCGCCGGGAACGAGCCGGGGCCACCGGACAAACGGGAAAGGTGGAAGTAGCCGCCGGGTATGCCGTGACGGCCACTTCAGCCCGAAGCACCGGGCACAGACCAGCCTACTCAGGTCTTCAACAGCCTGTGCGATACGGGGTGATTCAGCCAATTGTGGCAGCGCTACGGGTCAGGCACCGGGCTCGACCCGGGTTGCGGGGTGCTGGCTGTTTTTAGGCTTTCGCAGCGCCTGAAAGCCCATTATGACACCTGCCAGTAGTAAACCAACCACCAGACCCAGACCAAACTCGGTCAGGGTGGCCGGTACGCCGGGCAGGAGTCCGTGCAGAAACGGAATATTGTGCGCGAAAATGCCGCCAGCTACCAGCAGCAGCGCCAGCGTTCCGACCACGCCCAGCAGCCGGATGATGAGGGGCAGCGCCCCGACCAGTCCCCGGCCGATGACCGACCGAATGCTGTTTGGCGTGGCGCCGTTCAGCAGCGCCCGACCGGCATCGTCCATGCGAACGATAAGCGCGACAAGGCCGTATACACCCACCGTCGCCAGCAGCGCGACAACCGATACGGTTACGATTTGCGTGATGCGGTCTTCTTCTGTCACCGCTCCCAGGGCAATGATGACAATCTCCACCGAGAGAATAAAGTCGGTAGTAATGGCCGATTTGACTTTCTCTTTCTCCAGGTCGGGGCCGGTCCCGGCTTGTGCAGCCGGGGCAGCCGGCGCCGGGCCGTGTTTTTTGGCCGCGAAATAGTGGATAATCTTTTCCGCCCCTTCGTAGGCCAGGTAACACCCACCAATCGTCAGAATAATGGGAATTGAAACGGGCAACAGGGCATTCAGCAACAGCGCCACCGGCACGATGATGAGCTTGTTGATTAGCGACCCTTTCGTAATGGCCCAGAGAATGGGCAGCTCCCGATCGGCCAGAAAGCCGGTGGCCTTTTCGGCATTTACGGCCAGATCGTCGCCCAAGATGCCGGCCGTTTTACGGGTAGCCACTTTGGTGGCGAGCGCCACATCGTCCATCAGGGCAGCGATATCGTCGAGAACGGCAAAAAAACCAGAAGGCATGAATCGTGTCGTTTAGTGAGTGGGCCCGATCAGGTTAGCCGGGCAGACTATATGGCAAAACACCTGACTCCCCCCCGATTGTTATGAACGGGTTTGTTTGCAGGCCAAAAATAACGACGGGAACTGCTCTATTCGCCAAGATGCTGAGTGACCCGGGCACTACCTGCCAGCGCCCCCGGCTTACCGTCAGGTGCACAATTTTCGCCTGGCAACCAGCTTGGCAAGTCGGCAGAAAAGCGTTCAACTTACTGTAAGCTGATTTTCTGGCCCGTATCGGCAGCCCGGTAGATCGCATCCAGAATCAGCAGATCGCGCCGACCTTCTTCGCCGGCAATGTGATCGGGCATTGGTTTGCCGGCCAGTATGTGCCGGGCTACGTCGTCGACGAGGGCCGCCTGCTGATTGACAACCGGAAATGAAAAGACCCCCTGACTCGAGCGACCGTTGAAGGGTCCATAGCTGAGGGCAGGGCTGAGTTCGAAAAAACCGTTGTCGGCAGCGGCATACAGCCGGTCGATATTGGCGTTGGCCATGCACGACGAGGTAGCCACGGCGCCACTCGGGAAGTAGAGCTGCCAGGTGATATTTTCTTCCACCTCGCGGAAAACGTCGGGCATGGTTACCGGACCGTACTGGGCCGTCACGGCTACGGGCTCCTCGCCCAGCACGTAACGCGCACTCTGCACGCAGTAAATACCGATGTTCATCAGGGGTCCGCCACCCGCCATCGTTTTGCTCAGGTGCCAGTTATCGGGCTGAATACCCGCAAGGCGGTAACCCAGTGAGGCTTCGATCAGGCGCACCGGCCCCAGTAGCTGCTGCTGACCCAGCCGTTGAATGGCCTGGTGGTGTGGATCGTAGTGCAGCCGATACCCAACGGCCAGTTGCACCCCGGCTGCCCGGCAGGCGGCTATCATCTCGCGGCAGTCGGCCTCGCTCAGCGCCATCGGCTTCTCGACAAGCACGTGTTTACCGGCCTGAGCCGCCCGGATGGTGTACTCTTTGTGCAGGCCATTGGGCAGCGTGATATAAACCAGCTCGATCGCGGGGTTGTCGCGCAGCTGATCGAACGTCTGATACGAGTAACAGTTTTTATCGGGCAGTTTCAGCTCCTGTTTCCATTGCTGCGCTTTGGCCGGCGTGCCCGTTATGATACCCGCCAGGCGGCTATACTGCGAATCGACCAGTTTTCCTTTGAGCAACCCCGCGTATTGGCCCAGTCCACAGAGCGCAATGCCCAGCTTGCGGGCGGGGGCAACGGGTGGGGTGTAATGCCCCCGGGCCAGGGTCGTACCGGACAGCGTCGACGCGCCGAGGCCAAGGCCAAGCTGTTGGATAAAGGTTCGTCGGGAGTAGGGATGCATGCGGGGTTCAGGATGGGGGTTTGGTCGATTCAGCCCCAAAAGTACCCGCTGCGCGCAGGCAAGCCCTGAAAATGGGTTAAACGGAACAGCCCGGGGATTGCTGGCTTGCAGTACGCAGCCACTGAACAAAAAAAGGTGGCCTGTTGCCAGACCACCTTTTCCTAGGGCGTGCGCACGAAGGCCAATCAGGCCAGATCGTACCGACCCAGGTTCATCACTTTATCCCAGGCAGCCACGAAGTCGCGCACGAATTTCTCCTCCGAATCCGAGCAGCCATACACTTCAGCAATGGCCCGCAGCTCCGAGTTCGATCCGAAAATAAGGTCGACCCGCGTGCCGGTCCATTTCACAGCACCCGTTTTACGGTCGCGGCCTTCGAATACGTCGTTGGCATCCGACACCGCCCGCCAGGTCGTTCCCATGTCGAGCAGGTTGGTGAAATAGTCGGTCGTAAGGGCTTCGGGCCGATCGGTGAATACGCCATGCTTCGAGTGGTCGAAGTTGGTGTTCAGCACGCGCATACCACCCACCAGTACCGTCATTTGCGGAATGGTCAGCGACAGCAGCTGCGCTTTATCGATCAGCATATCCTCTGCCTTAGATTTGTGGATCGGGTTGAGGTAGTTGCGGAACCCGTCGGCGCTGTGCTCCATGGCCTGGAACGAAATCACGTCGGTCTGCTCCTGCGAGGCATCGGTGCGGCCGGGTGTAAACGGTACCGTGATCGTATGACCCGCGTTTTTGGCGGCCTGCTCGACCCCGGCGCAGCCCGCCAGCACGATCAGGTCGGCCATCGAGAGTTGCTTGTTGCCGGTCTGGGCGCTGTTAAACGACTGCTGAATGCCTTCGAGGGTTTTCAGCACGGTAGCCAGCTGGGCCGGGTTGTTGGCTTTCCAGTCTTTCTGGGGGGCCAGGCGCAGACGACCGCCGTTGCTGCCGCCCCGCTTGTCGGAATTACGGAACGTCGATGCCGACGCCCAGGCAGTCGATACCAGTTGCGATACCGTCAGGCCCGAGGCCAGAATCTGTTCTTTCAGCGCGGCAATATCCTCATCTGAAACCACATCATAGGTGCGGGCCGGAATCGGATCCTGCCACAGCAGCTCCTCCTGCGGCACTTCGGGGCCGAGGTAGCGCTCGATGGGACCCATGTCGCGGTGCGTCAGCTTGAACCAGGCGCGGGCAAACGCGTCGGCAAACTGATCGGGGTTCTCGTGGAACCGGCGCGAGATTTTTTCGTAGGCCGGATCGAACCGCAGCGACAGGTCGGTGGTGAGCATGGTGGGCTGGTGCCGTTTGCCCGGAATGTGAGCATCGGGTACGGTATCGGCACCGGCGTTGTTCACGGGGCGCCACTGGTGGGCACCGCCGGGGCTCTTGGTCAGCTCCCACTCGTACTTGAAGAGGTGGTCGAAGTAATCGTTGGTCCACTCGGTCGGTTTGGTGGTCCAGGTTACTTCCAGCCCGCTCGTGATGGTATCGGCACCGTGGCCCGTTCCGTACGTGTTTTTCCAGCCCGTGCTCATTTCTTCGATGCTGGCGCCTTCGGGTTCGCTGCCCACGTATTTGGTGGGGTCGGCCGCGCCGTGGGTTTTGCCGAAGGTGTGTCCACCGGCGATGAGGGCCACGGTTTCTTCGTCGTTCATGGCCATGCGACCAAACGTTTCGCGGATGTCGTGCGCAGCGGCCACCGGATCGGGGTTGCCGGCCGGTCCTTCGGGGTTCACGTAGATCAGACCCATGTTGGCAGCGCCCAGGGGCTGCTCCAGTTTCCGGCCCGACTTATCGGCATAGCGCACGTTGTCGCCCAGCCATTCGGTTTCCGAGCCCCAGTATACGTCTTCTTCGGGTTCCCAGATGTCCTCGCGTCCGCCACCGAAACCAAACGTCTTGAAGCCCATCGACTCCAGCGCGCAGTTACCGGTCAGGATCATCAGATCGGCCCACGAGATTTTTTTACCGTATTTCTGTTTGATAGGCCACAGCAGCAGGCGGGCCTTATCGAGGTTGGCGTTGTCGGGCCAGCTGTTGAGCGGAGCAAAGCGCTGGGCACCCGAGCCACTGCCGCCCCGGCCATCGCCAATACGGTAGGTACCGGCACTGTGCCACGCCATCCGGATGAAGAATGGACCGTAGTGACCAAAGTCGGCCGGCCACCAGGGCTGCGAATCGGTCATCAGGTCGACAATATCCTGTTTTACAGCCGCCAGATCGAGGCTGTTGAAGGCTTCGGCATAGTTGAAACCAGGCTCCATCGGATCCGACAGCGTCGAGTGCTGACGCAGGATATTCAGTTTCAGTTGATTGGGCCACCAGTCGCGGTTGCGCGTGCCTCCGCCGGCGCTCTTGTTCAGCTCGCCGTTCATGAATGGGCATTTGCCCACGGTGTTGACCTGGCTGTCATCATTAACCTCCCATACTGTCGAGTCGGGATTTGTGCCGTTTGCCATCTGTGTAAAGGTTTGTTGGTTTGACCCACCAAAGGTAAACCATTTAGCACTATAGTCGCAATTTATTGTTTTTATAAGCGCATAGATAATATCTATATAAGCATATCGATCCTACGTTTATTAATTAAATGTGTGCCGGAACTGCAGGGGCGACAGCCGGGTCTTTTGCCGGAACAACTGACTGAACGACTGAGCGTGCTCGAACCCCAGCGCAAAGGCGATTTCGGAAACAGTCAGATCGGTTGTCGAGAGTTGTTCCTTGGCTTTGTCGATGAGCCGGGCGTGAATGTGCTGCTGGGCCGTTTGCCCCGTCAGCAGCTTGAGGGAGGTGCTCAGATACTGGGGCGATACGGCCAGGTCATCGGCCAGCGCCTGCACGGTCGGCAAGCCCGTTTCGCTCAGGGTTTCCGGCAGCAGTGCTTCATCGAGCCTTTGTTCGAACCGGTTCAGCAACTGATGACTGGTTTGTTTGCGGGTGATGAACTGCCGGCGGTAAAACCGATCGGCGTAGGTCAGCAGCAGCTCAAGCTGCGCAATGATGACCGCCTGGCTGAATTCATCGATCGGGGCGTGGTACTCCCGGCCGATGTGCCCAATCAGATCGACGAGCGTATTTTCTTCCCTTTCGGAGAGGTGGAGGGCTTCGTGCACGGCGTAGCTGAAAAACTCGTACCGGCTGATCTTCCCGGCCAGGGAGGTATTCCAGAAAAAGTCGGGGTGGATAAGCAACAGCCAGCCGGTATGGTGCAGCCGGGCATCGGCTTCGATGGCCAGCACCTGCCCGGGTGCAATAAAGAGCAGTATGCCCTCGTCGAAGTCGTACTGTTGCTGTCCGTATTTCAGTTTACCCTCGAAATTTCGCTTAAGCGCGATGCTGTAGAAGGCATGCACGCGGCTGCGGTGCGCCCCCTCGGGCTGGTAACAAAGATCGGCGAAGTTGACCAGGCTGATCAGCGGATGCGCCGGCCGGGGCAGCCCCATCAGGGTGTGAAAAGCTGATATCGTCTCGATGCGCAGGGGCTGGCTTGTTTTCATACCGAACGATGGTTTATGTGGGCGGCTTCAGTGTCCATACCACGGGCGCAGCCCATCGGGGAGCGACGCGGTTGGCCGGCCCAGCAACTGGCTTAACTCAGTTGTCACGCCCGCTTCCTGGCCATTGGCAATATCGGTCATAAAGCCCACAATGCGGTCGATACCGGCCGCCGGCACGCCCCGCGTGGTCAGGAGCGCTTCGAACACGGCTACGGTTGCCGGCGTGTACCGAACAGGTCGGCCCGACAGCTGCTGCAGGGCAGCCGCCACATCGGCAAACGAATACGCCGTGTCGCCGGTGAGGGTATAGGTCCGCGACACCGGAATTGGATCGGTCAGCACAGTCGCCATGGCTTCGGCCAGTTCGCTGCGGAGGGCGAAAGCCACCTGCCCCACACCGGCCGGCAGCGGAATGCCGGTATCGAGCACCGCCGGGCCCACAAAAAGCGGAATGGCATCGAGGTACAGACTATTCCGGAACAGCACGCACCGGAGCCCACTGGCCAGCAGGAGATCTTCGGTCTGAAAATGGCCTTCCATGAGCGAATTGGCCAGCGTGGTCCGGTCGCGAAGGGCGCGGCTGGTGTACGCCACCGTTGTTACGCCCGCCCGGCGGGCAGCATCGATAACCTGGCCGTGCTGCGCCACGCGTTTGTGTTCGTCGGTGCCCGCAATGAGCAACACCCGCTCGACACCCACCATAGCCGCATCGAGTGCTGCCGGGTCGTCATAATTACCAACCCGGATCGATACGCCTGTGTCGCGCAGGTGGGTAGCTTTGGCCGGGTCGCGCACCAGCGCGGCCAGTCGAGAGGCCGGCCAGCGGGCCAGCAAAAACGGAAAAAGGGCTTGTCCGAGTTGGCCCGTTGCGCCTGTGATCAATAGCATAGCTAGTATTTTTTAGACAGTACAAACAGGATTACCGGGCGTATACGGCTGCGAACTCCCGGGCAAAATCAGCTAGTTTAACGGTGCCCGGCTGGGCGGGGCGATGCCGGGTATAATCGGCAGCCAGCGCCCCCCTGTGCAGGCAGGCAAACAGCTCGATCAGCGCGTCGGCGGTGGGGGTCGGTACACCCTGATGCGCCAGCTGGCTGCGCATGGCCACGTCGCTGATTACGTGCCAGCGCAAATCGGCCAGGCCCACGGCCTCACCCAACACCCGGGCGATTTCATCCCCCGTCTGCTCATCACTGCTAACGTATCGGACCCTGTCGAAGCCGGTCGGTGTTTCGAGCGCATCGACCGCCACCGCAGCGATATCGGCAGGGGCCACCAGGGCCAGCCGCTGATCGCCCCCGTAGTTGGCCCGGATTTCGCCCTGCGTTCGGATACCCTCGATAAACGCGAATAAATTGTTGTAGAAGTACGCTGGACGAAGGTGGGTGAGGCTGAGCCGGGGTACTGCATTCAACAGCTGTTCGACATCGTGCGAGCCCAGAATCAGGCCGGTGCCCTGGGCCAGGTCGGCACCGTAACTGCTCAGGTGCACCACCCGCGGCACCCCAGCCTGCCCGATGGCCAGCTGGTAAGCACGGCCGATGCGCTGGTAATAAGCCCGCGGGTCAGCAGCCGCGAAAGCCGGCGGCACCATGGCAAACAGGGCATCGGCCTGCCGACAGGCGGCCGTCAGGAATTCGGCATCGTCGAGCGACCCGATGGCGGCCCGGGCGCCCAGGGCTTCGATGGCCCCGCGCCGGGCGGGTTCCTGACTGATTAGGGTGAGACTGTGCCCACGCTGCCGAAGGCGTTGGGCCAGGGGGAGGCCGATGTGCCCCAGCGAGCCCGAGAGGGAGATGTTCATACAACTGCGTTTTAGCAGTACAAAAGTCTGCCCGCAGCCGGCCCCGCCTGTAGGCAAAGCATGGATTGTTGTAGGCAAAACCACGCGGGGCGCTGTTTTGCTTTTTTGGGTCAGCCCCCCACTTCGGCATCAGGCCCCATCCAGCCCCTGACCTTGACCTCTTCCAGATCGATCAGGTACAGGTGTTTTCGGATCAGTTCTTCGTCCGATTCGGGTTGGCGGTTCAGCTCCGTCAGCCAGGCGCGCTGTTGCTCGAGCAGGGCAAGGTACGTTTGCTGGTAGTCGCGCCGGTCGCTTTGCCGGGTGGCATCCGATAGGGTGGCCTCGGCCTCCAGCAGGCCCAGCTCCGTGCGGTAGCGGTTGTAGAGGTTGCTAAGTTGCGGATTGGTTGACCCGGCCGACGCGCGCCGACGCGCCAGAAACGCCACCGACTGCCGCGCCACGGCCTGCCGGATGACCAGTTCCTGCTGCTGTTCGGCAGCCGAGCGGTCGGGAAACTTTACCCACCTGATAAGCCACGGCAGGGTCAGCCCCTGAAACACCAGGGTAACCAGAATCACCACGAACGTAATGAACAGGATCAGGTTGCGGTGCGGAAAGGGCGCACCGCCGTCGATGCTGATTGGAATGGAGAGGGCCGCAGCCAGCGACACCACGCCCCGCATGCCCGACCAGCCCAGTATCAGCGGCCCGCGCCAGTTCGGATTGGGATCGGCCACGGTGATGAACCGGCTCATGAAGCGCGTAAACTGAGCCGCGCCAAACGTCCAGATAAGCCGGGTGACCATGAGCACCACCGAAATCAGCAGACCGTACCCGACGGCTTCGGCCAAGCTGACTTCTTCCAGCTGTTTGGCAATGGTGGGTAGCTGCAGGCCGATCAGCAGGAAGACAAGCCCATTGAGCACAAATACGAGGTTGGTCCAGACGTTGATACCCTGGGTGCGGCTCTGGTAGGTAAGCAGCGACTGCCGTTTCAGCGACAGAAACACGCCCCCGCTCACCACAGCCAGCACGCCCGAGTAGCCGAAATGTTCGGCTGCGTAGTACATGCAGTAGGGCGTGAGCAGGGTCAGTATAATATCGATGCTCGGGGTAGTGGGCAGCCAGCGGTGGATGGCGTAGAAAACCAGGCCCACCAGCAGGCCGATGGCACTGCCCAGCACAACGACCAGCCCGAAGCTGGTAACGGCCTCCTGCCAGTGAAACTGCCCCGTTATGACCGCAGCCAGCGCAAACCGCAGCACGATCAGCGACGAGGCATCGTTGAGCAGGCTTTCCCCCTCGGCAATGCTGACCATCTCTTTAGGCACGTTGACCTGCCGCATGATCGTGCTGGCTGAAATGGCATCGGGGGGCGACACGATACCACCCAGCAGAAAGCCCAGCGCCAAACTAAACGCGGGCAGCACCGCATTGGCCACCACGGCCACCACCGACGCCGTCAGTATTACAATCGGGAAGGCAAAGCTGGTGATGACCCGTCGCCAGCGCCAGAACTCCTTGGCCGAAATCTGCCACGAGGCTTCGTATAACAGCGGGGGCAGAAAAATCAGAAAGACCAGTTCGGGATCGATGGTTACGCCCGAAAAACGATCGATTAGGCTGAGAACCAGCCCACCCAGCACCAGTACGATCGGATAAGCCAGCCGCAGTTTGTTGGCCAGCATAACCAGCCCCAGAATAATCAGAATCAGAAAAACGTAGTCGATAAATACCCCCTGCATAAACGATCTGGACCGGTTTGACTGGCCGACCCCGCCGACCGTCCGAAAGGTAATGACTTATCGGCGTTGATGGTACGCCCGGCCATGGCCCCTCAGCCCTGAGCAAACCGGGTGAGCGGCTCGTACAGAACCGGGTTCAGTTCGGTGTCGATAATCGCACCTACCCGCGCGCCCGGACACCAGGTATGCCAGTCGTTTTCCTGGTTCGGGTTTGTGGGCTGACTCAGCACCATGTCTTTGTCCATGTAAATCACCGTCATCACCTTACGCATCTGATCGGTCTGGTTGGCGCCCGCCCGGTGAAACACCCAGCCCGAATGAAAACTTACCTCGCCCAGTTCGAAAGGCTCCACCACGTGGGCGAAATCGGTGACCCGAAGCTTCTCGGCAATCTGTCGTTCACTATCGTCGCCAATTTTCAGGTCACGGCCGGCCACGATCTGGTGACTGCCGGCGCTAAACTCGAGCGGCCCCATCGACAGGGGGGTTGCCTGCAGCGGAATCCAGGCCGTAATGGTTTTGTCGGAACTCAGCGGCCAGTAGTACTGATCGGCGTGCCAGGGCGTAATGCCGCCCCCCGCTTCTTTAAACAGCGCCTGATCGTGGTACAGCCGCACGCCATCGACCTGCATGAGTTGGGCGGCAATACCGGCCAGCCGCCGGCTGAATACAAAGTCGCGTATGGTATCATGGGTACGCCAGAGGTTGAACAACTGTAAAAATGCTTTTCCGTAGGTGTCGCGGTCGGCCAACGGGGTTATGGCCGTGTTCATGCGCTCGACCTGCCGGCTGATGGCGTCGCCGTAATACGCCAGCGTGTCGGCGTCGAACACGTTTTTAAGTTTGATAAACCGGTTGGTCTGGTAAAACCGGATCTGATCGGGGGTGAGGCTGTACGGCAGTGTTAGCGGTTCCATAGCGTGCAAGGCAGTCGGTTTTCTCAGGCTGCCCGTTGCAAAGGTCCGTTCGACTGCGCCGTTCTCGTTTGCCCGATTTTGGCCGAAATTTTACCAATTTTATCGCGCCTGTCTTTTTTCACCTGACAGACAGGTAACATTCGCCATGCGCCCCGAACTGGAAGCCGGTATCAGCCAAAGCCCAACGGCCTCGTTTCGTGCCTTTGTCCTGCACCAGCCGGCTTTTACGTCGCACTGGCACTACCACCCCGAACTCGAACTGGTACTCTTTACCAGAGGTACCGGCATCCGCTTCATCGGCAACGATATTTCGCTGTACAACGAGGGCGATCTGTTTCTGATCGGCGCGGGCATTCCCCACACCTTTGTGAGCTACAAATCGGCCGACGGCAGTCTGGTCGAGGCCCACTGCATTCAGTTTCGGGCGGAGCTGTTCGATGCGTTTGCGGAGAGCGCCCCGCTACGAACCCTCTTTGCCGAGGCAGGCCGGGGATTGCACCTGCGCCAGCCGCCCGAAACACTGCTCAGCAGCCTGCGGGCCGTAACCGACCGCAACGGCCTGCCCGCGCTGGTAGCGCTGCTCGAAACGCTCACCCAGCTGACAACCCTGGCCGACCGCGAGCCGATTCTGGCTCCCACCTACCGGCGTCCCGCTACCCTGGCCGACCCCACGACCCGAATCCGAACGGCCATCGACTGGGTCAATACCGCCTACCAGCGCCCGGTGTCGCTGGCCGATATGGCCGCCCGCTGTCATCTAAGTCCCAACGCCTTTTGCCGATGGTTCAGGCAGCAGACCGGCCAGACCCTGATCGACTATGTCAACACGGTGCGGCTCACGCATGTCTGCCAGCTGCTGCTGCTGACCGACGAACCGATTGGCGTTATTGCCACCCGTACGGGCTTCGACAATCCGGGCACGCTGAACCGGCTGTTCAGAGCCCGGCTGCAATCGACGCCCAGTCAGTACCGCCAGGCCCACCGGCCCGGCTGAGTAAAGGCAACCCCCACCCTGACCAAAGCACTGGCTAACAATTGGTTAAGACAGACTATGCAGCGATGCAGCCGACCAGACAAACCGGCCCGGACGTAAAAATGTATAACAGGTTCCGCCATCTGTATAAGCCGGAACGGCTCCCGGCCTGCCACCTTTGTACCCACAAATCAAACACACTACACACATGGCTAAGACAGTCTTAATTACGGGCGCATCGCGCGGTTTTGGTAAAATCTGGGCAAAAGCCCTGCTCGAACGGGGTGATCGCGTGGCAGCAACGGCCCGCAACCTCGCCGATCTGAACGATCTGGTCGAGCAGTTTGGCGACCAGGTATTGCCGCTGCAGCTCGACGTTACCAACCGGGATCAATGCTACGACGTTATCAGCACCGTTCAGCAACAGCTGGGGCGTATCGATGTGCTGCTCAACAATGCCGGCTACGGCCTGTTCGGCACGGTTGAAGAAGCCACCGAAGCCGAAGCGCGGCAGCAGATGGAGGTTAACTTTTTCGGATTGCTCTGGATCACGCAGGCGGTGCTGCCGGTGATGCGGGCGCAGCAAAGCGGCCACATCATTCAGGTGTCGAGTGTGCTGGGGCTTTACACCTTCCCGACATTGGGCCTGTACAATGCCTCTAAATTTGCCGTCGAAGGGCTGAGCGAAACACTGGCCAGCGAGGTAAAACCGTTTGGTATCCACGTGACGCTGCTCGAACCCAACGGGTTTGAAACCGAATGGGCCACCAATTCGGCTGGCCGGTCGAACCCGATCGAAGCCTATGAACCGCTGAAAGCGGCCTTCCGGGCTGCCTACAACCCCGACGATTATGGCGTACCGGCCGCTACGGTGCCTGCCGTACTCCAGCTGATCGACGCCAGCGAGCCACCGCTGCGGCTGCTACTGGGTAAAGTTGGCTTCCCGCTCGTACAGGACGTTTACAAGGACCGCCTGGCCACCTGGGATGCCTGGAAAGACGTAAGCACCCAGGCCCACGGCAAATAATCCCGGTCGTGCAATCGCATAAACCCCGTTCTTAGCAATTAAAACAAACACCCATGAACGCAGTCGGCTTCAAAACCTCCCTCCCCATCGACGATCCGCAGAGCTTTCTCGATGTAGTTATCGATACACCCACCCCTACTGGCCGTGAGTTGCTGGTACAGGTGCAGGCCGTTTCGGTCAATCCCGTCGATTACAAGATCCGGCAGAACGCGGCACCGAACCAGGTTCTCGACACGCCCAAGATTATCGGCTGGGATGCCGTTGGTACGGTGGTGGCCGTGGGCAGTGAGGTAAGCCTGTTTGCCGTGGGCGATGCGGTTTATTACGCGGGCGATATCACCAAATCAGGCAGTTATGCCGAGTATCAGGTTATCGACGAACGGATTGTGGGTCGCAGGCCCGCCCGTTTGTCGATTGCCGATGCAGCCGCTGTACCCCTGACCGCGCTGACGGCCTGGGAACTCTTTTTCGACCGGATGCGGCTCAGTGCCGAACGCGACGCCGGTAAAACCGTGCTCATCATCGGTGGAGCCGGCGGGGTAGGGTCGATTGCCATTCAGCTGGCCAAAAAAGTGCTGGGGCTGCGGGTTATCACCACAGCTTCGCGCCCCGAAACCACCGACTGGTGCCTGCAGCTGGGGGCCGATCAGGTGGTCAATCACCGGGCGCTGGTCGACGAGATCCGGGCACTGGGCATCCAGCAGGTCGACTACATCGTTGATCTGGTGGATAACAACGCCTACTGGGACAGCATGGTCGAGCTGATCAAGCCACAGGGCCACATTGCCTCCATTACGGGGAGCGCCCAGCCCGTAGCGCTCACCAAACTGAAAGGAAAAAGTGTGACGTTTTCGTGGGAACTGATGTTTACTCGGTCAAGCTTCCAGACCGACGACATGATTGAACAGCACCGGATTCTGACTAAGGTGGCTGCGCTCTACGACACCGGGGTACTGGTGTCGACGCGGCAAACCCAGCTGAATGGGCTGACGGCCGAAACGTTTCGGCAGGCCCACCGGCAACTGGAGTCGGGCACAACGATTGGTAAACTGGTGGTTGTCTTTTAACGATACTGGCTGATGGTCCATTACAAAACCCTTGCCGACCTGCACCGCGCCGGCGGCTACCCGCAACCCGAACATCCGCAGCTTAGTTTGCTGACCTGTCAGGAGCTGACCACCTGCTCGTGGGGTAGCCAGCAGTTTACGGGCGATTTCTACATGATTTCGCTTAAAAAAATCAAGTCGGGCACGTTTTTGTATGGTAAGACCAGCTACGACCATCACAATGGCTCCATGTCGTTTGTAAAGCCGCGGCAGCTGGTCGAAATCAGCAACGTAGAACTGGCCGAAAAAGCGTTTGTCATCTTTATTCACGAAGACTACCTGCTTGGCAGTCCGCTGCACAACGCCATCCGGAACTACGCCTATTTCGACTATGAGATCAATGAGGCCCTCCACCTGTCGCCCGCCGAAGAGCGCATCATGTGGGACCTTTATGAGAAAATTGGCACCGAGTATCGCAACAACCAGGATGAGTTCAGCCGGGAGATTATCCTGACGCACATCGACTCGGTGCTGAAATACGCCCAGCGGTTTTACAAGCGTCAGTTTATCAACCGCACGGTGCTGTCGGGCACGACCATCACGCGGTTCCACAACCTGCTGACCCGTTATTTCGAACAGGGGCTACACCGGCAGGAAGGGCTGCCCAGCGTGCATTTTCTGGCGGGCGAGCTGAATTTGTCGCCCCGGTACCTGAGCGATCTGCTCAAGCAGGAAACGGGCAAAACGGCCCTCGATCATATTCACCTGTTTCTGATCGAGGAAGCCAAGGAAAGGCTGCGCAGTTCAGACAAGTCGATTGCCGAAACGGCCTATGCCCTCGGCTTCGAAAATCCGCCTTATTTCACGCGACTGTTCAAGAATCTGGTTGGCATGACGCCGAACCAGTACAAAAGCAGTCTGAACTAGACGCTGCCAGTTCAGGCATTGTAAAAGGGCTGGCCCCGTCGATCACCGATGGGGCCAGCCCTTTTTCGTAGGGCCGGATCGACCGGCCAGTTCAGGCATCGTACCAACTGCACCAGCCAAACTGTTCCTGGCTGATGGCATCTTTGCTGGCGGTGACGTAGGTTACGTAAGCCTGGGCAACCGGAGAGAGCTGCTTGTCTTTGTGCCAGACCAGATTCCAGCTGGTTTCGAGCGGCAGCCCCCGAGCGGGCAGAATGTTCAGGTCGCCCCCCAGCAGTTCATGCTTGAGCCCGATCAGGGGCATGATCGAATACCCCAGCCCCGCGATAAGGGCCTGTTTGACGGCTTCGTTCGACGTAAGTTCAAGTTTCTTCGGCACCGTCAGCTGGTTGTCGCGCATATACGTCTCCATCACCATCCGCGTTCCCGACCCGCTCTCGCGGTAAATCAGCGGAAGCGATGCGACTTCCTCGGGCGTGTAGGGCCGCGTCTGTGACGCCGGCTGACCGGGCCCAACCAGATACAACCGATTGGTCATCAGGATAATATGCCGCACGGGTACCTGCTGCGGCAATATGGACACTAACGCAAAATCTACGTCGTTGGCTTCCAGACTGGCCAGCACTTTCTGCCGGTTGGTAACGTCCATTTCCAGATCGATGCCCGGATGCTGGCGAATAAACCCGGCCAGAAAGTAAGGCATCACATACTTACCCGTCGACACCACAGCCAGCTTCAGCTTGCCGTGGAGCAGCCCCTGATAAGCGAGCGTTTTGTAATTAATGGCGTAGGCTTCGTCCAGAATTTTTCCGGCTGCCACGGCAATTTCCCGCCCGAAATCGGTCAGATGGATGCGCCGGCCAACCACTTCGGTCAGCGGAATATCGAATTGCTGCTGCAGATTTTTCAGCTGGATCGAGACCGCCGGCTGGGTCAGGTGCAGCACTTCGGCCGCTTTGGTGATGCTCAGCGTTTGCGAGATTGTCAGGAAGACCTGTAACTGGTGCAGGGTGTAGTTCATAAATTTTGCTTATGAATTTCATCAAAACTATAAATAAAAATTTATGAAACAGGCTTGTCAACTTTGCCCCACCAAACAAAATCAGTACTACACATGACACGTATTACCGTAGCAAAGGGTGATGGCATCGGACCAGAAATTATGGATGCCACCCTGGCTATTCTGGCCGCAGCCGGCGCCCAACTGGACATCGACGAAATCGAGGTCGGCGAAAAAGCTTACCTGGCGGGGCACACATCGGGCATTTCGCCCGAAGCCTGGACGAGCCTGCGCCGGAACAAGGTTTTCCTGAAGGCGCCGATCACCACACCCCAGGGCGGTGGCTACAAGAGCCTGAACGTTACGATCCGGAAAATGCTCGGCCTGTATGCCAATGTGCGGCCCTGCATGAGTCTGCACCCGTTTGTCGACACCAAACACCCGCAGATGGACCTGGTAATCATTCGCGAAAATGAAGAAGATCTGTATGCCGGTATCGAACACCAGCAGACCGACGAGGTGGTGCAGTGTCTCAAGCTGATCAGCCGGCCAGGTTGCGAAAAGATTGTACACTACGCCTTTGCCTACGCCAACCAGTATGGCCGCCGGAAGGTAACCTGTTTCACGAAAGACAACATCATGAAGCAGACCGACGGGTTGTTTCATCAGGTCTTCGAAGAGATAGCGCCCCAGCACCCCGCCATCACGCCCGAACACTGGATCATCGACATTGGCGCGGCCAAACTCGCCGATACACCCGAAGCCTTCGATGTGCTGGTGATGCCGAATCTGTATGGCGATGTGCTATCCGATGTGGCGGCCCAGATTGCCGGTTCGGTCGGGCTGGCGGGCTCGGCCAATATCGGCGACAGCTGCGCTATGTTCGAAGCCATTCACGGCTCGGCCCCCCGGCGGGCCGGTCAGGATCTGGCCAACCCCTCCGGGCTGCTGCAGGGGGCGGTTATGATGCTGAACCACATTGGGCAGGTCGACGTAGCAGCCCGGGTTCAGAATGCCTGGCTTAAAACCATTGAGGATGGCATCCATACGTATGACATCTATAAAGAAGGCGTTAGCCGTGAGAAAGTAGGCACCCGGGCCTTCGCCCAGGCCGTCATTGCCCGGCTGGGGCAGCAGCCGACAACGCTCAAACCGGTGCACTACAAGCAGGCGGGGGCGCTGCAGCTACCTCGTTACCAACGCCGGTCACCGGTGCCGAAGACCCTGGTCGGGGTCGATGTGTTCGTACACTGGGCCGGCACCGACCCCGCCGAACTGGCGGCCCGAATGCAGCCTCTGGCACCGGCAACCATGACCCTTAAAATGATTACGAACCGGGGCATTAAGGTTTGGCCCGACGGTTTCGACGAAACGTTCTGCACCGATCACTGGCGTTGCCGCTACGTTGGGGCGAGCGGTCAGCCGGTCGAGAGCGCCGATGTCATTCATATTCTGTCGAACGCCCTTGGCGAAACCATCGACACGATCAAAACCGAGAACCTGTATGCCTTCGATGGCAAGCCCGCCTTTTCGATGGGCCAGGGTCAGTAGGTATTGCTGATTGATAAACCCCATTTTCCAAACATCATTCTCCCCGCATTGCCATGCAAACCAAACTGATTGATGGCCATTTCAGCGCCCAGGATGCGCTGTCGATTCTTACCCAGATGGTTCACGTAAAGGTGCGTTTTCACGAAGCCAAAATCTCGGCGTCCTGTCAGGAAGAAGACATCAAGGCGCGCGAACGACGCATCAAGGAATTGCAGCAGCAGCTTTTCAGACTACGGCAGTTCATCGAACAGCACGGCGCCGATGGCATCTGTCTGCATGCCGACCTGGTGGTCGAAACACCGTCGTCGGTGCTGGCTGCTCAGGCATAGTGTCAAGGCGTGACCGGTCTGCCTGCCGGTAGCCCCGAAGCCCGGTATCTGCCCTTGCAGGTATGGGGCTTCGGGCTTATTCGTCAGTTGCTTTTTGCTGGTTGCCCTGCGCCCGGCGTTTTGCGTAGCGCAACCCAAAACCCGACGAGGCTGCCAGCGGAATACCGATCGGGGCGGGCCAGATACGTAGCCGCTCAGCCATGCAACCGGTTGTCCTTCCCAATCGGATACGGCTGTCGGCCCGGCCCAGGCGCTCTCAGGCATCCTGCAGGCCCGCCACTGTCTGGCTATGACAGCCGATTCCGAAGCGACGACTCTCGGATGATAAGCTGCGTATCAAACACTTTCGTCTCGTCGCGAATCACGTCCGGGCTTTCGATCTGGCTCAGCAACAGCCGAATCGTTTCGGTGGCCATGTCGGGTATGGGCTGACGAACACTGCTCAGAGTCGGCGAAAAGTAAGACGAAACGGGTTCGTCGTTGAAGCTGACCACCGCAACATCCTTCGGTACAGTCAATCCTTTCTGCTGCATGGCATACAGGGCAGCATACGCAATACGATCACTGATGGTTACGACACCATCGGGCGGTTGCGGCAAACTCATAAGCGCCAGTGTTTGCAGAATCGTATTTTCGTTGGTATAGTCGCAGTGCCGCAGGTACTGATTGCCGGCTGTTACGCTGTAGTCGGCAGCAGCTGCCAGATAGCCTTCAATCCGCTGGTTGCTCAGTGCCAGCTGGGGCGGTCCCGCCAAAAAGCCAATTCGCTGACAACCCTGCCGGATTAAATGCTCGGTAGCCTTGTAAGCAGCCGCCCGGTTATCAACCATGACTTTAGACACCGAATCGATGTCGGCAATACGATCGACCAGCACGATCGGCAATTTTCGCCTGACCAGCCGCCGGATGTGTTCAAAATCAGTTGTATCCTGCGAAAGCGACAGCACAAGTCCCTCGACCTGGCTGCGCATCAGATTTTGAATGCTGATCGTTTCGCGCATATACGACTCGTTCGTCTGGGCGACCAGCACACTGTAGCCCGCCTGCATAGCCGCTTCTTCCAGATTGTTGAGCATCGCCGAGAAGTAATGATACGAGAGATTGGGAAAAATAACCCCAATGGTTTTGGTGCGGCTCTTGACCAGATTTTTAGCCAGCTGATTGGGCTGGTAATCCAGCTCCTCCGCCAGTCGCATGACAGCCTTGCGCGTGTCCGGATGAATTTCGGGCATATCGCGCAGCGCGCGTGATACCGTGGAAATCGAAACGTTCAGTCTGTGGGCAATGTCTTTAATCGTAACCGGCGCACTTTTCATTCAACCTCAAAAATTAGATTTTTCCTATAATTCACCATAACGTTCATTCCAGGCCCCAGAACGAGCAGGAACAAGTTTATGGAGAAAAATTTAATAAAACTCGGGCATAATCACATTATGCAAACGTTTCCGCAAACGTTTGCATAAAAAAACAGGGCATTTCTGTTCGGCAACCGGCCGTCTGCGCCTTGACATCTTGCACTTATAAGGTATTTTAGTTGAATATATCCGGTTATGTGGTCGAAATGGGCTTTAACGGGCAACAATTAGTTTTACCCTTTCCAATGCCATAATTGTACTTTTCCAGGCAATGACCCATTAGAACAGGGGATACCAAAGGAATAGTTGGTGCTGTTGGCCCGTTTCGATACCCTCTTGTTTCTCCACTACGGCTTTACTTTTAGATTGACACCCTATGACGAGTTCACAATCAGTCCCGGCAGATGAACAACGAATGGCCCAGCTCTGGATTCGATTCAAGGCAGGGGATGAAACTGCTTTTGATCAACTGGTCCAGGCCCGGTATAGAGTGTTGTTCAACTACGCCACCCGATTCACCAAAGACCGTGATCTGATCAAAGACTGCATCCAGGATCTGTTTCTGGAGCTTTGGAACCGGCGCGGGGTTATCGTTGAAACGCCCTACGTAACGATCTACCTCATCAAAGCCTTTCGTAACAATTTGTTCCGCCGGATTCGCCGTGAAACAGCCCGGCCGGTTCTTTCCGGTGAAGGGGTTGAGTGGGAAACCGCCACTGCCGATGATTTGACGGCCGACTTTAAATGGATTGCTGATGAAACCCTGGCGTCGACGGAGCAGCACCTCCGGCGCGCCGTCGATCAGCTGCCCAAACGACAGCAGGAGGTAGTTTTCCTGAAGTTCTATGAGGGCCTGACTAACGATGACATTGCCCAGGTCATGGCTATAGAGAAGCAAACGGTTGCCAATTTTCTGTACCGGGCCGTTACCCAGCTACGCGCTGTACTGCCGGTCCGCCTGTTCCACTAGGACCGCCCCACCCCAGCCGAATCCCGGTCTTACCCCCGCCAGCTGTTGTTCTGGCAGGGTAAGACCGGGATTCGGCTGTTTACGAAACTGGCGGATACCATTTTTTCAAAAAAAAATGGGAAGAAAAGGGTATAGCCCCGAAGCAAGGCACTACTTCCCTGTAATGACGAAACCCGCCAGTTGCTTCCATGCCCGATTATACACATTACACCTTTGATGAATTTGTACTTGACCACCAGTTTCAGCAATGGGTATTGAAAAACACGCCCGCTGACCAGGTTTTCTGGAATGAGTGGCTTCAGGCGAATCCTGATAAAGTGGATTTAGTGCTGGCGGCCCGCCAGTTCGTCAGTCAGATGCAGCAGGCGCATGAAGAACTATCGGACGAAGAGGTTGCCAGCGAAGTAGCGCGGATACGCGACAACCGGCAGAAAGCGCAGGACCTGCATACGATTCCGCCCCCACGCTTACCGACCCGATTTGTACAATGGGCGTGGCTGGCAGCGGCTACGGTTTTAGTTGGGTTGGGTACGCTGGTCTATGTCTACACACAGCACAACGCAACACCGCTGGCTTCGTACCAGCATACCATTGAAAAGCAGGCGGGAACACTGCTGCAGCGACAGAACACCTCAAACGCCAGTCAGCTGGTCCGTCTGCCCGATGGCAGCAAGGTTACGCTCTATAAGGGCAGCCGGATCAGTTTTCCGCGAGCGTTTACGGCTAACCGGCGCGACGTTTTTCTGGTCGGTGAGGCTTTCTTCGAGGTGGTGCGCCGGCCCAGACAACCGTTCTTTGTCTATACCCATCAGCTAACAACGCAGGTTCTGGGCACCAGTTTTACCATCCGTGCCTTTCCGGATGATGCCGAAGCGAAAGTGATTGTGCGAACCGGGAAGGTATCGGTTTTCAAGACGCCGGCCAGCGGTGAAATCGGTGAGATCGCGGGGAATGAACCGGCCCTTATTCTGACCCCCAATCAGCAGGCAACGCTTCAGGCCAGCGATCGCCAGCTGGAGCGTTCGTTAGTGGCTTTACCGGAACCCGTGCTGAGCCCTACCAGCCAGACGCGGCCCCTTGTATTCGAGCACACGCCGGTGGTTTCGGTGTTTGAGCGACTCGAAGCGGCCTACGGCATCATCGTCAATTACGACGCCGAACTGCTGGCCGGGTGCGAGCTGACGGCTGAATTCGGATCCGAGTCTTTGTTTGAAAAGCTCGATTTGATTTGCCGGGCAACGAATTCAACATACGAAGTGGTTGACGCTCAGATCGTCATTCACAGCAAAGGATGTCGATAAATGGGCTGCGCCACTGAATTTCCTCATCAACATAACCGAACACGCATGCTTTCCAATACCGCGGCCCGCCTACCCTGACCAGCGTGCCGCCCCCGGTTCCAGCCGGGCTGACCTTCACCCTCTACAGCCTTTTTCGATTCCTCCAGGGACATCCGGTTCCGCCTGGATAAGGATGTCTTGTGCCAACCCAAACCGGTATTTATTCTAAAACTATGCAAACCAATACGAAACCAAGAATGATTTTCGCCAGGATCATCCGAATAACCTGCTATCAGCTTTTTCTGATGGCCTGGTTCTCGAGTCTTGTAGTAGCGCTGGACAGTAAGGGCCAGGAGATTTTAAGTCGACCCATCTCCGTCACGATCGAGAACCAGCGGGTCGAACAGGCCATCAAACAGATTGGCAAACAGGCCTCTGTGCGGTTTGTGTACAGTCCGCAGATTATTCGCTCGGATCGAAAGGTTAATTTGACGGTGCAGAACAAGTCACTGGCCTCGGTGCTGAATGCGCTGCTGTCGCCCCTGCAGGTCAGCTACGAAGTGGTTGGTTCGCAAATCATTCTCAGCAGCAACAGCACCAGTCAGACAACGACCGCTCCGGCCGTGAAAACCGACGCGCTGGCCGCGGCAGCACAGACCATTACGGGTGTAGTTACCGACGAAAAAAACCAGCCTTTGCCGGGGGTTACCGTTGCGATCAAAAATACGATGCGCGGCACTACCACCGACGCAGCCGGCAAGTACTCGCTGGTGGTGCCAGACGAAAGCGCCGTTCTGGTTTTCTCCTTTGTCGGTTACGAACGGCTGGAAGTTACGCCCGGCAAACAAACCACGCTGAATGTGCAGCTGAAAGGCGAAGCCCGCGGTCTGGATGAGGTAGTTGTGGTTGGATACGGTACGCAAAAACGGGCAACGCTGAGCGGATCGGTGGCTACTATCGACAACAAAGTATTTCAGGACCGGGGCGTTGTCGATAACCCCTTATCGGCCCTGCAGGGACAGGTGCCGGGCGTTATTGTCACGCGCAACTCAGCCGCACCGGGTCGGGCCAGCTGGAATTTCCAGATCCGGGGCGCCACGTCGACCAACAGTACCGAACCCCTGATTCTGATCGATGGTGTGGCGGTCAGCAGCCAGAGCGCCCTGAACTCGATTAACCCCAACGACATTGAGAACATGTCGTTTCTGAAAGATGCCTCGGCCGCCATCTACGGCGCCCGGGCCGCCGGCGGGGTTGTGCTGGTGACCACCAAACGGGCCAAAAGTGGGAAAACAACGATTCAGTATGATGGCTCGGTATCCCAGAAAGTACTGGGGCTGCAGCCACACCTGGCCAATGTGCAGCAGTTTGGTCAGGGCCTGGTAGACGGTACGACCAACGATTTTTACGGTACGCCCCCAACCACGTTTCTCTGGTACAGACTCGGCCAGCTGATGCTGAATCCGCCGGCGTCGGGCTATATCGATTACACGAACAATGGCACCATATCGCCGGCCAACAATCCGCTCAACCCAGGCTTCGGCGATGTAAAAGACCAGGTTATCCTAAATACGAACTGGGTGGATGTGCTCTGGGGAAAAGCCACCTCGACCCAGCATAACCTAAGCCTCTCGGGTCGTAGTGAGCGTGCCGGCTACCGCCTGTCGCTGGGCTATCTGAACGATGGCAGTCTGCTGCAATGGGGCAAGAACGCCAATAGCCGCTACAACATCCGGCTCACGCATGATTACCAGTTCACCAACAAACTCAAGCTGGAAACCAACATCTCGCTCGAAAAAAACGATATCGTTCAGCCAACGCTGATCAACGCCGTAATGGGGCAGTATCAGCAGCCCGGTTTTCCGGTATCGGCTCTCAATGGTATGCCCTACTCGTGGGGCACCCAGTACAGCCCAAACTGGCAGGCTGAGCTGGGGGGCGAAAACAAGGAGTATAACAACCGCGTGTTCACCAACGTCCGGCTGAGCTACCAGCTGAACAAAAACCTGAGCCTGGTGGGGCAGGCTGGCTACAACTGGACGGCTACGGATATTAAGGAACAGCAAAAAGTAATTCCCTGGTACAATTATCTGGGTACCATTCAGGCGGCCGATAACCCAACCCGGCAAAACTCCTACTATTTGCGCCGATTGGTAAAAGATGCCTACGCCACCCTGAATGCCTACCTGAACTACGCCAAAACCTTTGGCCAGGATCATGATGTAAGCGTGACTGTGGGTACCAACTATGAGCGTGACGAAGCCAACGCCTATACGGCCCGCACCAATTACATTGCCAACGACAATGTTCCTTCGCTGAACCTTGGCATTGGTGATGCCACCACCAAAAGTGTTACCGAAAGCCAGAGCCATTATGCGATCGGCTCCTACTTCGGGCGTTTCAACTATGCCTACCAGCAGAAGTACCTGCTGGAGCTGAATGCCCGCTACGACGGTTCGTCGAAATTCAATGCATCGAACCGCTGGCAGCTCTTCTACGGCATTTCGGGCGGCTGGCGCCTGTCGCAGGAAAACTTCCTGAAAAATCTGGCGTTCATCAACGACCTGAAACTACGGGGCTCCTACGGTACGGTGGGCAACCAGAGCGGCATTGGCCTCTACGACTACATTCAGCTGCTAAACATTGCCGCTACCAACGGGCCCACCAGTGCAGGTCTCCCCATCATTGGCACCAGCCCCGTCGTGACCGTAGCGCCAACAAACAACCTGGTTAGTCTGAACCGCACCTGGGAGCGCATCGAAACGACCAACTTGGGCCTTGATTTTTCGGTTCTCAACCGCCGTTTGTCGGGTAGCTTCGATTACTTCGTCAAGCACAACCGGAATATGCTGCTGGGTCAGACATTTCCGGCCGTGCTGGGCGCTACGGCCCCCGCAGCCAACATCGGCCACCTGAAAACCTGGGGTTGGGAAGCGGCCCTGAACTGGAATGACCGGATCGGTCAGGTAGGGTATCGACTTGGAGCCAGCCTCACCGACAACCAGAATATACTGCTCAATTATGGTGGTTCGAACGTGCTGAACCAGGGTTTCAACAGCGCCGTAGAAGGCTACCCCCTGGGGTCGTACTTCGGCCTTGAATATGCAGGCCGGATTCAGACGGCCGAGCAACTGGCAGCCGCCCGGGCGCTGGCACCCGGTAATAATATCCGGATGCCCCTGACGACGGCCACGCTGCCGGGTGTACGCCTTGGTGACAACAGTTTCCGGGATCTTAACGGCGATGGTAAACTAACGGTACCGGGCGACCTGAAATACCTGGGGCGCGACGATCCGCGCTACAGCTTCGCGCTGAATCTGGGTGCCGACTGGAAAGGATTCGACTTCATGGCCGTTTTCCAGGGAGTTGGTCAGCGCACCATTTTTCGGGAAGGTAACTGGCGGGTACCGTTCGGGTCGGTTTTCCAGGGGCAGACTGATTTCTGGGTAGGTAACACCTGGACACCCACCAACACCGATGCTTACTATCCGATTCTGTCGGCCAGCCAGAACGCAACTACCTACAACCTGTACAACTACCAGATCTCCGACTGGGCCGTGGAAAATGGCTCGTATGTTCGACTGAAGAATCTGGCCGTGGGCTACACGCTGCCGGCCGGTATTACCAAACGGCTCCGGGTCGATCGGCTTCGGGTTTATTACTCGGGTAACGACCTCTGGGAACTTTCGCACATCCGCGATGGCTGGGATCCGGAAGCTACGCGCAACGTTGGTCGAGCCAATAACGAAACCACCTTCACGCGTTACCCATTCTTCCGGCTTCATACCGTGGGCGTCAACCTCACTTTCTAATTACCTGACTTCAGGCCGGGCCACCCAACCCATTGCGGCCCGGCCTGAACCCAACCAAACGAACGATGAAATCCTTTCGGAAAATTTATCTCTTGCTGCTGGCGGGTACGCTGACCCTCACCCAGAATGGCTGTAATAAAGCCCTGGATCTGGACCCGCTCGATCAGCTCTCAGACGCGGCTTACTGGCAATCGCCCAACGATTTCATGCTGGCCGCCAATCAGTTTTACACCTACGAGCGGTCGTTTATCGATGTGCTCTACGACGTAAACGGCACCACCCAAAACTACCACACTGATTTTAAGAGCGATTTTCTCTCAGGCCAGAATGCTTTCAGCCGGGGGCTGAATACCGTGCCGACTACGGATGCCAACTACAACGCCAACTACAGCCAGATCCGTACAATCAACTACATGCTCGGCAAGGCCAGTGCCTACGCCGATCAGGCCAGCATTGCCAAGTATGTAGCCGAAGCCAAATTCTTCCGGGCCTATGTCTATTTCGATCTGCTGCAGATTTACGGTGGGGTGCCCATCATCAGTAAGCCCCTGGCAACCGATGCGCCGGAGCTGCAGGCTCCGCGCAACACGCGCGACGAAGTGGTCGATTTTATTCTGAAGGACCTTAACGAAGCCATTGCCGCGCTGCCCGCCAAAACCGCCCAGAACCAGGCCACCGAGCAGGGTCGGGTCAACCGGGAAGTGGCCCAGTCATTCCTGGGTCGGGTTGCGCTGTACGAAGGCACCTGGCAGAAGTTTCGCAACAATGTGAGCCGGGCCAACACCCTGCTCGATGCGTCGGTAGCCGCCAGTGGTGCCGTTATCACGGGCGGGCAGTACCAGCTCTTTGCCCCGGCCGCCCTTGGCGATTCGGCCCAGAAATACCTCTTCATTCTGGAAAACCAGAAGTCGAACCCAGCTAACATCACAAAAAGCGCCAACAACGAGTATATTCTGGCCAATCGCTATGACTGGACAATCCGTCAGATTCGCCAGAACGTTTCGCGGCAGGCGCAGGTATCACCTACCAAAAACTTTGTCAACCTGTTTCTGTGTCAGGATGGGCTGCCCATCGAGAAGTCGCCTTTATTCAAAGGCTACGCAACCATGCTGTCTGAGTTCCAGAATCGTGAAAACCGGATGCGGTACACGCTGAAAGTACCGGGTGGGTATTATTGGTTTGGCATCAACAACCCCCGCGTCGACTGGACCAGCGGGCCAGCCGATCGGGCCACGGCTTATGCGTCGCCCTTCAAGTTATACGCGAGTGGGCTGGGCGGCTACGCCGGTCAGAAATGGATTACCGAGCGGGCTGTACCCGACAATGAAGAAGCGTATGATTACCCGGTGATCCGCTACGCCGAAGTGCTGCTCAATTACGCCGAGGCTGTGTTTGAACGAACCGGCTCGATCAGCGATGCCGACCTCGATAAGTCGCTCAACCTGGTTCGTAACCGCGTAAACAAGGCCATGCCTAAACTAAGCAACGCCTTTGTGCAGACCAATGGCCTGGATATGCGGACTGAGATTCGCCGGGAGCGGAGCGTCGAACTGTTCAACGAGGGTTTCCGGCTCGACGACCTGAAACGGTGGGCGGCTGCCAGTGAATTGCAGAAACCATTGATCGGGATAAAATGGACAGGAACGGAATATCAGTCGCTGTGGCCGGCCCTGGCTTCTGCCCCTAAAGATGCGGAAGGGAATGTCATTATCGACGGCAGCCGCTCGTTCAGCGACAAAAACTACCTGCTTCCCATACCTACCCAGCAAATTCAGCTGAACCCCCAGCTTACCCAGAACCCAGGCTGGTAATCACCCCAATTTTTCAAGACAGCCAGATCAAGGCCATTCTGTTTACGCATTACGCAGACGCAGGATGGCCTTGCCTGTTTCTACTACACCTTTAGCCTTCCCTTTTCATGAATTCAGTATGTTCCGTCAGCAGCCGGGGTAAGGGCCTTATTGCCCGTCAATGGCTTGCTTATTTCCTGATTCTGGCTCTATGCACAACGCGTGCTGTTTACGGCCAGCCTTTTGAACATCCCGGTCTGCTCCACAAACAGGCCGACTTCGACCGGATGAAACGTAACGTCGGTGCCGGTGCCCAACCCTGGAAAGCGGGCTGGGATGTACTGGTCGCCAATGCGAATTCATCGCTGACCCGGGCCTTCACCAATCCGATTCCAGCCACAGTTTACCGCGGTTTCGACGGGACCAACCCCGAGAACTACGCCCCCCTTTTCCGGGATGCGGCTGCCGCTTACCAGACCGCTCTCCGCTGGAAAATTTCGGGCGACGATGCCTACGCCGACAAATCCATTGCCATTCTGAACGCCTGGTCGGCCGGTATGACGGCTATGGGTGGCACCGATAAATTTCTGCTGGCGGGTCTGCAGGGATATCAGCTGGCCAATGCGGCCGAGATTATGCGCACTTACAGCGGCTGGGCACCGGCCGATTTCACCCGTTTCAAGGACTGGATGCTGACCGTCTGGTACCCGATGAACCATGATTTGCTGGCCAACCATACCGGAGCCTGTGCCAGCCACTACAATGCCAACTGGGATTTGTGTAACATGGCCTCTGTACTCAGTATAGGCGTGTTGTGTGACCGGAGAGATATTTACAATGAAGCGGTCGACTATTTTAAAAACGGCGTTGGCAACGGGGCCATCAGAAATGCAATACCCTACCTGCACGGCGACCTGGGTCAGTGGCAGGAAAGCGGTCGCGATCAGGGGCATACCCTGCTGGGGGTAGCCCTGGCCGGTGCGTTCTGTGAAATGGCGTGGAACCAGGGCGACGATCTGTACGGCTACGATGATAACCGACTCCTGAAAAGTTTTGAATACATCGCTAAATATAATCTGGGCTACGAGGTTCCCTTTACTACCTACCGCAACTGCATCGGAACAGTGCACACGGTTGTTTCGGAAGACGGACGGGCCAGCCTCCGCCCGGTCTGGGAACTGGTGTATAATCACTACGTAAATCGGAAAGGGCTGTCGGCTCCCTATACAGCCCGCTTTGCGCAGGTTGTGCGGCCGGAAGGCGGAGGTGGCAACTACGGGCCTAACAGTGGTGGCTACGACCAACTTGGGTTCGGTACGCTGACAGCCTCGCTCGAGGAACCTGCAAAACCCAGCAGCCAGGCAATCACGTTCCCGGCTATACCGGCTAAGGAATTTAATTCGCCCGACTTCTCTCCCGGGGCAACCGCCAGTTCCGGCCTACCTGTGGTTTATTTCAGTACGAACCCAACCGTTGCGTCGATCAATGCCGATGGCACAGTTCATATTATCAAACCCGGCACCACCACGATTATGGCGCAGCAGATGGGCGACGGCCAGTACAGCGTGGCGCCCATCGTGTCGCAACTCCTGACGGTCAATCAGATTCCGGGCGCCGTCGACGGAACCTGGTCCAATACAGCCGGTATAGTGACGACCACGCTTTCATCCGTGGCAGGCAGTGCAAACCTGACCTGGCCTGGCCAGACATTTACCGTCGGCGATTTCGTGCGGCTGACGGGCACTGTTCCCGGCGGTTTTACGACCAATACCAACTATGCGGTTGTGGCGGTAAATGGCTCAACCATTCAGCTTTCGCTGCGGCCGGGCGGAGCCCCCATCGTAGCGAGTACTGCTATTACGAACGGAACGGGCAATCGATTCATGAAATGGCCGACGGCAACCAACTGGACAAATTCAGCGGTACCGGGGGGCGCACAGGCGAACGCTACCTTTGGAAGCACCAGTTTCGGCAGCATCGGTGGCGTGCAGCTGGATGGCAATGTCACCATTGGCACCCTCACCTACGCATCGAACGGTACTGGGGAGCTGACCCTGGCGAGTGGCCTCAATGGCGGCAGACTAACCTTTCAGGCGTTGTTGGGTTTGCCCACCATCACTATCATCAATACAGGCGCCCGTAAACTGTTTATGGGCAATGCGAATTCGAATTCGAGGATACTGCTAAACGTTGCCGGCACGCAGGGTCTGAAAATTACAACACCTGTCTACGCCAGCAGCAGTTCCTACGCCGGCCTGCGGATTCAGCCAGCCATGAATTGGGACGACTTTCGGGGCGGCCTTACGCTGGCCCAGGGTACAATTGAACTGCATAACCCAACCACAAGCACTACCGAGGCAGACAACGTGATGCTTCCTCCGCTCCGGCTGTCAATGGGCACCGAGGCAACCGCGTTACTTTTGTTTAATGGAGCCTCTACTGCCAGCAAACAAACGATCGGTGCGCTCGATGGCACCTCAGACGCTTATATCGCATCCCGAACAAACCTTACCAATGGAACGCCCACCCTGCTGATCGGTGCCGACAACCAGGATGGAACGTTTGAAGGCACCATCGGTGCGGGCCCAACCACATCCGTTACGGATAAAGGACGGATAAACCTGGAAAAAACCGGTACGGGCACGCAAACGATCACCGGACCGATCCGAAACGGAACAACAACGGTTGGCGGCACCCCCTACTACTCGACCGTCACGGTCAGCAATGGCAACTTGATCTTAGCTGGCGCTAACGATTATCAGGGATCAACAACGGTCAATGGCGGAACGCTGGTTGTTAATGGTACGCTGGCCAGTCCGATTTCGGTAAACGGAGGAACGCTGGCCGGAACCGGGACCACCAATAGCGCCGTAACGGTGAAAGCAAATGCACGAATTGCGCCCGGCAACTCGGTAGGTACGTTCACAATGACCGCAACGCTGAGCCTGATGGCCAACGCAACCTATCAACTGGAACTGAACAGCGACGCTGGCACTGCCGACAAACTGGTAGCCAATGGGGTATCGCTCGACGGCGCCATACTGAACATCCGGAACGCAGGCAACGCAACGAGTCTGCCCGTGGGCACGAGGTATGTTATCATCGATAATACATCGAACGAGGCCGTGAGCGGAACGTTCAGCGGCTTAGCCGAAGGCAGTATTGTCACCGCCGGGGCGCTTCGCTTCCGAATCACCTATGCCGGCGGCACCGGCAACGACGTTGCCCTGGAAGTTGCCAGACAACTACAAACGATAACCTTTGCTGCGTTACCGGCAAAGACCGTCGGTGATCCTGACTTTACGCCCGGTGCCAGTGCCAGTTCCACCCTGCCCATACACTATACCAGCTCAAATACAGCCGTCGCTACCATTGTAGACGGCCAGATCCATATCGTAGGGCCGGGCACGACCACTATCACGGCAGCACAACCCGGCAATGCAGCCTTTGAAACCGCAACCCCGGTTAGTCAGCCCTTCACCGTAAGTGCACCGAACCAGGCCCCGGTGTTTGTGTACGATGATGGCGCAACGCCCGTCAACGGATCGACCATCCAGGCCACGGTCGGGACGCCCGTATCCATTGCCGTCAAGGCTTTCGACAGCGATCCCGACATGCTGACGCTTACGGCAATGGGGGTACCCGAGGGGGTCATTGCCACAAACCCGTTGCCCGCTGTCGGCAACCCTGTGTCGACGAGCTTATCCTGGACACCTGCATCAGCCGGAACGACGGTACTGGTATTCACCGTCGACGACCCGACTGGCAAACAGGTGTCGACGACTGTAACAATTAACGTCAAAGCCCAGGTGACAAACCAGCCACCGATGTATAACGGCCTGCTGACCAGTCAAAACGCGGTTGTGGGTGCGCCCTTCACGTACGTACTACCTGCCGGAACATTCACCGATGCCGATGGCGACCCGCTAACTTATTCGGCAAGCAGTTTGCCGGCGGGCCTGACCCTGACCGGCAACACCCTTTCGGGTACGCCAACCAGCCCGGCTGGTGCTCCCTTCGTGGTTGTTATCACGGCAACCGATCCTGGTTTACTCGTTGCCACCGGTAGTTTTACGCTGACCGTCAACCCACCTTCGACCGCCCCGTTTGGCTTTGCCGGCATAACCGAAGCCAGTTGTCAGGTGCTCAGCACGCACGAACGCCAGCTGACGTTTACGCCCCGGTACACGGGCACC